>NZ_MSJP01000049.1 GCF_014596525.1 Streptomyces sp. CBMA291
AGCGGCACCGGAGCCACCGCCCTGGTAGCCGCCGCCACCGGAGCCGCTGCCGCCCCGGTAGCCACCGCCGGAGCCGCCACCCTGGTAGCCGCCACCGCCGGAGCCGCTGCCGCCCCGGGAGCCGCCACCGGAGCCGGAGGAGCCACCCCGGTAGCCGCCACCGGCGCCGCTGCCGCCGCCACCACCGGAGCCCCGGTAGCCGCCGCCGCCACCGGAGCCGGAGCCGCCCCGGCCGCCGCCGCTGCTGCCGCCGCGGCCGCCGCTGTTGCCACCACGGCTCCCGCCGTTGTTTCCGCTGCTGTTCCTGCCGCTGCTGCTTCGCATCAAACTTCCGTCTTGTCGTCGTCGTCCTCACGACCCGGTGCATCCGGGTCGAACGACGGCACTCCTTCCAGCGAGTCCGGTTCGACCGCCGCCGCCTCGGGGAGGAAGGGCGCCGGCTCGGGGAGTTCGTCCAGGCCGCGCAGGCCCATCCGCTCCAGGAAGTAGTTCGTCGTCCTGTACAGGATCGCACCTGTTTCGGGTTCCGCGCCCGTCTCCTCCACCAGACCCCGCTGGAGGAGGGTGCGCATGACCCCGTCGCAGTTGACCCCGCGGACCGCCGAGACCCGGGAACGGCTGACCGGCTGGCGGTACGCGACGACCGCGAGCGTCTCCAGGGCCGCGCGGGTGAGCCGGGCCTGCCGCCCGTCCAGGACGTAGGCCTCGACCGCGTGGGCGTGCTCGGGACGGCTGTAGAAGCGCCAGCCGCCCGCCACCTGCCGCAGCTCGAAGCCGCGGCCCTGCGCGGTGTACTCCCCCGCCAGCTCGGCCAGGGCCTCCGCGACCTCCTCGGGGGCGCGGTCCAGGACCCGGGCCAGGCCCTCCTCGTCGGCGGGCTCGTCGACGACCATGAGGACGGCTTCGAGGGCGGGCTTGAGGCCGCTCACGGACTTGAGGTCGCTCATACGGGAGCCTCCTGGTCGAATTCGTCGGTCACGGCCGCGGTGGGGTCGGCGTCCCCGCCGGTCCAGGAGATCGTGAGGTCCCCCAGGGCGGTCTCCTGGTCGAGGGCGACCGCCTTCTCCCGGTACAGCTCCAGGAGGGCGAGGAAGCGGGCGACGACGGTGAGGGTGTCGCCGCCCGCGTCCTCCACCAGCTCCCGGAAGAGCGCCGTGCCGCGCTCCCGCAGCAGGGCGACGACCACGGCGGCCTGCTCGCGGACGCTGACCAGCGGGGTGTGGATGTGGTCGACGTACACCTCGGGCTCGGGCCGGGGCGCGAGGGCCTCGGCGGCCAGCCGGGCGAAGCCCTCCAGGCCGAGGGAGATGACGACCTCGGGGAGCAGGGCCGCGTGGTGCGGTTCGAGTCCCGCGGTACGGGGGTGGCGGCGGCCCTCCGCGTCCCAGCGCGTGTCGAGGATCTCGGCGATCCGCTTGTAGGCGCGGTACTGGAGGAGCCGGGCGAAGAGCAGGTCCCGGGCTTCCAGGAGAGCCAGATCGGCTTCGTCCTCCACCTCGGCGACGGGCAGCAGCCGGGCGGCCTTGAGGTCGAGGAGAGTGGCGGCGACGACCAGGAACTCGGTCGTCTGGTCGAGGTCGCCGTCGGGGCCGAGGGCCCGCAGATGGGCCATGAACTCGTCGGTGACCGTGGAGAGCGCGACCTCGGTGACGTCGAGCTTGTGCCGGGCGATCAGCTGGAGGAGCAGATCGAAGGGGCCTTCGAAGTTCGCGAGCCGGACGGTGAACCGTCCGTCGCCCTCAGGGCCCTCGGGCGCCGCCTCCGCGACCGGAGCGGCCGAGGAAACCGGAGCGGCCGGTGTGACCAGAGTGACGGGAGTAACAGGAGTGACCAGAGTGGCCGGTGCGGCAGGGCCGCCAGGAACGGCAGGACCGGCCGTATCTGCCTGAGCGGCGGGAGCGGCCGATGCGGTGGGATCGGCCGGGGTCTGAGGCCGGGGGACGTCGGCGGGCGGTGGCCCCGCCTCCGTCGACGCGTCCGGCCCGCCGCTCCGGGAAGGGCGCGACGGGCGGGACGTTTCGTCAGGGACGTGGTGCATGGGGGTCCAGAGGGGAACGGGGGCGCGTGGGCCCGCAGGCTACCGTCAGCGGCCGCGCAGACGGCGCACGAGGATGCTCGCGTCGCCCCGGGACTCCAGGTCGGCCAGGACGACCGCGACGGCCTCCCGGACGATCCTGCCCCGGTCGACGGCGAGCCCGTGCTCTCCCCTGAGCACGAGCCGGGCGTGCTCCAGGTCCATCAGCTCCTCGGCGGAGACGTAGACCGTGATCTTCTCGTCGTGGCGCTCGCGGCCGCTGGGCCGCCGGT
Organism: Streptomyces sp. CBMA291; assembly: GCF_014596525.1. Lineage (GTDB taxonomy): Bacteria > Actinomycetota > Actinomycetes > Streptomycetales > Streptomycetaceae > Streptomyces. The sequence goes on from NZ_MSJP01000049.1 coordinate 2,308, forward strand.
TCGGGGTCCGGCCGCCGCGCCGCCGCGCCGCCGGGGCGGGTACCGCCGCGCCGGGTGCGGTCTTGGGCGCGGATGCCTCGGGCTCCGCCGTCCGGGCGCGCGGCCCGGCGGACTCCGCGGACTCGGGGTCCGCCGCCGTGTGCTCGGCGGAACCTTCGGCCGCCGGGTCGCTCTCGCCCGGCGGTGCCGGGACGGTCCGGCGGGGTGCGGACGCCTGGAGCGCCGTCCCCCCGGTCGTACGGAAGAGTTCGTCGGCTCCGGGCAGACTCACTCGGCGTGACACCGGGCGAGCACCTCCCTGGCGAGCTGGCGGTAGGCGGCGGCGCCCACGGAGTTGGAGGCGTACGTGGTGATGGGCTCGCCCGCGACCGTGGTCTCGGGGAAGCGCACGGTGCGCCCGATGACCGTGTGGTAGACGTGGTCGTCGAAGGCCTCCACGACGCGCGCGAGGACCTCGCGGCTGTGCACCGTACGGGAGTCGTACATCGTGGCGAGGATGCCGTCGAGTTCCAGCTCGGGGTTGAGCCGCTCCTGGACCTTCTCGATGGTCTCCGTGAGCAGGGCCACACCGCGCAGGGCGAAGAACTCGCACTCCAGCGGCACGATGACCTTGTGAGCCGCCGTCAGGGCGTTCACGGTCAGCAGGCCGAGCGAGGGCTGACAGTCGATCACGATGTAGTCGTAGTCGTTCATCAGCGGCTTCAGGGCGCGCTGGAGCGTCGACTCGCGCGCGACCTCGCTGACGAGCTGGACTTCGGCGGCCGAGAGGTCGATGTTGCTCGGCAGCAGGTCCATGTTGGGCACGGCGGTCTTGAGGAGGACCTCGTCGGCCGACATGCCCCGCTCCATGAGCAGGTTGTAGACGGTGAGGTCCAGCTCCATCGGGTTCACGCCGAGGCCGACCGACAGGGCGCCCTGCGGGTCGAAGTCGACGAGCAGGACCCGGCGGCCGTACTCGGCGAGCGCGGCACCCAGGTTGATGGTCGACGTGGTCTTGCCGACGCCGCCCTTCTGGTTGCACATCGCGATGATCTTCGCGGGTCCGTGGTCGGTCAGGGGACCCGGGATCGGGAAGTACGGCAGGGGCCGTCCGGTCGGGCCGATCCGCTCGCGGCGCTGGCGGGCAGCGTCGGGTGCGAGGGTGGCCGCGTACTCCGGGTCGGGCTCGTACTCGGCGTCGGGGTCGTAGAAGTGCCCCTCGGGCACCTCGTCGTAGGCGGCGAAGTGGGTGGACTCTCGGCCCATCTCGTTGCCGGCCGTGGCGTTCACGTGTAGGCCGTCCATCGTCTTCATCGTGTGGGCTGTCGTCATGGGCTGGTGCGTCGCGAAGGTCCGCACCGCGACGGAGCCGATCGGGGCACCTGGCGCACCGGTCCCGGGAGTAATTGTCGACTCATTCACAAGTCGTCTTACCTCCTTGGATGTCACCAGGAACATTTATCGATAGGTCAGCGTGGCACCATGCCGACGGTTGGCGACTCTATGGCGTGTCACCGGTCCGCAGCAACACAATCCCCCGGACCCGGCCTGATGTGTCGGCAACCGAACACGTCTCTGTCAAGGGCGCGCGGGGACGCGTCCACACCTTTCGGGGACGCGCGAAACGGGTGAAGGGTCACGTTCGAGACGAGTCGACCGCGTGTTCCGGCAGGTCTCCAGACACGCCCGGCCGGACCTTGTCGAACAAGGTCCGGCCGGGTGTGCGCGGGGGCGGCACGCGTTGACGGCGGTGCCGCGCGGGTCAGCCCAGGAGGCTGCTCAGCTCGACGTGCTCAAGACCGTGGGCCTCGGCGACCTCCTTGTAAACGACCTTGCCGTCATGGGTGTTGAGACCCAGGGCGAGGGCGGAGTCGCGGCGCAGCGCCTCGGCCCAGCCGTTGTTCGCCAGCGACACGATGTAGGGCAGCGTGGCGTTGGTGAGGGCGTAGGTGGAGGTGTTCGGGACGGCGCCCGGCATGTTGGCCACGCAGTAGAAGACCGAGTTGTGGACCGGGAAGGTCGGGTCGGTGTGCGTGGTCGGGTGCGAGTCCTCGAAGCAGCCGCCCTGGTCGATCGCGATGTCGACAAGGACACTTCCGGGCTTCATCTTGGCGACGAGCTCGTTGGTGACCAGCTTCGGGGCCTTGGCGCCCGGGATGAGGACGGCGCCGATGACGAGGTCGGCCTCGACGACGGCCTTCTCCAGCTCGAAGGCGTTGGAGACGACGGTCTGCACCTTGCTGCCGAAGACCTTGTCGGCCTCGCGGAGCTTGTTGATGTCCTTGTCGAGCAGGGTCACGTGGAAGCCCATGCCGACGGCGATCTGGGTGGCGTTCCAGCCGGAGACGCCGCCGCCGATGACGACCGCCTTGCCGGCGTGGGTGCCGGAGACGCCGCCGGGCAGCACGCCGCGGCCACCGGCCGAGCGCATCAGGTGGTAGGCGCCGACCTGCGGGGCCAGACGGCCCGCGACCTCGGACATCGGGGCGAGCAGCGGGAGCGCGCGGGTGGCGGTCTCGACCGTCTCGTAGGCGATGGCGGTGGTGCCGGAGGCGAGCAGCGCGTCCGTGCACTCGCGGGAGGCGGCGAGGTGCAGGTAGGTGAAGAGGGTCTGGTCCTTGCGGAGGCGGTGGTACTCCTCCGCGATGGGCTCCTTGACCTTGAGCACCAGGTCGGCGACGGCCCAGACCTCGTCGGCGGTGGGGAGGATCTCGGCTCCGGCGGAGACGTACTCCTCGTCCGTGATCGAGGAGCCGACACCGGCGTTCTGCTCGACGAAGACCTGGTGGCCGTGGCGGACGAGCTCGTGGACACCGGAGGGGGTGATGGCCACGCGGAACTCGTTGTTCTTGACCTCGCGGGGGATGCCGACCTTCATCGTCGATCACGGTCCTTGAATCAGGGGGGTGGAGATAACTGGGGCAAAGCGATGTATACCCGGATGCGCTGCGGCGCACCGGGGCAGACCACGTTCATACGCGGCGGACCCAGTCTAATGAAGGAGTTCCCTCTGTCTAGCCTTTCAAAGTACTAATCTTTCCCGGACCCACTGCGGATTTCGCAGGCGGATGATTCCGTTTCCAGCAGACGATCAGCCGTGGCCCGGTGCAGCCGGGCGGCGGCGGGGTCGCCGAGCCGGTCGAGGGTGTCCGCGAGCCGGAGCCGGAGCGCGGCCTGAAGCCGGGTGTCCTGTGCCCGCCGGGCCCACTCCACCGCCTCCTCGCAGGTCCGCAGCGACTCCTCGGGCCTGCCCGCGTACTCCTGGACCCGGGCTGCCTCGCTCAACGCCCGTGCGTAGCCCGGGAGATCGTCGAGCCGCCGGTGGCCCGCCGCGGCCGCCCGCCAGTTCCGCAGGGCCTCGCCGTACCGGCCTGCGTAGGTCTGCACGGCGCCGAGCCGCCCGTAGAGGCGCGCCTGGTCGACGTGCTCCTCCCGGGCGAGGCGGTGGGCCAGTGCCCGTCCGTACCAGTCGGCGGCCCGCTGCCAGTCGCCCAGCTCCTGGTAGGAGCCGCCTACGGATTCCATCGCCCGGCCGGTGGCGTGCGGGTCGTTCGCGGCCCGCCCGGCGTCCAGGGCCGCCCGGTAGCGGGTCAGGGCCTCCCTGTTCCGGCCGGTGCGGGTGTCGAGATCGGCCAGATTCAGCAGGGCGGCGGCCCGCTCCCGGTGCAGCCCCCGCCGCTCGGCCACGTCCAGGACCAGCTGGTGGAGCCCGTACAGCTCGGGGGCGGCGGCCTCGGCGCCCCGGTGCACGGCGAGGGCTCTGACCAGGGAGGCGATCAGCCGGCGCGCCAGGGTGTCCAGCTCCCCGTCGGCGACGGCGAGCCGGGCGCAGGCGAGCAGGAAGGACTGCCGGGTGCGCAGCCATTCGGCCGCCTCCGCCGGGGTCGGGAAGCGCAGGGCCCGGGGCAGACCGGCCAGTTTCCGCCGGGCGGGCGAGCCCTCGGGCTCGGTGACCGCCCGGCAGGACTGGAGGAGCCGTACGGTCCGCTCCAGCATCCGGGCACGGGCCAACTGCACCTCGGCGGGCCGGTCCTGCTCCTCAAGGCGTTCCCTGAGCAGCGGGACGAGATGCCCTGGCACGTCGTACTGTCCGTCCGGGCGGCCGGAGACCACGCCGAGGGCGGCGAAGTCGGCGAGGGTGGTGGCCGCCGCCGAGACCGAGCAGCCCGCCAGGGCGGAGGCGGTGTGGGCGTCGGCCCGGCCCAGCGGGGCCAGGGCGAGGTAGCGCAGTATCCGGGCGGCGGTCGGCGGCAGGGCCTCGTGGGCGAGGAGGAAGGCGCGGGTGAGCGGGTCGCCGCCGCCGGCCCTGAGCCGTTTGGCGAGGTCGGCGACGGAGGCCCTGGGGTGGACGGAGAGCCAGCCCCCGGCGAGGACGACGGCTGCGGGCAGCCCCCCGCACTCCTCGACGAGGGTCTCGGCCGCCTGGGGGTCGACGGTGATGCGTACGGAGCCGGTGAAGCCGGTGAGCAGTTCGATGGCCGACTTGGGGTCGAGCCCGCCGAGGGTGCAGGGGCGTACGTCGGGGATGCCGGTGAGCGGGCCCCTGGCGACGCCCACGACGAGGGCGTCGGGGTTGTCCGGGATCAGCGGGTCGGCCTGTTCGGCGTCGACGGCGTCGTCGAGGACGAGGACGGCCCGGAGGCCGGAGAGCGCGCCCCGGACGAGTTCGGTCAGTTCGTCCTCGGCGGCTCCGGGAGGCTCGGCGACCCCCAGCTCTGCGAGGAGTTCCCGGGCGACGCGGGCGGTGGGGACGGGGTCGCCGCCGGGCTCGGTGAGCCGGGCCCGGAACACCCCGTCGGGATAGCGGTCGGCGAGCCCGGCGGTCAGCTCCTCGGCGAGCGCGGTACGGCCGGAGCCGGGCCGCCCGGCGATGAGCAGGACGCGGGCGCGGGGGGCCTTGCGGCCGGTGAGGGTGTCGAGGCCGGTGCGCTCGATGTCGGCGCGCAGGGCCTTCAACTCCCTTTGCCTGCCGAAGAACCGCCGGTTCACGGCCGTCGCCACAGCCTGATCCGTCACGGGCCACGCTCCCGTCCACCTGCGCACGAGCCGATCCCGGCGGGGGGCTCCGCACGGGCGTTTCCGAGCGTAGTTCAGGGCGTGGCACGGACCCGGCGGAGCAGGGCGGACACATCGCCCAATCGGATCAGCAGATGGTCATACTGACTCCTCGATCGGGCTCTTCGACCGGGCTCCTCGCTCTGCTATCCCGCGAACGGCCGGGCCGGCCAAGGCGCGTCCGCCGGGCGGAGGGAGTCCAGGCCCTCGCCCGCCCGCGCGGCGACCAGCGCGAGGACGCCCACGACCAGACAGGTGTTGTGCAGCTCGCCCGCGAGGACGCCCCGGACGAGTTCGTCGACCGGGACCCGGGCCAGCTCCATGTCGGCCTCCTCGTCGGAGACCTCGAAGCGCTCGCCCTCCGCCTCGCTGACCCCCCGGGCGAGGAAGATCCGTACGGCCTCGTCGCAGCCGCCGGGGGTGGTGTAGACGTCACTCAGGACCCGCCACTCCTCGGCCTTGACGTGCGCCTCCTCGTACAGCTCGCGCTGGGCCGCGTGCAGCGGGTTCTCGCCGGGCACGTCGAGGAGTCCGGCCGGGATCTCCCAGAGCCGCTGCCGGACCGGGTGGCGGTACTGGCGGAGCACGAGGACCCGGTCCTGCTCGTCGAGGGCGAGCACGGCCACCGAGCCGGGGTGGACCTGGTAGTCGCGGCGCACGACCGTGCCGTCCGGCATCTCGACCTCGTCCGTGCGGACGCTCGTCTTGTTGCCCGTGAAGGGGGTCTCGGTGGCGACGACCCGCCACTCCTCCGGGGTGTCCTGCACCTGCATGAGCTGTCCTCCCACATACGAAAACCGGGGTACCGGCCCGGAAAGGGCCCGTACCCCGGCAACGTTAACGCCAGGGACCGACAGCTCGGCCTACTTGGCGGGCTTGGCCGCCTTGTGCTCGACGGACGCCTTCACCAGGCCCGCGAAGAGCGGGTGCGGACGGGTCGGGCGGGACTTCAGCTCCGGGTGCGCCTGGGTGGCGACCAGGTAGGGGTGGATCTCCTTCGGGTACTCGACGTACTCGACGAGCTTGTTGTCCGGGGAGGTGCCGGAGAAGACCAGACCGGCCTTCTTCTCCAGCTCCGCGCGGTAGGCGTTGTTGACCTCGTAGCGGTGCCGGTGGCGCTCCTCCACGTACGGGGCGTCGCCGTAGGTCTCACGGACGACGGAGCCCTCGGCGAGCTTGGCCGGGTACAGGCCGAGACGCATGGTGCCGCCCAGGTCGCCCGCGCCCTCGACGTACGCCAGCTGCTCCTCCATCGTGGAGACCACCGGGTGCGCGGTGGCGGCGTCGAACTCGGTGGAGTTGGCCTCGGGGATGTCGGCGAGGTTGCGGGCCGCCTCGATCACGATGCACTGGAGACCCAGGCAGATGCCGAGGAGCGGGACCTTGTTCTCGCGGGCGTACTGGATCGCGCCGACCTTGCCCGCGACGCCCCGGTCGCCGAAGCCGCCGGGGATGAGGATGCCGTCGACGTCGCCGAGCTGCGTGCGGGCACCGGCGGGGGTCTTGCAGTCGTCGGACGCGACCCACTTGACCTTGACGCGGGCCTTGTTCGCGAAGCCGCCGGCGCGCATGGCCTCGGTGACCGAGAGGTAGGCGTCGGGCAGGTCGATGTACTTGCCGACGAGCGCGACGGTGACCTCGTGGTCGGGGTTGTGGACGCGGTCCAGCAGGTCCTCCCACACCGTCCAGTCCACGTCGCGGAAGGGCAGGTCGAGCTTGCGCACGACGTAGGCGTCCAGGCCCTCGGTGTGCAGGACCTTGGGGATGTCGTAGATCGAGGGGGCGTCGATCGCGGCGACGACCGCCGCCTCGTCGACGTCGCACATCAGCGAGATCTTCCGCTTGATCGCGGTGGGGACCTCGCGGTCGGCGCGCAGCACGATCGCGTCGGGCTGGATGCCGATGTTGCGCAGCGCGGCCACGGAGTGCTGGGTCGGCTTGGTCTTCAGCTCGCCGGAGGGGCCGATGTACGGCAGCAGCGAGATGTGGACGACGAAGACGTTGTCCCGGCCGACCTCGTGGCGGACCTGGCGGACGGTCTCCAGGAACGGCAGCGACTCGATGTCGCCGACCGTGCCGCCGACCTCCGTGATCACCACGTCGACGTCGTTGGTCGCCATGCGGCGGATGCGGGACTTGATCTCGTTGGTGATGTGCGGGATGACCTGCACCGTGTCACCGAGGTACTCGCCGCGCCGCTCCTTGGCGATGACCTGCGAGTAGATCTGGCCGGTGGTCACGTTCGCCGAGCCGTCGAGGTCGACGTCGAGGAAACGCTCGTAGTGGCCGATGTCCAGGTCGGTCTCGGCGCCGTCGTTGGTGACGAACACCTCGCCGTGCTGGAAGGGGTTCATCGTGCCGGGGTCGACGTTCAGGTACGGGTCGAGCTTCTGCATCGTGACCCGCAGGCCCCGGGCCTTCAGGAGCACACCCAGGCTGGAGGCGGTCAGGCCCTTGCCGAGCGAGGAGGCGACACCCCCGGTGACGAAGATGTGCTTGGTCGTCGTGTTTTTGGGCGGCATCGCCAAGAGGGGGCTCCCGTGGTCGCGTTTGGAGGTGCGTACCGGCGTGCCCTCCGGAAGAATCGGGGGGTGCCGTCGCTGCGGTTTCGGTGTCCTTCGGCTCCCGCCGTTTCCCACCGGTCCACGGGGTACCAGGGTATCAGCGACATCGGGAGACCGCTTCCGGCCACACGCGGCAGTCGGGTGCACACGGACGGCGACAGGGGCGCGAAAGCGGTCCGGCACGGCCTTCACGGCGGGCTCGGACACGGCCTCCGAGGCGGCACGGACACCGTCTCCGCGGCGGCACGGACACGGTCTCCGCAGCGGCACGGGCACCGTCTCCGCGGCGGGCGCCGCGAGGCTGCGGACGGCCCCGGGCGAGGCTCGGGGCGGCCGTTCGACGAAGAGTCCCCGAGCACGCTGCGGGGGCCCGGAGAGGAAGGTTGGCATGCATTCACCCGAACGGAGCAACGGCGTTACCGGTGTGATCACCGCCTCAGTAGGGTGCGTCGTATTCTGCTCGGACGTTCCCCGCCGAGCCGGCCGGCCAGCGGCACCACCCCGCCCGTTCACCCGGACCCAGCGCTCGTCGAAGATCCCTTGACCTGCCGCACCACAGGACCGGCCGACATCCGGCCGACCTTTCCGAGCAAGCGCCCCGAGGGGCGGACATGGCCGTTCGACTGGAGTGAAGCACGTGGCCGGGCGCATCGAGGATTACGCACTCATCGGAGACATGCAGACCGCCGCACTGGTCTGCCGGGACGGCAGCGTCGACTGGCTGTGCCTGCCCCGCTTCGACTCCCACGCGGTCTTCGCCGGACTGCTCGGCACCGAGGAACACGGCTTCTGGCGGCTCGGTCCCGCCGGGCCCCAGGACGCCGAACCCGCCCCGGCCGACCGGCGCCGCTATCTGGGCGACTCGCTGATCCTGGAGTCCGAGTGGGACACCCCGCGCGGCACGGTCAGGGTGACCGATTTCATGCCCCCGCGCGAGGGCGCCCCGCAGCTCATCCGGATCGTGGAGGGCGTCTCCGGCCGGGTGCGGATGCGCTCCGCACTGCGGATGCGCTTCAGCTACGGCCGGATCGTGCCCTGGGTGCACAAGGTCGGCGACCGTACCGTCGCCGTCGCCGGACCCGACTCGGTCTGGCTGGATACCGACGCCGAGACCCACGGCCAGGACCTGACCACGTACTCGGAGTTCACCGTGGCCCCCGGGGAGCGGATCGCGTTCACGCTCTCCTGGCAGCCCTCCCACAAGGAGCCGCCCGCGCTGCCCGACCCCGAGGGCTCCCTCGCGGCGACCGCCGAGTTCTGGCGCGAGTGGGTCGGACACTGTACGTACCACGGCCCCTACCGGGAGGCCGTGATCCGCTCCCTGATCACCCTGAAGGCGCTGACGTACGCGCCGACCGGCGGGATCGTGGCGGCGCCGACCACCTCGCTCCCCGAGGAGATCGGCGGCGTCCGGAACTGGGACTACCGCTACACCTGGCTGCGGGACGCGGCGATCACCCTCTCCTCGATGCTGCGCACCGGCTACCGCGAGGAGGCCCGCGCCTGGCGGGACTGGCTGCTCCGGGCCGTCGCGGGCGACCCGGAGAACCTCCAGATCATGTACGGCATCGCGGGCGAGCGCGAGCTGGGCGAGGCCGAGCTGGACTGGCTTCCGGGGTACGAGAACTCCGGCCCGGTCCGCGTCGGCAACGGCGCCGCGGGCCAGCTCCAGCTGGACGTCTACGGCGAGGTCACCGAGGCCCTCCACCTGGCGCATATGACGGGGCTCTCCCGCAACGACTACGCCTCGGTCCTCCAGATCAAGCTGATCAACTACCTGGAGAAGCACTGGGACCAGCCGGACGAGGGCATCTGGGAGGTCCGGGGCCCGCGCCGCCACTTCGTGCACTCCAAGGTGATGGCCTGGGTGGCCGTCGACCGCACGATCAAGCTGATCGAGTCCGGGGACGCCGACGGCCCGCTGGAGCGCTGGCGCGAGCTGCGCGACGAGATCCACCGGGACGTCTGCGAGAAGGGCTACGACCAGGAGCGGAACACCTTCACCCAGTCGTACGGCTCCAAGGAGCTGGACGCCTCCCTGCTGCTCATTCCGCAGATGGGCTTCCTGCCGCCCGACGACAAGCGGGTCATCGGCACGATCGAGGCGATCCAGCGGGAGCTGGCCACCGAGGACGGCTTCGTGCTCCGCTACCCGACGGCGGGCGCGGAGGCGGGCGTCGACGGTCTGGAGGGCGACGAGGGCGCGTTCCTCGCCTGCTCGTTCTGGCTCGCGGACGACCTGGCGATGATCGGCCGGGTGGACGAGGCCCGCACCCTCTTCGAACGGCTCCTCGCCCTCCGCAACGACCTCGGCCTGCTCGCCGAGGAGTGGGACCCGAGGCTCCAGCGACAGGTGGGCAACTTCCCGCAGGCCTTCAGCCATGTGCCGCTGATCGACACGGCCCTGCGGCTCACGGCGAGCGGGGCGTACGGGGGCTGACGGCTCCCGCCGGGCGGCGGACGCGGGGCCCGGGTCCCGCGTCGCCGAGCGGCGCCGCCCCGCCCCCGGTCCTACGATGAAGGGGTCCTGTCCCCCGTACGGAAGGGGGGCTCCCATGACTCCCCCGGACCCCGCCCCGGCCCCCGCGCCGCCCCCTCCTCCCCACACGCCCTCCCCGCCGACGGCCCCCGTCCCGGACGGTGCCCTCGTCGCCCTGCGCGAGGATCTCGCCGGTGACGCGTACGTGCCCGGCGACCCGGGCTACGACGAGGCCCGGACCGTCTTCAACGGGATGATCGACCGCCGCCCCGCCGTGATCGCCCAGTGCGAGAACCCGGAGGACGTCGCCAACGCCGTCGTCTTCGGCCGGGAGGCCGGGCTGCCCATCGCCGTGCGCGGCGGCGGGCACAGCGTCGCGGGCGCGGCGCTCAACGACGCCGGTCTCGTCGTGGACCTGCGCCGGATGCACTCGGTCGTCGTCGACCCCGAGCACATGACCGTACGCGTGGCGGGCGGGGCCACCATGAGCGGTCTCGACCACGCCTGCCGGCCGTTCCAGGTGGCCGTGACCGGCGGGCGGGCGTCCACGACCGGCGTCGGCGGTTTCGTCCTCGGCGGCGGCTCGGGCTGGCTGGAGCGGAAGTACGGGCTCGCCTGCGACAACCTCCTCTCGGTCGAGCTGATCACCGCCGACGGCAGGCACGTCCACGCGGACGAGGAGGAGAACGCCGAGCTGTTCTGGGCGCTGCACGGCGGCGGCGGGAACTTCGGCGTGGTGACCTCGATGACCCTGCGGGTCCACCCGCTGCCCGAGTTCGGCTTCACCCTGCTGATGTTCCCGCCCGAGGCGGGTCCCGAGGCGATCGGGACCTACCGGGACCTGATCGCCGACGCGCCCGACGAGGCGGGCGGCGCCGGGCTCTACCTCACCGCGCCACCGGCGCCGTTCGTCCCCGAGGAGCTGCGGGGCTCCCTGATCGTCGCGACGATGGTCACCTGGGTCGGACCGGCCGGGCGGGCCAGGGAGCTGGCCGAGCCCCTGTACACGCTCCACCCCTTGGTGGAGGTGGTCATGGATATGCCGTACGTCGACTTCCAGCGCATGCTCGACGTCCCCTCGGGGCTGCGGAACTACTGGTCGGCGGAGTTCCTCGCGTCCCTGCCGGACGAGGCGGTGGCCGTCTACTGCGCCGGGTCGGCCCGGATGCTCGTCCCCACGCCGACGCAGAACATCCTGCTCCCGCTCGGCGGGCAGGTCGCCAGAGGACCCGCCGACCATCCGGTCCCCTGGCGGAACGCGGCCTGGGCCGCCCATCCGTTCGCCCTGTGGGACGACCCCGCCGACGACGAGCGGGCGAGGGGATGGGTCCGGGAGGTGCGGGCCGGAATGCGTCCCTGGTCGACCGGGGCCGTGTATCTGAACTTCATCGGCACCGAGGGCGAGCAGCGCGTGGTCGAGGGCTTCGGCGCCGACAACTACCGGCGGCTGGCCCGGGTGAAGGCCGCGTACGACCCCGACAACGTGTTCCGCTTCAACCACAACATCACGCCCGCCGCCTGACCCCCGCGAAGTGACGCAGGACACAGTCGACAGAAGGTCGTGCAATTCCCCTTCCCGGTGGACGAGTTGTCGCCCCGTGTACGAAGGGTCCGGGGCGGTGACCCTGGGGTGATGTCGCCGGAACGCCGGGGCCCGGTAGCGTCCGGGCCCATGGACAGTCAGGGCGGGATCACCGTGCAGCGGGCGCTCGAACTCCCGGGCCTGCGCGGCGGACTCCCGGAGGTCGTCGCCGGGGCGGACCGGCTGCACCGCACGGTGCGCTGGGTGCACGCGGGCGAGGTGCCGAACATCGCCTCCCTGCTCAAGGGCGGCGAGCTGCTGCTGACCACCGGTCTCGGCCTCGGGACCCGGCCGGCCGAACAGCGGGCCTTCGTACGGCGGCTCGCCGACCGGGGCATCGCCGCCCTCGTCGTCGAGCTGGGACCGCGCTTCGCCCGCCTCCCGGCGACGATCGTGGACACCGCGCGGGCCGCCGGTCTCCCGCTGGTGCAGCTCCACCGCGAAGTGCCCTTCGTCGCGGTCACCGAGGAGATCCACACCGAGATCGTCAACGGCCACTACGCCCTGCTGCGCCAGGCCGAGGAGGTGCACCGGCAGTGCACCGAGGCGCTGCTGGGCGGCGGGGGCGTCCCCCAGGTGCTGCGCATCCTCTCCGACTTCGCCGCCAACCCCGTCTTCCTGGAGACCGCCGACGGACAGCTGCTCTACGCGGCGGGCACCGCGTCCGGGCCCGCCGACCCGCTCCAGGTCTGGGAGGGGCTGCGCGGCCAGCGGGCGGCCCGCGAGTCGGGCCCGCCGACCGGCACGGTCCTTGTGGACGTGCCCGGCGGCGGACCCGGCACCGCGTCCGTACGGGCCCGGCTCGTGCTGCTCTCGGTCTCCGGCGCCCTCTCCCCCGTGCACCGCATGGCGGCCGAGCGGGCGGCCGGACTCCTGGCGGTCGTCCTCATGCAGGCGCGCCAGGAGGAGGAGCTGGCGGCACGCGGCCGGGGCGACTTCCTGACGGATCTGGCGGAGGGCAGGATCGCCGCCGAGGACGCCCCGGCGCAGGCCAGGGTCCTCGGCTTCAAGCCGGGTGACGGGCCGCTCCTGCCGGTGGTGATGCGGCTCGCCCCCGAGCTGTCCCCGTCGGGGAACTGGGCGCTCCTCGCCCGCGCGGTCCTGGAGGAGCTGTCGTCCGTGGGCGTCCCGGTCCTGCTGGGCGTCCGCCCGGTCGAGGGGCGGGTCCCGCTGCTGCTCGGGCTCCGGTCGGAGTCGGAGCGCACGGCGGTCGCCGACCGGGTGGCGGCGGCGCTCCGCGCGGGCGTGGAGCGGGCCGGTCTGGAACGCGCCGGGGCGCACCCGCCGGTGGTCGTGGTGGGAGTGGCCGGGGGCTGGGCGGCGGCCTCGGCGAGCCTGCGGCACGCGGCGGAGACCGCGACGGCGGCCCAGGGCCTCTCGGACCTGCCCTGGTACGACGCCCGGCGGCTCGACATCGATCTGCTGCTGTGGCGGCTGCACTTCCACGGGGACGCGGTCCTCGCGGCGTTCGTGGACCGGGCGATCGGGCCGCTGCGCGAGCACGACCGCACGTCCAGGCCGCCGCTCCTGCCGACCCTGGAGACGTATCTGGCGCACGCGGGCCGGAAGGCGGAGACCGCCCGGGAGCTGCACCTCAACCGCCAGACCCTCTACAACCGGCTGGCCAGGATCTCCGAACTCCTGGGCACGGACCTGGACGACCCCCAGACGGTCCTGGCCCTCTCCCTGGCCCTCCGGGCGAGACGGCACACGGCGTAGGCGGGCGCGGGGACGGAAGCGCCCCTGCTCACCGCGCGCGGGATGTCCCTGTCACCGCGCGGACCGGATCCGTCACCGCGCGGGGCCTCCCGTCACCGCGCAGGGCCTCCCCGTCACCGCGCGGGGCGGCCGGGCGTCACCGCCCCGACAGTTCGTCGTACACGCTGAGGACGTGCGCCACCGTGTCGTCCTCCGTGGGCCACGTCCCGGCCTGCGTCCGGCCCGCCGCCGCCAGGTCCATCCGGCGCTCCACGTCGTCGAGCAGCCCGCGCACCGCCGCGGCCAGGGCTCCCGGGTCCCCGTACGGCACGAGTTCCGCCGCGTCCCCGACGAGTTCCGGCACCCCGCCGACCGCCGTGGCGACGAGCGGGACGCCGAGGCGCAGTGCTTCCTGGGCGAGCAGGGAGCGGGCCTCCCAGCGGGAGGGGAGCACCGCGATGTCCGCCGCCGCCAGCAGTTCGGCGATGTCCTCGCGGCGGCCGATCAGGCGTACGGGCAGGTTCTCGGTCTCGATCCGCCGCTGGAGGGCGAGCCGTTCGCGTCCCTCTCCGGCGATGACGAGCAGCGGCTGCGGGGAGAGGTCCCGCCACTCCCGGGCGGCGTCGAGCAGGGTCCGGTGGCCCCGGTCCCGCTCCAGGGCTCCGACGGCCATCAGGAGCGGCCGGTCCACGGCGCCGAGTTCGGCGCGGGCCTTGCCGTCGTGGAGGCAGACGGGCCCCCGGGCGGGCAGCACGGTGACGGGGGCGAGCCGGGCGTCCCGCGCGCCGCGCCGCCGGGCCCGGTCGACCAGGTCGGACGAGGTGCCGAGCACGATGGTCGCGGCCCGAGCGGCCCGCCGTTCGAGGAGCCGCAGGAGTCCGCCGCGCGCCCCTGCGGTGGGGACGCGGCTGTCCCAGGTGGTCACGAGCGGGAGGCGCCCGCCGCCGGGGAGCGCGAGCGCGGTCCGGACGGAGGCGTGGAGGCCGTGCGCGTGGACGACGTCGGCGCCGATGCAGGCGTTGCGGAGCGCGGCGACCACCGAGGGGTCGCCGAGGCGCGGCAGGGGCACGAAGTGCGCGCCCGCGCCGAGGTAGTCGTAGACGTGGTCGAGTTCGGCCGGGGCGCACACGGTCACCCGCACGCCCCTCGCCACCAGCCCCGAGGCAAGTGATCGGACGTGCGCGCTGCTGCCCGCGCTGCCGCCGCCCAGCACTTGGACCGTACGGAGCTGTGTCACGCGCCCAAGGATGCCAGTCCGCGCGCCCGTCCGTACGCACGTTCCGCCACTGAAGTGGCCTGGTTCTCCCCGGCGTTGCCCCGTACGAGTGGTTCGCGTCGCGTTGCCCGACTCTCCCGGATTCACCCGACCGGGTGAGCGCGCGCGGGCCTCGCGCGCGCCGGGTGCGGCCCTCCCCGGCTCTCCCGGTCCCGGCCGAGGCCCGCCTCGGGCCCGCCTCGGACCCGGACGAGCCCAAGCCCGGGGCCCGGGGTTCAGCCGTCCGCGCGTGCCGCCGCGAGCAGTTCCTCGGCGTGCGCCCTCGCGGTCTCGGAGTCCTCCTGGCCCGCGAGCATCCGGGACAGTTCGCGGACGCGCTCCTCGCCCTCCAGGACCGTCACGCCTGAGCGGGTGACCGAGCCGTCGTTGGTCTTCTCGACGAGCAGCTGCCGGTCGGCGAAGGCCGCGACCTGCGGGAGATGGGTGACAACGACGACCTGCGCGGTCCTGGCGAGCTTGGCGAGCCTGCGGCCGATCTCGACCGCCGCCTTGCCGCCTACGCCCGCGTCGACCTCGTCGAAGAGGTACGTCGGCACCGGGTCCGTCCCCGCGAAGACGACCTCCACCGCGAGCATCACCCGGGACAGCTCGCCGCCCGACGCGCCCTTGGCGATGGGCCGGGGCGGGGCGCCGGGGTGCGGCGCGAGCAGCAGCTCGACCTCGTCGGCGCCGGAAGGACCGTACGCGACCCGTCGGCCGCCGACCTCGACGCCCTCGGGGTCCTCGGTCTGCCGGATGTCGAAGGAGACCCGTGCGTGGGGCATGGCGAGCGAGGCGAGTTCGGCGGTGACGGCGGCGGCGAACCGGTCGGCCGTCTCCGTACGGGCGTCGGTCAGCCCCTGCGCGAGCACCGAGAGCTCGTCGCGGAGCCGGTCCCGCTCGGCGGTGAGTTCGCCGACGCGCTCGTCGTCCCCGTCCAGCTCCCCGAGCCTGGCCGCGCTCTCCTCCGCCCAGGCCAGGACGGCCGCGATGTCCTCGCCGTACTTCCGGGTGAGCTGGGTGAGCGCCGCCCGCCGCTCCTCCACGGCGGCGAGCCGCAGCGGGTCGGCGTCCAGGGCGTCGGCGTACCCGGCCAGTTCCGTGGCCACGTCGCCGAGGAGGATCGAGATCTCCCCCGTCCGCTCGGCGAGCGCGGCGAGCGCCGGATCGTGCGCCCGTACGGCCTCCAGGGCCCGTCCCGCCCCGGCGACGAGGGTCGTCGCGTCGACGGACTCGGGGTCCTCGGGGACACCGGCGAGCGCGGCGTGCGCGAGGGCGGCGGCGGAGGCCAGGGCCTCGGCGTGGCCGAGCCGCTCCGCCTCCGCGGTCAGTTCGACGTCCTCCCCGGCGCGCGGGGCGACCGCCTCGATCTCGGTGAGCCCGAACCGCAGCAGGTCCGCCTCCTGGGCCCGCTCCCGGGCCCGGGTGGTGATCTCGTCGAGTTCCGTGGTGACGGCACGCAGCCGCCGGTAGGCCCCGGTGTAGTCGGCGAGCGGCCCGGAGACCGCCGTGCCCGCGTACCGGTCGAGCGCGCCGCGCTGCCGGGCGGGCTTGAGCAGCCCCTGCTGGTCGGTCTGGCCGTGCACGGCCACCAGCTCGTCGGCCAGCTCGGCGAGGAGCCCGACGGGCACCGAGCGCCCGCCGAGGTGGGCCCGGGAGCGCCCCTCGGCCGAGACGGTGCGGCTGACGAGCAGCACACCGTCGTCGAGTTCCGCCCCCGCCTCCTCGGCGCGCGCGGCGACGGACGCGCCCGGGGGCACGCTGATCCGTCCCTCGACGACGGCGGACGCCGCGCCGATCCGCACCAGGGCCGGGTCGGCGCGCCCGCCGAGCAACAGCCCGAGGCTGGTCACCACCATGGTCTTGCCCGCACCGGTCTCACCGGTCACCGCGGTGAAGCCGGGCGACAGCTCGACCACAGCGTCGTCGATGACTCCGAGCGACCGTATCCGCATCTCCTCCAGCACGTCCCAGACCATACGAGGTTTCCCCGCCGCGATGCGACATCGGCCCCGGCCGTGACCCTTCGGCGCGCCGCTCGTTCGGGCGGCGCGCCGGGGCGGACCGGCGCGGTGGGGTCAGCGGGGCGCGCCCCGCCAGCCCGACACGGGCAGCGCGAACTTGGCGACGAGCCGGTCGGTGAAGGAGGCGTGGTGCAGCCGGGCGAGCCGGACCGGCACGGCGCCCCGCCGCACTTCGACCCTGGCGCCCGCCGGGAGTTCCACGGTCCGCCGCCCGTCGCACCACAGGACCCCGTGCGGGGTGTGCGGCTCGATCTCGACGGCGAGGACCGAGTCCGGGGTGGTGACGAGCGGCTTGGCGAAGAGGGCGTGGGCCCCGATCGGCACCATGAGCAGCGCTTCGACCTCCGGCCAGACGACCGGCCCCCCCGCCGAGAAGGCGTAGGCGGTGGAGCCCGTGGGTGTCGCGCAGATCACGCCGTCGCAGCCGAAGCCGGTCACCGGGCGTCCGTCGATCGCGAAGACGACTTCCAGCATCCGTTCCGGGGACACCTTCTGGACGGCCGCCTCGTTGAGCGCCCAGTCCCGGTGCAGGACGTCGCCGTTCTCGTACACGACGACGTCGAGGGTCATCCGCTCCTCGACCTCGTACGCCTTGGTGACGACCCGGTCGACGACCTTGTCGAGGTCGTCGCGCTCGGCTTCGGCGAGGAAGCCGACCCGGCCGAGGTTGACGCCGAGCATGGGGACGCCCGAGGCACGGGAGAACTCGGCGCCGCGCAGCAGTGTGCCGTCGCCGCCGAGGACGACGAGGAGTTCACAGCCGTCGAGCGCGTCGGGGCAGTGCTCCGGCACTCTCTCCACGGACGGCGGCAGGGGCAGGTCCTCGGCCTCCGCCGCCAGGACACGGACGCCGATGCCGCAGCGCAGCAGCCCGAGGACCACCAGTTCGGCGCTGCGCACGGCGGCCGGCCGGCCGGTGTGCGCGAGCAGGAATACGGTACGTGGTGCGGTCTTGGGTGCTGTTGCCCTTGAGCTCAACGAGGTCCTTCCGCCACGGCGCGGTCGACATCCGCCGGATCCAGCGCGGGCGCGCCTGCCCGCAGCCACAGAAAGTACTCGACGTTGCCCGAGGGGCCGGGCAGCGGGCTCGCGGTGACGCCCAGGACGCCGAGCCCGAGTTCGGCCGCGCGGCGGGCCACGTTCTTCACGGTGTCCGCGCGGAGTTCGGCGCTCCGCACCACACCGCCGCTGCCGAGCCGCTCCTTGCCCACCTCGAACTGCGGTTTCACCATGAGGACGAGGTCGGCGCCGGGTGCGGTGCAGGCCGCGAGGGCGGGCAGGACGAGGCCGAGCGGGATGAAGGAGAGGTCGCCGACGACCAGGTCGACGGGAATGCCGTCGATGGCCTCGACTGTCAACTCGCGTACGTTGGTACGGTCCTTCACGGTGACCCGCTCGTCACTCTGGAGCGACCAGGCGAGCTGTCCGTAGCCGACGTCGACGGCGACGACGTGGGCGGCACCGGCCCGCAGCAGCACGTCGGTGAAGCCGCCGGTGGAGGCTCCGGCGTCCAGCGCCCTGCGGCCCTCGACCTTGAGCCCGAGCGGGACGAAGGCGGCGAAGGCGCCCGCGAGCTTGTGGCCGCCGCGCGAGACGTAGTCGGGGTCGTCGTCGTCCTGGACCACGACGATGGCCGCGGCGGTCTCGACCTGGGTGGCGGGTTTGGTGGCGACGGTCTTGCCGACGGTCACCCGGCCCGCGGCGATCAGCTGGCTGGCGTGCTCGCGCGAGCGCGCCAGCTTCCGCCGGACCAGTTCGGCGTCGAGACGGCGGCGTGCCACTCCTGCCACGGTGGGTTCAGCTCCTGTGGTCGTGCGATCGGGGGGTGGGCTGGGCGTCGAGCGAGGTCAGCTCGGCGCGCAGTCCTCGGTGTACATCCTCGTACACCCGCGGGTGTCCGTCCGCCGGGAGGTCGTCGGCCTCGGCGAGACGCGCCAGGTGCGCGTCGACCCCGGGGTGTCCGGTGGGCCGGGTCCCGATGCCGAGCGGGGCCGCTCCCGCGGGCTCGTGGGCGTCCTGCGGGCGCACCGGATCCTTCGGGTCCGCCGGGTCCGTCGGGGCGAGGGGTTCCGGTGCGGGCGTCGCGTCGTTCATGGCCCCGACGCTACCCCGGGCCTCTGGGGTACGGTCGTCGCGATGGCGACGATCACCGAGTGCCGCGGCGCACTGGACAGACTCTCGGACACCCTCGCGCGGGCGGACGGCGACGTACGCGGGGCCGCCGCGCTCGACCGTACGCTGAGCTGCCACGTCACGGACCTGGACACCACGTTCACGGGCCGGCTGCGGGGCGGCCGGATCGAGGTCGATTCCACGGTCGAGGGCCCGCCGCCGACGAAGGCGCAGATCAGACTGGCGATGACCGGGGACGACCTGGTGGCGATGGTCGGCGGGGAGCTGGACTTCGCGAGGGCCTGGGCCTCGGGCCGGGTCCGTCTTGAGGCGGGCTTCCGCGACCTGCTGCGCCTGCGCACACTGCTGTAGTCCGGGGGGCGGCTCGGCCGGGGGCCGGGCGACTCGCGGGCCCAGCGGGCTGGTGGCCCAGGGGACTGGTGGCCCAGACCCCTCGCAGCCCGGAGCGGCTCGCCCCCCAGGGCTGTCGTACGCCCAAGGCTGTCGTACCCCCAAGGCTCTCGCGCCCGGGAGCTTGCGGGCCCGGCGCCCGGGGCCCCTACTTCCGCAGCGCGGGCTCTTGCGCCGCCGCCCCGACGGACTCCCCCACGGAAGGGGCGGGCTCCGCCACGGCCCCGGGTATCGGCTCGGCCGCCGGGACCGGCCGGGGCGCGCGGGCCTTGCGTCCGGCGGGCACGACCAGCGGGGTGCCCGTCTCGGGGTCGTCGATGATCTGGCAGCGCAGCCCGAAGACCCGCTCGACGAGTCCGGCGGTCACGACCTCGGAGGGCGGCCCCTCGGCGACGACCTCGCCGTCCCGTACGGCGATGAGGTGGGTCGCGTACCGGGCCGCGTGGTTGAGGTCGTGCAGGACGGCGACGAGCGTCCGTCCCTGTGTCTCGTGCAGCTCGGCGCAGAGGTCGAGCACGTCGATCTGGTGCTGGATGTCGAGGTACGTCGTCGGCTCGTCGAGCAGCAGCAGCGGGGTCTGCTGGGCCAGCGCCATGGCGATCCAGACGCGCTGGCGCTGGCCGCCGGAGAGTTCGTCGACGTACCGGTCGGCCAGTTCGGCGACGCCGGTCGCCGCCATGGACTCGCGGGTGATCCGCTCGTCCTCGGGGGACCACTGCCGCAGCAGCCCCTGGTGCGGGTAGCGGCCCCGGGCGACGAGGTCGGAGACGGTGATCCCGTCGGGGGCCACCGAGGTCTGGGGCAGCAGCCCGAGGGTCTTGGCGACCTTCTTGGCGGGCATCGAGTGGATCGACTGCCCGTCGAGGAGGACGCGGCCCTCGCTGGGCTTGAGCATCCGGGAGAGGGCCCGCAGCAGGGTGGACTTGCCGCAGGCGTTCGGACCGACGATGACGGTGAACGAGTGGTCGGGGATCTCGACGGACAGCTCACGGGCGATGACCCGCTGCTCGTACGCCAGAGTGACCGATTCCGCGCTCAGCCGCTGCCGCCGACCGTCCATGCCCATAGCTCCCGTATGCCCTTGCCCCAACAAAGTTAGGTTAGCCTACCCAATTCACACCCCGAGACGCGTCAGAACCTCGTCCACGTCCGGCGTCTCCCCGGCGTCGGCGGCCGACCAGACGGCCCCGCAGAGCGCCCGTACCGCGTCCATCGCCTCCCCGGCACCGTTCTCCGCACCGGTCCCGGTACCGCTCTCCGGGCCCTCCAGGAGCAGCTCGCCCCCGCGCACCGAGGCCCGCCACTCCCCGCACCCGAAGCCGCCGTCCGCGTCGGCGACGACCTGCGGATGGGCGGTGAGCAGCCCCCGCAGATCGGTCGCGACATACGTCGGCCGGTGGGCGGGCACGGCCCGGAGGAGCTGACGTACGTCCGTGACTCCGGTCAGCACGAGCAGCGAGTCGACCCCGCCGTTGAACGCCCCCTCGATGTCCGTGTCCAGCCGGTCCCCGACGACCAGTGGCCGCCGCGCCCCGGTCCGCAGGACCGTCTCGCGGTGCATCGGCGGCAGCGGCTTGCCCGCCACCTTCGGCTCGGTCCTGCCGCCGGTCGCGATCCGCACGACCTCCACCGCCGCCCCGTTGCCCGGCCCGATGCCCCGCGCCCCGGGAATCGTCAGGTCCGTGTTGGAGACGTACCAGGGCAGCCCCCGCGCCAGCGCGTAGGCGGCTTCCGCGAAGCGGCTCCAGGGCATCTCGGGCCCGCCGTACCCCTGCACGACCGCCACCGGGTCGTCGTCGGCCGACTCCACCGGTACGAGTCCCCGCTCCCGCAGCGCCACCCGCAGCCCCTCGCCGCCGATGAGCAGGACCCGGGAACCGGCCGGCATCTCCTCGGAGATCAGCCGGGCCACCGCCTGCGCGGAGGTGATCACCTCGCCGGGTCCGGTGGGGACGCCCAGCTCGGTGAGGTGTGCGGCGACCGTGTCCGGGGTCCGCAGCGCGTTGTTGGTGACGTACGCCAGGCGCATTCCGCCGGACCGGGCCGTGGTCAGCGTCTCGACGGCGTGCGCGATGGCCGCCCCGCCCGCGTACACGACTCCGTCCAGGTCGAGCAGGGCCGTGTCGTAGGCCTCGCTCAGTGGCAGAGCGCTGCCTCCCGGCAGCGTCGTGCCGCTCTCCCGCCGTCCCTGGCCGTCCCGCACCGTCACCGCGTTCTCCTCGCCTCTTCGGGTGAAAATCCCTCGCTCCCCCGATCATCTCTCATGCCTGATCTCCCCCTACGATGACGAGATGAACACCTCAGGTCACGCGGCCGCCGACGTCCGCGACGACACCGGAGGGCTGCGCCTGGCCCCGTTCCGCGGACTGCGTTACGTCCCCGAGCGGGTCGGCAGCCTCGCCGCCGTGACGTCTCCCCCTTACGACGTCGTCGTACGGCCTGACGGACTGATCCATCTGGAGTCGGCCGATCCCCACAACATCGTCCGGCTGATCCTTCCGCAGGCGCTCCCGACGGGCACCCGGCACCGCAAGGCCGCCGTCACCCTCGAACGCTGGCTCGCGGAAGGCGTCCTCGCCCCGGACCCCGAGCCCGCGCTCTACGTCTACGAGCAGCAGGGCGACGGTCTGTTCCAGCGGGGCCTCATCGGCGCCCTGGAGCTGTCCGCCCCGGACGAGGGGGTGGTCCTCCCCCACGAGGACGTCATGCCGCATGTCGTCGAGGACCGCGCGGCCCTGATGCGGACGACCGGCGCGAACCTGGAGCCGCTGCTCCTGACGTACGTGGGGGACGGCGACGGCGCCGACGCGGTGGTGGAGCGCGCGGTGACCCGTGAGCCGCTGCTGGCCACGACCACCGAGGACGGTTTCCGGCACCGGCTCTGGGCGGTGACCGACCCGGCGGAGCAGGCCGTCGTCGCCGCCGAACTCGGCCGCCACCAGGCGCTCATCGCCGACGGCCACCACCGTTGGGCGACCTATCTCCGGCTGCGCGAGGAGCACACGGCGCCGGGCCCGTGGAACTACGGTCTGGTCCTGCTCGTCGACACCGCCCGCTATCCGCTGCGGGTCCGTGCGATCCACCGGCTCCTCGGCCGGCTGCCGCTCGCCGAGGCCCTCGCGGCCCTGGACGGCTCGTTCCGGGTGCGCCGGATCGAACAGCCCCTGCCGGAGGCCCTCAAGGCCCTGGAGACGGCCACCGCCGGGGGGAACGCCTTCCTTCTCGCGGGGGACGGCTCCTTCCACCTGGTCGACCGGCCCGACCCGGCGCTCCTCGACCGTACGATCCGCGCGGACCGCCCGGAGGCCTGGCGCACCCTGGACGCCACGGTCCTGCACGCCACGCTCCTCGAACACGTCTGGCGCGTCCCGGACGCCCCCGAGGACATCGCCTACCTCCACGACACGGCGGCGGCGGTCTCCCAGGCGGAACGCCTCGGCGGTACGGCGGTCCTCATGCACCCGGTGCGCGAGGAGGTCGTACGGGAGCTGGCCCGGCAGGGCGTCACGATGCCCCGCAAGTCGACCTCGTTCGGCCCGAAGCCCGCGACGGGCCTGGTCCTGAGGAGCCTGGCGCTGGACTGAGCGCCCCCGGGAACGACGAAGGGGCGGCACCCCGAGGGTGCCGCCCCTTGCTCATGCGCGGATCGCGTCAGCTCTTGTCACCGGCGCGGTCGTCCCGCTCGTCGTCGAGGTCGTCATCCTCGTCGTCGTCGGTGTCGTCGGCGTCGCCGTCCTCGTCGTCGGCCTCATCCTCGATGCCGTCGACGTTCCCGGCCTCGACGTCCTCGTCCGCTTCGTCTTCGTCGAACGCGTCGACGAACTCGACACCGTCCAGCTCGGCGAGGCGGTCGGAGGCGTCCGTGGCCCCGTCCTTGTCGGCTTCGAGCGCCTTCCCGAACCACTCGCGGGCCTCACGCTCACGCCCGGCGGCGAGCAGCGCGTCCGCGTAGGCGTACCGCAGGCGCGCGGTCCACGGGTGGTTGGCGTGGGAGGCCAGCTCGGGGCTCTGGAGGGTGACGATGGCCGCGTCGAGCTGGCCGAGGTCACGGCGGGCACCGGCGGCCACAAGCCGCATCTCGACCTGACCGGCCTTGTCCAGCTTCTGCACCTCGGGCTCACCGGCCATGGCCAGGGCCCGCTCGGGGCGGCCGAGACCACGCTCGCAGTCGGCCATGACGGGCCACAGCTCGACGCCACCGCTCATCCGGCGGGCGGCACGGAACTCGGCCAGCGCCTCGGAGTAATTCTGCGTGGCGTACGCGGCGAAGCCGGCGGCCTCGCGCACGGCGGCGACGCGGGAGGCGAGCCGCAGCGCGACACGGGAGTAGCCGTACGCCTTCTCCGGGTCCTCGTCGATCAGCTGGGCGACCATGACGAGGTTGCGGGAGACGTCCTCGGCCAGCCCCTTGGGCAGGCTCATCAGTTCCTGGCGCACATCGGGGTCGATCTCCTCACCGGTGACCTCCGGCGGGATCGGCAGACGCTTGATCGGCGCGCGGTCGCTTCGCTCGCGGTCGTCCCGACGGAAGCCGCCCCGGTCGTCCCGGCCACGGTATCCACCCCGGCTGTCGCCACCCCGGTCGTCACGGCGGAAGCCGCCACCGCGGTTGTCGTCCCGCCGGAAGCCACCCCGGTTGTCGCCACCACGGTCGTCCCGACGGAAGCCACCGCCGCCGCCACGGTTGTCGTCCCGACGGAACGGGGGACGGTCGTCACGACGCTCGTCCCGACGGAAGGAGGAGGGCCGCTCGTCACGACGGTCGTCACGACGGAAGCCGCCACCACGGTTGTCGCCGCCACGGTTGTCGTCCCGCTGCCCGTACGAGGGACGGTCGTCCCGACGGAAGGAAGAGGGCCGCTCGTCACGACGGTCATCACGGCGGAAGCCGCCACCACGGTTGTCCCCACCACGGTCGTCACGGCGGAAGCCGCCGCCACCACGGTTGTCATCCCGACGGTCGTCGCGCTGCCCGTACGAGGGACGGTCATCGCGACGGAAGGAGGAGGGCCGCTCGTCACGACGGTCATCGCGACGGAACCCACCGCCACGGTTGTCCCCACCACGGTTGTCACCGCCACGGTCGTCCCGGCGGAAGGAGGAGGGACGGTCATCACGACGGTCATCGCGACGGAAGCCGCCGCCACGGTTGTCGTCCCGCTGCCCGTACGAGGGACGGTCATCGCGACGGAAGGAGGAAGGCCGCTCGTCACGACGGTCGTCACGACGGAAGCCGCCACCACGGTTGTCGCCGCCACGGTTGTCGTCCCGCTGCCCGTACGAGGGACGGTCGTCCCGACGGAAGGAGGAAGGCCGCTCGTCACGACGGTCGTCACGACGGAAGCCGCCACCACGGTTGTCCCCGCCACGGTTGTCGCCGCCTCGGCGATCGTCGCGCTGCCCGTACGAAGGACGGTCATCGCGACGGAAGCCGCCGCCAGCGCCGCCGCCACGGTTGTCGTCACGGCGGAAGGAGGGGCGGTCGTCACGACGCTCGTCGCGGCGGAAGCCGCCACCACGGTTGTCTCCGCCACGGTTGTCGCCACTGCGGTTGTCGCCACCGCGGTCGTCACGGCGGAAGCCGCCGCCGCCACCACGGTTGTCATCGCGACGGAAGCCTCCGCCGCCGCCACGGTTGTCGTCTCGGCGCGGACCCCGGAAGCCGCCCCGGTCGCCACCGGCACCGTCCCTGCGACGCGGCTCGCGCTCCGGACGGTCGTCGGGAGAGTTGGTGGGCATCGGTGTGACTCCTGTCTTCGGGTACTTCAGTCATTCTCGCGCAGTCGGCACTCGGCCGCGCATCGGAAAAAGTCGAGCAAAAAACAAAAGGACCTCTGGTCCCAGCGTGAACGCTGGGACCAGAGGTCCTGAAGAATTGTTCGGCGGCGTCCTACTCTCCCACAGGGTCCCCCCTGCAGTACCATCGGCGCTGAAAGGCTTAGCTTCCGGGTTCGGAATGTAACCGGGCGTTTCCCTAACGCTATGACCACCGAAACCCTATCGGTTTCGAGCGAACAAGCACACTCTGTAGTTGTGTTCTAGCTCTAGAAACCAGCAACTGTTCGTTACTTCAGAACTAACACAGTGGACGCGAGCAACTGAGGACAAGCCCTCGGCCTATTAGTACCGGTCAGCTCCACCCATTACTGGGCTTCCACATCCGGCCTATCAACCCAGTCGTCTACT
>NZ_MSJP01000005.1 GCF_014596525.1 Streptomyces sp. CBMA291
GCGCGAGGCGCCTCGGCGGGCGGGACCGCGGGCGGGACGGCGGCGCGCCGGACACGCCCGTCGGGCGCCACGCTGAAGGCCAGATTCGCCGGACGCTGCCGCTGCGGCAAGGCCTACGACAAGGGCGAGACCATCACCCGCAACCCCGACGGCTGGGGCCACCCGGCCTGCGTCTGAGCCCTCGGGGCGTCCGACTGGCGGGCGGCACCGTCCGCCCCGTGAGACCGGCGAACCCGGGCACGCGCCACCCTTCACCCAGGCGTGTACCCGGGTTCGTCCGGGGTTCTGTTCTCCGAGCGCTTGTGGCTGCATACTGTCCTCCTCGCCACCGGTGACGAACCGTTTTACCTGCTCATTTGTCGCTCTCACGACATGATCGGGACCCGGCGAGAACCTCCCTCCAGCTGCCGCCGCGGTCTCCCCACGGCGGAAGCCTTCCCTGCCCGTGAAAGACCCGAGGTTCCGTGCCAGTACCTGTTCTCCTGACCGGGCGCTCCGTGCGCCTGGAGCCGCTGGCGATGCGGCACGCCGAAGCCCTCGCGCGGGCCGGCGGGGCGGACCGATCGGCCTACGCCTTCACCCCCGTACCCGACGGCCTCGAATCGGCCCTCGACTACATCGCCCGCGCCCTCACCGACCAGGCGGCAGGACGGTCCCTGCCCTTCGCCCTGGTCAGTACCGTCGATGAACGGGTCGTCGGCTCGACCCGATTCCTCGAACTCGACTACTGGCGCGGGCCCCTGGTCTGGCCGCCGGTCCCCGGCATGCCGCACGGCGATCCCCTGACCGCCGTGCCGGACGCCGCCGAGATCGGCAACACCTGGATCGCGGGCGACGCCCGGGGTACCGGCATCAACACCGAGGCCAAGTACCTCATGCTCCGGCACGCCTTCGAAGCCTGGGGCGTCCGCCGCATCACGCTCCGCGCCGACGCCCGCAACACCCGCTCCAGAATCGCCATCGAACGCCTCGGCGTCAGCTGCGAGGGCGTCCGCCGGGCCCACTCCAGGGGACTCGACGGAGCGGTCCGCGACACGGCCTTCTACTCGGTCCTCGACGAGGAATGGCCCACCGTCCGGGACATCATCGAACTCCGCATGTCCGCCCCCCGCCAGGTGCGCGTCCCCCAGGACCTGCTCCCGGCCTGACCCCTTCCCCGACCACCGCTCCGACGGGCGCTCGCGCCCCCACCGGAGCGGTGGTTCCATGGAGGGGACGGGAAGGACCCGACAGCGAGGACACGGAGGAGCGGCCCTCACCGGCTCGCGCACCGTGCAATCAGGATCCGCGAGAAGCGGATGGGTCCTTCCCGCCCCGCCCACCGCGTGCCCGTGCTTCCCCACCCGTGCCCGTGACCTCCCACGCGCGTACGCGCCCGCCCGTGCGAGCGCCCCCACGCGCCCGCCCGTGTGAACGCGCCCGCGCGCGAGGGGCCCGCTCGTGTCTCCGCCCCGTCGACGCGGACGTACCCGAAGAGCCCGCCCCGTCTCCGTCTCCCGGCGTCCGTCTCCCGCCGGAGCCCTCCCGGACCCGCCCGGTACGGTGGCCGGGACAGCGAACCGTGCCACGCGAAGGGACCGAGCATCGTGCCGACCGGAACCGCAGACGTACTCCTCCGGACGGAGGGCCGGGCCGGAATCATCACCCTGAACCGCCCCCGAGCCATCAACGCGCTCACCCACGCCATGGTCCTCGCCCTCACCGCCGCCCTCACCGACTGGGAACACGACCCCGCCATCGGCACCGTCGTCATCGAAGGCGCCGGGGAACGCGGGCTCTGCGCCGGCGGCGACATCCGCGCCATCCACGACGACGCCCGCGCCCGGGGCACCGCCTCCCAGGCCTTCTGGCGCGACGAATACCGGCTCAACGCCCGTATCGCCCGCTACCCCAAGCCCTACGTCGCCCTCATGGACGGCATCGTCATGGGCGGCGGCGTCGGCGTCTCCGCCCACGGCTCCGTCCGCGTCGTCACCGAACGCTCCCGCGTCGCCATGCCCGAGACCGGCATCGGCTTCGTCCCCGACGTCGGCGGCACCCACCTCCTCGGCCGCGCCCCCGGCGAACTCGGCACCCACCTCGCCCTCACCGGCACCCCCGTCGGCGCCGCCGACGCCCTCCTCACCGGCCTCGCCGACCACTTCGTCCCCACCGCAGCGCTCCCCGACCTCCTCCGGGACCTGACCGTCCTGCCCGCCGAGGAAGCCGTCGCCCGCCACGCCGTCACACCCTCGCCCGGCGTCCTCGCCGAGCACCGCCCGTGGATCGACGCCTGCTATCCGGCCGACACCGTCGAGACCATCGTCGAACGCCTCCTCGACACCGGAGAGCCCGCCGCCAAGGAAGCCGCCACCACCCTCCTCGCCAAGTCCCCTACCGCCCTCAAGGCGACCCTGGCCACCCTCCGCAGGTCCCGCGCCCTCGCCACCCTCGAAGACGTCCTCGACCTGGAGTTCCGCGTCTCCAGCGCCGCCCTCGCCACCCCCGACCTCGTCGAAGGCATCCGTGCCCAGGTCGTCGACAAGGACCGCGACCCGCACTGGAACCCGCCCACCCTGCCCGAGGTCACCGACGCGGACGTCGCCCGCTTCTTCGTCCGGCCGCCCGGCGGCGACCTCGGTCTCTCCGCCGCCCGCCGCGCCGCACCGGACCCGGCGGCCCGGGACGGCGCGTGACCGGCACCAGCTCCTTCGAGCCGGTACTCGCCCGGATCGCCGAGGAGATCGCGGAACTGGCCGACCGGGGCGCCCCGGCCGACTACATCCCGGCCCTCGCCGCCGGGAACCCCGCCGACTTCGGCATGGCCGTCGCGGAACTCGACGGCACCGTATACGGGGTGGGGGAGTGGCTGCGGCCCTTCTCCACCCAGTCCGTCACCAAGGTCTTCACCCTGGCGCTCGTCCTCGCCGGGGAGGGCGACGCGCTCTGGTCCCACTGCGGCAAGGAACCCTCGGGAGACCCGTTCAACTCCCTGATCCAGCTGGAACACGAACAGGGCGTCCCCCGCAACCCGTTCATCAACGCCGGGGCCCTCGTCGTCACCGACCGCCTCCACCGGCTGACCGGCGACGCCTCCGGCGCCCTGCGCGCCTTCCTGCGCGCCGAGAGCGGCAACCCGGACCTGGACTTCGACCGGGAGGTGGCCGCGTCGGAAGCCGCCCACGGCGACCGCAACGCGGCCCTCGCCCACTTCATGGCCTCCTACGGCAACATGACCAGCCCCGTCCACGGCCTCCTGGGGGAGTACTTCCTCCAGTGCTCCATCGAGGCGTCCTGTGCCGATCTGGCCCTGGCCACCGGTTTCCTCGCCCGCCACGGACTGCGCGCCGACGGCAGCCGCCTGCTCAGCCGCAGCCAGGCCAAGCAGGTCAACGCCGTCATGCTGACCTGCGGGACCTACGACGCCGCAGGGGACTTCGCCCACCGTGTCGGCCTCCCCGGCAAGAGCGGTGTGGGCGGAGCCGTCGTCGCCGTCGTCCCCGGCCGCTGCACCGTCTGCGTCTGGAGCCCCGGACTCGACCGGCGGGGCAACTCCGTCGCGGGCGTCACCGCCCTGGACCGCTTCACCACCCTCACGGGCCTCTCCGTCTTCTGACCCGCCGACCCGCCGACCCGTACGCCGGTCAGCGGCCGTACGGTCCGGGGCGCGCCGCCGCAGACTCGCCGAGTGCCTCCGCCGCCGTCCGCCACGCCTCGGTGACCGCCCCGTGGGCCAGCGCGGTGGCGGCGGCCACGTCGTCCGGCAGCCGGATCGCGCTCCCGATGTGCACATGCAGCCCCGGCCGCCGGACCGGGGCCGTGAGCAGCCCCGCGAGCTGTCTGGTCCGCCCGCCCGAGACGATCCGCCGGGCCCCCGCCTGACCGATCGGCACGACCGGCGCACCCGTGGCCCCGGCGAGCCGGGCCAGACCGGTGCGGAACGGCTCCGGGGCCCGCTCGGCGGAGTCCCGGCGCGGCGGGATGCGGCCCTCCGCGTACAGCATCACGTGCCGCCCCGAGGCCAGCGCGAGCGCCGCCCGGTCGAGGGCGACGGCGGCCCGCGCGGTGTTCCGGTGCACCGGCACGTGCCCCTCGCGGGTCAGCGCCCGGCCGAGCAGCGGAACCCGCCACAGCCCGGCGGCGGCCAGCACCACCGGCTCCACGGCCAGCCGCTTCCGGAGCGCGGCGAGCACCAGGGCAGGATCGGCCGTCGAGGTGTGGTTCACGACCAGGATGCTGCCCGGTTCGAGCCGGGCCCCGGGATCGGCCGTGACGGTCAGCCGCCCGAGGAGCGGCACGACACGGGCGGCGAGACGACTGAGCACGGAAGGTCCCCCAGACTCCGGCGAAGAGGCACTGACCAGCCCATCGTGCGACCGGACACCGAACTCCGACATGAGCACGCGTACTCACTCGGCTCACGGCCGAGGACTCATAGGGGCGTACTGGGGGCCATGAGGCGGCTTGACGGGAGGCGATACGGGCGGGGTCCGGCGCGGAGGCGCCCCGGCCCGGACCCGGCCCCATCCCCGGCCGCCCCGACCCGGAACCGACCATGCGTGAGCGGGAAGGCGGCGCCGGGCGAACTCCGTACGTCCCGAAGCGCGGGGACGAGGAACTCGACAGGGCCCGTGACCGGGCCCGGGGTGTGGGCGGGGCACGGCCCGTGATCGAGCCCGGGGCGTCGGTGGGATTCGGCCCCCAACCGAGCCCCGGGCGCGGATGCGAACCGGCCCCGAACCGGACCCCTCGCGCGGATGCGAACCAGCCCAGAACCGGACCCCCGCGCGGACACCGCCCCCCCCGAAGGGGACTCGGTGGCCGACCCGCGCGCCCACCCGTCTACGCTGGCCCCGACCGGCCGATCAGCGGCGGGCACCACATGCACGACGGGGGAGGGACGCGATGCCGGGCCGCTCCGCGCGACGACTCGCCGCCCTCCTCCCCGTACTGCTCTGCACGCTCTGGTCGATCCTGCTCCCCGCCTCCGAGGCGTGGGCGCAGGAGCCGTCCTCGCGTGGAGTGACGGCCGCTCGGGCCGAGGGGACGGCGGCGCGCCCGAACGGAACCCCGCTCCTCCTCCCCGCCCCCGGCGGCCCCTCGGCGCCCGGTCCGGTCTCCGCACCGGCCGCCCAGCACCTCGGGTCGCCGGAGCCACAGCTCGCGCCCACCAGCGCCGCACGGCTCCCGGCGGCCGTCGAGAACCCCGTACGGCTCCCGGGAACCCCGGTGGCCACGGCGCCCGTTCCCGCCGACCTCACCGTCCCCGCGCGCGGGGTCCTGGCCGGCGACCCGCGCCGCGAGCGCGCGCCCCCCGGCGCCTCCCGCGAGCCGCGCGCCCCACGCGGTCCTCCCGCCACCCGGCACAGCTGACGTTTCCCGCGTCGCCGTCCGGGCCTTCGGCATGCCACCGGCAGCCCCGTACCGGACGGTTCACCGACGCGTGTCCGCCCGTACGTCCGGCACGGCCGGCGAGCGCCCCCGCACCCGCGTGCGGGCGCCGCGCCGCCGCCGTGCGCTGCCCGTGGAGTACCCGTGTCCTCACGTTCCCCGCGCTCGTCACGTTCCGCACGCCCATCCGCCCCCCGTCCCCGCTCCTCCCGCGCCATGCTCTGGCGCGCGATCCTCGCACTGGGCGTCCTCGCGCTCTCCGTCTGGATCACCCTCACCACCCCGCCCCGCCTCGGTCTCGACCTGCGCGGCGGCACCCGCATCGTCCTGGAGACCCAGGACGGGCCGACCGCCCGCGCCGACGCGGCGGCCACCGACCGCGCCCTCGAAGTGCTCCGCAAGCGCGTCGACGGCCTCGGCGTCGCCGAACCCTCGCTCGCCCGCTCCGGCGAGCGGCGCATCGTCGTCGAACTCCCCGGTCTGCGCGACCCGCGCCAGGCAGCCGAGGTCATCGGACGGACGGCGCAGCTCACCTTCCACGCCGTCACCGGAGCCGCCCGGGAAGCGACGGGACCGGCCGCCAAGGACGGCAGCCGGGTCCTCGCCGACCCCGATCTGCCCGGGAGCTTCCTCCTGCTGGCCCCGCCCGCGCTGACCGGCGACGGCGTCAAGAACGCCGAAGCCACGCTCGACACGACGAACGCCCGGGGCTGGACGGTCGACCTCTCCTTCCGCGACAACGCCGCCGGAACCTGGGCACGCCTCACCGGGGACGCGGCCTGCGCGGCCCCCGGAGATCCGGCCCGCCGGGTCGCGATCGTCCTCGACGACCGGATCGTCTCGGCGCCCGGCATGCAGAACGGCGTCCCCTGCGGATCCGGCATCGGCGGCGGCTCCGCGCAGATCACCGGAGGGTTCTCCGGGCCGGAGGCCCGCGACCTCGCGGCCCTCGTCCAGGGCGGCGCGCTGCCCGTCCCGGTGACCACGGTCGAGCAGAGCACCGTGGGACCGACGCTCGGCGCCGAGGCGATCAGGGCCAGCGCCCTGGCCGCCGTGATCGGCCTCGCCTGCACCGGCGTCTTCGTCATGATCGTCTACCGGCTCCTCGGCGTCCTCGCGACCGTCGCCCTGCTCCTCTACGGCCTGATCTCGTACGCCGCCGTGGTCGCCCTCGGCGCCACCCTCACCCTGCCCGGCCTCGCCGGATTCGTCCTCGCCATCGGCATCGCCGTCGACGCGAACGTCCTCGTCTTCGAACGGGCCAGGGAGGAGTACGCGGCCCTGGGCCAGTCCGCCCCGCGCGATCTGCGCCGCCCCCTGGAGACCGCCTTCGGCAAGGTGTGGAGCGCGGTCGCGGACTCCCACATCACCACCCTCCTCGCGGCCGGGCTGCTCTTCGTCTTCGCCACAGGCCCGGTCAAGGGCTTCGGCGTCACCCTCGCGGTCGGCGTCGTGACCTCCCTGCTCACGGCGATGGTCGTCACCCGGCTCCTCGCCGATCTGGCGCTCCGGCTGCCCTCCGTACGCCGCCGCCCCTCGATCACCGGCATCGCGGGCCTCGGCAGGCTGCGGACCCTGCTCAACCGCCGCGTCCCGCGCGTGATGGTCCACCGCCGCCGCTGGCTCCTGGGCTGCGGGGCGCTCCTTCTGGTGGCGCTCGCCGGGGTCGGGGTGCGCGGCCTGGAGTTCGGCGTGGAGTTCACCGGCGGCCGGGTGGTGCAGTACACCGCCCAGCGCACGGTGGACGCCGACGCGGCGCGCGCCGCGATCTCCGACGCGGGCTTCCCCGACGCCGTCGTGCAGACGACCGGCGGGGACGAGGACTCGGGCCGGAGCGACGTGTCCGTACGGGTCAAGGAGACCGGCGACGACGAGCAGCGCGAGATCAGGGAGGCCCTCACCCGGGTCGCCGGGCCCGTGGAGGTCGAACGGGACGAGCTGATCGGCCCGAGCCTCGGGGGCGAGCTGCGCACCCACGCGGTGATCGCCCTCGGTCTCGCGGTGGTGGCCCAGCTCCTCTATCTGACGGTGCGGTTCCGGTGGACGTACGCGACGGCCGCCGTGGCGGCGATGACCCAGGACGTCCTGCTCGTGGTGGGCCTCTTCGCCTGGCTCGGCAAGCCGGTGGACAGCGTCTTCCTGGCCGCGCTCCTGACGGTCGTCGGCTACTCGGTCAACGACTCGGTCGTCGTCCTCGACCGGCTGCGGGAACTGCGCCGCAGGGGCGGCGGGGTGCCGCTCGCGGACCTCGCCGACCGGGCGGTGGCCCAGACCCTGCCCCGGACGGTCAACACCGGCATGGGCGCGCTCTTCGTCCTGGTGGCGCTGGCCTTCCTGGGCGGCGACTCGCTCATGGACTTCTCCATCGCCCTGCTCGCGGGTGTGGTCCTCGGCATGGCGTCGACCGTCTTCACGGCCATGCCCCTGGCCGTCTCCCTGGAGAGCCGCAACCCGGCCCCGCCCCCGTCCCGGACCGGGAACACGACCCGCGCGCGGGCGGGCACGGGGGCGGTGGTCTGACCCATTGACTCCGAGGGGCCCGTCTCCGTCCCGGGGGCACGGGGACGGGCCCGCCTGCGGTACGGCGGCGGGCCTCGGACCCGCCCCCGCCATGGCGGTACGGTCGTGAGCCCGGTGCCGTACCGCCGTACGGCCACCGCCCGTACCGCTGTACGCCCACCGCCCCTCGCTCCACGGCCGTACGCCCGGATTCCGGGACGGCGTCAGCCCAGTTCCGCCTCGATCAGGTCGGCCGCGCGGAGTGTGCCGCCCTCGCGCCGCATCGACTTCCGGACCTCGTGCGCACGGCGTGCCACCTCGGGGTCGGCGACGAGGCCGAGCACCGCCTCGCGCAGCCGCTCGGGGGTGACCTCCGCCAGCGGCAGACGGCGTGCCACGCCGAGGGACCGGAGCATGTCGGCGTTGCCGAACTGGTCGGTGGCGAGCGGGACCGCCACCATGGGCGTCGCGGTGGCCAGGCCCTCCTGGCTGCCGCCCGCGCCCGCGTGGGTGATGAACGCGTCCGCCTGCCGGAGGATCGCGAGCTGCGGGACCCAGGAGTGGACCTCGACGTGGGGCGGTAGCGGGCCGAGTTCGGCGGGGTCGACGAACTTCCCGATCTGGAGGACGACATGCCAGCCGGGCAGCTCGGCGAACGCCTCGACGCAGTCCCGGTAGAAGCCGGGCTGCTTGGTGAAGGCGGAGCCGAGCGAGACCAGGAGGACCTTCTCCGCTCCTTCGGGCCGCTGCCAGTCGCCCTGTTCGGCGCGGTCGCCCTGGCAGGCGCCGACGAAGGTGTAGACGGACTCGTCGACCCGGTCGGCGTGCGGCTGGAGGGCCCGGGGGATCAGGACGAGGGCCCGGCGCGGCCGGGCCACGAACCGGTCGGGGTGGGTGTCGACGCCGTGCCCGGCGAGCCACTCCGTGAAGCGTGCGTAGTAGGCCCTGCCGCGCGGTGAGGCCTTCAGCTCGGCGTACATCGGCTCGGCGACCTCCTCCTCGTATCCCTCCCAGGGCACGAGGTTCGGCCAGAGGGAGAGCGCGGGGACGCCCCAGGTGTGGGCGAGGACGGGGGCCGGATAGGAGGTGATGTCGTGGAGGACGAGGTCGGGCCGGTCCCGGTCGAAGGCCTCGGCGAGCCGGGGCAGGGCCTGGACGGCGTCGGAGAGGAACGGCTCGATGTTGTCGATGAGTTCCGTGCCCCAGGCGTCGGGGTCGTCGTCGGTCGGCAGGGTGGAGTGGTAGACGACGGGGGTGGCCCCGGTCGCGGCGACCTTCTCGGCGAACGCGGCGGGTATGGCGTAGCTGACGCGGTGTCCCCGGGCGACGAGCTCGCGGATGACGTCGAGGCTGGGGTTCACGTGGCCGTGGGCGGCGATCGAGAACATGGCGATGTGCGCGGGTGACGGGGTGGCGGTCATGGCGTCACCCTAAGCGAGACGATACGTATCGTCTAGACAATAGTGCGGTGCCTGGCCCTCAGGGGCGTGATCCAGCCAGCGAGGAAGCGGCGAGGGTGGGGGTCCCTCGGGGGCGCCCGGACGGCTCAGCCTGCCGCCGGGCAGGCCCGCCCGGGGAGTACGAGCGTGGCGACGGCACCGGCCACGACCCCGGAGGCCCCCGGGTCCGCCGCGTTCGCGAGCGCGAGCCGGGCGCCGATGACCTCGGCCTGACCCAGCGCGATGGTCAGCCCGAGCCCGTGCCCCCGCCCCCGCTCGGCCGCCCCCGTGCGGAAGCGCTGCGGCCCATGGGCCAGCAGCCCGGCGGGGAAACCCGGCCCGTGGTCCCGTACGACCACCGTCGTCGTCCCGCCGACCGTCGCCGCGACCGTCACCTCTACCGGGCCCGAGCCGTGCCGGTGCGCGTTGACGAGCAGATTGCCGACCACCCGGTCGAGACGTCGGGGATCGGTCAGGGCCACCGGCTCGCCGGTCACCGAGAGCCGTACGTCCAGACCGGCCCGCCGTACGGATTCGGCCACCAGCTCACCGACCGGCACCGGCCGCAGGTCCGCCTCCTCGGTGCCCGCGTCCAGGCGGGAGATCTCAAGGAGGTCGTCGACGAGGCCGCGCAGGACGTGGACGCGGTCCTGGACGAGATCGGTCGCCTCGCCCTCCGGCAGCAGCGACGCCGACATGACGAGCCCGGCGAGCGGAGTCCGCAGCTCATGGGCGACGTCGGCGGTGAACCGCTGCTCGCCCCGGAGCCGGTCGCGCAGCGCGTCCGCCATCAGATCGACCGCCGAGGCGATCTCGGCGATCTCGTCGCCGCCCCGGCCGCGCGTCCGCGCGTCCAGATCGCCGCCCTTGATCCGCCGGGCGGTCCCGGCCACCCGCCGCAGCCTGCGCAGCACCAGTTCCGCCGCGAGCAGGGTGAGCGGCACGACCACGGCGAGCGTGGCGAGGGCCGCGTACCGGACGTGTCGGTCCAGGGCCTCGATGCTCCGCAGCTGACTGCCCATGTGCGTGTTGACGGCGACCACCCGGCCGTCGACCCGCTGCGCCGCCCACATCCAGGGGCCGTGCCGAGTCTCCGTGTCGTACCAGGTCACGGGCGTGCCGGCGGGGGCGCGCTCGACCTCGGCGAGAAGCCCTTCGGGCAGCTCCTCCTCGCCGACGGCACCGGGGACGACCTCCGGGTCCGCCACCGGCGACGGCCCCTGGCCCGGCCCGGAACTGCTCAGCACCGCCTCCAGTTCCCGCAGTACGTACCCCTGGCTGACATGCGTCGACCGGTCCTCGGTCGCGCCGTGGACGAGGACGCCGATCCCGACCGCCATGGCACAGGCGGCACCCGCCACCACCGCCGCGATCTTCCAGCGGAGGGACCGGGGGTCGGCGAGCCGGAGCAGCACACCGACACGGTCGCCCTCGGGAACGGTCAGGGAGAGCGGGGGAGGGGGCGTCATATCGGGGCTCCAGGGGGCTCGGAGGGCACGGGAGGGACTCGGAGATTTCCGAAGGGGGCTCGGGCGATGGGGACCACGGAGGGCAGGGGGGCACGGGGTTGCGGGGTTCGTGGGGGTCACGGAGGCCACGAGGTTCGCGGGGGTCACAGAGGTCAAGGGACGGGGCTCGGAGGTTCCGGAGATGGTTCGGAGGTCACGATGGGGGCCCGGCTGTTCGCGTGTCGGGCCCCTGGCGGAATCCGCGTCCGGCCCTGGCCGTCTCCGCGCCCGGCCCCTGGCGGCAGCCGCGTCCGGCCCTGGCCGTCTCCACGCCCGGCCCCTGGAGGCAACCGCGTCCGGGCCCCGCCCGTCCCCGCGTCAGACCCCCGGCCGCATCCGTGTCGGGCCTTGGCGGCAACCGCGTCCGGATCCTGGCGGTATCCGCGTCCGGGCCTTGGCGGCAACCACGTCCAAGCCCTGGCGGTAACCGCCTCGGAACTCCGGTCGGCTCACCGCCTGAAGCGGTAGCCGAATCCGCGCACGGTCTCGATGTGATCGGCGCCGATCTTCCGGCGCAGCCGCTGCACCGCCAGGTCGACCACGCGGATGTCCCCGTCCCAGCCGTAGTCCCACACCTTGCGCAGCAGCGTCTGCCGCTGCTGCGCGATGCCCGGCGCGGCCACGAACTCCAGGAGCAGCCGCAGTTCCGTCGGAGTGAGCGCCAGGGGCCGCCCGGCCACCCGCACCTCCAGACCGAGGGTGTCGACGCTGAGGTCCCGGAAGGTCAGCACCCCCGCGCCCGCACCGTCCTCGCCCGGCCGGGCGGCGGGTCCGCCCGGACCGCCGGGCGCGGTGAAGGCGGCCCGCCGCAGCAGAGTGCGGATCCGGGCCACCAGGACGGACGTGTCCACGGGCTTCACGACATAGTCGTCGGCCCCTGCTTCGAGACCGGCGACCACGTCGAGGGCATCGCCGCGGGCCGACATCATCAGGACGGGAGCCTGGCTGGTCTCCCGGATCCTCCGGCACAGACCGATGCCGTCGAGGTGCGGCAGCATGACATCGAGGAGCAGCAGGTCGTACGTACCTTCCCGGAACATCTCCAGGCCCGTCAGCCCGTCCGGCGCCCCCGACACCCGGTAGCCGTAGCGCTCCAGGGCCATGCCCACCGAACGGCGAATCGTCTCGTCGTCCTCGACGAGCAGGACGCGCACCGCGCCGGGGGCGCCGTCGCCCTGTCCGGCCGGACGGTCGGCGGGCTGTCGCATCGGATCACCTGGAGTCGGGGAGGGGAGGACGGGAACGCCCATGAGATCACAGGTGATCGGGGCCGCCCCCGGCGCGCGGCCGAAGGGGCGCGGCCGCCGGGGGCGGGTCGCCGCCGGTACGCGGCGGGGTCCGCGCGGAGACCGGAGCGGACAGGGCCGACGGGAGGTCCCGGCGGACCGCGTCCACCAGACGGCCGCTGCGCTCCAGGGCGGCCCGAAGGCCCTCGGCGGGGCTGGTCCGGGCGCGCTGGCCAAGGACCACCCCCAGGACCAGACGCCGGGCCGCGCCCGCCTCCACCTCGGCGGCCCAAACGAGGTTGCCGCCCGCCGGAGTGCTCGAACCGGTCTTGAGGCCGATCACCCCCGGCTTCTCCAGGAGTTCGTTGGTGTTGACGACGGGTCCCGGCACCCCGGGGACCGTCGTGCTGCGCAGGGCCACCACCTCCCGGAAGACCGGGTTCCGCATGACTTCGCGGGCCAGCTTGAGCTGGTCCTCCGCCGTGCTGCGGGTGGTGGGTTCGAGCCCGCTGGCACCCGTGTAGCGGGTCCGGTCCATGCCGAGGGCGGAGGCGGCCCGGTTCATCTTCGCCACGAAGGCCTCCTCGTCGCCCGCGTCCCAGCGGGCGAGCATGCGGGCGATGTTGTTCCCCGAGGGCAGCAGCAGCAGTTCCAGCAGCTGGCGCTGGGAGAGCCGCCGCCCGGCGACGACGGGAACGGTGGACTCGCCCGGAGCGTACGACTCCTGGGCCGCAGCGTCGTCGATCACGATCCCGGGCCCGCCCTCCCCGGGCTTCAGCGGGTGCTCGCGGAGGATCACGTACGCCGTCATCACCTTGGTGACGCTCGCGATCGGCAGCGGCTCCCGCCCGCCCCTGCCGCCGAGACTGCCCACGCCCTCCACCAGGACGCTCGCCTGCCCCTCCTCGGGCCAGGGCAGATCGAGCCGCGCCGCGATCCCGGAAGCCGCCGCCCCGGGCGGCGCGGTTCCGTCCGCCCCCGGGGAACAGCCGACCCGGCAACCCATCCCGACCACCAGGAGCGCGGAGACCACCCCGCACACCAACCGCCCCCTGCCCCTGCCCCCCTTCGTGCCTTTGCCCTTGCCGTCCACTTCGCCCACCCGCGTTCCCCCGGCGTCCACCGAGACCACCTCCCACGATCCGGTCCGTACGCGG
Source organism: Streptomyces sp. CBMA291 (assembly GCF_014596525.1). Lineage (GTDB taxonomy): Bacteria > Actinomycetota > Actinomycetes > Streptomycetales > Streptomycetaceae > Streptomyces. The sequence goes on from NZ_MSJP01000005.1 coordinate 13,200, forward strand.
GATTCCGCGCACGCTCCGAAGCCTGGAGGGCGACCACGTCGACGGGATCAGGGCCGTACGTCCGTCGGCGCGCGGAATTGTGTCGGTCCCGTATCGGCGACCGGCACGGGCTCGTACGACGGGAGGGCGCCGGTCCATGGTCACGGGCGGGCCGGGCGGGCACGATGGGGCCCATCGCCGCCGGGTGACCGGACGGGCGCCGAGCGAACCGGAAGGACGAGCCTCCCCATGTCCCAGTACGGCGATTACCAGCACGAGATCTACTTCGAGGGGCTCTTCGGCGTCCAGCCCGGACTGCCGATGGCCTTCGCCGAACTGGAGCGCCGGGCGGAGGCGGCGCTCCCGCCGTCCCTGTGGTCGTACGTGGCCGGGGGAGCGGGCGACGAATCCACCCAGGAAGCCAACGTCAGGGCCTTCCGGCAGTGGGGGCTCGTCCCGCGCATGATGGTCGGCGCCGCCCAGCGCGACCTGTCCGTCGAGCTGTTCGGACTCACCCTGCCGTCCCCCCTGTTCATGGCACCGGTCGGGGTGATCGGGCTCTGTGCCCAGGACGGGCACGGCGATCTGGCCACCGCCCGCGCCGCCGCCCGGACCGGCGTGCCCATGATCGCCTCCACGCTCGGCGTCGACCCGCTGGAGGCGGTGGCGGCCGAATCCGGCGGCACACCGGGCTTCTTCCAGCTCTACACACCCACCGACCGCGCTCTCGCGGAGAGCCTGGTCCACCGCGCCGAAGCGGCCGGCTTCCGGGGGATCGTCGTCACCCTGGACACCTGGATCACCGGCTGGCGCCCCCGCGACCTGGCCACCGCCAACTTCCCGCAGCTACGGGGGCACGCGCTCGCCAACTACACCTCCGACCCCGTCTTCCGGGCCCGGCTTGCCAAGTCCCCGGAGGACGACCCGCGCGCCGCCGTCCTGGAGTGGGCGGGGGTCTTCGGAAAGCCACTGGTCTGGGAGGACCTGGCCTGGCTGCGCGCACTGACGGACCTGCCGATCGTCCTCAAGGGCATCTGCCATCCCGAGGACGTCCGCCGTGCCAGGGACGGCGGGGTCGACGGCGTCTACTGCTCCAACCACGGCGGCAGGCAGGCCAACGGCGGGCTGCCCGCCCTGGACGCCCTGCCCGGGGTGGTCGAGGCGGCCGACGGCCTCCCCGTGCTCTTCGACTCGGGGGTCCGCACGGGAGCCGACGTCGTCAAGGCCCTGGCGCTCGGCGCCACGGCCGTGGGGGTGGGGCGGCCGTACGCCTACGGCCTCGCGCTCGGCGGCACGGACGGCGTCGTGCACGTCCTGCGGTCCCTGCTGGCCGAGGCGGATCTGATCATGGCGGTGGACGGCTACCCCACCCTGGACGCCCTCCGCGCGGAGGGCGCCCTGCGCGCCGTCAGGGTCTAGGGCATCGGTGCTCCGCAGGGCGACCCGGCGGAGCACCGATGGACCGTACGGGGGGCGGCTCAGGGGGCGAGCGGCATGCACACCGCGTAGACCGTGAAGTCCACGGTTCCGCTGGAGGTGGAGATCGTGGCGGTCCAGGTGTTGTCACCCGAGGGGTAGCTGTCCCCGGCCGCCGTGCCGTCCGAACTGAAGCCCCCACCGGTGAGGGTGGTGCCGCCGGGGCACTGCGCGGTGCCGGTCTGGGTCTCGGCGGCGGAGTACGTCTGGGAGACGACCTGGGCCGGCTCGATGGCCCCGGCAGGCCCAGCGGGCCCGATCGGCCCTTCGGGCCCTGCGGGTCCTTCGGGTCCCGCTGGGCCTTCGGCTCCGGCCGGTCCTTCGGCTCCTGCGGGCCCTTCGGGCCCTGCGGGTCCATCGGCTCCGGCCGGGCCTGCCGGTCCTTCGGGACCGATGGGGCCTTCGGGTCCGGTCTCGCCCTGGGGGCCTGCAGGTCCTGCCGGACCTTCGGCTCCTGCCGGTCCGTCGGCTCCCGCAGGTCCGGTGGGCCCGGTGGGTCCGGCCGGTCCTTCCTGCCCGGTCTCGCCTTGCGGCCCGGTGGGTCCTTCGGGTCCAGCCGGTCCTTCGGCTCCTGCCGGACCTGCCGGTCCTTCGGGTCCGGTCTCGCCTTGCGGCCCGGTGGGTCCTTCGGGTCCAGCCGGGCCCTCGGCTCCTGCCGGACCCGCAGGTCCTTCGGGTCCAGCCGGGCCTTCAGCTCCTGCCGGTCCGTCGGCTCCCGCAGGTCCGGCCGGTCCTTCCTGCCCGGTCTCGCCTTGCGGCCCGGTGGGTCCCTCGGGTCCAGCCGGTCCCTCGGGTCCGGTGGGGCCTTCGGGTCCTTCAGGTCCGATCCCACCTTGGGGTCCGGTGGGCCCTTCGGGACCCGCGGGTCCTTCCGGGCCCGCAGGGCCGGTGGGCCCAGCCGGTCCGGTCTCGCCCTGGGGGCCTGCGGGGCCCTCGGGTCCTGCCGGTCCGCCTGCCGGTCCGGTCTCGCCTTGCGGTCCTGCGGGGCCTTCGGGTCCGGCGGGTCCAGCAGGCCCTGCGGGTCCCGCCGGACCATCGGCACCGGCCGGTCCCGCCGGTCCGTCCGCGCCTGCCGGTCCTGCCGGGCCATCGGCACCCGCGGGTCCCGCAGGTCCCGCCGGGCCATCCGCGCCCGCGGGTCCCGCCGGGCCCTCGGGTCCTGCCGGGCCTGCGGGGCCCTCCGGGCCGGGTGGGCCGGGCGGGCCCGGGATCGGCTTGGGGCAGCCGTGCTTGCACTGTGGCCCGGCGTTCGGGGCCGCCTGGGCGTCCGTGGTGAACGTGGCGGTGACGAGGGCGGCGGCCACCACGGGCAGACCGAGGCGGCCGAGCCGTCGCCGTGTCGTTTGTTTCAACGCTTCTCCTGGGTGGGGGAGGACCACACGCGTGACCCTGAAGCCATACGTGTAACTGTGTGTAATCAGTCCGGTACTATTTATTACCGCGTCCTGCCCCGCGTCGCCGGGAAGTCATCCGTATGGAGGAAGCCTTCGACGGTGACGGGAATGTCCGGTCGTATCGGGAAATAAAGCGCCTGAGAATGACTTTACGGACACCGTCCGGCATTCCTGCCGAAGTGCGGAATCATCGCGTCAGGCCCCTGTCTGAACGCGCTTCCGGACGAGTCCACTTGTGATCGCTTGTGATGGACCCAAAGATCACGAGTGATCAGGACATGATTAATATGCACGCGTTGGAAGTCGGCACACGTCGGAGAAATGACGTGAGCCTTCCTCTCCCGTAGAGAGCACCCGAGCATCCGAGCAGTCGTCCGACTGTTCCACCTCAAGGAGCATGCCCTGCGCACGCGCGCGTCACGGCGGACCCGTACGACATCGTCCATGTCGCTGAGAACCGCCCTGCTGATCCTCGCCTTCGTCCCCGGCGTCGCTCTGATCGCCCTCTGGGGCGTCACCAGCGGCCAGACCTTCCTCGACTTCCAAAGGCAGGCGGGCCAGGGGCTGTTGGCCGAGAAGGCCGGCCAGCCGTCCAACGTGGTGTACTTCAACCTCCAGGAAGAGCGACGGCTCAGCGCCGAGACGCTCGCCCGCACCCCCGGCGCCGTCGAAGCCCTCGCCGCCCAGCGGATGCGGACCGACGAAGCGGTGGAGCGGTTCCAGGGCCTCTCCGACGTCGCCGAGGGCGGCGACGCCCCCGTCGAGGTCAGGGACGCCGTCGTCGCCGCCCGTACCGCCATCGGTCAACTCCCGGCACAGCGATCCCTCGTGGACAGCGGCGACGCCGACCAGCAGAAGGCCGTGTACGACTACTACACGGACCTGATCAGCGTCGACCTCGAACTCTTCGCCGCGCTCAGCCGCGTCGACAACGGGCACATCACCACGCTCTCCCAGCCTCTCGTCGACCTGTTCTGGGTCAAGGAGATGGTCTCCCGCTCCGACGCGCTCCTCGCGCGCGGCTGGCACGACCGGAAGCTGAGCCCCGCCGAGTTCAAGGAGTTCCGCCAGGCGGTCGCCGGGCAGACCTTCCTCTCCGCCACCCACGTCGTCCCGCTCCTCCCCGAGGACGAGAAGGCCATGTGGCGCGCGATCGCCGACGGCCCCGCCTGGAAGACCAAGACCGAGGTCGAGAACGCGGTCCTGCGCCCCGCCGAGCCGAACGAGGACGGCTCCGTCGCCCTCCCCGACGGGCAGAAGCGCTGGCGAACCGCCATGGACGCGGTCACCCCGGAGATCGAGGCGCTCCTCCAGCACCGCACCGACCTCGTCGTCGAGGAGGGCAAGAGCAGCGTCATCTCGCTCCTCGTCCGGATGGCGCTCACCACGGTCGTCGGCCTGCTCGCCGTCATCGCCGTCATCTGGACCACCTGGCGCCTCACCCGTAACCTGCGTCTGCGCATCGGCAGGCTCCAGGAGCAGGCCGAGGCCCTGGAGAAGGCCCTGCCGGACGTCGTCGAACGGCTCGCCCAGGGCGAGCACATCGACGTCGAGGCCGAGGCCCGTGCCATCAGCCAGGACACCGGCGACCGCGCGTCCGACGAGCTGACCCGCCTCGGCGAGGCCTTCAACCTGGCCCGCACCAGCGCCCTCCAGGCCGCCGTCCGCCAGGCCGACCAGCACCGGGGCTTCGAGCGTCTGCTCCAGCGCATCGCACGCCGCACCCAGCAGCTCATCGGCCAGCAGCTCAAGAAGCTGGACGAGCTGGAGCGCCGCCACGAGGACCCGGAGATCCTGGACGGGCTCTTCGACCTCGACCACCTGACCGCACGCCTGCGCCGGTACGAGGAGAACCTCGTCATCCTCGCCGGCGGCGCCCCGCACCGGCGCTGGCGCAAGCCCGTCCCCGTGCTCGACGTCCTGCGCTCCGCTCAGGGCGAGGTCCAGGACTACCGGCGCGTCGTCCTCGACCTCGACGGCAGCCCCTGGCTCGCCGCCCGCGTCGTCGGCCCCGTCGCCCACGTCCTCGCCGAACTCACCGAGAACGCCCTGGCCTTCTCCCGCCCGCCCAGCCCCGTCGAGATCCGCGTCGCCCAGGTCAGCCACGGCCTCGCCATCGAGATCGAGGACCGCGGCCTCGGCATGGAGGCCGACCAGCTGGCGGCGGCCAACGACCTGATGACCCGTCCGCCGCGCATGGACGTGCTCGCCCACAGCGACGACATCCGCCTCGGACTCCACGTCATCGCGCGCCTCGCGAACCAGTACGGGCTGCGCGTCGAGTTCCGTACCTCGGCGTACGGAGGCACCCGGGCCGTCGTCCTCGTCCCCCACGAGTTCGTCGTCACAGGACCCGAGCCCGGCCCCGGCCCCGTGGCGGTGCCCGACCCCGAGCCCGAGCCCGCCGCCGTACCCGAGCCCCACTCCGTCCCCGGGCCCCACTCCGTCCCCGCGCAGGCCGGTGCACCCGGCTACGGCCCCGAGCCCTCCCTCGGCCACGAGTTCGTGTCCGACGCGGCCCCCGAGACGGACCCCGGTTTCCCCGGCGCGCCCGCGCACGACCACGGCCCCGTCATCACCCCGCTGCTGCCCGCACCGCAGGCACCCGCACCGGACGGCGCCCTGCCCACCCGCGTACAGGGACGGGCACTCGCCGACGTGACGGCGCTCAACAGCGTCCAGCACCGGCCCCGGCACGCGGCCTCGCACCGCTCGCCCGGACAGGACCGGACGCCGCCCGCACCGCCCGCGTACCCCGGAAACCCCGGCACCCCGGCGTACCCCGGAGCCCCCGCGAACCAGGCCTACAGGCAGTCGGAGCCGCCGAGGGGCGGCCCGCAGCCGCCGGTCGCCCCGGTCACGGACCCGCCGCTGCCGCGCCGGGTGCGCCAGGCCAGCCTGGTCGACGAACTCCGCGTCGACCCCGCCATCGCACCGCCCGCCCCGGCCGCGCCGCTGAACTGGCAGCACGACCCCCTGCTGAGGCCCGTACCGCGCCGTGCGAGCGCGACGATCGGAGCCTTCCAGCGCCGGTCGCGCGCCACCCGAGGCCAGACGGACCAGGACACGGGACAGCACTCGGCGCCCGCCTCCGGGCCCGAGTCCCCCGCACCCACCCACCCCACGAGAGAAGATCGGTCATGACACGCACAACCGCCACCCACCAGGACCTGGACTGGCTGCTCGACAACCTGGTGGACTCCGTGGCCGAGACCCGCAACGCCGTCCTCCTCTCCGACGACGGCCTGGTCGTCAGCCACTCGCGGAGCATCGACCGCGCCGACGCCGAACGCCTCGCCGCGATCTGCACCGGCCAGCAGAGCCTCGCCCGCGGTGTCGGACAGCTCTTCCACGGCGGCGTGGTCCACCAGGTGATCGTGGAACTCGCCGACCTCTGGCTCTTCATCATCTCGGCGGGCCAGGGCACCCACCTGGCCGTCGTCGCCTCCCAGGAGGTCGACGCCGAGGTCATGTCCCTCGCCATGCACAACCTCGTCCAGCAGGTCGGCCAGAAGCTCGGCACCCCCGCACGCTCCGAGTTCGACGCCTTCGGCACCGGGGTCGGGCAGGGCGTGTGAACACCGGCTGGGACCCCCGGGGGTACGAGGACGACGAGGGGTACGAGGAGGACAGCGCGGACACGATGGTGCGCCCGTACACCATCACGCGCGGCCGTACCGCCCCCGACCGCGACGACCTCACCCTCATCACGGTCCTCACGGCGGTGGAACAGCCCCTCGACGAGCGCGGCCGGCCGCTGCGTCCGGGGCGCCTCCAGCCGGAACACCGGCTGATCCTCGAACTCTGCCGCCGGCCCGCCGCGGTCGCCGAGGTGGCGGCCGGTCTCGACCTGCCCGTGTCGGTGACCAAGATCCTGCTGGCCGACCTCGTCGGCCAGGGCCTGCTGTCCGCTCGGGCGCCACTCCTGGTGGCGCGGGCGGCGGGGGGCGCCGACGGCAGCCTGCTGGCAGCCGTCCGTGACGGACTCCGGAGACTCTGAACCACATGATCAGCACCCAGGCGGCCCCTGCCGCCGTCAAGATCCTCGTCGCCGGCGGATTCGGCGTCGGCAAGACGACCCTGGTCGGCGCGGTCAGCGAGGTCACACCGCTGCGCACCGAGGAGTACCTCACCGGCGCGAGCATCGGCGTGGACGACCTGGCCGGCATCGGCGCCAAGGAGACGACCACCGTCGCCCTTGACTTCGGCCGCATCACCGTCAACGACGAACTCGTCGTGTACCTCTTCGGCACCCCCGGCCAGGAACGTTTCTGGTTCATGTGGAACGACCTGGTCAACGGCGCGCTCGGCGGGGTCGTCATCGCCGACACCCGACGCCTGGAGACCAGTTTCGCCTCCATCGACTTCTTCGAGAGCCGCGAGATCCCCTTCGTGGTCGCCATCAACTGCTTCGACGGCCACAACAACCGTACGGCCGGGGAGATCAGGACCGCGCTCGACCTCGACCCGCACGTCCCCCTCCTCATCGGCGACGTCCGGCAACGCGGCTTCGACAAGGAGATCCTCCTCGCCCTCGTCGACCACCTGATGAGCCTGCCGACCCCGGCCTGATCCGCGCCCGGTCCCGGCCGGGACCGGACGTCGAGGGGGCGGGTGCCGACCGGTCCGCCCCCTCGCGTCACCCCGCCCCACCCGTCACGTTCCTGGAGACATCCGAGATGGCATCACCCCTGCGCGTCCTGATCCACGGCGGAGGCATCGGCGGCCTCGTGCTCGCCACCGCCCTCGCCCGGCGCGGCCACACCGTGGAGGTCGCGGAACTCCGCGGCGAGCTCGACGCGCTCGGCGTCGGCATCATCCAGCCGACCAACGCCCTGCACGTCATGCGGGAGATCGGCGTTCTCGACGCCTGTCTGAAGGCCGGGTTCGAGTGGGAGATCCTCACGATCGCCGACCCCACGGGCAACCCCCTCGCCCGGATCCCCCAGCCGCGTACGGAGGACGTGCCCGCGAGCAACGGCATCCCCCGCCCCGCCCTCGCCAAGGTCCTCGGCGACGCCGCCGTCGCCGCCGGGGCCACGATCCGGTTCGCCGCCACGATCAGCGAACTCGACGACGACGGCACGGGCGTCACCGTGACGCTCTCCGACGGCTCCACCGGCCGCTGGGACCTGGTCGTCGGCTTCGACGGCATCGGCTCCCCGCTCCGCACCCGCCTCTACGGCGACCGGTACGCCCCCGAGTACACCGGCTTCGCGAACTGGCGGGTCACCATGCCCCGTCACCCCGACGTCCAGGGCGTCGTGATGGGCACGGCGGGCAAGGAGGCCAAGGCGCTGCTCACCCCGATCACCGACGACCTCATGTACCTCGGCGCCGTCTTCGCCGAGGAGGAGGACTTCCGCCCGGACCCCGAGCGGGCCCACGAGGAACTCGCCGCCCGGCTCGCCATGTTCTCCGGCCCGGTCGCCGAGGCCCTCGCCGCCGTCGCCGACCCGTCGGCCGTCGTCTACTCCCGCATCTCCCAGGTGACGGTGGAGGAGCCCTGGCACGTGGGCCGGGTCGTCCTCGCGGGCGACGCCGCCCACGCCTCCACCCCGCACCTCGCGCAGGGCGCGGCCATGGCCGTCGAGGACGCCCTCGTCCTCGCCGAGTCCCTGGACGGAACGGACTCCGTACCGGCCGCCCTGGAAGCCTGGGAAGCCCGCCGCCGCCCCCGGGCGATGTGGGTGCAGGCCCTGTCCCGCGCGGTCCTCAAGCAGGAGATGGGCGCACCGACCACCGAGGAGGAGGACGCCCTCCTGGAGATCGGCATCCCGGGCGCCGCGCACGTCCTGGCGAAGCCCTACTAGACCGCGTACGACGGGCGTTTCCGCACGGTGGGGCCGGGATCCGGCCCCACCGTGCGCGGGGGAGAGGGGCGCCGCCCCGGCTCCCCCTCCGTATCTCTTCCGGGGGAGGCGGTGCGGTCCCACCTCTTCCACTCCACCTCTTCCACCTCGGACATCGCCCCTCCGCCGTCCTGCCCGCCTCGCGTCAACCGGGCGGGCGAACCTGCCCGGTGGGGCGAGGGTGACCTGTGCGGTGTTCTGATAGGTTCGGCCGCATGTTCCTCTTCCGTGCATAGGAGTCAGCGCGCTGCGTCCCACCGGACGCGGCCTTCGCTGCCCATGCACGTGTGAGCGCTTTTCGGACCGGCGCTCCTTTCAAGGAACATCATCATGTCTTCGTCTTCAGTGGCGCTGTCGTATGCGGCCGTGCTGCGAACTCGCCATTCCCGCCGCACCTTCGGTGCCGCGCTCCTGGGCCGACTTTCCAATGGAATGGTCTCCCTTTCGCTGGTTCTCGCGGTCAAGGAGGCCACCGGCTCCTACGCCATGGCAGGCACGGTCATGGCCGTCTTCGGGCTGACCGGCGTGTCCCTCTCTCTTGTCCGTGCCGGTCTGGTCGATCGGCACGGACCCCGCCGCGTGCTGCCGCTCCTGGCCACCGCCTACGCGGTGCTGCTGACCGGGCTGGCCTTCGCGACCACGAGGCCGGGCGTGCCCGGAGTCCTGCTGGCCGTCCTGGCGGGGACCGCCGGTGCCACCACGCCACCGCTCGGCCCGGTCATGAGGACGCTGTGGAGCTTCTTGATTCCCGACCGCCGTCTGCTCCAGCGTGCGTACAGCCTGGACGGAGTGGCCGAGGAACTGCTGTTCGTGACGGGACCGCTCCTCGTGGGCCTGCTCATCAAGATCGCCGTGCCCTCGGCCGGTCTTGTCGTGAGCGCCGCTCTCGTACTGACCGGGGCTCTCTCGCTGGCCCTGTCTCCGGCGGTCCGTGAACGGGAAGCGGCCGAACAGGGGAAGGCCGCTGTGCGACCGCACGAGGAGGACTCCTCAAGCGCGGCGTCCCGCCCGCTGCGGGGCGGACCGGGGCTGAGGCAGGCGGTCGCCGTCGCCGCCGGGGTGGGCATGTGCCTGGGAGGACTGGACCTCCTGGTGATCGCCTTCGCCGAGGAACATGAGGCTTCGCACGCGGTGCCCTTGGTCCTGGCCGCGCTGTCCGGGGGCAGCGCCATCGGCGGCCTCGTCCACGGCGCCGTCTCGTGGCGGACTTCGAGCGGTTCCCGGCTGGGAGTGCTCGCGATCGCCCTCGGGCTCACCCTGGCCGTGACCGGCCTCTCGCCCCACCCTTACGTACTCGTCGGCTGGGCGGCGCTCTGCGGAGTCTTCGTGGCCCCCGCCATCACCACGGCGTATCTGATCGCCGACGAGTGTGCCGATCCGGGCGCCCGGACCAGGGCGGGCGCGTGGGTCAACACGGCCCTCAACGCGGGCTCGGCGGGGTCGACGGCCGCGGTCGGGCTGCTGGTGGGGCGCATGCCCTTGCCGGTGTGCTTCGCCCTTGCCGCGACCCCGGTCGTCCTGTCCGCCGCGACGGCGCTGAAACCGTCATGGCGGTCTGCCTCGGCCGCATGAGGCGGACGGCCCGACCGGTCGCGTCTTCTCCGCCGCCGCCGTCGTCTTGGCGGGCGGCTTCCCGCCGCCCGCCTGCTTGATGGCCTCCTCGCCCCTTCGCCCTTCGCCCCTTTGCCTCCTCGCCCCTTCGGCCCTCGGCCCTCGCCCCCTCGCGTCCGCGCCCCCTCGCGTCCGCTTGACCGCCCCGTCCGCAGCAGGGGCCGGAGCCATCCCCGCCGCCTCCCGCTCCGCTTCGGCTTCGATGTCAAAGGGCTGAAGCCCGGCCACCACCACGCCCTGCCGGGACGTCCGTACGCCGCATCGGGCCGGTCAGGGCCCCGGCCAGTCGCGGCAGCCCGGTCCGGCGTCGATCCGGAGGACCCGGGCGGGGCCGAGGGTGGTTCCGTCGGTGCCCACGGTCTGCCGGACACCGGTACGTACGCGGAGTTCGGGGGCGGAGAGCGCGACGGCGAAGAGGCCCGGGGAGAACGCCGCAGTGACGTCCCGTAGGTGCCCGCCGGGCGGCCCGTCGGCGAGCCGGGCGGCGAGGGCGGGGGCGACTTCCGCGAGCAGGGTGTACGGGTCCCCGTCCGGGCCCCACGAAGGGCTTTCCGCCGGTCGGTGGAAGGAGACACAGTGCAGGTCCCCGGCCTCCCCGCAGGCCTGCACCCGCCATTCGCCCAGCCGGGCGGCCATCCAGTGGAAGCCATGCCGGGGCCGGTCCCAGGCCAGCGCGAGGCCGGGTGCCTCGTACCGGGCCCGGGTCTCCGGGGAGATCAGGGCGTCGTGAAGGGTGAGGAGCGGCGCCACGCCGGTGGCGAAGGCCCCGCCCAGCAGGGCGCTCAGTTCGGCGGCGGCCCGCTCGCGCACCGCCGGAGCGTCGAGAGGCATGCCGAGGGGCGGCGGCACGACCAGCTCTGCGCCTCCCAGGAGCCGCATGCGGGACGGCAGGGGGACAGGGGAAGGGGGCAGCAGGCCGGCGAACGAGTAGCCGCCGAACGGGTGGTCGATGCCGGTCACCTGACCGGGAGCGAGGGGGTGGAGCACGTCAGTTCACCCTCACGGAAACCGTGCCGAAGCCGCCCAGACTGCTGGTTATGGTGAAGGCGTAGTCGCCCGGGGCGGTGGGCACCCCGAGGAGCAAGCCGGTCGGGTCGACCGTGAGCCCCGGAGGCAGACCGGGGAACGGCGTGGTCACCGGATCCTGGTACTGGCCCTGGGCTCCCTGCGGGACGGGCACGACGCCGAGTGCGTTGGCGCCGAAGTGGGCGTCGGTGAACTGGTTGTCATTCGGATAGTGCCGGAGGCGGACATCGACCGTCTCCGAGACATGGCCGATCACCAGGGGCGTCATGACGAGGTCGTTCACGGTGGTCGTGATGTCGATCGCCTGCTGGTACTGGGGCAGATCGATCTGGAGACCCTGGTGGATCGCCTGGGCCGAGTAGCCCACCCTGTTGAGCGCGGCATCGTGCAGCGTGCCGCCGATGTCGGCGATGGCGTGGTAGGTGAAGTCCCATCCCTGCTGAGCACCGGCGGGCGAGTGGTAGGCGAGATCGGTGGCCTGGACGTTGGTCAGTGTGTAGTTGACGTTGTTGACGGGGCTGGACGCCCATATGTTGCGGCCGCCGTGCTCGAATCCTCCCCAGAAAACGACCGGATGGGCCGGGAGGCCGAGTGTCTTGGCCAGCAGGATGTGCAGGTTGGCGAAGTCCGAGCAGACAGCGCTGCTGCCGGGCGTGGTCAGAAGACTCAGTGGGTCGGCGACGAGGAATTGACTGCCGTCGTAGTCGACCGAGCTCCGGATCCCCGCGCGGAGCGCGGTCGCCACACTTTGCACATCGCCCTGACCGCCCGCCATGATCGCTGCCCGGGTCACCGCTTCGTACCGCAGAGGCGTGGTGGGGTTGCCGAGCAGATGGTAGATCGAGTGCAGCGTGGGGGGACCCACCTGTTCCACACCGTTCGCGTCGAAGAGCATCCAGTTGAGGCTTCCCAGCGTCGCCCCGACCGGACCCGGAGCCGCGAGACCGGTCAGGTCGATGTCGAACACCCCCACGCCGCCGGTGGGATTCTGCGCCGCCGACGCGCCCAGGGGGGTGCTCGGATCCTGGCTGTGCACGACACAGAGCGAGACCCCCGTACGGCCGTCGAGGCCGTGGACCTCCACCCGGGCCCTCGGCGTCTCACCCCGCACATAGGCGAGGTTCATGGACAGTCCCGCCTGCGGGTCGCCGTCCATGGCCCTGCTGTTCGTGAAACTGACCGACTGGATGGCGGGAGCCTGCGCGGGGGCGAACGCCGGTATGGCCGTGGCGGTGTTGGCGTTCATACGTTGCAGCGCACCCGCACCCGCACCCGCACCCGCACTCGCACTCGCACCCGCCCCCGCACTTGCACCCGTACGCGCCGCTGTCCCGGAGCCCGTCGTGCCCGGCGCGTCGTCGGCCGAGGTGCGCTGGAGGGCGGGAGCGGAAGAGGGGGCGGGGGCGCTGAGGGCGACACGGGCGTTGGCCTCGGCCTCGCGTTCGAAGCGGTCGGACGGGTCGCTGACGCGCAGCCCGTCGCCGTTGTCGCTGCCCGCGACCGGCCCCTGACGCTGCTGGATCACATGGGTCAGCTCATGGGCCAGGGTGTGCCGGTCGCCGCCACCCTCGCCGATGACCACATGGCTGCCCGAGGTGTACGCGCGGGCACCCACCTCGGCGGCCGAGTTCTTCGCCGCCGGGCCGTCGTGGACGCGGACGTCGGAGAAGTCCGCGCCCAGCCGGGCCTCCATGTCCGTGCGGGTGCCGTCGTCCAGCGGACGGCCGGGGGCGCGCAGCACATCGTGGACGGTGGAGCGCTGCACGGGGGTGGATTCGGCCTCCGGCGCGGACCGGTGGCCGCACCCGGCGCCGTGCTGCTGCTGGGCGTACGGGTACCCGGCGCGCTGAAGCATCCGCACCATCGCCATGTTCCCGGCGGTCCTCTGAATGCGCAGCGAGTCCTGCCGGGGGAACGCCGCCCGCGCCGGGGTTTCGTCCCGCCGCTGGTCGACGCCGGTGGTCGGATGATGTTCGTGGGTCATGTGGGGTGGTGCCTCTCGGTCACGTCATGGAGGAGGTCACCTCAGGACAGTCGAGTGCGACGGGGCGAGGGAAGGACCCGAAGGGCACACTCGGGGGCAGTGCCCACTGCCTCCCGAAGCGAGGACCGGACGGGCGGCAGCGGCGGAACACCCCGGCGTACTGCGGGAACAGCCGTACGCCGTACGAGGGCATCCGTCTGGTCACGTGTCATGTCGACCCCGCCGAATCCGGGTGAGACGACCGCGCTGATCAGCCCGTGGCCGCCGGTGGTGAGAGGGGACGCCCTCCCCGCCCCCGCCGGGGCCGCCCTGCGGATACGAGCCCGGCGAGCGAAGACCCGGCACCGCGCGCGGACGGGAGGATGCCGCGGTAACGGACGCGGAGGCCGGGGGCTTTCGCCGGGGCCGGGGGCTTCTGACGCTGGTGGAACGCGCTCCCGGGGCCGTAGCGCGGCCCGCGACGCGGCGCGCCCCCACTCCGGAGTGTCCGGGGCGGGGGCGCGCGTCAACGGCCGTTGAAGACTGCCCTATGCCTTGGCGGCCGCACGATGGCCGTAGCCGTCGTGCTCCCTCTCCACCTCCACGATGACGGTGGCGGTGGCCAGACCGCTGGTGACGTGGCCGCCCTGGGGGTCGGTCGCGGTCGCACGGGCGGTGTTGGTGACCTCGCAGCGCAGGGGCTGCTGACCGTCGCCGTACCCCTCCCCACCGCGCGCCATGGCCGTCTGACAAGGGGTGACGTTCGTGGTGGTGAGGGTGTGGCTGCCCCGGCAGGTGGTGCCGGTGCCGGGGGCCAGAGTGGTCGTGCCGCACGCGACGTCGGCGATCTTGTCGTCGGTGACCGTCACGCCGTGCAGAGTCGTGTTGCCGGTGTTGACGACCAGGTACGTGTACGCGACCGTGTCGCCGACCTCGAACGGGCCGCTGGACGCCACGTGCTTGATCAGGGTCAGTCCGGTGATGCGCTGTGGCTGGACGGTGATGGTGGCGGTGGCCTGGTTGCTGGCGACCTCCTGGCCATCGGGGTCGGTGGCCGTTGCCTGGGCGCGGTTGGTGAGGGCGCAGCCTCCGTCGGAGGGCTGGCAAGGGGTGATGTCCGAGGCGGTGAGGGTGTGGCTGCCCCGGCAGGTGGTGCCGGTGCCGGGGGCCAGAACGGTCGCGTCACAGGTGACACCGGTGACCCTGTCGTCGGTGACCGTCAGACCATGGAGGGTCGTGTTCCCGGTGTTGGCGACCGTGTACGTATAGGTGACCGTGTCGCCGACCTCGAACGGGCCGCTGGACTCGACCTGCTTGGCGAGCGTCATCTGGGAGACGGGCGCGGCTTCCCAGATGGCGTAGAGGGTGGTGTTGCTGGTGATGGTGAAGGTGTCGCCTGGTTGGTATTGGGGTGTGGTGGCGTTGGGGTCGGTGGACCAGCCGAGGAACTGGTAGCCGGTTTTGGTGAGGTCGCCGGGTTCGAGGATGGTGACGGTGTCGCCGGATTGGTAGGTGTTCGGGTCGATCGGGGCGGTGCCGGAGTCGTTGCCGTTGCCGTCATAGGTGACGGTGAAGAGGGGTGTGGGTGTCCATACGGCGTAGAGCGTGGTGTCGTTGAAGATCGTGAAGGTGTCGCCGGGGCTGTACAGGGGAGGGCCGTCGGAGCTGATCGCCCATCCCGTGAACACGTAGCCGGTCTTGGTCAGGTCACCCGGTTCGAGGATGGTGACGGTGTCGCCGGGGTGGTAGGTGTTCGGGTCGACCGGAGGGGTGCCGGAGTCGTTGCCGTTGCCGTCATAGGTGACGGTCAGGGGCATGGCTTCCCAGACGGCATAGAGCGTGGTGTCGGCAGTGATGGTGAAGGTGTCGCCGGGCTGGTACTGGAGGAAGCCGCTCGGGTCCGTGGCCCAGCCGACGAACGTGTACCCGGCCCTGGTCAATTCCCCCGGCCCGAGGACGGTGACGACGTCGCCTGACTGGTAGACGTTGGGGTCCACCGGAGGGGCGCCGAAACCGCCATTTCCGTCGTACATCACCGTGAAGGGGTCGAGTACGGTCAAGCGCTGATGACCACCGGAGAGTCTGCCGCGCTTGGCGGTGACATTCTTGCCCGGCGTGGCACCGGCTGAATTCTTCGCCGCCTTGTCACCCCTCAGGGGGAACCCCGCGCCCCCGAAGCCGGGAAGTCCGCCGTCGGTACCATCTGCGGCGGAATTCCCGGGAAACGTGCCGCCGCTCATGACGGTGGAGCCGAAGTCGCGTCCGCCGGAAATCTTTCCGGCGGACAGCACAGGATTTCCCGATACCGCGCCGCTCCGGTCCGCAGCCGAAAGCATCGTTCCCCGGGCGGTCGCACCCGTCGGGCGATGGCCACCGACCGAGGCGATGTCCTTGCCCGATGGCATGACCGCAGGGTCGACCGCGTTCGAGATCGCCGTCTGGAGCCGGGATTCGGTGCCCATCGCCCAGGCGGACGCCGGATACGCGAAGACCATCGCCAACACAGCGATGACGGCCACTGGCAAGGAAGCCAGTCTTTTACGAATCACAAGTACTCCCGCTCAGGAAATCGGATGATCCGGCCATTTTCCGTAACGTACGGACTGATCGCCTTACCTTACGGAGAGATGTGCCTCATCGCGGGCGGCTCGCGTTGCGCCGCTCCTCGGAATCCGTCAGGGTTCACCTGTCAAGCTCCAAGGAGAGGGCACGACGGCAGGGCGAAGGAATCCGAAAAGCATGTTTCGCGTGAGCCGTGAACTCGATCCTGCTATTTCCTCGGAGCCCATTCGGGTATACGGGAGGCCATGGCGCCCCCGCCGCGACCGCTCTCTCATCGACACCGGGCGCCGCTCCCCGCAGCCCTGCCGCTCCGCCCGGTGCGGCGCCCGGGTCCGGGTCGCCGCCCACCGTGACCGCGAGCGGTGAGGGCACGGTGCGGGGCGGGTGGTCACATCGCCCGCAGCCCCCGGTCGGCGAAGTCGATCAGCCACTCGAAACTCTCGTCGACGTCGGTGCTCCACTGGAAGCCGTGCCCCGCCTCCAGGGTGGCGAAGCCGTGGCAGAGGCTGCGCAGCACGCGCAGGGCGTGGCCGAGGGCCGGCTCCTCGATCTCGTATCCGCGCAGGACCGCGGCGAACGCGCCGAGCAGTCGCCGCCCCGCGAGGGCCAGCGGGTCCTCAGAGCCGGTGGGTTCCATGCCGATCGTGGCTGCGTAACGGCCGGGGTGTCCGACGACGAAGGCGCGGAAGGCGCGCGCGGCGGCGGCGAGGGCGTCACGGCCCGCGTATCCCTGGATCGCCTCGCCGACGACGTCGGCGGCCTGCCCCAGGGCCAGGGCGGCGATCCTGCGGACGAGGTCGTCCTGGCCGCCCACATGCTTGTACAGGGACGGAGTGCGGACGCCGACCCGCTGGGCGAGCAGCGCCATGGTCAGCTTGTCGAGACCCACCTCGTCGGCGAGGGCGGCGCCCGCCGCCACGACGGTCGCCGGGTCGAGTCCGGCCCTAGCCACGGACGGCCTCCGCGCGGAGGAAGGCGAGCATGAGCGACACCACCTGATCGGGGAACTGGTCGTGCGGGTAGTGCCCCGCGCCGTCGATCATCTCAAGGCGGCCGAGCCCGGCGGGCAGGCCGTCGAGGATCGCCGCCCCCTCGGCGCGCGGGTCCGTCCAGTCCGGGTCGTCCGTCCCCATCACGACCAGCACCGGGCAGCGGACGTCGCCGAGTCGCGCACCGGCGTCGGCGGGCGCGCTGAAGCCCATGCCCCGCAGGGCCTTCATCCGGCCCGGCTCGCGCAGCCCGGCCTCGACGCGTGCAAGGCGCTCGGTCCAGTCGGCGGGCTTCACTCCGGGGTAGGCGACGTCGAGGTACGCGCGCCAGAGCGGCACACTGCCGAGGACGGCGGCGCCGAGCAGCCGCGTCATACCCCGCCGGAAGCGCTTCACCCGCAGATCACCGAGGCTTGTCGTCTGCTTGCGGGTGAAGGGGGCCAGCTCGACGACCGCGCTGATCAGCGTCGGCTCTTGGGCGGCGGCGATGGTGGCGGCGCCGCCGGAGATCGAGTGGCCTACCAGGACGGCCGGTCCGCCCAGCTGTCGGATGACCGCGAGCAGATCGCCCGCGAGGGCCGTACGGCTCCAGTCCGGCCAGTCGGCGCTGGACTCGCCGCAGCCGCGCAGGTCGACGGCGGCGACCCGGTACCCCGCCTCGACCAGCCGGGGGATCACCGCGCGGTACGCGTGGCGGCTGTCGCCCATGCCGTGCGCGAGGACGATCAGCGGACCGGAGCCGGTCACTTCGTACGCGAGGCTGCCGCCGTCGACGGTCAGGTGCCGGGTCTCGTTCATGTCGTCCTCGCAACGCTGGTGGCTAATGTTGTTAGCTAAAAGCTAATGACATTAACCATGGCTGTCAACAACCGCCCGGCACCCCGGCGGCCGGGCGCGTCCTCCTCACGGGTGGCCGCGCCCGATCCGGTGCGGAGGGGAAGGCCGTGACGGCGGGCGGTTTCGTACCCTGGCGGCATGCGCATGCGGCCTACTGTGAGCTGGACCCCGACCGGCGACCTCCCGCCGGCCACGACGGACCTGGAACCGGTCGTCGGAGCGCTGCGCACCGGCCGGGTGCTGGTGCTCAGCGGGGCGGGTATCTCGACCGAGTCCGGGATCCCCGACTACCGGGGCGAGGGCGGGAGCCTGAGCCGGCACACGCCGATGACGTACCAGGACTTCACGGGCGGAGTCTCGGCGCGGCGGCGGTACTGGGCACGGAGCCACCTCGGCTGGCGCACCTTCGGACGGGCGCTGCCCAACGACGGGCACCGGGCGGTGGCCGCGTTCGGCCGCCGGGGG
This sequence comes from Streptomyces sp. CBMA291, assembly GCF_014596525.1. Lineage (GTDB taxonomy): Bacteria > Actinomycetota > Actinomycetes > Streptomycetales > Streptomycetaceae > Streptomyces. Next base: position 31,354 of record NZ_MSJP01000005.1, read on the forward strand.
CTGCTCGGCGGGGTCATCACGCAGAACGTCGACGGGCTGCACCAGGCGGCCGGCAGCGACGGGGTGGTGGAACTCCACGGAAGCCTCGACCGGGTCGTCTGCCTCACCTGCGGCGACACGAGCGCACGCCGGGCCCTCGCCGAGCGCCTCGAAGAGGCCAACCCGGGCTTCGACCCGGTCCCCGCCGCGATCAACCCGGACGGCGACGCCGACCTCACCGACGAACAGGCCGGTGACTTCCACGTGGTGCCCTGCGGGGTGTGCGGCGGAGTCCTCAAGCCGGACGTGGTGTTCTTCGGCGAGACCGTGCCCGCCGAGCGGGTGGAACGCTGCCGGGCGCTGGTGCGCGGGGCCGCCTCGGTACTGGTCCTCGGCTCCTCGCTGACGGTCATGTCCGGACTGCGCTTCGTCCGTCAGGCCGCCGACGCCGGTACGCCCGTGGTGATCGTCAACCGCGACCCCACCCGGGGCGACAAGCTCGCCGACGTCCGGGTCTCCCTCCCGCTCGGCAAGACCCTCACCGCCGTCGCCGGACGCCTCGGCGTCCCGCTGGACGGCGAGGCGTCCGGAAAGGGCGACGGGGGAGGCCGTGAGCCCGGCGGGGCCGGGGGAGTGGCGGGCTGAACCCTCCGGCGCTCGCACCTCGCCGCGGCCTGGGGCGGCGGTGCGTGGCGGGCTGGGCAGGGCACCCCTCTTTACGCCTCCGGTTCCTCATCTCTCCGGGCCGGGCAGACGGCGCCCGGGGATGAAACGGCGAGAGCGGGTCCCGGATCTGCGGGGGTGGCGCTGCGCGTCCGCGTCGCTCGTCGGCGACGCAGAAGAGGCAGCGGGGACCTCCTCGCGCCGTCGCGTCGACCGGGGATCCAGGGTGCGAGGGGCACTGCGGATCGGACCGGGGACGGGACGGCTCGCGGGCGATGACTAACGCCCCGTGCACCGGATCGGCGGTGAGGGAGAAGTCCTCCTCGGGGGACCGGCAGTGCGGCTCGAAGGAGGCGGGTGTGAGGTCAGGGCCGTGGCGAAGTGCCCTGGCTCGCGACGGGACCGCCGGGTGGGTCCGGCTGGTCGAGGAGTTCCGCCAGACCGGCGCGGGTGGCCGCGACGACGATCCGGTCCTGCGGGTGCAGGACGTAGCCGGGGTGCAGTTCCCACAGGAGCCCGGAGGGTTCAGGGGAGCCCTGCCGGAGCGGGTCCGGGGTATCCCGGGCGCTCGTGTCGAGGGCGAGGACCCGCCACGCGCCGGGCCGGAACGCCTCCGCCACCGTCCGCCCGGCGAACCGGGGGTGCCCCGCGATGTCGAGCGCGGCGAAGACCAGGACCCGCCTTTCGACCGCGATGGCCCCGAGGATCCGGCGGCCCATCATGGCCGTGGCGAAGGCGGGCGCGGCGAGCGTCGACACGCTCCGGCTCCGGGTGAGGGCGCCCGGATGGGCCGCGCGCAGCGTGCGGTAGACGGTGGACGCGAAATCGTCGTCGTACAGGCGCAGCGCCACGAGCAGCTCCGGGTGGAGCGTCCGCGCGTACAGGGCCGCCTCCAGGTTCGTGGTGTCGGCGCTGGTGAGGGCGAGCAGCGCCCGCGCCCGGTCGGTCTTGGCGGCTTCCAGGACGCCCGTCTGGGTGACGTCGCCCAGGACGACGGGGACCCGCAGCCGCCGGGCGTGGGCGACGCCCCGGGCCTCCGGATCGTCCTCCACGCAGACGACGGGCACGCCCAGTTCATGGAGCCGGACGAGGACCCGGGTGCCGACGCGCCCCAGACCGAGCAGCACCACGTGACCGGAGAGTCCCCGGGGCGGGCGGCGCAGCGCGGCGGCGCTGCGGTACGCGCCGAACGCCTCCAGGGCCCCGGCGATCAGCAGCGGAAGGAGGACGAGCCCGAGCAGCCCGGCGAGGAGCTGGAGGACCTGCCGGGCGGTCGGTTCGCCGACGGCGGGGTCCCCGATGGCGAAGAGGTCGAGCAGGGTGACGTAGGCGGCGTGCAGCGGATGGTCCCCGGTGGTGGCCCAGGAGGCCACGGCGAGGGCGGCGACGGCGGCGCAGACCCCGGCGAGCGCCCACCGCACCCGGGCGGAGAGGAGTTCGCGGGGAGAGGCGCCCCGGCTCTCCCGGCGGGGCGGGCGGACGGGTTCGTGACTGACGGCTTCCAGGACGACGGTGCCGTGTCCGGCCGCCGCCCGCACCTCCGCGTCGTCGGGGAGCAGCCGGGGCGCCCGTCGTCCGCTGCGGTCGGAGCCGTCCGCGCCCGCCGGGTCGCTGCTGGTCGCGGAGAGCAGGGCGAGAGTGACGAGACCGCCGGGCGCGGGCGCGTCGCCCGGCCCCGGGACGTGCTCGGCGGCGCGCAGCAGCAGCCCGTCGGCCTGGACGATCCGGCGGGTCCCGGCGACGGCGGTGGCCGCGAGCGCGGGGGCCGCGGTGTCGGCGTCGGACAGCACGATCGTCGTGGCGTCCCGCCCGTCGGCGCCGACCGGGGAGGAGTCCGGGTCCGTCTGGTCGCGTGCCTGGTCGAGAAGTTCGGCCATGCGGAGACCGAGGTTGCGGTTGTACATCCGCAGGACCAGACGGATGTCCGGGTTGAGCCGGCGGGCGAGGAACGCGGCCCGCATGTTGACCTCGTCGTCCTCGTGGAGCAGCGCCAGCGCCTGCGCGACGGGCACCCCCGCCGCACGCAGGGTCGGCTCGTCGGGCGGCACACCGCCGAGGAGATGGGCCCGGACGCCGGGCCGGGAGGAGTCGGGCCCGCCACCGGCGGGCGTGACGAGGACGACGGACTGCCGGTAGACCTCGGCGAGTTCGGCGGCGATGCGGTGGGCGAGGGCGTCGTCCCCGCACACCACCATGTGGCCGCCTTCCGGCGGGGCGGGGAGCGGGGCCGGGCGACGCATGGCCCGCCGGGGCACGACGGACATGGTCGGCTGCTCCTTCACGCGGCGGGCACCCACTGTCCCAGGCTCCGGGGCCCACCGGCATGGGTGCTGACACCCAACTTCCGGGGCCCGCCGGGCCCTTGTCTCCGTCGAGTGCCGACGAGGGCGGCCGTCCGCCGGGGGAGGGAACGCGGACGACCCGTGGGCCTTGGTCCCGTCCGCTCGAGTTCGGACGGGAGCCGGCCGGATTCACCGGCGGCCCACGGGTCGGGTGACTGCGTGGTTCTCGGCAGGGGCCTGCCGAAGGTGCACGGAGTGCGACGGCAGGCCGTTAGCCCGCAGTCACCTCACGAATCCGAAAAGAAACCATGTTCCCGGATCACCTCCTTTCGCGTGTACCCACAGCTTAGGAAGACCGGGGGAGGCGCTCAACTCATTTATTCGCGGGGTTTTTCCGGGGCGGTCCGGCCCCGGTGCCGGTGCCGGTCCGGTCCGGTCCGGTCGGCGTCAGCCCAGCTCCGCCGCGATCAGGGCCGCCGTCTCGGCGATGAGCGGGTCCACGGCGGGGGCGTCCTCCCGGGTCCGGGTGGTGAGGACGGAGATCAGGACGGGTCCGCCGTCCGGGCGCCAGGCGACACCGGCGTCGTTGTTGGTGCCGTACCGTCCGCCGCCGGTCTTCTCTGCGAGGGTCCAGCCCTCGGGGAGTCCCTCGCGGAGCCGCTGGTCGCCCGTGGTGTTGGCGAGCATCCAGCGGGTCAGCAGCTCCCGGTCCGGGCGGGGGAGGGCGTCGCCGAGGAGCAGGCGCCCGTAGGTCCGGCCGATGGAGCGGGGCGTGGTGACGTCGGTACGGCGCTCGGGCTCCGCCGAGTTCAGCTCGGGTTCCCAGCGGTCGAGCCGGGTCACGGGGTCCCCGAGCGACCGCGCGAAGCGGGTGATGCCCGTCGGGCCGCCCAGTTCGATCAGGAGCAGGTTGGCGGCGGTGTTGTCGCTGAAGCGGAGCGTGGCGTCGCACAGTTCGGCGACCGTCATCCCCCGGGCGAGGTTCTCCGGCAGCTCCGCCCTCGGCGACCAGCCCGAGCGGGCGACGAACGCCTCCGTGTAGCGGATCCGCCGGGCCAGGAACGTACCGTCGTGGTCGAGGTCGCGCAGGACGGCGGCGACGGCGAGTGCCTTGAAGGTCGAGCACATCGGGAAACGCTCGTCCGCGCGGTACGCGAGGGTGCGCCCGCCGCGTACGTCGTGGGCGTAGACGCCGAGGCGCGCGGAGTGCCGCCGTTCCAGCTCCCGCAGCCGGGCCGACACCTCCTTTCCGCCGGGAGTGGAGGCGTAGGCGCTGCCGCCGAGGGGCAGGGCGAGTGCCAGGGCCGTGCCCGCGCCGAGGGCGAGCGCGGTACGGCGGGTCGGGGTGAGTTCCTCGCCGGTCACAGGGGTCCCTTCCGTAGTGATCACTACCGGGGAACACGCGCGGAGGGGGCCGCGCGGTTTCGGCGCCCCGGGGACGGTCGTGCGTTTCGCCGGAGGCCGGTACGGCAGGGGCCGGAGCCGTGCCGGGCTCAGCGCCCGCCGAAGCCCCAGGACTCGATGTCCCGGTACCGGATGGGGCCGGGCCCCCGGCCGAAGTCGCTGCCGACCAGGTGCAGCCGCTCGGTCCGCCAGGGACGGCCCTCGAACCCGGCGAGCCCGGCGGCGATGGCCGCCGCACCGGAGGGGTCGTCGCGCCGGGCGCGCGCGAGCGTCAGATGGGGCCGCAGCGGTCGCTCCTCGAAGGAGACGCCGCACTCCCGGACCACCGTACGGACCTCGGCGGCGAGCCGGTGCAGCCCGTCCAGGTCGCCGTCGAGCCCGCTCCACACCACCCGCTCGTCGAACTGTCCGCCGCCGCGCAGCGACAGCACGAGGTGCGGGCGGGCGGCGGCCAGCTCGGACAGGGGCCGGCGCAGGGCGGGCACCGTGCCGACCGGCAGCTCGCCGAGGAAGGCCAGGGTGACATGCCAGTCCTCGACGCGGTTCCAGCGCATCCGGGGATGGGCCTCGTACGCGGGTCCGAGGGCCTTGGCCAGCTCGTCCTTCGCCTCGTCGGGCGGGGCGAGGGCGATGAACACCCGGACGGTCGAGGTCCGGTCCCGCTCCTTCCGCTCCGTCTGGAGCGCCCGTCCCCGACGGCCGGGGCCGGTCGGCTCCCCGTCGTCCCGGCCCCGCACTCCGGACCCGGTCGTCCGCCCGTCCGCCGCTGTCATCCTCGTACCCCACTCGCCCCGCGTCCGGCCTTCCGGCTTCCCTGTCCGGCCCCGGCCCGTGGTCCTCCCCGGCCCCGGCCGACGACGGCGGGGTCCGGAGGCCGTTCGCAAGCGAGGGTACGCGGGCGGGCCGGTCAGTCGGCCACGGGGACCGGAGGCGCGGCCGTCTCGGAGAGGAAGGCGCGGAGGGCCTCGGCGAGACGTTCGGGCTGGTCCTCGGGGACGAGGGTCGCGGAATCGGCGATCTCCACCAGACGGCCCCGGGGATACAGCTCGGCCAGCCGGGGGCCGTGGTCGCGAGGCATGAGCCGGTCCTCGGCCGCCCATACGACGAGCACGGGACGCTCGAAGGACCACAGCCGTCCGCTCCACTCCAGCAACGTACGCCGGTCGGGTGCCGAGGCCGTGGGGAGAGGTTTACGGAGGGGAACGGCCACCGGCCTTGGGGTTCATGCCCCTGGGGGATCCAGGTGGTGTACGGAGCCGACGGGCGGCCCGTTCTCACCCCAGCGCCGGGTGGACCAGCCGCCCATGGTGGATGAGCGAGACGGACTGCTTCAGACGGCGGGCGCGGATGCTGATCTCGTAGCCTCTGATGCCCTTCAGACGGGCCAGGTCGCCGCTGAGGTAGCGGTAGAGGGCTGGGGTGTCCTCGCAGATGACGACGGCCATGAGGTTGTACTTGCCGCTGGTGGCCGCGACGAAGGCGCACTCGTCGTGCCGCCCCAACTCCTCGCCGATCCGGTGGAGATCCGGCAGGTCGACCTGGAGCCAGACAGTGGCGTTGAGTTCGTAGCCGAGGCGTTCGTTCAGGATGTCGACGCCGTACGTGAGGGAGCCGGTGGCTTCCAGTGCCTCCAGGCGGCGGGCGACGCGGGCGCCCGACCAGCCCGTGGCCTCGGCCAGGCGGGTGTGCGGGGCGCGCCCGTCCTCCGCCAGGGCCTTGAAGAGGGGGCGGTCCTCGTCGGTCGGAGCGAGCGGCGGCCCGACCGGCGCGGGCCGCCCCGCCGTCAGCCGGCGCACCTGCTCGTCGGTGAGGAACTGCCTGCCCCCGGTCCAGCCGGCCGCGCCGGGGTGACTGAACGTGTGGATGAGGAGGTCCACGCTCATGTCGAGGATCGCGGTCGCCTTCGGGAGCTGCCGCAGCAGGACGTCGCCGCTTCCGGCGCGGGTGGAGGAGCGGATGGCGCAGATGATCTCCGACCCGCCGGAGTCGATGCTGACATAGCCGACCTCGGGCCGCCGGGCGAGGGAGCCGGCGACGGGACCCACGGCGTCCGGGCGGCACCGGAGCCGCGCGATCCACTCCGACCCCCCGTGGACCGTCGGGCCGCTCATCCCGACCACCCGCAGGACCCCGTCGCGGCGCAGCGCGTTGTAGCGGCGGGCCACGGTCTGCTCCGAGACCCCGATGATCTCGCCGAGCCGCCGGAAGGAGACACGAGGGGCACAGGTGAGCCCGTGGATGATTTTGCGGTCGAGATCGTCGTACATGGAGGAATGATCCCACCAGTGGAAAGGAATCTGGAGGTTCTCTCCGGCAGTGCGGGATCGCTTGGGGATTTCTTGCGATCGGGGGCGAAGCTGGTCGATGCCCATATCGCAGCCGGTGCCCCCGCGGCATCCCGCAGCTGAAGGAACCTTTCCGTGAATTCTGCAACGAAGCGACGCCCCGAGCCAGGACGCGGCGTCACGCTCGTCATGGCCTGCCTGGGTGTCTTCGTCGCCTACCTCCCCGTGACGACCGTGTCGGTGAGCCTGCCGGCGATCCAGCGCGAGCTGGGCGCCTCCACCTCCCAGCTGGCCTGGGTGTCGGACGCGTTCGTCCTGCCGATGGCAGCGCTGATCCTCACCACCGGGGTGTGGGGCGACGTCCACGGCCGCAAGCGGGTCTTCCAGGCGGGCATGGCGTTCTGCGGTCTGGGCGCGGCCGTCTCGCTGGCCTCGGACTCGGTGGAGTCGCTCTGGGTCGGCCAGGCGTTCTCCGGTCTGGGCGCGGCGGCACTCCTGCCCACCACCCTGGCCCTCATCGGCCACGCCGTCCCCGACCACCGGGAGCGGGGCAAGTTCATCGGCATGTGGGCGATGTCCATGCTGACCTCGCTGGCCCTGGGCCCGCTGATCGCGGGCGTGCTCCAGGAGCACGTCGCGGTGCGCTGGATCTTCCTCCTGCCCATCCCGGTCTCCCTGATCGTCCTTGTCGTCGCCGCCTTCCTGCTGCCCGACTCGCGCGCGCCGCACGGACGCCGCCTCGACTGGCCCGGACAGATCACCGCGGCCGTCGCGGTCACCGCGATCGTCTACGGCGTGATCGAGGGCGGCGCCGACGGCTTCGGCACGCCCCAGGTGGTGACGGCCCTCGTCCTCGGCGCCGTGAGCGCGGTCGCCTTCGTCGTCGTCGAGAGCCGCAGCAGCAGCCCGATGCTCGACCTGGCCCTGTTCCGCAGCCCCGCCTTCGCCGCCACCTCCGTGGTCGCCATGGTCAGCTTCCTGGGCATGATCGGTTTCTTCTTCGCCCTGAGCCTGTACTTCGGCCTCGTGCAGCACCTGAGCACGCTGGAGGCCGGACTGCGGCTGGTCCTGGTGTCAGGGACGTCCCTCGTCGTCGGCATCCCCGTCGGTCGGCTGATGCACCGGGTCTCCTCCCGCGTCATGATCACCACCGGTCTCGTGGTGATGGCGAGCGCCCTCTTCACGCTGACCGGCATCGAAGCCGACACCTCCTACGGTTTCCTCTCCTGGCGCCTGGTCCTGCTCGGCGTGGGCATGGGCGCCGTCCTCACCCCCATGACGGCCTCCGCCGTCTCCGCCGTCCCGCACCACCTGGCCGGCATGGCCGCAGCGGGCAACAACGCCTTCCGCCAGGTCGGCGGCGCCCTCGGACCGGCCGTGCTCGGCGCCCTGCTCACCACCCGCGCCCTCGGCGCCCTGCCCGACCACCTCGCCGAGGCCGGAGTGCCGGCGGAGACCGGCGGCCGTGTCGTGGACGTCGCCCGGGAGCAGGGCCTCGGCGCCGTCGCCGGGCTCGACCTGGGCGCCTCCACCGGACCGGCCCTCACCGCGCTCAGCGGTTCCTTCCTCGACGGCCTCCGGCTCTGCCTCATCGTGTCGGGCTCGCTCGCCCTCCTCGCCGCCCTCGCCTGCGCGTTCCTCCTGCGCCCCGCCGCGCCCACCGGAGGCCCGGCCGCCACTGTCGCGGCCTCGAACCGGCGTACGGCAGACGGCGCCGGGGCTCCGGGTGCGGCAGCCGGTGCCGCGCCCGTCTCCGCCGACGGCGAGCCCTCCCCGGGGTTGCAGCGCGCCCGGTGAACCGGCCGAGCGGCCCCGCGGCAGGGGCGCTCGGCATCGAGGCGGCGGCGCCGCTCCCGTACACCCCGTCCTCGGCGGGTACAGGAGCGGCGCCGCCGCTCGGGGCGCCATCGACGGCCCGTCAAAATACGTTCATACGACAGACATCTCTCCGGTGGGGAATGGGTCGGTCAGGTTGCGTATTCATAACGGGTCTAGATCAAAGCGCGGCGCCCCGGGGCGTGCGCGTGCGGGCCTGCGCTGGGGGAGCGTCAGGGCGCGTACGCGCCGGGGTACGCCGTACGTCCGAAAGGAACTTCCCCGTGGATCGCAGGTCTCTGCTCACCGCCGCCACCGGAGCGGTGGGCGTGGTCGCCGCCTCCCAGATACCCGCCGTCGCCGCGCCCCCGCCCCACGCGGGCGGTCCCGGCGGTCGCGCGGTCACCACCTTCAACGTCATCAGCGACATCCAGGGCGACCTCCGGGACCTGGGGGTGGCCCTCGACGACATGCGCCGGACCAACCCGTCGAGTTCCGGCCTCGCCATCGCGGGTGACATCACCCCGCGCGGCTACGACGCCGAGTACGCGCAGGTGACGGCCGAGATGGCGCGCCACAGCCACCCGCGCACCGTTGCCTGGGCCATCGGCAACCACGAGTTCTACGTCCCCAAGTGGCGGGACCCGGACACCCTCGCGCAGAGCACCTGGCCCAACGGGACCACGGAGGACTCGCTCTTCCGGAGCTTCTACCGGTTCGCGGGCCGCAACACGGTCCAGGCCGAGCACTCCTTCGGCGGCATCCCCGTACTGAGCATCGGCACCGAGAAGTACATGCACTACCACGACCCGAAGCTCTGGGACGAGGTGTGGATCAGCGACGCGCAGTTCGCCTGGCTGGAGGAGCGCCTCGCGTACTGGGCGCGGCGCCGCAAGCCCGTCATGGTCGTCACCCACCACCCCCTCCCCAACACCGTCTCGGGCAGCCACAACCGGCTGTACTCCAACGACTACCTCCAGGCGGAGCGTCTCCTCGGCATCCTCGGCCGTCACAGGGACGTCTTCCTCTTCTGCGGGCACACCCACTGGGACCTCGCCCTCTCGGACTGGTACGTCCGCCGGGTCGTCCCCGGCACGGCGAACCCCGAGGGCTTCTCCGTCATCAACACCGGCGCCGTGCAGACCGGCTTCACCGACGACGGCAAGGGCGGCGAGGTCACCGTGGCGGGCACCTTCAACCAGGGGCTCCAGGTCGAGGTCTTCCACGACCGGGTGGTGGTCAAGGCGCGCGACTTCGCGGCGGGCGCCTGGCTGAAGCAGATCACGGTCCCCCTCTCGACCGGCATCTGACCCAGCCCCCTCGACCGGCCGCTCCGGGCCCAGGGACTCCGTCGGCCGGACTCCGGACCGGAACCGGACTCGAACCGGTACGGGTACCCGACACGGTCCGGCACCCGTACCGGCCGGGCGCCGGAACACGACAGGGCCGGGGCGGAAAACCACCGGTCCAGGTACCGCAACACAAACCGGTCCAGGTACCGGAAAACGACCGGGCCGGTGGCCGTCGCCCCCCAGGGAGCGGTGGTCACCGGCCCGGCCGGTTCGTCAGCGCACCGAGCGCAGAAAGGCCCTCGTCCGCTCGTGCTCCGGCGCGTCGAGCAGCCGGTCCGCCGCGCCCGACTCGATGATCCGGCCCTGGTCGAACATCAGGACACGGTCCGACACGTCACGGGCGAACCCCATCTCGTGCGTCACGCAGAGCAGGGTGATCTCGGTGTCCCGGGCGATGCCCCGCAGCACGTCCAGGACCTCCGCCACCAGCTCCGGATCGAGCGCGGACGTGACCTCGTCGAGCAGCAGGATCTCGGGCCGCATCGCGAGGGCGCGGGCGATCGCCACCCGCTGCTGCTGACCGCCGGACAACCGGGTGGGCCGGGCGTCGGTGCGGTCGGCGAGACCGACGAGCCCGAGGAGTTCACGGGCGTGCGCCTCGGCCTCCTCCCGCCCCTCGCCCAGAACGTGGACGGGCGCCTCGACGACGTTCTCCAGGACGTTCATATGGGGGAAGAGGTTGAACTGCTGGAAGACCATGCCGATCCGGCGCCGCCGCTCCGCCAGCTCCCGTTCGCTCGCCGGGACCAGCGTCCGCCCGCCGGGCCCCGAAGGAGAGTGCGAGTAGGGCAGACCGTCGACATGGATCACCCCCTCCGTGACCCGCTCCAGCGTCATGAGAAGCCGCAGGATCGTCGTCTTGCCCGAGCCGCTCGGACCGATCAGGGTCACGCGCTCCCCTCGCCCGACCGTGAGGTCGAGCCCGTCGAGCACGGTCTGGTCGCCGTACCGCTTGGTGACCCGCTCGAAGCGGACCGCCTCCGTGGGCGCGGTGGGCGGGGGAGCCGCCGGGACCTTCGAGAGCCGCTCAGTGGGCAAGACGAGCCTCCAGCCGTCGTACGAGCAGGGATGTCGGCCAGCTCGCGAGCAGGAACACCGCGGCGGCCAGGGTGAATGCCTCCAGATAGGCGAAGTGCGTACTGCCGAAGTCGTTCGCCTCGTGCACCATCTCGTGCACGGTGATCACCGAGAGCAGCGGTGTCTCCTTGAACAGGGAGACGGCGTAGTTGCCCAGCGGCGGCAGCACCTTGCGCACCGCCTGCGGCAGGACCACCGCCCACCAGACGCGGTGCCGGGGCAGCGAGAGCGCCGTGCACGCCTCCCACTGTCCCCGGGGCACGGCGTCGATGCCCGCCCGGTACACCTCCGCGAGGTACGCGGCGTAGTGCACGCCAAGGACGAGGATGCCGAGCGTCAGCGGACCGAGCGCCGGAATCAGCACCCAGGCGGCGAACAACTGCACGAGCAGCGGCGTCGAGCGGACGAACGCCGCCGCACCGCCGACCGGAATCGCCACCCACCGGGGCGCCGCCCGCCCCACGAACGCCAGGACGAGACCGAGGACCGCCGCCACCGCGAAGCCGAGCACGGTCGCCGCCAGAGTGACGCCGAAACCGCGCAGGACCACGGGCAGCGCGGTCAGGGCCGCCGCACCGTCCCACATCAGACACCGCCTTCCTGCCCGAGCCGGGCCCTCGCCGCCCGCTCCAGGGCGTTCATCAGCAGACTCAGCACACCCGCCACGACCCCGTAGACCACGAGCAGCAGCAGATAGGCCGCCGCCGTGTCACCGGTCGCGGACCGCAACTGGTCGATCTCGAAGGTCAGATCGGGCACCGTGACCAGCGACAGCAGCGGAGTCGCCTTCAACAACTGCACCAGCAGGTTCTTGAACGGGGCGATCATCAGCGGCCACGCCTGCGGCAGCACCACCCGGCGCAGCCGCAGCCCCGGCCGCATGCCGAGCGCCACCGCCGCCTCGCGCTGCGCCGCCGGCACCGCCGCCACCGCGCCCCGCACGACCTCGGCCCCGTACGCGCCGAAGTTCAGGCCGAGCGCGAGCACCCCGCACGCCAGCGGTTCGAGCCGGAAACCCAGCATCGGCAGCGCGAAGAACAGCCAGAACAACTGCACGTACAGCGAGGTGCCCCGGAAGAACTCGACGAAGACCCGCGCGCTCCCGCGCACCACCGCGCGCGAGGAACCCGCCGCGAGCCCCAGCGCGTACGCCAGGACGAGGGCGAATGCGGCGCCGAGCAGCGTCGCCTCCACGGTGACCAGCAGACCCTCGCCGAGCCGGGGCAGCGCGTTCCCCAACTCGGGGAGGAAACCCCGGTCCTGAGCGGACACACCGCTCACCCCCTCAAGCCGCACAGAGATCGGCGGTGCGCAGCGAACGCGGCGGCACCTCCCGCTCGGTGAAGCCGTACCGGCCGACCAGCCGCACATAGCGGGCCGGATCGCCGGTGATCTTCCGCAGTTCCCGGTCGAAGGCGTCCCGCAGCCCGCCCGCGCTCTGCCGGAACACCGCACCGCCCGCGCTGAGCTGCCGTACGCCGTCCACGACGGGCACGAACGGCGCGCTCACCTCCACCGAGGCACCCCGGTTGGTCCGGGCGAGCCAGCGCAGCGAGATCCCGGTCAGCGCGAAGGCGTCGATCCGGCCCGCGACCAGCGCGTCAAGACCGTCCTGCGGCTTGGCCAGCGTCTTCACCGCCTTGCCCGGCACGCCCGCCGCCTTCGCGTACGAGGCCTCCACGGCGGCGCCGAGCACCCCGACGGTCGCGCCCCGCTCCCGGCAGGAGACCAGGTCGGTCAGCCGCTTCGGGTTGCCCGCGCGGACCATCAGCGCGGTCGGCGAGACGAACTCCGGCTCCGAGAAGAGGACTTTGGCGCACCGCTCGGGGGTGATCGCCATGCCCGCGCTCACCACGTCGAAGCGGTCCGCCTGGAGCCCGGGGATCAGCGTGCCGAACTCGGTGAGCGTCGGACGCAGTTCGCGCACCCCGAGGGCCGTGAAGACCTCCCGGTGGAGGGTCGGCGCCTCGCCGACGAGGTCACCGCCGTCCTGGAAGCCGTACGGCGCCTCACCGGCGAAGCCCACCCGGACGTAGCCCTGCTTGCGCAGCTTCGCCAGGAGTTCCCCGTCGTCCTTCGGCGCCCCGGTCCCGGGCTGGGTCCGGCTGCACGCCGTGACCAGGGCGGGCGCGAGGGCGAGGACGCCGAGCGTCGCCGATCCGCCGAGGAACCCCCGGCGGCCGAGGAACCCGGGCCGGCGATCGTGATGGGACATGAAGGTCCTCTCCGTGGTGCGTGTCGTGCGCGGGATGGATCCGGTGGCGCGGCGCGGTCCGCCGCCGGTCATCCGACGGGGCTCACCTCGCGCGCGGCGATGAACGACGGGCGCCGCACGGGAGCCGAGAAGGGCAGCTCGGGAGCGTTCTCGACACTGTTGAAGACCAGGAACACATTGCTGCGCGGAAACGGCGTGATGTTGTCGCCCGAACCGTGCAGGGCGTTGCAGTCGAACCAGGTCGCCGACCCCGCGGGCCCCGTGAAGTGCCGGATGCCGCACGCCTCGGCGAAGGTGGTGAGCGCCTCGGCGGACGGCGTCCCCGCGTCCTGCATCCGCAGCGACTTCTTGTAGTTGTCCTCGGGCGTCGCCCCGGCACAGCCCAGGAACGTGCGGTGCGAACCCGGCATGATCATGAGACTGCCGTTGGTGGTGTGGTTCGGGGTGAGCGCGATCGACACCGAGACCGTCCGCATCCGGGCGAGTCCGTCCTCCGCGTGCCAGGTCTCGAAGTCGGAGTGCCAGTAGAAGCCGCTCGCGCCGAAACCGGGCTTGACGTTGACGCGGGACTGATGGACGTACACATCGGAGCCGAGGATCTGGCGGGCGCGCCCGACCAGACGCGGGTCGGCGGCGAGCCGCGCGAAGACCTCGCTGATCCGGTGCACCTCGAACACCGAGCGGATCTCCCGCGAGTGCGGCTCGACGACGGCCCGTTCGTCCCGGCGCACCGCCGGATCGGCCACGAGCCGGTCCAGCTCGGTCCGCAGCTCGGCGACCTCGTCCGGGCCGACGATCTCGTCGACCGTGACGAAACCGTCGCGCTCGTACTCCTCCAGCTCCCGCGCCCAGAAGGGCCCGGCGGTGCCGGGCGCGGACCACACGACGGGGTCCTTGCGGCCGATCAGCTGCTCCTCGGTGCCACGGGTCGGGTAGAGGTCGACGGGACGGGCGGGGGCGGAGGTCATGAGGGGTGGTGCCTTCCTTGTCTCGTACGGGAAGCGGGGAAGCGGGGAAGAGGGGAAGCGGGGACGCGGAGAGGGGGGAAGCGGGAAGGGGCTGGGGAGGGGCGTACGCGGGTCGGTTCAGCCGTGCTCGGGTTCGGGCTTCTGCCTCCGCTCCGGCTCCGGCTCCGGCTCCGGACCCGGCTCCGGCTCGGTGAGCAGCGGGTAGACGCCGTTCTCGTCGTGGTCCTCACGGCCGGTGACCGGCGGATTGAAGACGCACAGGCAGCGGAAGTCGCTCTTGACCTCCAGGGTGTGCCGCTCGTGCCCGTCGAGCAGGTACATGGTCCCGGGCACGATCGTGTACGTACGGCCCGACTCCAGGTCGGTCAGCAGGGCCTCGCCCGCGGTGCAGACGACGGCTTCGACGTGGTGCGCGTACCACATGGAGGTCCGGGTCCCGGCGTACAGCACCGTCTCGTGGAGGGAGAAGCCGACCCGCTCGCGGGCCAGCACGATCCGCTTGCTCTCCCAGGTGCCGGACGCGGCCCGCACATGCCGTTCGGTGCCGTCGAGTTCGTCGAAGCTGCGCACGATCATGGCGATCGCCTTTCTGTAGGAGGGAAGGGGGGTGGGTCAGGCGGCCCGGCCGGTGACCGGGCGGTATCCCGCCGTGTGCCGGACGGAGCGCGCGAGGATGCCGAGGCCCTCGTCGAGTTCGTCGTCCGTCACCGTCAGCGGCGGCAGCAGCTTGACCACCTCGCCGTGCGGGCCCGAGGTCTCCAGGAGCAGCCCCAGCTCGAAGGCGCGGCGGCACACGGCCTCGGCGCGCTCCCCGTCGGCGAACTCAAGGCCCCAGACGAGGCCGCGCCCACGGGCCCGCAGCCCCGTCCGGCCGTCCTCGCCGCACAGGTCGAGCAGCGCGCTCTCGACGCGCCCGGCGCGGCTCAGGGTGCGGTCGCGCAAGGCGCCGTCGCCCCAGTACGAGCGGAGGGCGGCCGCGGCGGTCACGAAGGCGGGGTTGTTGCCGCGGAAGGTGCCGTTGTGCTCGCCCGGCTGCCACACGTCGAGTTCCGGGCGGAACAGGCAGAGCGCCATGGGGAGTCCGTAGCCGCTGATCGACTTCGACAGGGTGACGATGTCGGGCACGATCCCCGCCTCCTCGAAGGAGAAGAAGTCGCCCGTGCGGCCGCAGCCCATCTGGACGTCGTCCACGATGAGCAGCATCTCCCGGCGGCGGCACAGCTCGGCGAGCTGCCGCAGCCAGGCGGCGCGCGCGACGTTGACGCCGCCCTCGCCCTGGACCGTCTCGACGATCACGGCGGCGGGGTGGTCGAGACCGGACCCGGGGTCGCCGAGAAGCCGCTCGAACCAGAGGAAGTCCGGCATCCGGCCGCCGAGGTAGTGGTCGTACGGCATCCGGGTGGCGTGCGGGAGGGGCACGCCCGCCCCGGCGCGTTTGGCGGCGTTGCCGGTGACGGCGAGGGAGCCGAGCGACATGCCGTGGAAGGCGTTGGTGAAGGAGACGACGGTCTCGCGCCCGGTGACCTTGCGGGCGAGCTTCAGGGCCGCCTCCACGGCGTTGGTGCCGGTGGGCCCGGGGAACATCACCTTGTACGGGAGGGCGCGCGGCTCCAGGACCGTCGTGCGGAAGGTCTCCAGGAAGTCGCGTTTGGCGGTCGTCGACATGTCGAGGCTGTGGGTGACGCCGTCGCCCGCGAGGTAGTCGAGCAGCGCGCGTTTCAGGACCGGGTTGTTGTGGCCGTAGTTGAGGGAGCCCGCGCCCGCGAAGAAGTCGAGGAAGGGGCGCCCGTCCTCGTCGTACAGCCTGCTTCCGCTCGCGCGCTCGAAGACGACGGGCCAGGCGCGGCAGTAGCTGCGGACCTCGGATTCGACGGTCTCGAAGACGGAGGGGGCGGGCGCGGGTTCGGTCAGGATGGTCACGGTTCTCCTGGGTCGAGGGGGAGGGGGAGGGGGGTGCGGCGGCTTTCGGGAGGGGCTGGAGCGGATCCGAGCCGGGTTGCTCAGTGCGTCAAGGGGCCGATGCGGTAGAGGACTTCGGGATCGTGGCCGGGACGTTCGGCGCCGACCTCGTGGTCTGCGCGGTCTGCGCGGCCTTCGCGGGTGGTGCGGCCTTCGTGGGTGGCGCGGTCTTGGCCGTCCTCGCGGTGCTCGCCGCCGGCGCGGTCCGCGTCCGGCGCGTCGGGAAAGGCCGTGGACGGGAACAGCACCTCCTGGGTCACGGTCGCGCCGTGGCGGCGGGCGTACGCGCGGAACAACCGGTCCGAGGGCCTGTTGCCCGGGGTGACGGTCGCTTCGAGCCGGTCGAGCCCGCGCTCGGCCGCCACACGGGCGGACAGGGCGTCGAGCAGTGCTCCGGCTACCCCGGTTCCGCGGTGCGAACCCTCGACGGCGACCTGCCAGACGAAAAGGGTGCGCGGTGCGTCGGGGCGGAGGAAGCCGGTGACGAACCCGACCGGGCGCCCTTCGGCGTCGCGGGCGACGGCGGTCGTGTCGGCGAAGTCCCGGCACCACAGCAGGTAGCTGTAGGGCGAGTTGACGTCCAGCTCCCCGGAGTCGCGGGCGAGCCGCCAGAGTGCGGAACCGTCGCTCACACGGGCACGGCCGATGGTCACACCGGGGGCACGGTTCGGGTCGGGGCTGGTGAGCTGGGACATCGCTTGGGCGGTGGTCATGTGGGCCGAAGCTACCGAGCGGGGAGGCGAACTTCCTGGGGCGGCGGGCTTGTGGGAGCCCGGCGCGCGTGATAGTCGCGCAAGGCCGCCGGGTGGGGTCTGATCCACTCCGAGGACGAGGAAAACCGCCTCAGAACGACCCAAATCCTTCATTTATAACGGCTGGATAACGCCTTCTTGGGGAGGGTGCCACCTTCGCATCGAAGGCGAGAAGGTTCCCCGTTCTGGGTTTGAGGCACGCGTGAGGGGTCAGGTGTACGAGTTCGGGGGCGGCTCTCGGGAGCCCTGGTTGGGTGTCAGGGTCGGGGCTGGGTGGGGGCGGTGGGCTTGGTTGCGTCGGTGAGGGCTGTGAGGGCTGTGAGGTCGGTGAGGTCGGTGAGGTCGGTGGGTTTGGTGAGCCTGGGGGTCTGGGCGGTCTTGGTGCCCCCCAGTAGCCCGGCAGCCCCAAGGGTCCTGGTAGCACCAGTGGCCCCGGTAGTCCCGGCGGTCCCAATGGTCCCGGCCGTGCCAGTGGGCTTCGGGCGTCGATGTCAGACCCTCGCCCTACCGTGGAGGAGTCCTTAGTCACGCGTGCTGGCTGCTCGCTGCTGCTCGGGACCGACGCCCCGCCGGCGTGGAACCCGGGCGGGGCGTCACCGTGAACGGACCCCGGGCAAGGCCTTGGAGCGAGCCCCGCTACCGTCTGGCCCGGTCCTCGGCCGCTCCGACCGGGCGTACGTCCTCGGCCGACCGTGGCGGGAGCGCGTCTTGTGCGCCTCGACGAGGAAAGGGCCGCGAGGCTCACGGCGGGCCGCCCTGCGCGCGGGCCTGGAGCCGGACGTGAAACGGGCGCCGGTCCCCCTCAGGGAACCGGCGCCCGCACCCGGAGTCCCTCGCGGAGTCCGGGGCATCACCCCCGTGTCAGGGGCGCCGCGTCACGGCACGTCCCGCACCGTGCCCGTGAACTCCGTGCCCGGGACGCTGGGCTCCCAGGAGCTGTCGTACGTGATCAGCCGCGCCCGCAGTGATTCGGCAGGCTCGGCGATGTCGTCCCGGACGGTGGGCACGGCGAACTCCGCGCTCGTCTCGCCCGGCATCACGCTGACACCCAGGTAGATCCCGCCGTACGGGACGGCGGAGAGCGCCACGGCCGGGTCCGGCACCTCCCACAGGCGCTCCTCCAGCCACGCGCGGTCGACGTCCGCCGTGGACAGCTCGTCCCCGGACGTCACGGGGAGGAGAGTGATGTCGCTGACGATGGGGACGTCGGCGGGTTCGGACAGCGTCACCCGCCAGACCAGCGGCTCGCCTTCGGCCACGTCGTCGGCGACCGGCGTCAAGACCACCTCCGGCATCGGATCGTCGTTCAGCGCGGTCACCCCGCCCTGGTACGAGCCGACCACGGTGCCGTGCACGGCCTTGACGAGGATGTCGTACGGGACGTCGTACCCGTAGCGCGTGTTGCCCTGCACCTCGACCGGCACGTCGATGTCCTGGTGCCCCGGACGCACCGTCACCAGGCGGGACGTGAACTCCCACGGTTCCTCGGTGGGGAGGAACAGCCGGACCTGACCGCCGCCCTGCCCGGAGACCCGCACCGGCACCCGGTAGGTCCGTACCCCGGAGTCGCCCTCGGCGACCTTCAGCCGGCCGACGTCGACGCGCGCCGGCGCCGCGGAGCGCAGCGCCGGCGTACCCGGACGCCAACCCCACGCGTCGATCAGCCAGGCACGCCCGTCGCCACCGCGCGGGGTCAGCTCCAGCGTCGTGATCCGCCGGGGGTCCACCCCCGAGCGCCAGGCGTCCGAGAGCGGCAACCGGACCTCACGGGCCCAGGCGGACGTGGTGTTTCCGTTGCCGGGCAGCCCTTCGAGCCGGGTGCGGCCCAGACGTACCCGGTGTCCCGAGGCGTCGGCGACCGTGACGTCCAGCTCCGTGCCGGTGCTGCCGGGCGGCACGATCACCCGCAGGGACAGCGCTTCGGCACCCGCCAGGGAGACCGGTCGCGCCGGACGCACCGAGACCGGTTCACCCGTACCGTGCCACCGCAGCGCGACGGCGTCGGGCTCCGTCGCGCCGGACGACGTCCAGCCCGCGAAGTGCGGCGAGTGGCCGTCCGTCTCGGGAACGAGGCAGGTCCGCGCGGGGTCGGGGTCGCTCTGGACGCAGAGCCCGCCACCGCCGGACACGGTCGTCGAGGAGTCCGGCAGGAACGCCGGGGTGCGGCGCGCGCCGACGGCGTGGGCGAGGGCCCGGACCGGACCGGCCGAGGGCGCCCGGCGCCCGGTGCCGTCGAGGAGCGGCCGGACACGGTCGTCGCCGCCGACGAACAGACGCGCCGCCGCCGCGATGTACGTGGCGCCCGCCGTCTGCTGCCGCGTCGCCGCCAGCCGCGTCGGGGCCCCCGGGGAGCAGACCGGATTGGGATCGCCGCCGTAGTCGGCGTCGTCCATCGCGGGTGCCTTCGCCTGGCCCGGGGTCCACTCGGTGTTGAAGAAGTTGTGGTTGGCTCCGACCATGTAGACCGCGCTGTGCAGCGCGTCGCCCCGGCTGACGCCCCGGGTGCCGTCCACGTAGTCCTGGCCCTGGAGATCGGACACGTCGCCGTCGCAGCCCGGCAGGACCGTCAGCGACGGCACGTCGGCGGCGGGGTTGTTGCCGAAGGCCGTGGGGCCGATGAGGACGGAGCCGCGGATCTTCCACCGGACGGGACCGTGGTAGCCGTCCTGGTCGGCGGGGGCCGGGAAGAGGGTGTCGATCGCGGCTCGGTTGACCCCCTCGCCTCCCCGGGAGTGCCCGACGAGCAGGACGCGCGAGAGATCGGCAGAGGACACGCCCCGCACGGCGGCGGGCGCGGACGCCTTGTCCGCCGACCAGGCCGCCCAGCGGGCCAGATGCTGCCGGATCAGCGAGGACCGGGCCTGCGCGCCGCCGTCCTCGGCCTGGAAGTCCTGGCCGTTGATGCCGTTCGCGGCGATGGAGAACGTCACATAGCCCTGGGAGGCCAGGAGGCGCTGGGCCTCCAGATAGCCGTCCTGGCTCGGAATCGGAAGGGTTCCCGCCGGGCACGGCCAGACACCGGAGGCCTCGTCGGACCCCGGTGTGTAGCAGGTTTCGTGGCGGCCGTGCAGGAAGAGCGCGACGGGCCGCCTGCCGGGAGCGTCGGCCGGTCCCACCACCGTGGCCCGCATCTCCACCGGTTCGGCGAGTTCGGGCAGGCGTACGGACTTCAGCGTGTACGCGCCACTCACGGTGCGGTAACGGCCCGGCACCCCGGGGTCCACCTCGTTCAACGGAAGCGGGGCCTCGGACCGTACGGTCGGGGCGGGGCTGTGGGCCTTCGCCCGCCCGGAGGCGGCGGCGTCGAGGCGGCGCCCGCCCGTCATGACCCGTAGCGGGGTCGTGGCGGAGAGCCGGACGTTTCCGAGCGGAAGCCGGAACGACCTTCCGTCCGGCTGCGGTTCCGGCAGACCGAGCAGCCGGTCGCCCGCGTGGAACTCGACCCGGGCGTCACCCATGGGCACGCGCTCGGGCGACGTCCAGACCAACTGCCGGTCCGCACCGGACCCGGAGATCCGCCAGCCCTCGGGCAGTGGTGCCTCCGTGGTGGAGAGGCCGCCGGAGGGCGCGGACGGTGTGCCGGGTGACGGCTGGGCGTGCGCGGGCCCGGGGGACACCGCGGCCAGCGCGAGTAAAGCCGCGGCGGTGGTGACGCCGCGAGTGATGCGTATCAAGAGGAACTTCCTCACCTCGGTCCTGGCGGAACGTTCCTCCCACATGTCTTCGACACGCGGCGGAACGCTCCCAGGCACGGAACTGCCCGGGGCCGACTGGTCGGGCCTGCCCCTCCGTACACGGATCCGTGATGACGCCCGGAAGGCGTCTGCCTGTCTTCGAAAGATGCCAACGGGGCGACGACGGTTGCCTCTTGGGGCGGGATCGGCGGGATCGACGGGGGAGGAGATTGGGGAGGAGCGGTTTGACGAGGGCCTGGGTGCGGATGGGGCTGTGCTTCCGGGCGGGGGCTGTGGGGTGGGAGGAGCCCGAGGAGGGACGGGCTGTTGCCGAGCCTGGGCGGGCTTGGTTCTCACTTGGCCCGCCGGGTCCCACCCGGCGGTGGCAGACCGTCAGACACCGGCCACCCCCGTCATCCCTCGCACCCGCCTTATCTCCCTCTCCCCCCTCTCCTCCCTGTCCTCCCTCACGACCAGGACGCCACCACCAACGCCCGCTCCGCCGCCGTCAGATGGATCGCCGAGGCCAGCCACGCGCGGGCGTAGCCGTCGGGCGAGGGGTCACTGAGGCGTCCGAAGGTGTCACGGGGGCGGCGGTCCGCCTCCGCCACCAGGGCTTCCGCCAGCCCCGCCGCCCCGCCGAGCCCCGCCCGGCGCAGAGGTACGGCGAAGGCCGCCGTCTCCGTACCGCGACCGGCCTCGGCCACCGCGCGTCTGCCACCCGCGACACCCGTCTCCAGGAGCCGCCGCACCCGCCACAGCGGCGCGTCCGCCAGCGGGTCGGGCCCGGCGGTCACCGGCCCGCCCGCCTCGCCGGGAGGCGCCTCGGCCGGGAAGTGGCCGCCCTGGAGCCGGTCGTACCCCAGGTCGGCCCGGCCCATCCACTCCTCCGGCAGCCGCAGTGTGTACGAGGCTCCCGGCACGGGGCCGACCGCCAGCGGCCGCAACGTCGCCGCCCGTTCCAGATCGGGACGGCCCAGGACCCGCAGCGCGAGCCCCGGATACCCGGCGATCCTCCGCAGGTTAGCCGCGTGCGGCAGCTCCGGATGCGGATGGGCGGGGCGCAGCCGCAGCGAAGGCCCGTCGTCGGCGACCCGCACCACCAGGTACTCGCCGACCGCGCCGACCACCACCACATCGCAGCCGAGCAGCGGCGCCTGAGCCCCCTCGGTCTCATGGCCGCCGTCGTCGAGCAGGGCACCCATCGCCTCGTGCACCGGTCGTGCGAACAGCGCGGCGGCGGGCTCCTCCGACCAGTGCACACCACGCAGCGGCGTCGCGCTCACACCCCGCCCCGCCCCGAGCCGCCCGTCGGGCGAGACCGTCGCGCCGACGATCCGCAGCCCTCCACGCGCCAGCCCGCCGTGATCCAGTACGGCCCCGCCGAGCGCCACGGACGCCGAACCGGCGCCCCTGGCCCGCGCCAGGCCCCCCGGGCGTACATCGGACACCGAGTAGCGGGAGCCGTCGGGAGCGAGCAGGTGGGTGGCCACGCCTCCGTAGCCGGTCGCCGAAAGCACCGGCTCCCGGCACAGCCCGTACACCCGGAGACTCCCGCCCTGCTCGTACGACCGGCGTGCGGAACCGCCGCCCGCCGCCCCCGAGACGAGGACGGCCGCCTCGGCGAGCAGCTCGCGGAAGGCGTTCGTCAGATCGCCGAGACGCTGCCCCCGGCCCTGCCCCCGCGCGGAACGCAGGCCCCGTACGACCCGCAGCGCCGCCGCCTCGGCGCGGGGCAGCCCGGCAAGCCGCACTCGCCGCAGAACCAGTCGTCGCCCGGCCGCTGCATCACACCGCCGCAGGCGGGGCAGGACCAGGCGTCGTCCTTCCACTCCTGGCCCGCCGCGACCCACA
>NZ_MSJP01000050.1 GCF_014596525.1 Streptomyces sp. CBMA291
GGCCCCCGGGTCGCCGACACCCGCGCCGCGCTCGCCGTCGGCCGGGGCGCCGACGCGGGCCCGGCCACCGGCTGGATCCGGCCGCCCGGCGCGGGTCCGCACGGCGCGGACCACGGTTCGTACGCCGGGGAGCCCGGCCCGCCGCCCGGCGCCCGCCCGGTCGGCGTCCCCGCACCCGGCCCCGTGCCCGAGCCCGCCCTGCCGGAGCCGGGGCACTGGCGGCCCTGGCGCTTCCGTATGTCCAACGACGTGTGGGGCACCCCTGTCGTCGACGGCGACCTGCTGTACGTGACCTCTTTCGAGGTACACGCCCTGGACATCGGAAGCGGTCGCCGTCAGTTCAAGACGCGGGACGTGGCCTGGTCGATGGCGGTCGCCGGAGGCCGTATCCATGCCTCCGACGGACCCACGCTCTATGCCCTCGACGCCACCGACGGCGGCGAGCGCTGGCGGCTGCACACGGACGCCTGGGTGTACTCGCTCCGGGTCGACCGGGGCACGGTCGTCACCGGTACGCGCGGGGGCGGGGTGCAGGGCTGGGAGGCCTCCAACGGCGCCAAGCTGTGGGAGATCACCGGCGCCCAGACCGACTTCGAGACCGCGGAGGCGGGGCCCGCCGTGCACGGCGACACCGTGTACGTGTGGCGGGACGCCCGGCTCCAGGCACTCGACGCCCGCACGGGAGTGGAGCGCTGGTCGTACCCGGTCGGCGACGCCGCCTCCTGCGCCAACGTGCCGGTCCGGGTCGCCCCCGCCGAGGACGGCTGTGTGTACGTGACCGCCGGGACCCGGGTCCTGTCCGTCGACATCGCCTCAGGGCACGTCCGCTGGCACTTCGAGGCGCCCGCCGTCTTCCTCTCGCCGCCCACGTTCGCGCCCGGCCCGGCGGTCACCGGCGGCGGGGTCTACCTCACCGACCACCTCGGCACGGTGTACGCGCTCGACGCCACCACCGGCCAGGACCGCTGGCGGATCGCGACCGAGCCCCGGCAGTCGACCGAGCCGGTGCTGGTCGCCGACGGCAATGTGCACGTCGGCAGCGGCAGCGCGCTCTACACCCTCGACGCGGTCACCGGCACACCCCGCTGGCGCTTCGCGGCGGGCGGCGAACTCGTCGGCTCCCCGGTCGTCGCCGACGGGCGGGTCCACTTCGGCTCCGCCGACCACGTCCTCTACACCCTGGACGCGACCGGCGGACAACTGCGCTGGAAGCTGGCGACCGGCGGCGAGATCACCGGCTCGCCGGTGGCCAGGGGCGGGGTCGTGTACGCGTGCAGCAAGGACCGCTGCGTGTACGCGCTCGACGCGGTCAAGGGCACGGCGACGGGCCGGGGTTCCGGTACGCGATAGAGCGACGCGCCCGACGGCCGGGGACCCGCCGTCCGGGGAGCGGCCCCTCGGGGCCGGCCCTCCGGGCGGCGGCCCACCCGCGGGTTCGCGAGGGTGTCTCCGGATGTCGGCAGATGGGTGGTTGGTCGTTCGCCGACGCTTCGACCCGCCGCGCCCGACCGGCCAGGGATCAGGTCAGGTCAGATCAGGGCAGGTCCGCTCGTGGGTGGGTGGGACGGTGGTTCGGTGACGTCCCGGAGGAAGCTCCGGAGTGCTTCGCGCAGGGCGCCGGGCTGTTCCAGATGGAGGTCGTGTCCCGCGCCCGGAACGCTCAGGGCCACCGTCTCGGGGCGCTGCCGGAGCATGCGTCCGGAATCCTCCGGCGTGACGATGCCGGACTGGCCGAGGACGACCAGGGTCGGGCAGACGACACGGGCCCACTCGTCCCAGTAGGCGCGCCGGGCGTTCTCCGCCAGGGAGTCGACCATCACGTCACGGTCGAAGCGCGGCCACCATCCGCCGTCGCGTTCCTCAAGCCCCGCGGCCCAGCCCTCGCCGACCGGGCCGCCGCCGAGGAACTCCACCGCCGCCTCCCTCGAAGGAAAGGGCGTCGGCCACGAGTCGAACCACGAGCCGATCCCGGCGACGACCTCCGGACTCGACCCGCCGGGACCGGCTTCGACCAGGACGAGCGCGCGGACGAGACCGGGGTGCGCCGCGGCGGCGAGCATCGCCGTGAGGCCGCCGAGCGACTGGCCGACGAGTACCGCCCGCCCAAGCTCCAGCTGTTCCACGACGGCGACGACATCCGCGACGTACGCGGCACGTGAGCGGTCACGGGGGCGCCGCTCGCTGGCTCCGTGCCCACGCTGGTCCACGGCGACGACGCGATGCCGGGCGCGGAGGTGTGCGGCTGCCGTGTCCCACTCGCCCGCGTGGCCGGCCAGCCCGTGCAGCAGGACGACGGGTGGACCCGACCCGCCCCAGTCGCGGCAGGAGATGCGCACACCGTCGCGCACCACGGTGCGCTCGAACCACGTCATGGGGATCCCGCCTGGGTCGGTGAGGCGCTGGAAGGTGGTCGCCAGGGTCGCCAGGACCCGTTCGAAGCCCTGTTTGTACCAGGCCGCACCCCGCTCGGGGAAGGCGTCTGCGTCGGGAGCGGGCGGGCGGCACGGCCATCGCCTTCGAGCGGCGGGGCGCGGGCCCGTACGCCCGGCCCGAGAGGAGTTCGGGACCGTGACGGCCGTCGTGCCAGGCACGGAAGGGGCTCCGGACGGCGGCCGCCGCTCCGATGAGAGCCGGGACCGGGCCGACCACGTTCCCGGTCGTCGCCGCGGCCTCCCTCGCGGGACGGCTCTCGCTCCCGACGCTACGCCGGGTGCGCGGGCCCCGCCAGATGGCCCATCCCCTAGGGTGGCGCGCACACGACATCGAACGGGGGAACGAGAGTGGTACGTACGCGCTTGAAACTGGCGGTCACGCTCACGGTGGTGGTCCTGGCGCTGACCGGCTTCCAGACCGGGAGCCACAGCGGCGGCGGCAAGAGCAGGAGCCGGGGCCACTCCTCGCACCACGACTCGGGCGGCGGCTGCTCCAGCGACGAGAAGCGCAACGACGACTACGGCGGCTCCGGTTCCGGCACGACGGCGCCCACGCCCACCCCGTCCCCCGCGTCGGCGGAGGTCGTGGTCGTCGACTGCGTGAAGCCCGAGACGAAGAAGCTCAAGGGGAAACCGGCCCGCCGGGCGGACACCACGGCCACCCTGGAGATCACCTCCAAGGTCTGGGACACCACGACCTTCCGCGTCACCCTGGAGTTCAAGAGCGCCTCGGGCTCGGCGGTCGACTCGGCGGAGACCCTGGTCACGGTCGACGGCCGGGCGAAGAAGCGCTTCGAGATCGCGATGAAGAAGCCGAAGACCGTCGGCCAGGTGCGGAACTGCTGGGTGTACGACGTACGGGTGGAGCGGTAGGCCCACGGGTGGGAGCGGTAGCCCGCGGGTGGAGCGGCAGGCCGGGCCCCGGTGCCGCGCCCGCCGCTCACCGCACCCGGTACTCCTTCCGCCTCCCCCCGAACAGTTCCGCCTGCCGGTCCGAGGGCAGGTTGCCCAGGGCGATCAGATGCGGGGCGTGGGCCAGGGCCTGCGAGCGGGCCGCTTCCTGGACGGACCACAGGGCGCGGACCGTGCCCTGGACGGCCTCCGTGGGGTGGGCGGCCACGACGGCTGCGGCGCGGAGGGCGGCGGACAGGGCGTCACCGGGGGCGGTGAGTTCGGAGACCAGGCCGGTCTCGTACGCCCGGCGGGCGGAGATCCGTTCCGCGCCGCCCATGAGCGCCATCCGGGCGGCCTCCCCGTGGGGCATCCGCAGGGCCATGTGGACGGTCTCGAAGGCGCTGACCATCCCGTAGGTGGTGTGCGGGTCGAAGAAGACGGCGCTCTCCCCGGCGATCAGGAACTCGGCCTCGCCCAGCAGATAGAAGGCGCCGCCGCAGGCCGGCCCCTCGACGGCGGCGATCACCGGTTTCCACAGGTCGTTCGCCTTGGGGCCGATCGCGAGGAGGGGATCGTCGATCGTGTACGGGGACGAGGGCTGGGGCACGTTCCCCGCGTCGGTCCGGTCGATCCCGGTGCAGAACGCGCGTCCGCCGGCCCCGGTCAGCACGATCGCGCGGACCTCGTCCTCATGGCGGAACGCGCGCCAGAGCGCGCCGAGTTCGCGGGCCATCGCCAGGGTGATCGCGTTGTGCCGCTCCGGCCGGTCGAGGGTGACGACCGCGACCCCGGTCGCCGCGTCCCGCTCGACCCGGACGCTCATCCGCGCTCCAGGAGCCAGCGGGGGACGGTGAGACCGCCGGTCTCGGTGAAGGCCACCCGCACGGGCGCCCCGATGCGCAGCCGCGCCGGGTCGACCGAGTCGAGCGGGGCGTCGGGGGCGGCGACGACGTTCCCGACGAGCCGGACGCGAGGGGCGTCGAGCAGCTCCACGAGCACCGCGTTGTACGGGGCTTGGGCCGCGTAGGCGGGCAGCAGGGGCGGATGGGGCAGGACGTACGACCAGATCCGGCCACGCCCCGACATCCGGCGCCACTCGCTCGCGAAGGAGCGGCAGTGGGGGCAGCAGGGGCGGGGCGGGAAGCGGGGCTCCGCGCAGTCGGCGCAGAACTGCACGCGCAGCTCGCCCCGGGCCGCGTACTCCCAGAAGGGGGCGCCGTCCTCGTCGACGACGGGCGTCAGGAGGGACGGGAGGGGGCCGTCGGCGGTGGGCGCGGACGGCCCGGGGGCGGCGGGGTCGAGGCCGGGTTCGGGTGACACGGGGGCGGTGGCGTCGAAGCCGGGTCCGGGTGACACGGGGGCGGTGGCGTCGGGTTCGGTGGCGGGTGGCGGCATCGTCTCTCAGCTCCTCAGCAGGATCGCCGATGTGGGGACGCCCTCGCCCGCCGTGACCAGGCAGGTGGCGGCGCCGGGGACCTGGGCGGTGGAGACGCCCCTGAGCTGCTTCACGCCCTCGTTGACGAGGTTGAAGCCGTGTACGTACGCCTCGGAGAGCCCGCCGCCGCCGGTGTTCAGGGGGAGCCGGCCGCCGATCTCCAGGGCGCCGCCCTCGGTGAAGGCGGCTCCCTCGCCGCGCCCGCAGAAGCCGTAGCCTTCGAGGGAGAGCGGGACGAGCGGGGTGAAGGCGTCGTAGATCTGGGCGACATCGACGTCATCGGGCCCGAAGTCGGCTTGTTTCCACAGGTGCCGGGCGGCGGTCCAGGCGGGGCCCGAGAGCGGGTCGTCGTTCCAGTAGTTGACCATGCCGTGGTGCTGGGAGGGCAGCCCCTGCGCGGCGGCGTGCACGTAGACCGGCTTGTGGCGGCAGTCGCGGGCCCGTTCGGCGCTCACGATCACACAGGCGAGGGCGCCGTCCGTCTCCAGGCAGTTGTCGAAGAGGCAGAGGGGTTCGCTGATCCAGCGGGAGGTCATGTACATCTCCCGGGTCAGCGGCCGCTCGTACATGATCGCGTCGGGGTTCTGGTTGGCCCGGTTGCGGCAGGCCAGGGCCACGTTGAAGAGGTGGTCCCGGGTGGCTCCGTACTCGTGCATGTAGCGGCGGGCGAGCATGCCGATCTCGTCGGCGGGGCGCAGGAGCCCGAAGGGGCGGGTCCACTGGCCGGGGGTGGGCAGCTGCGCGGCGGTGTTCTTCCAGGGGCGCGGCCCGCTGCCCCGCTTGCGGGAGCGCCAGGCCACGCCGACGTTCGCCTGGCCGGCGGCGATGGCGGCGGCGAGGTGCCCGACGGTGGCGCAGGAACCCCCGCCGCCGTAGCCGACCTTGGAGAAGAAGGTGACGTCCCCGGCGCCGATGGACTTGGCCAGCTCGACCTCGTCGGTCTCCTCCATCGTGTACGAGGCGAAGGCGTCGACCTCGCCGGGGTCGATCCCGGCGTCGTCCAGGGCGGCGAGCACCGCCCGGCAGGCGAGGGCCTTCTCCGTCTCGGGGAGCCGTTTCGAGAAGGCGGTCTGTCCGATGCCGACGATGGCCGTGGCGTCCTTGAGCAAGGCAACCTCCCCATGGGGCCGAGATGCTGACAGTGCGTCAGGTTACAACTAATCTGACGAACAGTCAGTTGGTGGGACGGTGGAGGTGGAGATGCGCGGAGACCTGGAGTGGGGCACGATCCCCGGACTCGTCCGGACGGCGGCCGAGCGGTACGGCCCACGGGAGGCCGTCGTCGACGGACGCGTCCGCGTCACCTACGCCGAACTCGGCGCACGCGTCGAGCGGGCCGCCGCCGCCTGCCTCGCCACCGGACTCCGGACCGGGGACCGGGCCGCGATCTGGGCCCCCAACACCCTCGAATGGATCGTCGCCGCCCTCGGCGCGGTCACCGCCGGAGCCGTCCTCGTCCCCCTCAACACACGCTTCAAGGGCGCCGAGGCCGCCTCCGTGCTCCAGCGCTCCCGGGCCCGGCTGCTCTTCGTCACCGGCACCTTCCTCGGCACCTCGTACGTGGCCTCGCTGCGCCGCTCCGGGGCCGACCTGCCGGACCTGGAGACGGTCGTCGTCCTCGGCGACACCGCGCCCGAGGAGTGGACCACCTGGAAGGAGTTCCTCGCCGGGGGAGACACCGTCCCGCCCGCCCGGGTCCACGAGCGCGCCGCCGCTCTCGACCCGCACGCCCCCTCCGACATCGTCTACACCTCCGGCACCACCGGCCGGCCCAAGGGCGCCGTCATCAGCCATGCGCAGAGCCTGCGCTGCTACGCGATCTGGTCCGCGCTCGCCGGGCTCCGCGAGGGCGACCGCTATCTCGTGGTCAACCCCTTCTTCCACACCTTCGGCTACAAGGCGGGCGTCCTCGCCTGCCTCATGCGGGGCGCGGTGATCGTCCCGCAGTCCGTCTTCACGGCGGAGGCGGCCCTCGCCCACATCTCCGCCGAACGCATCACCGTCCTGCCGGGCCCGCCCACCCTCCACCAGTCGCTCCTGGACCACCCGGCCCGTGCGGTCCACGACCTGTCCTCGCTCCGGCTCGTGGTGACCGGCGCCGCCGTCGTCCCGCTCCGGCTCGTCGAACGCCTCCGCACCGAGCTGGGCGTCGGCACGGTCCTCACCGCGTACGGCCTCTCCGAGGCGAGCGGCATCGTCACCATGTGCCGCCGCGACGACCCGGACGAGACCGTCGCCACCACCTCGGGCCGCCCCATCCCCGGCACCGAACTGCGCCTCTCCGCGACGGGGGAGATCCTGGTCAGGGGCCACCATGTGATGCGCGGTTACTTCGAGGACGAGGAGGCGACGGCGGCGGCGGTCGACGCGGACGGCTGGCTGCACACCGGGGACGTCGGCGAACTCGACGAGGCGGGCAACCTGCGGATCACCGACCGGCTCAAGGACATGTACATCGTCGGCGGCTTCAACGCCTACCCGGCCGAGATCGAACAGCTCCTCGGCCTCCACCCCGACCTCGCGGACGTGGCCGTCGTCGGCGTCCCCGATCCCCGGCTCGGCGAGGTCGGCAAGGCGTTCGCGGTCCGCCGCCCCGGCGCCCGGCTCACCGCCGACGACTTGATCGCCTGGGCCCGCCGCGCGATGGCCAACTACAAGGTCCCCCGCGAGGTCGTGTTCGTCCCCGCCCTCCCGAGAAACGCGAGCGGCAAGGTCCTCAAGGGCGAACTGCGGGCGCGCCGGGAGGAGTGACCCTCCCCTCGGGGGCGCACGCCGGAGGGGACCGGCCTCCGTCGCGCGCGTGGAGGGCCGAACCTCCGTGCGGGCGTACGCCGGAGAGGCCCCGTACCTCCGGATTGCCCTCGCGTACGCCGGAGGGGCCGTACCTCCGGATTCCCCTCGCGCGCACGCCGGAGGGGCCGGGCTGCTGCCCGGCCCCTCCTGTGCGGTGGTCCGATCGCGTCGCGCACGGCCCTTCCGGAACCGATCCCCCCGGTTCCGTCCCGGAATCCCCCGGGCCCGTGTGCTCCCCCGTCGACCGGACCTCCCTGGTCGGCCCCGGCGACTCCCCCGAAGTCGTCGCCGCGGCCTATCCCCGTCGGGAGTGGCTTCAGTCGACCGGCTTGACGTCGTGCTTCTCGCCGTCCTGGCCGGTCACCTTCTCGGCGATCGCGGCGAGCGCGGGCTCCGAGGTGGCGTGCATGTCCTTCGTGGCGATCGCGTGCTCTTCCGTCCCCGTGATCTTCGCGGTGATCGCGTCGAGCGCGGGCTCCGAAGTGGCGTGCATGTCCTTGGTGGCGATGTCCTGCGTGATCGGGTCGGTCATGCTCGTCAACTCCTGCGTGTGATATCCGAGAGATGAGGAGATTCGTCCGGCCGTTCCCCCGTGGACGACCGGACGAATCTCCGGGGCCGATCACCTTAGACGCAGGTGTCGTGGCCCTCATCGGCGACCCGTCTGCCCCCCGACGCGGCGGATCGTCATGGGAAGAGCATGCCGGGTGGCGATAAACGAACGATGAACGCACAGGCCACACGGACGGTACGGGCCGGGTGACCCCACCGGGCCCACCCGGATCGGGCCCCTTCTCCCCAGGGACAAGCAGGGAGAACGCCCCTGCGAGGGCCCCGGCCCCGGTCCAGGACGGCTCCGCCCCGCAGGGGCGTACGTGGCCGAGACCGGTCCCCTGGGACGGCAGGGGCTACGGGGGCACGGGGGCGTACGGGGCGGGGCCCCGGCCCCGGGGGTCACCCCGCAGCCCGCTCCCTCACGCCGCGTTCGCCGGGAACAGCAGTGCCCGTACCTCCGCCGCCTCCGGGACTCCCAGTTCCTCGTAGATGCCGAGCGCCTCCCGCCAGCAGACCAGCGCCCGGCCGGTCTGTCCGATGCCGAAGAGCGCCCGGCCGAGCACCGTCAGGACGTTCCCGCGCCGCCACTCGCCCCCGATCCCGCGCAGCACCGTGAGCGCCATCTCCGCGCCCGCCGCCGCCTGCGCGTGCCGGTGACCTGCGAGGTCCACCTCCGAGAGGCGGAAGAGGGTCATCCCCTCCCAGAGCCGCTGCCGGCTGTCGGCGAAGACGCCGAGCGCCTCCCGCAGTTGCTCGCCCGCGGCGGCCAGCTGGTTGTCCTGGGTGAGGGCGAGCCCCAGCGCGTACCGCCCGTTGGCGCCGCGCAGCGCGTGCCCCATCGCGTCGTAGATCGCGGTGCCCTGCCGGGCCAGCGCTATGGCGCTCGACGTGCGGTCGGTGGCCAGGTGGATACGGGAGAGGTTGCACAGCGCGCTCGCCTCGCCCGGCTGGTCCCCGATCCCCCGGAACCGCTCGATGGCCTCGGTGAAGCACCGCTCGCCCTCCGTGAAGCGGTTCTGGTAGAGCGCGATGATGCCCCGCGCGTTCGCCGACCAGCAGGCGGGGACGGGGTCGCCCGCCCGCTCCGCGTGCGGCAGCGCCCGCTCGGCGTCGTGGTCGGCCTCCTTGAAGCGGCCCGCCGTGTGGTGGACCCCGGCGAGGACCATGAACGCGCGGCCCCCGGCCCGGTCGTCGCCGAGCGCCCGCGCGGCGTCGCGGACCACGGCCCCCGTCGCCTCGAACTCGCGCGAGTTCGCCCCCGATTCGCCCAGGTCGAGCGCGGCCCACAGCAGGTCCACGCCCCGCCGCAGGGTCCCGGGGGCCGTCGCGGCCTGCCGGACGCAGGCGAGCAGGCAGTTGGCCTCCGCGTACAGCCAGTCCTGGGCCGCGTGGCGGTCGGTGAAGGTGAGGCCCTCGTGGGTGGTGGGCTCCAGGTGGTCGACGAGCTTGTCGCCGGGGCGCTCGATGGCGTAGACCCGCGCCGCCGTCGACAGATAGAAGTCGAGGAGCCGGGAGAGCGCCGCCGCCTTCTCGGAGGGCGGCTGCTCGTCGCGGTCGGCGCACGCGCGCGCGTACAGCCGGACCAGATCGTGGTACCGGTACCGGCCGGGCGCCGCCGACTCCACCAGGGAGGTGTCCACGAGGGCTTCGAGCAGGTCCTCCGTGTCCCACAGCGGCAGATCGAGGACGGCCGCCGCAGCCGCGAGCGACATGTCCGGTCCGTCGGCGAGGCCGAGCAGCCGGAACGCGCGGGCCTGCGCCGGTTCCAGCTGTCCGTAGCCCAGCTCGAAGGTGGCCTTCACCGCCAGGTCGCCCGCCTGGAGTTCGTCGAGGCGCCGCCGCTCGTCCGCCAGCTTGGCCGCGAGCACGGAGACCGTCCAGGTCCTGCGGGCCGCGAGCCGGGAGGCCGCGATCCGGATGGCGAGCGGCAGGAACCCGCAGGCGCCGACCACGTCGAGGGCCGCCTCCCGCTCGGAGCGCACCCGCTCCTCGCCGACGATCCGGGTGAAGAGCTGAAGGGCCTCGTCCGGGGACATCACGTCCAGGTCCACCAGATGGGCGCCGGCCAGGTCGACCATCCGGATACGGCTGGTGACCAGGGCCGCGCAGCCCGCCGTGCCGGGCAGCAGCGGGCGGATCTGGGCCGCGTCCCTGGCGTTGTCCAGGAGGACCAGGACCCGGCGCCCGTCGAGCGTCGAGCGGTAGAGCGCCGCCCGGTCCTCAAGGGATTCGGGCACGGCGGAGTCCGGGGTGCCGAGCGCGCGCAGGAAGGAGCCGAGGACGGTCTCCGGGGACGCGGCGGCCGAACCGGCGCCCTGGAGGTCCACGTACAGCTGTCCGTCGGGGAAGTGCGGCCGGGCCTCGTGGGCGACGTGCACGGCCAGGGTCGTCTTGCCGACGCCCCCGATGCCCGCGAGCGCCGACACGGCCATGACGTGCCCCTCGGCGCCCGCGAGCCGGGTGCTCAGCTCCCGTACGAAGGCGGCGCGGCCGGTGAAGTCGGGGACGGTCGCCGGGAGCTGCGCGGGCCGGGCGACGGGCGCCGCCGCCGGGGCCGCCTCCTCGACGGGCCGGGCCAGTTCGGCGTCGGCCTGGAGGATGCGCTGCTGGAGCCGGGAGAGTTCGGGGGTCGGGTCGACGCCCAGCTCCTCGGCGAGCAGACGGCGGGTGTCGGCGTACACGGCGAGCGCCTCGGCCTGCCGTCCGCTGCGGTACAGGGCCAGCATGAGCAGTTCCCGCAGCCGCTCGCGCAGCGGCTGCGCGGCGGTGAGCGCGGTCAGCTCGGAGACGGCCTCGGCGTGCGCGCCGATCTCCAGGTCGATGTCGAGCCGGGACTCAAGGAGCGTCAGCCGCCATTCCTCCAGGCGGGTCCGCTGGGTCTCGGCGTACGGGCCCGGTACGGAGGCCAGCACCTCGCCGTCCCACAGGTCGAGGGCGGTGGCGAGCCGGTTTCGGGCCGCCGCCCGGTCCCCGGCGGCCCGCAGCTTCTCGGCCTCGGCGGCGAGTTCCTGGGCGTCGGTGACGTCGAGGGCGGCGGCGGAGGTCCGCAGGGCGTAGCCCCCGGACTCGCTGACCAGGACCTCGGGCCCGAGGGCCTTGCGGAGCCGGGAGGCATACGTCCGGACGGCCGCGAGGGCCTGCGAGGGCGACTCCTCGCCCCAGAGGGCGTCGATCAGCTCGGCGGCGGTGGCGGTCCGCCCGCCGCGCAGCAACAGGGCGGCGAGCAGGGCACGCTGCTGCGGGGACCCGGTGGACACGGACGCGTCCCCGCGCCAGGCCCGGACGGGCCCGAGCACGGAGAACCGGAGGAGAGCGGGGACGACGGGGCTCTCCGTGGGGTTCTCCGTGGGGTTCACCCTGGGGCTCTCGGTGGCGCGCTCGACGGCGGCGGGGGCTGTGGCGACAGCCTCATCCGGCGCACTGGCCTCATCCGGCGCACCAGCCGCAACCGGCGCATCAGCCTCATCCAGCACACCAGCCACAACCGGCACACCGGCCTCATCCAAGACACGGGCCCCATCCGCGACACCAGTCCCGTTCGGCGCACCGGCCCCGCCCGGGGCAGCGGTCCCATCCGAGACAGCACCCGTCCCGCGCTTACCACCCTTCACCTCGGCGTCATCCCCGGCATGGCCGGAATGCGACCCCGTACCGGCCTTGTCGGCCGCCTCGTGCGCCGGGGCCGCCGCGCCCGTCCTCGGAGCCCGCTGCACCGGAACTCGCGGCCCGTTCTCACGGTCCATCGCTCCCCCTGCCGTACCGCAACCGCTGGTTTAGCCCTGCACAGTCTGCCTTGTCCGGAGGGGGTGCGTCAGCATCAGGTCAGCCTTACCGGGGCCGGATGCGGGGGAGTACGGGAGCCCGGCGAGGCCGTCCGCGGGGTCGGTGAAGGCCCCGTCGAGGCCGTGCGGACGGGCCTCCGGCCGGGTCGCCCGGGACCCCGATCCACCGCACGATAGCTGACGGGTCGTCAGTTCGGCGCTAACGTGAAGCATATGGAGACCTTCCCGGAGATCATCTCGGTGGACGACCACACCGTGGAGCCCCCGCACGTCTGGCGGGACCGGCTCCCGTCCCGGTACCGCGACACCGGCCCCCGGATCGTCCGCGCACCGCTGAAGGAAATGTCCTTCCTCGGCGGCAGATTCGCCCCGGTCATGGGGGAGAAAGGGGACGAAGGGCCGATAGGGGACTGGTGGGTCTACGAGGACCTGCGCCGCCCCCTCACCCGGCTCGACACCGCCGTCGGTCTCGATCGCGACGAGATACGGCTTGAAGTGATCACCTACGAGCAGATGCGGCCCGGCTCGTACGCCGTACCCGAGCGGCTCGCCGACATGGACGTCAACCATGTGCAGTCCGCGCTCTGCTTCCCCACCTTCCCCCGCTTCTGCGGCCAGACCTTCACCGAGGCGGCCGACCGTGACCTCGGGCTGCTCTGCGTCCGCGCGTACAACGACTGGATGGTGGAGGAGTGGTGCGGGCCCGAGGCCCGGGGGCGGCTCGTCCCGCTCACCCTCGTCCCGCTCTGGGATCCGGAACTGGCCGCCGCCGAGGTGCGCCGCAACGCCGCGCGCGGGGTGCGGGCGGTCGCCTTCTCCGAGATCCCGCCGCACCTCGGACTCCCCTCGGTCCACACCGACCACTGGGACCCCTTCCTGCGCGCCTGCGACGAGACCGGCACGGTCGTCGCCATGCACATCGGCTCCTCCAGCCGGATGCCGTCCACCTCCGCCGACGCCCCGCCCGCCGTCGGCTCCACCATCACCTTCGCCAACTGCTGCTTCTCGATGGTCGACTGGCTGATGAGCGGCAAGTTCGAGCGCTTCCCGAACCTTCGGATCATGTACGCGGAGGGACAGATCGGCTGGATCCCGTACATCCTGGAGCGCGCCGACATCGTCTGGGAGGAGAACCGGGGTTGGGGCGGGGTCGCGGACAAGGTGCTGCGCCCGCCGTCCGAGCTGTTCGCCGGGCACGTCTTCGGATGCTTCTTCGACGACGCCTTCGGGCTGCGCAACCTTGACGCGATCGGTGTGGGAAATGTCCTGTACGAGACGGACTACCCGCACTCGGACTCCACTTGGCCCAAGTCCCGCGAGGTCGGCGAGGCACAGATGGGACATCTGCCCGCGGACACGGTCGAACGGATCGTCCGGGGCAACGCCATCGACCTCCTCGGCCTCACCCCGGAAGGTCTCTGGCCCGGCGCGTGAACCAGCGCGTAGGCCGGTCGCGTGGGCCGGTCCGTAAACCGGCGCGTGAACCGGCGACCCTCGCCCCATCTACCCCACTTCCCCCAACCGCCCCAGCAAAATAGATTCTTCGTACAACCTCTCGCTTCCGTCGGCAGTCCTTTCGGGTGAGGGCGCGGCACGCGCCCATCGCCCCGGAAGGGATCGCACCATGCACCATTCGTCTCGCCGGCGGCTGACCGCCGCCGTCGTCACCGTGCTCGCCGTCACCCTCGGAGCGGGAGCTGTGACCGGATCGGCCTGGGCCGCGTCCGCCGCGCCCGGCGCCTCCGCCGTCGCCGCTCCCGCCGCCGTCACGAGCACCCCGGCGCCCGTCCCGTATCCGAAGGACTCGCCGATCCTCGGGGCGGGGGTGACGGGCTTCCTCACCCGGCCCGACTCCGAACGGCCGTCCCCGCCGCACTGGTCGCTCTTCGGGGACGGCTCCGGGCAGGACGTCCGGGACTCCGCCGAGCTGCGGTCCACCCGTACCGACGACTTCCTGGTCAGCCGGTCCGTCTCCGGTGTCACCCAGCGGAACATGACGACCTCGGCCACCTTCGAGGTGCGCACCGGTCCCTCCGACGTCTACGTGGGCTCGGCGGCGGACGCCGTCTTCACCCGGACCACGGCGGCGGACGGCGGCCAGGTGCTGACGCGGCACACGAAGCGGGACGGCGACGTGCCCGTGACGGGCTTCCCGGCGGGCGCGTCCGGCTTCGCGGTCGGCCCCGGCACCGTCGATCACGCCCTGGTGACCTTCACGTCCGGCGGAACCGCCCGGTGGGGCCTGATCGATCTGGCCGCGGGCACCGTGGGCGAGCTGCGGGTGCGGCCCCCGGCGGCCACCGGTCACGTGGCCGTCTCCGCGACCCGTGTCGTCTGGACCGAGGGCGGGGACACCGACCCGGTCAAGGTCGTCCTCCTCGACCGGGCCACCGGCGCGACCCGGCAGCTTCCCGTCCCCTCCGGGCGGGCGAGCCTCAAGGTCGGTCTGGTCGGCGGCTGGGTCGTGTACGGCGAGCCCGGCGCGCTCTCGCGCGGCACCACCCTGCCGTTCGACGCGTTCACCGCGTACCACCCGGGCACCGGGGCCAAGGTGCCGCTGCTCGACCACCTCACCTCGGTCGCCGCCGGTCCCGACGGCAGCCTGTACGCGCGGGGCGGCACCGTCGCGGGGGGCGAGGGGCTGTACCGGATCGCGAGCACGGGCGACGAGCGGCCGACGGCCGTCAAGGTGGCGACCACCGGCGAGCCCACCAAGATCGTGATCGGGGCGTCGCGGGTGCCCTCGACCCTGCGTCTCGCGGACTCCGGCGAGAAGGCGTCGCTCGGCTGGGATCTCTCCCGGAGCACCGCGCGGGTGAAGATGACCCTGCGGCACACCGGCACCGGCAAGACCTACGTCGCCTACGAGGACCACCCGGTCCGGCCCGCCGTGACGTTCCTCTGGCCGGGGCAGGTCCAGGGCACGGGCGGCGCGGCGGAGGCCGCGCCCAACGGCGCGTACACCTGGGAGCTGAGCGCCGCCCCGCTCAACGGCATCGGCCCCACCGCCGTGGCCAGAGGCTCCTTCACGGTGGCGCGCGGGGTCCAGCCGCACGACCTGAACGACAACGGCACCCCCGACCTGCTGATGCGGGACGCGTCCGGCCGTCTCGTGCGCGAGGACACCTACTACAGCCCGTACCACCAGGACGGCAGGCTGGTCGGCGGCGCGGCGCGGACCTCGCTCGGCGGCGGCTGGAACGTCTACGACCGCATCGAGGCCACCGGCGACCTCGCGGGCTCCCCGGTCGGCGACCTCGTCGCCCGGGACAAGGCGGGCGTCCTGTGGCTGTACCAGGGCACGGGGAAGGGCGGCTTCGCGCCGCGCGTCCGGGTCGGCGGCGGCTGGGGGGTCTACGAGCGGCTGGCCGGCGGCAGCGATCTGACGGGTGACGGCAGGGCCGACCTCGTCGCCGCCGACAAGCAGGGCGTCCTGTGGCTGTACAAGGGGACGGGCGACGCCAAGGCGCCTCTCGCCGCCCGCAAGAGGATCGGCGGCGGCTGGGGCGTCTACAACGACCTCGTCGCCACCGGGAACCTCGGGGGCGCCGCCGCCGGAGACCTGGTCGCCCGCGACAAGGCCGGTGTCCTCTGGCTGTACCTCGGCCGGGGGGACGGCACCTTCGCCCCGCGCGTCCGCGTCGGCGGCGGCTGGGGAGCCTTCACCCAGCTCGTCGCGGTCGGCGACGCGAACGGCGACAAGCGCCCCGACCTGCTCGCGATGAGCCCGGACGGGAACTATCTCTACCAGTCCACCGGAAAGTGGGCCGTTCCCTTCAAGCCGGGGGAGATCGCACAGGTCAGTCGCCCGTTCGGCGGCGGGCAGCTCATCGGCTGACGCCCGCAGGAACGCCCGGAGGCCGGGCGGTCCGGCCGGGGCGCCCTGGAAGGGGACGCCCCGGGACGCCCGGCCTCCGGCGGCAGCGCACCCGGAACTCCCCTCCCGCATCCCTTGCCTGATGGAACGTCAGCCGTGAGCATGGCCCGGCCCGCGCGCGTATGACACTCCGTCAGGCAAGGTTCCGAGGAGGTCCCCATGGTGGTCTACGGGATGCAGCTGCCCGTCCAGTCGCAGTCCGTCCTCTACGCCGAGCCCTGGGAGGCGGCGGCGGGCCCCGCCGATCTGCTCGCCGTCGCCCGCGCCGCCGAGGCCCACGGCTTCGACTACCTCGCCTGCTGCGACCACGTCGCCATCCCGCGCGACCTCGCCGGGGCGATGAGCACCGTCTGGTACGACCCCGTCGCCACCCTCTCCTTCCTCGCCGCCGCCACCACGCGGATCCGGCTCCTCTCGCACGTCGCCGTCGTCGGACTGCGCCACCCCCTGGTCACCGCCAAGGCCTACGCCACGCTCGACCACCTCTCCGGCGGGCGGCTCGTCCTCGGGGTCGGCGCCGGGCACGTCCGGGAGGAGTTCGAGGCGCTCGGCGTGGACTTCACCCGCCGGGGCGCCCTCCTCGACGAGACCGTAGACGCGCTGCGGGCGGCCCTCGGGCCCGAGGAGTACCCCGAGCACGCGGGCGCGTTCTTCGCCTTCAGGGAGCTGGGCCAGCGCCCCCGGCCCGTGCAGCGCCGGGTCCCGCTCTGGGTGGGCGGCTCCTCCCCGGCGGCCGTGCGCCGCGCCGCGCTCAAGGGCGACGGCTGGCTGCCGCAGGGCGACCCGCGCGAACGGCTCGCCGCGCGGATCGCCACCCTGCGACGCCTCCGCGCGGACGCCGGGATCGCCGAACCCTGCACCGTCGGCGCGATCACCGAACCGCTCTACGTCGGCACGCCGGGACATCCGGTCGGCCGCCGCACCCTGAGCGGCCCGCCGCAGGAGCTGGCCGCCTCCCTGCGCGCGTACGGGGAGATGGGCGTGGACCAGATCCAGGTGCGGTTCCGCTCCCGGAGCCTTGCCGAACTCCTCGACCAGATGGCGGCCTTCGGCGCCGAGGTCGCCCCGCATCTGTAGGTCGGGTCCCGTGTGACGGCCGTCCCCGACCACCCTTTCTGATGACTCGTCAGCTCTTGACGGGTCCGGCCCGCGGTGCGACAGTCGGGCACATCGAGAATCTGATGGGTCGTCAGGTTCCATGGGAGACGACGAGGACGGTGAACCCCCTTGGAATTCGGGATCTTCGTACAGGGATACGTCGGCAGGCGCGCCGAGACCGATCCCGAAGCCGAGCACAAGGCCCTCATGGAGGAGACCGAGTACGTCGTCCAGGCGGACAGGTCCGGCTTCAAGTACGCCTGGGCCTCGGAGCACCACTTCCTTGAGGAGTACTCGCACCTCTCCGCCAACGACGTCTTCCTCGGCTACCTCGCCCACGCCACCGACCGGATCCACCTCGGCTCCGGCATCTTCAACCCGCTCGCCCCCGTCAACCACCCGGTGAAGGTCGCGGAGACCGTCGCCATGCTCGACCACCTCTCCGGCGGCCGCTTCGAGTTCGGCTCCGGCCGGGGCGCGGGCTCCCACGAGATCCTCGGGTTCATGCCGGGCATCACCGACATGAACCACACCAAGGAGATCTGGGAGGAGACCATCGCCGAGTTCCCCAAGATGTGGCTCCAGGACGAGTACGAGGGCTTCCAGGGCAAGCACTGGTCCCTCCCGCCCCGCAAGATCCTGCCCAAGCCGTACGGCGGCTCCCACCCGGCCATGTGGTACGCGGCCGGGTCCCCCTCCTCGTACGCCATGGCGGGCCGCAAGGGCCTCGGCGTCCTCGGCTTCAGCGTGCAGAAGGTCTCCGACATGGAGTGGGTCGTCGACTCCTACAAGACGGCCGTCAAGGAGGCCAGGGCGGTCGGCGACTTCGTCAACGACAACGTCATGGTCACCTCCACCGCGATCTGCGCGGAGACCCACGACAAGGCCGTCGAGATCGCCGTCGGCGGCGGACTCAACTACCTCCAGTCGCTGCTCTTCCGCTACCACGACACCTTCCCGAGGCCCGAGGGCATCCCCGAGTGGCCCGAACTCCTCCCGGAGTACTCCGCCGAGATCATCGAACTCCTCATCCAGGAGGAGCTGATGATCTGCGGCGACCCCGCGGAGGTCCTCGCCCAGTGCAGGCGCTGGGAGCGGGCCGGTGCCGACCAGCTCTCCTTCGGACTGCCGATCGGGATCTCGTACGAGGACACGATGAACTCGATCAGGCTGATCGGCGAGCACGTCATCCCGGAGATCGACACCGACCCGGTCCACCGCACCACCCGCTTCCGGCAGGCGGCGGGCGCGTAGGGCCCGCCACCCACACGTGGGCGGCGTCTTCCCGGACCGCCGCCCACGGCGCCCCGACCGCGGCGGCCCGCGGCCGGGGCACACCCACGCCCCCGCGCCCCCGCCTGCGCGCCCACACCTGCGCGCCCCGCAGCGGAAGCGCCCACGCCCCACGCACCCCAGGCGCACCAGGCCTCATGCCCCCCCCCGCGCCCCATGCCCCCCGCGCCCGAGGCGCCCCGCGCAGAAAGGGACCGTCATGCTCGACCACCTCATCACGGGAGCCACCGTCGTGGACGGCACCGGTGCCCCCGCCCGTACCGCCGACGTGGGGATACGCGAGGGCAGGATCGCCGTCGTCGCCGCCCCCGGCACCGTCCGCGAGGCGGCCCGGACCCGCGAGGACGCCGCCGGTCTCGTCCTCGCGCCCGGCTTCGTCGACCCGCACACCCACTACGACGCCCAGTTGTTCTGGGACCCGTACGCCACCCCTTCGATGAACCACGGCGTCACCACCGTCGTCGGCGGCAACTGCGGCTTCACCCTCGCCCCGCTCCACCCGGACCGGCCCGAGGACGCCGACTACACCCGCCGCATGATGGCCAAGGTGGAGGGCATGTCCCTGACGGCCCTGGAGGAGGGCGTCGACTGGGGCTGGTCCTCCTTCGGCGAGTACCTGGACGCCCTCGACGGCCGGACCGCCGTCAACGCCGGGTTCATGGTCGGCCACTGCGCCCTGCGCCGGTACGTGATGGGCGCCGACGCCGTCGGAGGGGCGCCCACCCCCGGGCAGCTGGCCCGGATGGTCGCCCTGCTCAAGGAGGCCATGGCCGCCGGTGCCTGGGGGCTCTCCACCACCCAGTCCGCCACCCACTCCGACGGCGACGGCGCCCCCGTCGCCTCCCGGCACGCGGCCCCCGAGGAACTGATCGCGCTCTCCCGCGCGGTCGGCGAACACGAGGGCACCCAGATCGAGGCGATCCTCGCGGGCTGCCTCGACCAGTTCTCGGACGCCGAGATCGACCTCTTCGTCGAGATGACGGCGGCGGCGGGCAGGCCCCTCAACTGGAACGTCCTCACCATCGACGCCGCCGTCCCCGCCCGCGTCCCGCGCCAGCTCACCGCCTCCGAACGGGCCCGCGAGTCCGGCGGCCGGATCGTCGCCCTCACCATGCCGATCCTCACCCCCATGAACATGTCCCTCGGCACCTTCTGCGCCCTCAACCTCATCCCCGGCTGGGGCGAGGTCCTGGCCCTGCCCGTCCCCGAGCGGATCGCCCGGCTGCGCGAGCCCGCGACCCGGGCGGAGCTGCTGCGCCGCGCCGACTCC
Source organism: Streptomyces sp. CBMA291 (assembly GCF_014596525.1). Taxonomy (GTDB): domain Bacteria; phylum Actinomycetota; class Actinomycetes; order Streptomycetales; family Streptomycetaceae; genus Streptomyces. The sequence goes on from NZ_MSJP01000050.1 coordinate 19,430, forward strand.
CCGGAGGCGGGCGTCTTCCGGCGGCTCGCGGACTTCGGCCGGTACGTCGTCGGGGACACGTACAGCCCCGAGAACGAGGGACTGACCGGCCGGGTGGTGAAGGACATCGCCGCCGAACGCGGCCAGGACCCCTTCGGCTGCCTCGTCGAGATCTGCGCCCACGACGACCTCAGGACCGTCCTGTGGCCGATGCCCCGCGACAACGACCCGGCCTCCTGGGCGCTGCGCCGCGAGACCTGGGACCACGAGGACGTGCTGCTCGGCGGCTCCGACGCGGGCGCCCATCTGGACCGCATGTGCGGGGCGCCCTACACCACCCGCTTCCTCGGCGACTGTCTGCGCGGGCGCGGGCTCGTGCCCCTGGAACGGGCGGTGCGGATGCTGAGCGACGACCCGGCCCGGCTCTTCGGGCTCCGCGAGCGCGGCCGGATCGCCGAGGGCTTCCACGCCGATCTGGTCCTCTTCGACCCGGCGCGGATCGACGCGGGCCCGGCGACCCTCGTGCACGACCTGCCGGGGGAGAGCCCGCGGCTGGACTCCCGGGCGGTCGGGATCGTGTCGGTGCGGGTCAACGGCGTGGAGACGGTACGGGACGACGAGGTGACCGGCGCGGTCCCGGGCCGGGTGCTGCGCTCCGGCCGGGACACGAGGACGGTGAGCACCCGATGACCCGCACCGGACGGCTCTTCGTCGGCGGCTCCTGGGTGGAGCCCGACGAGGGCCACTACGAGGTGGTGAACCCGGCCACCGAAGAGGTCGTCGGTCTCGCCCCCGAGGCGTCGAGGAGCCAGGTGTACGAGGCCGCCGCCGCCGCCCGCGAGGCCTTCGCCGCCTGGTCGCGCACCCGGCCCGAGGAACGGGCGGCGCTCCTGGACCGGGCCGCCGACCTGATGGCCAGGGACGCCGGGGCCAACACGCTGCTGGCCCGTGCCGAGACCGGGGCGACGACCGGCACGGCGGCCGGAATGCAGGTCGCGGTGGGCGCCGCCCGCTTCCGGCGGTACGCGCGGGGCGCCCTGGAACCGGTCGAGCGTCCGCTGCCCCCGCAGATCAACGAGGCCGGTCCGATGGGCCGGGCCGGGATCTTCGGCGCGGTGGCGGTGCGCCGCCCGGTCGGCGTGGTCACCTGCGTCACCTCGTACAACAACCCCTGGGCCAACGCGGCGGGCAAGGTCGCCCCGGCGCTCGCCATGGGCAACACGGTCCTGGTCCGGCCCGCCCCGCAGGACCCCTTCTCCGTGTACGCGATGGCGCGGGCCCTCGAAGAGGCCGGGATCCCGCCGGGCGTGGTCAACGTGGTGACGGGCTCCACGCCGGAGACCGGGCGGGCGGCGGTGGACTCCCCGGACGTCGACATGGTGTCGTTCACCGGCTCCACGGCCGTCGGCCAGGCGATCGGCGAGGTCTGCGGCCGTCAGCTGAAGCGGCAGCTGATGGAGCTGGGCGGCAAGGGCGCGGCGCTCGTCTTCGACGATGCCGACCTGGACGCGGCCGTGCGGGGGATCGGGACGACGTTCTCCTTCTACAGCGGCCAGATCTGCACCGCCCCGACCCGGGTGCTCGCCCAGCGCGGCATCCACGACCGGCTGGTGGAGCGGCTCGCCGCCTACGCCTCCCGGCTGACGGTGGGGGACCCGGCGGAGCGGGGCACGGTGGTCGGCCCGGTGATCTCGGCGGCCCACCGCGACCGGGTGGAGGGATACGTGGAGCTGGGCCGGAAGGAGGGGGCGGTGGTCGCGGCGGGCGGCGGCCGGCCGGAGCTGCCCGGGGGCTTCTACGTGGCCCCGACGCTGCTCGTGGGGTGCGCCCCCGGGATGCGGGTGGTCCGGGAGGAGATCTTCGGGCCGGTGGTGGTGGTCGTGCCCTTCGACGACGAGGAGGAGGGGATCGCCCTCGCCAACGACAGCGACTACGGGCTGATCGACTACGTGTGGTCGGGCGATGTGGCCCGCGCCTTCCGGACCGCGGCCCGGCTGCGGGCGGGCGGGGTGGGGGTGAACACGATCGGCCGGAACATGGAGGCGCCGTTCGGCGGCTTCAAGAAGAGCGGGGTGGGCCGGGACGTGGGCTCGTACGCGCTGCACGCGTACAGCGAGTTGCAGTCGGTGGTGTGGCCGGGCTGAGGGGCCCGGAAACCCCCTCCGACCAGCCCGGGAACCCCCTCCCGGCCGTCCGGGGCGGCCGGGAGGTTACCAGGGCGAATCGCCGGAAAATTCCTCGGGAAATTTTGGAAACGGACATTTGGGGCCAGGCTGCGGTTCCCGCATATCGGACGCGGACCGACCGACCTACCAGTTGGTCGGTCGCCGTGGTTGTCGATCTTTCAATCATTGGCAAGTCGCGGACGAGCCCCTGGGATTGCAAGGCGATGATCGTTCAGTTGATCGGATTTCGATCTTCCGGATGTGGAAACCGCACCGTTTAACGTCCTGTTCATGACTCAGGTGGATGTCCGGCCCCGGGCCGGAGACACGGTAAGGGGCGTCGACGCCCCTGGCGGCACGCAAGGCGTGCGCACCAAGGGCCTCGGCGGAAATTCCGTCGGCCTCCTCGGCAGTGCCGTCATCGGCATCTCCACCGTCGCCCCCGTCTACTGTCTGACCTCCACCCTCGGCTCCACCGCCGGCGAGGTGGGCCTCCAGATGCCCGCCGTCTTCCTCGCGGGCTTCCTCCCGATGCTCCTCGTCGCCTTCGCGTACCGGGAACTCAACCGGGTCATGCCCGACTGCGGCACCTCCTTCACCTGGACCGTCAAGGCCTTCGGCCCCCGGATCGGCTGGATGTGCGGCTGGGGCCTCGTCATCGCGACGATCATCGTGCTCTCCAACCTGGCCGGCGTCGCGACCTCCTACTTCTGGCTCCTCGCGGGCGAGATCAGCGGCAGTGACTCGATCACCGCCCTCGACGGCAACAAGGCCGTCCACATCGTCACCTGCCTGGCGCTCATCGCCACCGCGACCGCCATCAGCTACCGGGGCATGACCGCCACCAAGGGCATCCAGTACACCCTCGTCGGCCTCCAGCTCGTCGTGCTCGCCGTCTTCGTCGGCATGGCCCTGTCGAAGGCCGGTTCCTTCGAGACCTCGGTCAGCTTCTCCTGGTCCTGGATGAACCCCTTCGCGGTCCAGTCCTTCGCCGCCTTCACCGCCGGACTCTCGCTCTCGATCTTCATGTACTGGGGCTGGGACGCCTGCATGGCGAGCAACGAGGAGACCACCGGCAGCGCCAAGACCCCCGGCCGCGCCGCGCTCATCGCGATGGTCGTCCTGGTCGGCTCCTACCTGGCCACCGGCATCGCCGCCCAGATGGTCGTCGGCTCCGGCGACCAGGGCCTCGGCCTCGCCAACCCGAAGACCTCCGACAACGTCTTCGCCGCCCTCGCGGGCCCGGTGATGGGCCCCACGCTCGGCATCCTGCTCTTCGTCGCCGTCCTCGCCTCGGCCGCCGCCAGCCTCCAGACGACCTTCATCCCGGTCGCCCGCACGGTCCTCGCGATGTCCACGTACGAGGCCCTGCCGAAGTCCTTCACCAAGGTCCACCCGGTCTTCAAGACCCCCGGCAAGGCGACCGTCGTCGCGGGCATCGCCACCGGCGTCTTCTACACGGTGATGACCCTGGTCAGCGAGCACGTCCTGGTCGACACGATCTACGCGCTCGGCCTGATGATCTGCTTCTACTACGCGCTGACGGCCTTCGCCTGCGTCTGGTACTTCCGCGGCGACCTCTTCCGCTCCGCCCGCGACTTCGCCTTCAAGGGCCTCATGCCGCTGCTCGGCGGCCTCATGCTGACCGCCGTCTTCGCCAAGACGCTCTACGACATGTGGAACCCGGCCTACGGCTCCGGCTCCGCCGTCTTCGGCGTCGGCTCGGTCTTCGTGATCGGCGTCGGACTGCTGCTGCTCGGCGCGGTCATCATGCTGGTCATGCAGCGCCGCAGCCCCGCCTTCTTCCGGGGCGAGGTCCTGACGAAGGAGACCCCGTCGCTGGTGCTGCCCGACTGAGGCACTCCGGGGCACCCCCCCAAGCGCGAAGGTGACGGGCCCGTGGGGGGTCCCGTCACCTTCGCTTCTTCCGTTCCGGCTCTGCCCCGGGGCCGGTTCAGCCCTTCGGGAGCAGGCCCCCCACCAGCGAGGACGCGTGCGGCAGCGGCGCCTTCCCGCCGGGCTTCGCCTTCGGCATCAGCAGACCGCTGAGCGGCACCACCGAGGGCAGGTTGAGCCCGCCGGTGTCGGCGGACGCGGTCCCGGCGGCGAGGGCGCCACCGGAGACGGTGAGACAGGTCAGGACGACTGCGGTGAGGATCTTCTTCATGCCCGCACCAACGCGGAGGAGACCGGTCCGGTTACGACCGGGAGGACGCGCGCCCGCTCACAGCGCCGTACCGGCGGGCTGGCGGACGGTGACGTTCAGCCGGTTGAACAGGTTCGTCAGCGCCACCATCAGCGTGATCGCGGCGAGCTGCTTCTCGTCGAAGTGATCGGCGGCGGCGTCCCAGATCTCGTCCGGCACCGCGTCCGAGGTGTCGGCGAGCCGGGTCGCCGCCTCCGCCAGGGCGAGCGCCGCCCGCTCCTCCTCGGTGAAGTGCGGCGACTCGCGCCAGGCGGAGACCGCGAACAGCTTGTCGTCGGCCACCCCGTGCTTCCGGGCGCTCTTCACGCCGTATTCGACGCAGAAGCCGCAGTTGTTGATCTGGCTGGCCCGCAGGTGCACCAGTTCGAGGACGGACTCCGCCACCCCGCCCTGCCGGGTGGCCTTCACCAGCCCCTGGATCGCGGCACCGGCCTCGGGAAGCAGGTAGGCGGGGTTGGTCATACGGGGCTTGGGCTCGTACGTCATGGGAATCGCTCCTCGGCGTCTCGGGTCTCGCGCGGGTGCCGTGCTTTCCGCTTCACCTCCCTGACGGAGCGGGCGACGGGGATGTGACGGCTTCCGGAAAATTCTTTTCCGGCGGGATTCCCGCGCGCCCCCGCGCCGGGCCCCCGCCCGCCGGAGGTTCCGCACCCCTGTCCGGGGCGCCGCCCCCTCGGAAAACCGGCCGGTACGCCCTACCGTGCCGCTATGCGGATCTCGACCACGATCTTCCTGACCGACGAGACCATCACCCCCGTCCGGCTCGCGCGCGAGCTGGAGGAGCGCGGCTTCGGCGGGCTCTATCTGCCCGAGCACACCCACATCCCCGTCGAGCGGAGCACGGCCTACCCGGCGGGCGGCGAACTGCCCCGGGAGTACAGCCGCACCCTCGACCCCTTCGTCTCCCTCTCCATGGCCGCCGCCGTCACCGAACGCCTCCACCTCGGCACCGGCGTCACCCTGGTCGCCCAGCACGACCCGATCGCCCTGGCCAAGCAGGTCGCCACCCTCGACCACCTCTCCGGCGGCCGCTTCACCCTCGGCGTCGGCTTCGGCTGGAACCGCGAGGAGGCCGCCGACCACGGCGTCACCTGGTCCGAACGGCGGGACCTGGTCGGCGACCGGGTCGGCCTCATGCGGGCCCTGTGGGCGGCCGAACCGACCGCGTACGAGGGACGCCACGGCGACTCCGTACGCGCATCCGAGGCCTGGCCCAAGCCCGCCGGGGGAGCCCCGCGCGTCCTCGCGGGCGGCGCGGGCGGCCCCCGGCTCTTCGCCGGGATCGCCGCCTGGGCCGACGGCTGGCTCCCGGTCGGCGGCGGCGGCCTGACCGAGACCCTGCCGGTCCTCCGCGAGACCTGGGAGAAGGCGGGCCGCGACCCGGAAACCCTCCGGATCGTCCCGTACGCCGTCGTCCCCACCCCCGGCAAACTCGCCCACTACGCCGAACTGGGCTGCGAGGAGGTCGTCCTCCAACTCCCGCCCGCCCCGGAAGCGGAGGTCCTGCGGACCCTGGACGCGTACGGACGGTACGTCTGAGCGGGGAGTGAGGGAGTACGGAGCCGGGGGAGGCGGGGCGGTACGGGCCGGAGGGGCGGGTGGGGCGGGCGCGTGATGTCGGGCGCGTGATGTCGGGCGGTACGGGCCGTGGCCCCGGGCGGTCCTGGCCCGAGTCCGGGCGGTCCGGGGCCTCACCCCCGCCAGGCCACCCCGGGGCCCTGCCCGGCCCGGCCGTCCCCAAGCCTCAAGCCCCAGGTCCTGCCTCGCCCGGCCCAGCCGTCTCCCAGATCCCGCCCGGCCCGGCCAGGCCCGGCGATCCCCCAGGTCCCGTCCAGCCCGGCCCGGCCAGCCCCAAGGCCCCAAGCCCCCAAGACTCACCCCACCTCACCCCACCCCGCCAAGCCATTCACCAGCCCTCGTTCCGGCCTGTTCCGGTCCGTCCCGGTCTCCCTGCGGGGACCCGCAGTCTCTTCCCACTGTCCGCTCGTATGCTCGGTTCATGACGGATCACCAGGAAGAACGGCCCACCGCGAACGCCATGCGACGAGCACTCCGGCGCGCCCGCGACGGGGTCGCGCTCGACGTGGAAGAGGCCACCGTGCTGCTGCGGGCACGCGGCGACGACCTGGCCGATCTCGTCGCCTCCGCCGGACGGGTCAGGGACGCGGGCCTCGCGGCGGCGGGCAGGCCCGGGGTCATCACGTACTCCAAGAGCGTCTTCATCCCGCTCACCCGGCTCTGCCGGGACAAGTGCCACTACTGCACCTTCGTCACCGTCCCCGGCAAGCTCCGCCGGGCCGGGCACGGGATGTTCATGTCCCCGGACGAAGTCCTCGACGTCGCCCGGCGCGGCGCCGCGCTCGGCTGCAAGGAAGCCCTGATCACCCTCGGCGACAAGCCCGAGGACCGCTGGCCCGAGGCCCGCGAGTGGCTCGACGCGCACGGCTACGACGACACGATCGCGTACGTCCGCGCCATGGCCATCCGCATCCTGGAGGAGACCGGCCTCCTCCCGCACCTCAACCCGGGCGTCCTGTCCTGGACCGACTTCCAGCGTCTCAAGCCGGTCGCCCCCTCCATGGGCATGATGCTGGAGACCACCGCGACCCGGCTCTGGTCCGAGCCCGGCGGCCCTCACCACGGCTCGCCCGACAAGGAACCCGCCGTCCGGCTGCGGGTCCTTGAGGACGCCGGACGCTCCTCCGTCCCCTTCACCTCGGGGCTGCTGCTCGGCATCGGCGAGACCCTGGAGGAGCGCGCCGAGTCGCTGTTCGCGCTGCGCCGGATCTCCCGCGCGTACCACTCCCTCCAGGAACTGATCATCCAGAACTTCCGTGCCAAGCCGGACACGGCCATGCGCGCGATGCCCGACGCCGAACTCGACGACCTCGTCGCCACCGTCGCCGTGGCCCGGCACATCATGGGCCCCTCCGCCTGCCTCCAGGCCCCGCCGAACCTCGTCGACGCCGACTACGAACGGCTCATCGCGGCGGGCATCGACGACTGGGGCGGCGTCTCCCCGCTCACCATCGACCACGTCAACCCCGAACGGCCCTGGCCGGCGATCGAGGAACTGGCCGCCCGCTCCCGCGCCGCCGGGTTCGAACTGCGCGAACGGCTCTGCGTCTACCCCGAGTTCGTCACCCGGGGAGAACCCTGGCTCGACCCCCGACTCCTCCCGCACGTCCGCGCCCTCGCCGACCCCGAGACCGGCCTCGCCCGCCCCGACGCACCCGTACGGGGCCTGCCCTGGCAGGAGCCCGACGAGGCGTTCACCGCCACCGGCCGCACCGATCTGCACCGGACCATCGACACCACCGGCCGCACCCACGACCGGCGCGACGACTTCGACGAGGTGTACGGCGACTGGGAGGCGCTGCGCGAAGCCGCCGCCCCCGGGCTCGTCCCCGAGCGCGTCGACGCGGACGTACGCGAAGCGCTCTCCGTCGCCGCCGACGACCCCACCCGGCTCACCGACGCCCAGGCCCTCGCCCTGCTGCACGCCGACGGGCCCGCCCTGGACGCGCTCACCCGGATCGCCGACGACGTACGGGCGGCGGTCAACGGCGACGACGTCACCTACGTGGTCACCCGGAACATCAACTTCACCAACGTCTGCTACACCGGCTGCCGCTTCTGCGCCTTCGCCCAGCGCCGCACCGACGCCGACGCGTACACCCTCTCCCTCGACCAGGTCGCCGACCGCGCCCAGCAGGCGTGGGAGGTCGGCGCGGTGGAGGTCTGCATGCAGGGCGGCATCCACCCCGACCTGCCCGGCACCGCCTACTTCGACATCGTCCGCGCGGTGAAGAAGCGTGTCCCCGACATGCACGTGCACGCCTTCTCCCCGATGGAGGTCGTCAACGGCGCGACCCGTACGGGACTCTCGATCCGGGAATGGCTCACGGCGGCGAAGGAAGCCGGACTCGACTCGATACCCGGCACCGCCGCCGAGATCCTCGACGACGAGGTCCGCTGGATCCTCACCAAGGGCAAACTGCCCACCGCCACCTGGATCGAGGTCGTCACCACCGCCCACGAGCTGGGCCTGCGCTCCTCCTCCACGATGATGTACGGCCATGTCGACCAGCCCCGGCACTGGCTCGGCCACTTCCGCACCCTGGCCCGCGTCCAGCAGGAGACCGGCGGCTTCACCGAGTTCGTCACGCTCCCCTTCATCCACACCAACGCCCCCGTCTACCTCGCCGGCATCGCCCGCCCCGGCCCGACCGTCCGCGACAACCGCGCGGTCATCGCGATGGCCCGCCTCCTCCTCCACCCCCACATCCCCAACATCCAGACCAGCTGGGTCAAGCTCGGCACCGAGGGCGCCGCCGAGATGCTCCGCTCCGGCGCGAACGACCTCGGCGGCACCCTGATGGAGGAGACCATCTCCCGGATGGCCGGATCGAGTTACGGCTCCTACCGCTCGATCCGCGACCTGGAGTCCATCGCGGCGGCGGCCGGCCGCCCGGCGAAGCCCCGCACCACCCTCTACGGCGAGGTCCCCGAGGAACGGCAGCGCACCGCGCGGGCCTCGGACGGACATCTTCCGGAACTGCTGCCGCTCCTCCCGAAGGAGGACAGGGCCTGACGCCCGCAGGGCCCCACTCCCCCCAGCTCGACCCGTGATGGGTCAAGTCCGGTCAAAAGTGGCCGGAAGGGCGTCGGATCACATAACGTTCTGGCCCCCAATCGCGCGGACCCGGTCCATTACAGTGCTGCGCAGACCGGTCTACGGGGGAGGGGGCACGTCGTGGCCACGACAGCCGCGGCCGTGTGGGGCCGCGCCGAACAACAGGACTTCCGCGCCCGCGTACGAGGCTGTCTGCTCGGCGGAGCCCTCGGCGACGCCCTCGGCGCGGGCGCCGAAGGCCGTACCCTCGCCGAACTCCGCGAGACCCACGGCCCCGAGGGACTCGCCGAGCCCGCCCCCGCCTTCGGCCGCCGCGGCGCCGTCACCGCCGCCACCCAGATGGGCCTGTTCACCGTCGACGGCCTCATCCGCGCCCAGGTCCGCCGCGACACCGGAGCCTGGCACCCGCCCACCGACGTCCACCGCGCCCACCGGCGCTGGGCCGCCACCCAGCGCGACTGGGGCCCCGACGAACGCCGCAAGGACAACGGCTGGCTCGCCTGCGAGGAGTGGCTCTACACCCGCCGCAACCCCACCCGCGCCAGCCTCACCGGCTTCGCCGACGACATCCTCGGCACCCTCGTCACCCCCAAGAACCCCGACGCCGACGACTACGGAGCCCTCGTCCGCTCCGCCCCCTTCGGCCTGCTCGTCGGCTGGGAACCCGCACTCGTCTGGCAACTCGCCCTGGAATGCGCCGCCCAGAGCCACGGCGCCCCCACCGCACGACTCGCGGCCGGCGCCTTCGCCGTCACCGTCCACGGACTCGCCCGCGGCGGCACCGTCGAGACCTCCGTCGCCCGCGCCCTGGAACACCTCGCGGACCACCCCGACCACACCCCCGTCACCGACGCCCTGGACCGCGCCCTGACCGCCGTACGCGAAGGCGTCCCGGACCCCGGCCGGGTGACGGCACTCGGCGCGGCCGAAGACCGCGCGGAAGGACAACTGGCGGCGGCCGTCTACTGCACTCTGGTCGGCGAGGACGTACGCCACGGTCTGCGCCTGGCGGTCAACCACGACGGCCCCTCGGCGGCCACGGGCACCCTCACCGGCGCCCTCCTCGGCGCCCTGCACGGCGAAACGGCCCTCCCCCCGGCCTGGCTCGCCGAGTTGGAGGGCCGGAGCACGATCCTGGAACTGGCCGACGACTTCGCGATGGAAATGACCCAGGGCCCCGCCCTGCACGGCCCCACCGACTCCTCGCCGGGGTGGCTCACGCGGTATCCCCGGGGGTGAGGGGCGGGCCGCCGGAGAAAAGGGAAAAGGGGAGAGCCGGGGGAGGGAGGAAGCGCCGGGAAAAGGGGAGAGCCCCCTCGACCAGGACGGCGGACCGGACGAGAGGGCTCTTGCGTACCAGGAGTGCTGCGGCGGGAGCCGCGGGGCTCAGAGGGCCCCGAGGCTCACCTCGCCGACGAAGGCGTTCCACGAGCCCGGTCCGAAGGAGAGGGAGGGGCCCTCGGGAGCCTTGGAGTCCCGCACCGCGATCGCGGCCATGACCGGGGACTTCACCTCGACACAGGCTCCGTTACCTCCGGAGTACGAGGACTTCGTCCAGGTGTCGGTACCACCCTGAATAATCGCCATGCTGATTCAGCTCCGGTTCTGCCGATGAAGGCTTCACGCCAGCGTTCTTGCCGACGTGATCGACGCTACTGGTCGGCCCCGCCCGACGAGGCCGACGTTCACACGTCCGGGTGGCGTGTACCCATCGTTCTTCCCTGGCGACGACCAGGCGGTGTACCTTGCCTCCCCCGCCTCAACTCTTGGCGTATTTTCTCGCCATCTCCGCGATGAAGTCCCGGGTCTGCTCGACGTTCAGCGCCTGCGCGCGCAGATGCTCGTACATGACGCTGTACTTGCCGACGTCCTGCGTCTTCTCCAGATACAGATCGCTCGTCACACCCTCGATGTAGACCACGCTGGAGTCCGAGGTGTCGGGGAACTCCAGGATCGAGTACTGCCCGCTGATGCCCGGGTGCGCCCCCATCTCGAACGGCAGCACCTGCACGGTGACGTGCGGCAGCTGCGCCTGCTCGATCAGGTACTCCAACTGCTCCACCATCAGCTGCCTGCTCCCGACGACCCGGTGCAGCGCGCCCTCGTCGATCACCGCCCAGAGCCTCAGCGGCCGTTCGGCGTCCCGGACGCGCTCCTGACGACGGGTGCGGACCGTGACGCGCTTCTCGATCTCGGCGGGCGTCGACTCCGGCAGCGCACCGGCGATGACCGCCTCCGCGTACGCGTGCGTCTGGAGCAGCCCCGGGATGATCTGCGGCTCGTACATCCGCAGGCTCTCCGCGTCCGTCTCCAGACCGATGTACACGCTGTACGGGATGTCGCCGAAGGCGTGCCACCAGCCCTGCTGGCGGGAGTCCTTGGCCATCTGCATCAGGGAGTCGACCATGCGCTCGTCCTCGACCTCGTACACCCCGCAGAGGTCGCGCACATCGCGCTGGCTGATGGAACGGCGTCCGTTCTCCAGCCTGCTGATCTTCGACTGGGAGACGAGGAGGCGATCGGCGACCTGTTCGGCCGTCATGTTCTTCGACTCCCGGAGCCGCCGCAGCTCCTGGCCCAATCGGCGTCGCCTGACGGTGGGATTGACATTGGACGCCACGGAAACTGCACCTCCGGCTGTCTGCCGCGTAGCTGTGAGTATCTACCGCTTGGCAGACTGCCACCAATGGCCCCGTGCGCGCTGGAAAACGAGCACAACGCGAACCGGGCCGCACACACGCGTGTGCGGGACGACCGTCCTGGCCGTCCCGCACACCGTGCGGCTCCCGGTGGGATGCCTGATCGCTCCACGAGCGCGTACCGCTCGTGGAGCGCCTGGGCCGTGCTGGTGGTGGTACTGGTGCCGGCGCCGGGTGCTAGTGCGCCGCCGCGCGGGCCATGCTGCCGCGAGGCTGCGCCGGGACACCCGCGGCGCTCCGGCGCGGCTGTGCCCCCGCGCCGTTCTGGACGTCCATCACGGCGTGCGCCACGAGTCCGCCCATCGGGTCGTGCCGGATCAGATCGCGCAGCCGGGACCGCGACGACCTTCCTTCGTTTCCGGGGTAGAGGTGCTTCCCGAGACCGACCGCGTGGGCCAGTGCGGCAAGCGCCGCGGTCCGCGGGTCCGGCGGTACGCCGGTGCGGATCGCACTGTCCAGCCGGGCACGGATCTCCCGACTGATCGCCGTGTCGGTCGCCTGGTAGCGAGTCGTCGGCAACACCCCGCACATCTGGCCCTCCACGGCATGCACCATGCCGCATCGCTCCAGATGCGAGAGATACGTCTGACGGAGCCCCAGTCGGGGTCCGCCGATCCAATGGACGGCCCGGACCGGACTGCCACGCCTGCGCAGCAGCTCCAGTGCGGAGTCCAAGGTCGGATCTCCGGTCGGCCGTGGCATCACCACGGCGATACGATCCCCGTCTGGGGCTATCCGGCCTGCCAGCGCCAGCTCCACTAGCTGTGCGCCGGCCAGGCCGAGGTCGAGCGACTGCGGCTGCGCTGTGGTACCCGTGGTCGGGTCCAGAGCGAGCAGCAGAAGCTCCTCCGGAATGGTTCTGCGGCTCCTGCCCATCCATGCCTCCCCGCGTGGATGAATGACAGGGTGACCCCTCTCACATTCATCTGTCGAGAGTGCCTGGGTGGTTCATCCGGGAACCAGTAGGTATGTCGTTCTCGTCTAGCACGGGGGCCAAGGGGCCCACACAGGACACTGGTACACGGACCGGTACATGGTTCGAACGTACGCATGACGCTGAAGGAGGCACGGTGGCGGGCGAGTCCCCCGACAGGGCGGAGCAGCAGGGGTCGTCGCAGGAGACGGCGGCCTCGGGCGTCGGCGGCCGGGATCCCCGGCTCTCCACGCTCCGTGAGGAAGACGCCTCGTCGTCGGCTTCGGTTGCGACGCCTGCCGAGCCGGACTCGGAAGCGGACTCGGAATCGGAGCCGGAGCCGGAGTTGGAATCGGAGTCGGTCGTCGACTCGGTTTCGGCTTCGGCCGGGGCTTTGGCTCAGGCCTCGGCCTCGGTTTCGGTTCGGGAGGACCAGGCGACGGCCGTCTTCCGGAATCTGACACCGCGTACGGCGGAGGACGACGCGGGGACGGAGACCGGCGCGGGGGCCGACGAGGGGGCCGCGGGGGCCGCCGAGACCGCGTCCGCCGGGACGAAGCCCGAGCCCGCGTCCCAGCCCGCGTCCAAGCCCGGATCCGGGTCCGCTCCCGAGCCGGAGGGGGAGCGGCTGAAGGCGGCCGTCGCGGCGTGGGTCGCCACGGCCGGGGACGCGGGGGGCGCCGACGGCCAGAAGGGCGCGGGCGGGGCGGAGGGGGCCGGGGAGGCCCAGGAGGCCGGTGATGCCGACGGCGGCGCCGTCGTGGCCTCTTCGTCGACGGAGGGCCCCGAGGGGCCGAAGGACGAGCCCAAGCCCGGCTCCGCGTCCGGCTCCGACTCGAAACTCGCCGCGGGTGCCGCCGCTGGTGCCGGTGCCGCTGCCGGTGGCTCCCTGGCGGCGGGCTCTGCGCCCGAGCCCGGCGGCAGGACGGCCGACGGAAAGACGCCCGGCGGCGGTATCGACGGCGAGGGTGACGGCACTGACGCCGCTGACGCCGCTGACGGCGCCGAGAAGCCCGTACCGGCGAAGCCCGCCGCAGGCTCCTGGTTCGCCGCGCGCAAGCCTCTGGCGGAGCGCGAGTCCGTCGAGGACGGCTCCGAGACCTCGGGCGAGGACGACGAGCGCGACGAGCGCGACCGGCGCGCCGAGCCCGCCGAAGAGGTCGAGCCCGCCGGGGACGACGAGCCCGTCGACCAGCCCACGACCATGTTCAAGGCCATCCGCCCCGCCCCGGTGGACCAGCCGACGACCGCGCTGAAGATCCCCCGGTCCCTGGCCGAGGAGTCCGACAGCGAGCGCACCAGCACCTTCGTGCCGCTGCGGGCGGACATCCCGGCCGAGCGGAAGGCCGGGGGGACCCCGGAGGCGCGGGGAGCCCAGCAGGCCGCCGTGCCCGCGCCCGCCCCCGTACCGGAGCGGAAGCGGCCGGCCGTGGGGCAGGCGGCCGAGGAGGCGCCGGGCGTCGGCGCGGAGGGTTCTCCGGGTGCCGCCGCGGCGGCGGAGCGGACGCGGCAGCAGCCGCTGCCTCCGCTGCCCCCGCTCGACCTGCTCGCCGAGCTGACGAACACGCCGCCCCCGCCCCCGACCCCGATGCGGACGACGTTGCGCCGGGTGCGGATCTGGACGCCGCTCGTCCTGGTGCTCCTGATCGTCTTTGCGATCGCGCAGATGGTGCGCCCGCTGCCCTCGCCTCAGCTCAAGCTCTCGGCCGAGCCGACCTTCGTCTTCCCCGGCGGGCAGCTGAAGATGCCGTGGCCCACGGAGGGGCAGGGCGCCGTCGAGGTCGAGGGCGTCGGTTCGATGGGCACGTTCGGTGCGCAGAAGCCGGCCCCGATCGCCAGCGTCACCAAGACGATGACGGCGTACGTGATCCTCCGCGACCACCCGATCAAGGGGAGCCAGAAGGGCCCCGAGATCACGGTCGACAAGAAGGCGGCCGAGCAGGCGAAGGCGACGCACGAGTCGACGGCGGCGGTCCAGGAGGGCCAGAAGTACACGGAGAAGGAGCTGCTCGAACTGCTCATGATTCCGTCCGCGAACAACGTGGCCCGGCTGCTCGCGCGCTGGGACGCCGGTTCCGAGGCCGCGTTCGTGACGAAGATGAACGCCGCCGCGAAGGAGCTGGGGATGACCCAGTCGACGTACACCGACCCCTCGGGGCTGCTCGACAGCACGGTGTCGACTCCGAAGGACCAGCTGAAGCTGGCGAAGGCGGTCATGCAGTTCGATGTGTTCCGGGAGATCGTGAACATGCCGAACGTGACGGTGGACGGCATCCCGGGCCGCATCGAGAACAACAACAACATCCTTCTGGAGCCGGGGGTGAGCGGCATCAAGACCGGCTCCTCCACCCCGGCGGGCGGCAATCTGCTGTGGTCGGCGAACACCGTCGTCGACGGCAAGAACCGGCGGATCCTCGGCATCGTGATGGGGGCGAAGGACGCCAAGCTCCTCAACGACAAGCTCCAGCTCGCCATCGACAACAGCCTCAAGCTGATCCAGCAGGCGCAGAAGGACGTCACCTCGGCCGCCGTGGTCCGCAAGGGGCAGGTCCTCGGATACGTCGACGACGGTCTCGGCGGCCGGACGCCGGTGGTGGCGACCAAGGAACTGAAGGCGGTCGGCTGGCCGGGCCTGAAGGTGGACCTGGAGCTGACCGACGGCGGCCAGGCCGTGCCGCACAAGGGCGCGGCGGGCGACGTCGTCGGCCAGGTCTCGATCGGCACGGGCGCGGGCCGGGTCAGCTCCCCGGTCGCCCTCCAGGCCGACCTGACGGAACCGGGCTTCGACAAGAAGCTGACGCGCGTCGGCTGAGGCCGCCGGACGAACACGGAGGGCCCCGCTCCCGGACCGCCTTCGGGCCGGGAGCGGGGCCTTTCCGTTGAGCCGGGAGAGCCCCTGCCGGACGGTACGGGGGCGGGCCGCCTGCCGGACAGTGGGGCCTTTCCGGACGGTACGGGGCGGGGGAGCTGGGCCTTCCGGACGGTGCGGGTAGGGGGGAGCCGGGCCCTTCCGGACGGTAGGGGGCGGGGCCGCCGCCCCCTCGGCTGGGCGCCCCGGGGCTTCCGGAGTGCCCAGCTGTTAGCGTCTTCGGGGGGACGAGAGGGACGCGTGGCACACCCGCGCGCAGCGAGACGGGCAGCACGGGAAAGGGCCGCAGTGACCACCGCCGAGCCGACACGCGCCGACCGCGCGGACTCCTCAGCCGATTCCGAGGCGACGGGGGTCGCCTCCGTATCCGCGGCCGTACCGGCGTCGGCGGGGGCCGACGGACCGGGCGGAGGCGGTGGATCCGACGGACCCGCCAGGGCCGACGGGGAGGCCGGCGGACCGGGAGGCACGGGCCGATCCGGGAGTACGGGTCGGGTCGGCGGGTCCGGTGGGTCCGGCGGTACGGGTCGATCCGGCGGGTCCGGCGGGTCCGGTGGGTCCGTTGGTACGGGGCGGGCCGGTGCCGAGGTGCCGCGTGAGGCGGGGGCGCCGGAGGGAGTCGATGTGTCCGATGATTCGCTTCCGCGAATAGTGCTTCCGGCCCAGCGGCCGGCATCGGAGACCCTGGCGGTCCCGGAGCCCTCGGCGACGCAGATGCCACCCACCACCCCCACTGCTCCCACCACCCCCACGAGCGACACGACTCCCACCGCTCTCACGAAGACCACCCCACCCACCGTCCTCACCTCGCCCACCTCACCTACCCCCCTCACCTCACCCACCCCACCCACCTCCCTCACCCCGCCGACGGCAGTCCGCCGCCCCCGTAAGCGCCGCTACACGGTCCTGGCGGCGAGTGCGCTCGCGGCCGTCACGCACCTCCTGTGGTTCTTCTTCGTCGCGAACAGCGGCGGGGATCTGGCGGCGCAGGACGCGTGGGCCGAGTTCGTCGGCCGGCATCCGGATTCGGCGTACAACCTGGCCTGGTACGGGGGGATGCACCCGATCTCGTACAGCGTGGTGTCGCCGTATCTGATGGCGGTGCTCGGTGTGCGCAGCACGATGATGATCGCCGGGACGCTGTCGGCGGCGCTGACGGCGCTGATCCTGGTGCGGGTGAGGGCGGTCCGCAATCCGCTGGCCTGTTCGGTGGCGGGCGCGTTCGCGTTCCTCTGCAACGCGCTGTCGGGCCGGGTGACGTTCGGGCTCGGCATGATGTTCGCGCTCGGCGCGGCGGCGGCGGTCTTCTGCTGGCCGCACCGCTGGCGCCGCAAGCGCTGGGCGAAGGCGGCGGTGGCGGCACTGCTCGCGGCGCTCGCGACGGCGTGCAGCCCGGTCGCGGGGCTCTTCCTGGGGATCGCGGCGGCGGCGCTGTTCCTGAACGGGCGGCGCCCGGGGGCGTACGCGCTGGGGCTCACGCCGGTCGCGGTGGTGGCCCTTTCGTCCTGGCTGTTCCCCTTCTCCGGTACGCAGCCGATGGCCTTCGGGTCGACGGCGCTGCCGCTGCTCTTCGGGGTGGTGGTGTTCCTGCTGGTCCCGAAGGACTGGCGGACGGTCCGTACGGGGGCGGCCGTGTACACGGTCGGGGCGCTGCTGACGTGGCTGATCGACTCGCAGATCGGCTCGAACATCTCGCGGCTGCCGATGCTGTTCGCCGGGGTGGTGCTGCTCGCGGCGCTGCCGTACACGGCGCCGCGTTCGCGCCGCTGGTACGCGCTGGTCCTTGCGTTCGCGGGGCTGAACTTCTGGATCGGCTTCAAGGGCGTCGACGACGTGATCCGGACGGCTCCGGACGCTTCCTGGGCACGGGAGGTGGCGCCGCTGATCAACCAGTTGCAGGTGCGGAAGGCGGACAAGGCGCGGGTCGAGGTCGTCCCGGCGTCCAGCCACCGCGAGTCCTCGGCGCTGAGCCCGTACATCAACCTGGCGCGTGGCTGGAACCGGCAGGCGGACATGGAGCGCAACCCGCTCTTCTACGACGACACGCTGGACGCGGCGAACTACGCGGAGTGGCTCGACCGCTGGGCGGTGCACTACGTGGTGCTGCCCACGGGCGCCCCGGACTCGGGCGCCGAGCAGGAGGCGGAGCTGGTCGGGGCGGGGCTGCCGTATCTGAAGCAGGTGTGGTCGGACGCGAACTGGCGCCTGTACGAGGTCGAGGACCCGACGCCGCTGGCGGAGCCGCCGGCGGAGGTGCAGAGCGCGGAGGAGAACGAGGTCGTCATCCGTGTCGACAGCCCCGGACGGGTCCTGATCCGGGTCCCGTACTCGCCGTGGCTGGCGCTGGTGGACGAGAACGGCGGCAAGATCGAGCCACCGCAGGAGACGGAGGAGTCGAAGCTGGCCCGCGAGGAGTCGGACCGGGACCTCCCCAAGGCCTTCGCCAACGAGAACGGCTGCCTCTTCAAGACGGAGCCGAACGCGGAGGGCGACGAGTGGACGGAACTGATCGCCCCGAAACCGGGCACGTACCGCCTGGCGGCCCCGTACAAACTCTCCCGGGGGACGGCCTGCCCGGAGGAGCTGCGTTAGGGGGACACGGCGGGTCCGGGCCCGGGGGAGACACCACCCGACGGGCCCAGCCGGGGTGTGCCGCATCATGTGCGCGTGATCACCATTCATCTGAAGTACGAGATCGACGCGGACAAGCTGACGGACTTCGAGGAGTACGGCCGCCGCTGGGTCGGCCTGGTCGACCGCCTCGGCGGAACGCACCACGGCTACTTCCTGCCGAGCGAGGGCGACAGCGACATCGCCTACGCCCTCTTCTCTTTCCCGAGCCTCGCCGAGTACGAGCGCTACCGCATCGCGAGCGAAACGGACCCGGAGTGCCAGGAGGCCTTCGAACTGGCCCGCCGGACCCGGTGCATCAGACGCTATGAGCGACGGTTCCTGCGGCCGTTGGACGGGGGGCTTTCGGGCGGGGGGGCCGGGGCGGTCGGGTGACTGGAGGGGGCCGTCGCCCGGAGAGGAAGGATGCGCGCCGACGGGTGTCAGGCCTCTGGTGCCTCGCGGCGATACCTTCAGGCCAGGGGCAGGGCTCCATGGGGTCGTGCGGTCGATCGGCCCTGGTGCCGGGCGCAGGGCGTCATACTCGTCGCGTGTGCGCATGGACGGATACGCTCAGTTGGCTCTTCGGTGCGGTGTCCGGGGCGGTGCAGTTCTCACCGCGACCCTGCTGCTGGTGGCCGGCGGTGGCGTACGAGCGCCTGACGCGGCACCTGTGTCATGACGAGGACCCAGGGCTCCTGTCGAAGGATGAGGGCTGGGTGTACCCGGGCTACTGGGTCGTGACCAACGGTCTGGTCCAAGTCCTGACCCGGCCGACCTGGCGTGATGGGCTGTTGAGGGCAACTCTGACGCGTCAGCCCTCTGCCGATTGATCGGGATTTCGTGAACGGTCTCGCACCACGGCAGTCTTTGTTCGGGAGAATTCTCCTTGTAAAGCAGCTGATGTGGGGCGATCTCATGGAAGGCGGCAAAGTGAGCGATGCGCGCATCCAAGGCTTCCTTGGCAGGGAGAACGACATTTTCGTGCGTCTCGACGATCCGTTGCCGTGGCTCGATCAACGGACCCGGTAAGTTTGCCTCAGGTCATGCTACGTCGATCTCAACCCTGCCCACGATGGCTTCGTAGCTGCTCTGCTGCCATTGGTTGGCCGAATCGTGTGGCAAGAGCGGCAAGCTCCTTAAGGAGGTGTGCCGTTGTATCCGCCTCCATGCCCCGGACGAGTTCCTGAAGAAGCTTGGCCGTTGCGACCCAGGATGTTCCAGGATCACAGGAAGAGATCTTGACAATAAGCTGGTCAATCTGATCGATGGCTTCTGAAGAAAGTCCCTGTGGGTGCCGAAGGGCAAGATGGGCGAGCGCCAAACTCGGATCCTTGCGCATCGCGTCTCGAAAATTCTCGCTGAGTTCGATCACGCCCCTGTATTGCTCCTCCTTCACCTTGTGTTCGTATATGCGTTGCAGGGACCGCGTGGCGTTGTCAAGGTCATCGGATTTCCCCCACAGCCGAACGGAAGCCCAGCTGAGGGAGACTGGCATATCTGGTACAGAGGTCGGCAGGCCGAGGTGAGCGTTGACACGCTTCTCCACGGTCAGGGCATCCGGCAGCTCGTGGGCTCTTGTGATCTTTCGAAGGATGGTAAGGACGTGATCCGTGGCAGCCGCCTCAGGGTCATGATGGCGTTCGGCTCCGGGCGAGTCCCGCCAATGACCCGTGGCCTCGAAATGGAATCGATAGCACTCAGCCGAGCTGGGCATCGTTCCAGCGGCGTTAAAGGTCCCGTTGCGCAGCTTGGGACTACGGCTTCGGAACACTGGAGTCGATTCCCGGGTTGGTGGGGTCCGAAGCCCTGACCCAGTCGATCAGTGAGTCACGGAAGCGGGCGCGGTCGGTCAGAGGCTTTCTCGGTTCGGAGGGCTCCCAGTGGGTGGCCAGCCGATTCAGGCCCAGGAAGCGGATGGCGCTGTTGTCCTCGGGAGCGTCGTGGACTGCCTGCGCGAGAATGCCGAACACAGTGTCACGGGTGTCGGGTGCGGCGGCAGCCCCCTCCATCCACACCTTGAAGGCGCTGATGGCGGTCTCGGGAGCTGGATCATGCTCCAGAGTGGTCCGCCAACTCTGCATGATCCAGGGCAGATCGTTCTCGTAGTCGTCTCCTGCGGACAGCAAGGACGGTGTGCCGTTGCCCTCCACGCGGCTGGCGAGGTACAGGAACGCATGACTGCTGGAACGACGGAGTGACCCGGTGGAACTCCTGGCCCATGTGCGGAGCACCTTCCTGACCCTCTGCCGTTGCTCAGGGCGGTCCCACATCGCGTTGAACGCCTTTCCTACCGCGGCGGCCACGTCGGGCTTGTCGCTCGCGGCCAGTTCGCCCAGGCGAAGAAGCGCTTCCTTCGGATAGACCTGGCTCACTTGCTGGCACACATCAGCCAAGGTGACCAGGAGGTTCTTTGGCACATCGCCATCGCGAGCCCATGCGAGGGTTCCGTCCCGGACCAGGCGTCCGATCTCGCTGTCGACAGCTGCGACCGACAAGAGGTCGCGGGCATGCCCTTTAAGGATCGGGATAGAGGACCATCGCCCTGCTACCGACTTCAGTACACGTACTGAACGGCTCTTCTGGGTATGGCGAATCACCCACACTGCAACGCGATCTGCGAGTTGCGTCCCGAGGTCACCTTTGAGGTTGGCAGCCTGCGTTGCGGTCCACTCTGTGAAGCGATCGACGAGATGTGCGCGGTCCATCAGGAAGTACTCGACAACGGCTTCGGCGTAGCCTTCACTCGGCAGCACGACGGTGCCATCGGAAGTCAGCTCAGCGCCGATCATGTACGTCAACTCGATGATGCCGGGCCCCTGCTGGCCCGGCCTCGGCTTGGGCTCCTCGCCGAGGGCGGTGGCAAGGCTTTCCGAAGCGCGGTAGATCTGGTCAACCGGAGTACGGTCCATGGACGCAGCTGCGAGGAGGAAGTTGCGGTGGTCGCTGTCCGGGTGTTCGATGTGCCATGTACGAAGCTGGTTACGCCAGTCGGCCATAGCCTCGATGACACGTTCGACCTGCTCGTTGAACTCTTTTGTGATCTGCTCGCTGGTAGTGGTGGTGGCTGTTGAGGCCATCGGGCGGCTCTGCTCAGCCACGATGGCGTCAGACCATCGCTTGACCTCGCCCGGCAGCTTGTCAGTGATGGCTTGAGCGATCCGGGAGTGCGCGGCCCATTTCTCTGACTCTCGGCACTTCGCCGCCCGCAGATGGGCAAGCAGGACGTCCTCGGCCTCTGGCGCCTCCAGCGTTACGGCGACGTCGCCTCCGCCGTCGCTGATCGGTTCCCACACCTCGGGGCTGGCCAACACCACGAGGTACGACGTAGCCGCCTTGAGGGCAGTGGTGTCCTGAAGTGAGAAGCCCAGGCCGCCCGAGACGGTATCGCCCTCTGCCCTGAGGTCGAGAATCCAGCCGACGTTCTGCTGGCCAGTCAGGTCGGTGAGTGAGAATGGGTCCTTCGGCTCGCGATGGAAGCGCTTGAGGGTGAGCTTCTCTTTGAGCCCCTGCAACAAGTGGAGGCCAGCGGGCTGCCGTCCGGCGCCGCTCTTGCCAAGGAGCACGACAACGTGGTCGTCACGCAACTTGGCGGCTGCTTCCTTCTCGTTCTTGGGGGGTACGTAGACGGCCAACTGTTGGGTGACCCAGTCCTCGCGCAGTTCAATGGTGCGCATTCCGTTGATGATGTTCTGGAACTGCACTCCGATTGCGATGCCGTTGTTCGTGTTGATGTGCTGCTGCATCGACGCCACGGTGGCCTCGGGCCGAACGGGCGACGGCTCGAAGTCCGAGGCTTCCTCTTGTGTGTCGCCGAGGGGCGTGCGCTCGGCTTCATCGTCTGAGGCGAGGCGACCGGACTCCGACGTCGGCTCCTCGGCCGGTTCTCCTTCGGGGGAGAAAGGGGTGTTGGCTTCTGGCTGCCGGTTCGGTTGAACCGGCAGCTGCTCATCGGCCGGACCGTTCCCCAGGAAGCGAAAGGGCGTGTTCACGATGGGCTTCTCCTGGTCATACGCGAGTTGAGAGCCGGAGAGAAGTGGCGGGACTGCGGACTCAGGCCTTCAAGCTTTGTCGCCGATGGTGAAGGCGGACATCCCGATCACCGTGGATCCACTGCTTACCGTCTTGAACTCCTGATCGACCTTTCCCGTGACGATTGCCCCGCCTGCCTGCATGCCGGTCACATTGCCGGCCACAGTGTCGATTCGCTGTACAACCAACGGGCCGGAGCGTTCACGGCTCTCGCCGGCGAAGGTGAAACGGTGGGAGTAGATCTCTTCCAGGGTCACGCGGAGTTGCCCGAGGACATCAAGCAGCATGGAGTCGTCCAGCACTACCAGGCTCGGATTCTGCTGGTAGCGCGTGAGAACCGACCTCGCCATACGCAGCTGCGCGGCGTATTCATCGAGGCGCTGCTTGTTGGCCACGAGCGGCAGGGTGACGGTACCCACCAGCGCCGACGGCAGGTTGGATGTGGTGAGTTCGTCGGTGGCGTCGCGACCCTCGTGGCGGTTGAGGAGGGCGTCAAGGCGCCCATAGAGGAAGGTGAACGTCGGCTGGAGTGCTGCGGCAGCAGCGGCGGAGAGGCTGAGAGTGTCGGACATTTGATCCCCCTCGGGAAGGCCCTGCCTGGTCACCAGGAAGCCATTCCTACACCGCCAGGGGTTAGCGGGTGTCGCGAATAGGAAGGATGGCTGAATCTCAGCACGTAAAGCGAATGGAAATCCTATAAATTTCCGACTGATCGGTCACGCTTTCGAGAGTGTGGGGATTTTCGAATCTAGTGCGATCCTGTTTCGGAAGCGGCTCTTGTGATCGCCGAGGCCGCTGCCCGTCTCGTCCCGGGCGCACGCAAATGGCACCAGGCGAGATTCCCGAGGTCGGGTAAGACTCCGACCTGGGAGGAGAACCCCAGGCCGGAGCCGTACCACATGGTGCCCCCGGCAGGATTCGAACCTGCGACACCCGCTTTAGGAGAGCGGTGCTCTATCCCCTGAGCTACGAAGGCGGGACTGACCGCTGACAGCCTAGCGGATGGGGGTCATCCGGGTCTCCTCCCTTCCCCGGAGAGTCGGGAAGATGCCGGTGACCTGCGGTTTTCGTTCAGGAAGGGGTGGGTTCCCGGAGGGTGGGGAGGGTCAGGGACGCCGCCGTGAGGGAGAGTGCCGAGGCTGCCAGTGTCGTCGTCATCGCCAGGCTTCCGGTCAGGAGCGTGCTCGCCGTCAGCAGGGTCAGGAGGGCCGTCAGGGCCGTCAGCGCCGTCGGCAGGAGGCGGTGGAAGGGCAGCAGGCGCTGGACGCGGGCCGCCGCCAGGGCTCCGATCAGGCCGCCCGCCGCCATCCCGCCCTGCGCCAGGCCCAGCGTCCGGGCGCTGTTCCCCGCCTCCGTCAGGATCAGGACCGTCGAGAACTGCGCCCCGCCACCGCGAAGACCACCCCGAGGGGCGCCCCGGCGAGCAGGATCGCCGCCGCCAGGCCCGTGAACAGGAGGGCCCGTCCCGCGTCGCAGACCTGCATCACGCGCTTTCTGCTCCAGCGGTCGGCCAGCGCCCCCGCCGGGAGCTGGAACCCCACCCGCACCACCGCCCGGAGAGTGCCCAGGGCCCCCGCCTGCACCGCCGAGCCGCTCGTCGACAGGACGAGCAGCGGGAACGCCAGCACCGAGACGGACGTGCCCAGTCGGGAGACCTACTGGCCGCCCCAGAGGAGGGTGAAGTCCCTGTTCCGGCGGAGGGGTTCCGGGGCCTGGAGTCTGTCCCGGAACCGCAGTATCAACTGCTCCACCTCGGCCTGTAGTTCGGCCGCCTCCTCCAGGGTGGCCCACCGGATCGTGTGGAAACGGTCGGCCCCGCCCTCGTGCGCGCGGTGGCGGTCCAGCTGGCGTTCCAGGGTGAGTTCACCCAGGTGCCGGGCCGCTACCGCGTGCTCCCCGCCCTCCCCGCCCTCCTCGTCCGGGGACTCCTCCACGGACCAGCCGAGCCGGGTGATCCGCCAGGGGCGGGAGCGGCCGGGCATCGGGCCCGCCTCCTCCACGAAGCCGTACTTGACGAACAGGTGGTGGCGGTCTCGCCGATCAGCTTGCCCGCCCGCGTGGCGGTCAGCGCGCCCCTGAGCGGACCCTCGGGGCTCAGTGGCGTGTCACCCTCACCCGGTACGTCCCGTCCTCCGACTCGTCGAGGACCGTGATCCGGATGCCGTGTGCCCGGTCCGTGAAGGTCTCCCCGGGGCGGTAGGGGGCGTCGGAGAGTTCGGCGTGCACATTGGCCCGGTGGGTGCAGCCGCCGCTCGCGCGCCGGCTGTCGGCGACGGTCACCGGGCCGTGGCCGGTGTCGACGTCGGACTCGACGCGGTAGACGAGGACGCCCTCCTCGCAGACCGCCTCGTCGTTGCCGCCCTTGCCGCGCACCTCGACCGCGTACCCCGACGTCCCGGAGAGCGGTACGAACACCAGCTTGGGGCCGCCCGGTTCGGCGAGCGGGGTGAGGGTCCAGTCGGCGGAGCCGGGGCGGGCGGCGCAGCCGATCTGCTCGTTGTCGAGCCAGCCCAGCTTCCATTTGTGCCAGCCGAGCAGGTCGTTGTTGGCCCCCCAGTCCTCGGACATGATGTCCCAGTGCCCGACGGTGCCGCCGCCGTCCGGGGTGTAGAGGTCGGGCAGTCCGAAGACGTGCCCGTTCTCGTGCGGCAGGACCCGGTAGCCGGTCTCGGGGTAGCTGCCCGAGCCGTCGTCCTGGCGGCTGTAGACGAAGGACGTGTTGGCGAGCGGTACGCCGTCGGCGTACGGGGCGTCGTCGTTCCCCGAGAAGGTCACGGACAGGACGGTGTCCAGGGCCGAGGGCCCGGCGTTCGGTGTGACCAGGACGTTCACCAGGTCGTACGCGCTGAAGTCGATCCGGGAGTCGGCCGCCTTCACGATGTCCTCGACGAGCGAGCGGTACCCCGGTTCGAACGGGGAGCCGCGCTCGATCCCGTACGCCGCGAACGCCTTGGGCATCCGCAGCCAGTCGGGTATCGGTGCCTCGGCGAGATACCGGAGCCGTCCGTAGGAGCTGGTGCGGAACCAGTCGGCGGTCCGCGGGAAGAACTCGCGGAAGCGGCCCATCGCGGTGCCGTCGCCGGGGGCGTCGGGGAAGTCGACCATCAGGTTCAGGGCCCGGACCCGGCCCGTGGAGTGGACGTATCCGGGGGCGGTGGGCAGCCCCTCCGACATCTGCACGCCCAGGGAGGTGGCGATGCGGCACGGCCCGAGCTGGGCACCTTCGGGGGCGGCGGCCACGGGGCCCGCCGAGGCGGGGGCGGGACCGGGGAGCGTGCCGCTCGCGGAGGCGAGGAAGGCGAGGGAGAGGGCGGTGGACGCGGCCAGGGCGGCGCGTCCGCGTATCCGTCGGCGGGGGTGCTGCATACGGACGCCTCTCCGGTTCAGGCGGGTCGGTGATGCGGGGTTCCGCTCCGGGGCGGGCGGGCGGGTCGGTGGCGCGGGGCTCGCCCGGGGGCGTGCGGGACCGCGCTGTGCGATCAGCCTGTGACGGGTGGTTCCGGAGCGCGCGCCGGAAGGGCCGATCGTGGGTATTCCGGCCGGACGGGAGGGTGTGACGCAGGCCACAACGGGCTCGGGAAATAACCGGGGACCTTCTCCCCGTTTGGAGCTGTGTCGAGCGAAGCGGGGAATCTCTCCCCGGATCTCTCTTCCCGGGATCTCTTCCCCGGGCTCCCGCCCGGTTCCCTGCTTCCCGTGACCCAGGAGGTCGTGACGTGACCAGCTCCTCCGGTACCGCACCCGGCGCCGTGTCCCGTACGACTTCCGGCGCGACGTCCGAGCCCCGTACGACTTCCGGCGCCGTGTCCCGTACGTCCTCCGGGGCCGGTGCCGAGCCCCGTACGGGTTCCTCCGCCGAGCCCCGTACGGGACCCGGCGCCGAGTCCTGTACGGCCCCCGGCGCCGCCGCCCCCGCCCCCGCCCGCGCCTCCCGTCCCCGGGTCGACGCCCTGCGCAATCGTGAGCGGCTCGTGAGCGCCGCCCGTGAGATGTTCGTCGAGTTCGGGCCCCAGGTGCCGTACGACGAGATCGCGCGTCGGGCCGGTCTCGGGAACGCCACCCTCTACCGCAACTTCCCCGAGCGCGCCGACCTCGTCCACGAGGTCGTGCTCTCGATCACCGAGCGCATGACCGCGCTCGCCGAGCGGTCCGCCGCGGAGGAGGCCGACACCTTCGCCGCGATCCGCCGCTTCACCCACGGCGCCGTCGAGGAGCGGGTCGGCGCCCTCTGCCCGATACTCGACGGCGCTTTCGACAAGAAGCACCCCGATCTGATCGCCGGGCGCGAGCGTTTTGAACAGGCCGTGCAGACGCTCTTCGACCGGGCCCACGGGGCCGGGCGGCTCCGCGCCGACGTCGGCGTCGGCGATCTGATGGTGGTGCTCTCCCAGCTCACCCGCCCGCTGCCGGGGGCGTCCTGCGGAGCGGGCTTCGACCGGTTCGTCCACCGCCATCTCCAGCTGCTTCTCGACGGCCTTGAGACACCCGCCCGCTCCGAACTGCCCGGCTCCGCCGCGACCTTGGAAGACCTGCGGCGCGAGTCCTGTACGTCCTGAGGAACCCGAGGATTCCCATGCCCCCGAAGGTCCCTTAGGGGGCGACCGCCCGGCGGCCCCATCCCTTAGGGGCCGCCCCCAGGCTCCGCCCTCACCCCGCCCCACCCTCCCCATGCGTCCATAACATCCCTTTTCTGCCAGTACGTGCCAAGAGGTGGCCACAGCCATGCCTGAAAACCCCGAGAACACCACGACCCGGCCCGATCCGGGGCGCTGGAAAGCCCTCGTCTTCATCGCCCTCGCCCAGCTGATGGTCGTCCTCGACGCGACGATCGTGAACATCGCCCTGCCCTCCGCCCAGCAGGATCTGGGGATATCGGACGGCAACCGGCAGTGGGTCATCACCGCCTACGCCCTCGCCTTCGGCGGACTGCTCCTCTTCGGCGGGCGCATCGCCGACCTCTGGGGGCGCAAGCGCGCCTTCGTCGTCGGTCTCGTCGGTTTCGCCGCCGCCTCCGCCCTCGGCGGAGCCGCGAACGGCGAGGCCATGCTGCTCGGCGCCCGCGCGCTCCAAGGCGCCTTCGGCGCGCTCCTCGCGCCCGCCGCGCTCTCGCTGCTCGCCGTGACCTTCACCGACGCCAGGGAACGCGCCAAGGCGTTCGGCATCTACGGGGCGATCGCCGGAGGCGGCGGCGCCGTGGGCCTGATCCTCGGCGGCTTCCTCACCGAGTACCTCGACTGGCGCTGGACCTTCTACGTCAACATCCCGTTCGCCGTGGTCGCCGCCGCGGGCGCCTACTTCGTGGTCCGTGAGCCCGCGGGCGGACGCAACCGCTCCGCGCTCGACGTCCCCGGCGTGTTCCTCTCCACCCTGGGCCTGGTCGCGCTCGTCTACGGCTTCACCCGGGCCGAGTCCGCGGGCTGGAGCGACACCGGCACCATCGGCCTGTTCGTCGGCTCCGCCGTCCTGCTCCTCGCCTTCGTGCTCACCGAGGCGAAGGTGAAGTCCCCGCTGCTGCCGCTGCGCGTCCTGACCGACCGCAACCGGGGCGGGGTCTATCTGTCGCTCGGCCTCGCGGTCATCGCGATGTTCGGACTCTTCCTCTTCCTCACGTACTACCTCCAGGTCGTGAAGGGGTACACGCCGGTCAGGACGGGCTTCGCGTTCCTCCCGATGATGGCGGGCATGATCGTGGGCTCGACCCAGATCGGCGCGCGGCTGATGACCCGCGTCCGGCCGCGCCTGCTGATGGCCCCCGGTTTCCTCTCCGCCGCCCTCGGCATGCTGCTTCTGACGGGGCTTGAGACCGACACCTCGTACGCCGCGCTGATCCTGCCCGCGCAGTTGCTCCTCGGCCTGGGCATGGGTACGGCGTTCATGCCGGCGATGTCGCTCGCGACCCTCGGCGTGGACCCGAAGGACGCCGGGGTGGCCTCCGCCATGGTCAACACCTCGCAGCAGGTCGGCGGTGCCATCGGCACGGCCCTCCTGAACACGATCGCCGCCTCGGCGACCACCGCCTATCTGACGGCGCACGCGGCGGACGCGGCCACCCCGCAGGGGGCGGCGCTGCTCCGGCTCCAGAGCATGGTCGAGGGGTACACGGCGGCCATCTGGTGGGCCGTCGGCATCCTCGCGGCAGCCGCCGCGATCGCCTTCACCCTGGTCGACGCGGGCCGACCGGGCACGGGCGTGGTCACCGGCTCCGGCACTAAGAGCGACGCCGATTCCGACGCCGCTTCCGAGGCAGCGGCGCGGATCCCGGTCGTCGCCCACTGACCCGTACGAACGGGGGATCCTCCTCCCGCACCGGGCCCGCACAGGGGACGGGCCCGGTGCGGGGGAGACCCGTACGTCCGGCGTCCGGGAGATCCGTACGTCCGGAGTACGGGAGACCCGTACGTCCGGCGCGCGGGGAGTCCGGGGAGCGCGGGGCGGACGCCGCCGCCACCCGCGCCGCCTCCAGTGCGGCCACCAGCCGCACCACGCCCCGGTTCCGGGACTGGCCCCAGCTGTGGCCCGACAGCATCAGGAGCGGGTACGTACCGCCGGAGGCGAGGACCAGTTCCGGGGCGTCGGACTGGTAGATCCTGGCGGGCAGCACGACCAGCCGGACTTCCCGTACGTCCGCCCAGGGGAAGGTGCGCCGTCCGAGCAGCCCCGTGTACGTCACCCCGGCCGGTCCGCAGGAGACGCCGAACAGCGGCGCGCGGAACGTCAGGAGCGCCCCCGGTGGGCCGAAGAGCAGGGCCGGGATCAGGGCGGGCAGATATCCGTGCAGTGCGCCGGCCACCATCAACACGGCGATCAGCAGGAGCGCACCGCCCATGACGAAGTAGACGATCGCCCCGAGCGGGTGCTTCTTCCGCATGTCCGTCGCCATGTCCGTCGCCCCCGGTCCCGTCGCCTGGGGCCAGGATACGAAGGACGCGAAGGACGCGGAGGGCGCGGAGGGCGCGGAGGCCCGGCGGGATCCGGAGGGCCCGGACCCGCCGCCCCCTGTCGGCTCAGCGCAGCCAGGGCAGGTCCGCCTGCGCGTCCTGTGGCTCCAGGCCCTCCGCCATGACCCGCATGATCGCGCCGAGCTGGTCCACCTGTTCGGCGGAGAGCCGGTCGAAGAGGGCTTGGCGTACGGCCGCCACATGGCCCGGCGCGGACCGGCGCAGGACCTCCACGCCCTCCTCCGTCAGCCGGGCGAACTGGCCCCGCTTGTCGGACGGACAGCTCTCGCGCCGTACCCAGCCCTGCTGTTCGAGGCGGGCGACCGCGTGGGAGAGCCGGGAGCGGGTGATCTTGGCGCTCTTGGCCAGCTCGGTCATCCGCATCCGGGTCTTGGGCGCGTGGGAGAGCTGGACGAGCAGCCCGTAGTAGAGGTGCGGCATCCCGGCGTCGCGCTGGAGCTGCCGGTCGAGATGATCGTCGAGGAGCATGGTGGCGTGCAGGTAGGAGCGCCAGACGCGCTGCTCCTCGGCGCTGAGCCAGCGCGGTTCGGTCGTGTCTCCCATGGTGTCCATCGTAAGGCCCATTCTTGAAAGTTGAACTATATGAGTTTAAGGTGTGCGGTAACGCTTGAACTTTCAAGAACTCTGCTCCGGAGAACCCTGAAGGGGGTCGTCGCCTTGGACACCACGCTCGAACGGATGCCCGCGCTCTATCTGTCCCACGGCGCCCCGCCACTCGCCGACGACCCCGTCTGGCCCGGCGAACTCGCCGCCTGGTCCGCGGGCCTCCCGCGCCCCAAGGCGATCCTCATGGTCTCCGCCCACTGGGAGGAGGCCCCGCTCGCCCTCGGCGCCACCGAGACCATCCCCCTCGTCTACGACTTCTGGGGCTTCCCCGAGCACTACTACCGCGTCCGCTACGAAGCCCCCGGCGCCCCGGCGCTCGCCGAGGCCGTCCGCAAGCTGCTGCGCGCCCCCGGCACGCCCGTCCAGGACATCCCCGACCGGGGACTCGACCACGGCGCCTACGTGCCGCTCGTCGAGATGTACCCGGACGCGGACATCCCCGTACTCCAGATCTCCATGCCCACCCTCGACCCGCGCCGCCTCATGGACATCGGCCGCAGGCTCGCCCCGCTCCGCGACGAAGGCGTCCTCATCGTCGGCAGCGGCTTCTTCACCCACAACCTCGCCGCCCTCCGGCACGGCGGCGTCCCCGGCTGGTCCGCCGAGTTCGACGCCTGGGGTCACGAAGCCCTCGCCTCGCAGGACGTCGACGCCCTCCTCGACTTCGAGCACAAGGCACCCGCAGGACGCCTCGCCCACCCGCGCACCGAGCACTTCGCGCCCCTCTTCGTCACGATGGGCGCCGCCGACGCGGCGGGCGACCTCGGCACCGACCGCTCCGTCATCGACGGCTTCTGGATGGGCCTGGCGAAGCGCTCGGTGCAGTTCGGCTGAGCGACTCCCGGGCAGGTCAGAAGGCCGGCGGATTGAGTTCCACCGAGCGGACGGCGGCGGCCAGCGCGAGCGGACCGCCCACGTCGAGCGCCGTATCGGTGAACTTGATCGTGTGGTCGTCGCCGTGCGCCGCCGCCCGCGCGAAGACCTCCTCGGGCGTCAGCGAGACCGGCGCGCACGGGGCGCCCTCCGCCGGCGCGTACGCCGCCGTCACCGCGGCCGAGGCCGTCCAGGCGGCCGCCAGACTCGGCGCCCACAGCTCCCGGGGGAGCGCGGGCAGGGCGCGCAGCACCGCGTTCGGCGCGGTCGCCGCGTGGACCAGCATGACCGGCTCCGCGTGACCATGGGTCGCGTACCGGTGGGTGGCCGCCGTCACCAGCTCCACCAGCCGCTCCCGCGCCGTCTCCGGATCCGGCGCCGCGCCCCACGCCGGGAACGCCGTCAGCCGTGCGAGCCGCTCCCTGATCCCGCCCTCCTGCTCCGGAACCAGGGGTACGGCGTCCAGGGCGGCGGCCGCCGACGGCGCCGGGGCCAGCGTGGCGAGCGCGGGCAGCGGCTGATGCCGGGCGGCCCAGTACCCCAGCGCGTGCGCCAGCTCGGCCCGGCGCGGCCCGGTCGTCCCCGCCTCGCCGGATTCGAGCAGGGTCCGTACGGCGTGCCCGGTGCGGATCACCGGGTGGGTCGCGCCGCCCGCGATCCCGGGCAGCAGCCGGGGCCACCACTCGGCAAGGACCTCCCGCCAGGGCCGCTCGTCGAGCTGCCGCCCGAAGAACAGCACCCAGTCGGTCATCCGGGCCGGGTCGCCGAGCGCCCCGGCGGCGTCGGCGGCGGTGAGCGTCCCCGTCGGCGGGGGCAGCTCCTCCAGGTTGGGCGCGTAGTGGTCGATCCAGCGGTGTACGGCCGTCGCCTGCCCGTGGCGGACCAAGGCCTCGACGGCCATCGGGGCGTGGTTGGAGAGCCAGCCGCCGCGCTCGGGGCCGCTGGCGTGGAGGCGTTCGAGTGCTTCGTCGAGAGTTCCGGTGCTGTCGTCCATGCCGAGGACGCTAGGGCGGGGGAGGGGGTGCGGGGAACGGACCGGGGACCTATTCAGCCGGGCGGCCGACGACCTAGGTCCCGGAGGCCGCTGTCTCGGTCCGCGAGGCCGACCGCCTGGTCCCGGAGGCCCACGACCTGGTCCCGGAGGGTGATCCCCCAGCCCGGGAGGCCGATCACCCGGTCCGCGCGGCCGATCCCCCGGCCCGGGATGTCGATCACTTGGTCCGGGAGGACGACAACCTCCCGGCTCTTCCCCGCGTCCTCCAGGGTGACGCCGTGTGTGAGCGCGGTCTCACCGACGGTGTGGTCGGCGGGGGCCGCGAGCGGGGTCGCGGCGCCCTTCGTGCCGGGTCTGACCTGGGCCTCCGCAGGTTCCGCAGGCATGCCCCGGGGGTCGGCGGCCACGCAGGATACTGCATGATCTCGAAAATCCATGTGCCGGGTGGGAATTCTGTCCTGATTCCAGTCGTTGTTTCCGTCGGATGCAGGGCACCCGAAAGGGTGTCGCGACCTACTCAGCAAGGGAGCACGCATGGCAACCCGTGCCGTCGCCCGTCGTCAGACCTCCGCCAAGAGCGGAGCCGCACGGGCCAGCAGCGTTCGCGCCGTGGGCGGGGAGATCGCCGACCGCGACCTGGTCGGCATGTACCTCGACGAGATCGCGCGCACGCCCCTGCTCGACGCCGCCAAGGAGGTCGAGCTCTCCCAGACGATCGAGGCCGGGGTGTACGCCCAGCGGATACTCGACGGCGAGGTCGAGAGCGAGGCGGGCGGCGCGAGCCGTGAGGAGCTCGAAGCCCTGGTGGCCGAGGGCGAGCGTGCCAAGGACCTCTTCATCAAGTCCAACCTGCGGCTCGTGGTGGCCGTGGCCCGGCGCTATCCGCGCAGCGGGCTGCCGCTCCTCGATCTGATCCAGGAGGGGAACGCGGGCCTGGTCCGCGCGGTCGAGAAGTTCGACTACGCCAAGGGTTTCAAGTTCTCCACGTACGCCACCTGGTGGATCCGTCAGGCCATCACCCGGTCCATAGCCGACCAGTCCCGCACGATCCGGCTCCCCGTCCACCTGGTGGAGGAGCTGGGCCGGATCCGCCGGGTGCAGCGCGAGTTCAACCGGGAGCACGGGCGGGAGCCCGAGCCCGCAGAGATCGCCACCGAGCTGGGCTCGACGCCCGAGCGTGTCGTGGACGTCCTGGACTGGGCGCGGGACCCGGTCTCGCTGAACATGGCGGTGGACGACGAGGGCGAGACGCAGTTCGGCGACCTCCTGGAGGACACCTCCGCGGTCTCGCCCGAGCAGTCCGTCCTGACCCTGCTGCGCAGCGAGGAACTGGACGACCTCATCGACAAGCTCGACCACCGCACGGCCTCGATCATCCGCATGCGGTACGGGATCGAGGACGGGCGCGAGCGGACGCTGACCGAGGTCGGCAAGGAGCACGGGCTGACCCGCGAGCGCATCCGCCAGATCGAGAAGCACGCCCTGCTCGAACTGAAGAAGATGGCCCACGACACCGGGTTCGACGCGGTGGCCTGATCCCGACCCTGAGCGGGGGCGCCCACGGGGAGGGCCTCGGGGACCGGGGCGGTCCCCGAGGCCCTTATCCGTATCCGCTCCTGCCCTGAGGGGGCGGGGCCGGATGCCTGCCCGGTGGGTCAGGGACCAGGGGGGCAGGGGCCAGGGGCCAGCGATCAGGGGGCACGGTTCAGGGATACGGGACGCCCGCCGGGCCCTCCCCGTTCTCCCTGTTCAGCGTTCTCCCCGTTCAGCTACCGGTGACCGTCGCCGTCGCCGCCGCTGCCAGCCGTTCCGAGAGGCGGCGCAGATGGGCCACCAGCGGCTCCGGGCCGTGGACGGTGAAGTCGACGTCCATCACGGCGAGGCGAAGCGCCAGCCACTCCACCGAGTCGGCGACCCGGGCGTGCAGTCGGCAGCGGTCCGGGCCCGTCGCGACCGGCACCAGATGGGAGGGCAGGCGGGCCACCACGAAATCGGCGGGCGCGGAGAACTCCACGTCGAGGTCGAGTTCGCCCTGCGCCCGCGCCATCGACCGCGCGGTGAACGCGGCGGCGTCCCCCGAAGGCAGCTCCCGGGGCGTGAACCGGGCGCCGGTCGGGAAGGGCTCGCTCACCCGGTCCACCCGGAAGGTCCGCCAGTCCTCCCGCCCCAGGTCGTAGGCGACGAGGTACCAGCGGTAGCCGGTCGACACCAGCCGGTACGGCTCCACCAGGCGCCTGGACTCCGTGCCGTCGCCCGCCCGGTAGTCGAACCGCAGCCGCTCGTGCCCGGTCACCGCGCCCGCGAGCGCGGTCAGGGTCGCCGGGGTGACGGTGGCGCCGTCGCCCCTGGTCAGCGGGATCGTGGCGTTCTGCAAGACGGAGACCCGGTGCCGCAGCCGGGCCGGAAGCACCTGTTCCAGCTTGGCCAGGGCCCGTACGGAGGCCTCGTCGACGCCCTCGATCGCGTGCCCCGCACCGGCGCGCAGCCCGACCGCGATGGCGACGGCCTCCTCGTCGTCGAGGAGGAGCGGGGGCATGGCCGTACCGGCGACGAGGCGGTAGCCGCCGACCGCGCCGAGCGTCGCCTCCACGGGATAGCCGAGGTCACGGAGGCGGTCGATGTCCCTGCGGATGGTGCGCGGGGAGACCGAGAGCCGTTCGGCGAGTTCGCTTCCGGGCCACTCGCGCGGGGTCTGGAGGAGCGAGAGCAGATGCAGGAGTCGTGCCGGGGTGTCCGTCATGACACCAGCATGCGGGGCATCTAGGACATGACCTGACCTATATGGCTTCTATCTTTCTTTCATGAGTTCACAAGAAGCCGTCCTGGACGCGGCCCCCCAGGACACCGACGCGGCGCCCGCCGACCCCGGCGACAAGCGGCGCTGGATAGCCCTCGCCATCGTCATGACCGCCGCCTTCATGGACCTGGTCGACGCCACGATCGTCAACATCGCGATCCCCAGCATCGAGCGGGACCTCGGCGCCGGGTTCGGGGCCATCCAGTGGATCACCGCCGGATACGCGCTCGCGTTCGCCGCGGGACTGATCACCGGCGGCCGGCTCGGTGACATCTACGGGCGCAAGCGCCTGTTCCTCCTCGGCACGGCGGGCTTCACGCTCGCCTCCGCCCTCTGCGGCTTCGCGGCCAACCCGGAGATGCTGGTCGCCTCCCGCCTCCTCCAGGGCGTGGCGGCGGCGATGATGGTCCCGCAGGTCCTGTCGATCGTCCACGTCACCTTCCCCGCGCACGAGCGCGGCAAGGTCTTCGGCATGTTCGGCGCCATCGTCGGTCTGGGCGCGGTCTCCGGACCGCTGCTCGGCGCGCTGCTCACCCAGTGGAACATCGCGGGTCTGGAGTGGCGCCCGATCTTCCTGATCAACCTGCCGGTCGGCATCGCCGGTCTGCTCCTCGGCCGGAAGTTCATCACCGAGTCGAAGGCGCCGAAGGCCCTGCGGCTCGACATCGTGGGCGTGCTCCTGGTGACCGCCGCCCTGCTGATGCTGGTCTACCCGCTGACGCGTGGCCGTGAGCTGGACTGGCCGCTGTGGGGTCATCTGATGATGGCCGGGAGCCTGGTGGTCTTCGGTCTGCTCGTCGCGTACGAGAAGCACAAGACGCGCAAGGGCGGTTCGCCGCTCGTCGAGCTGTCGCTGTTCCGTGTGAAGAGCTTCGCCGCCGGTATCGCCGTGCAGCTGACCTTCGGCGTGGTGCTCGGCATCTTCTTCCTGGTGTGGACGCTCTACATGCAGATCGGTCTGGGCTGGAGCGCGCTGCGGGCGGGCCTGACGGGCGTGCCGTTCTCGGTCGCCGTGTCGGTGGCGGCGGGCATCTCGGTGCAGAAGCTGGTGCCGCGTTTCGGCCGCAAGGTGCTCCAGGCGGGCGCCCTGACGATGATCGCGGGCATCCTCTTCTACTTCTTCGTGGCCGGCCGGTACGGGGCCGACATCCAGTCCTGGCAGATGATCGCGCCGCTGGTGGTCATGGGTCTGGGCATGGGCCTGATCGTGGCGCCGCTGACCGACGCGGTCCTCTCCGAGGTCCCGAAGGAGCACGCGGGTTCGGCCTCGGGCCTGATCAACACGACGGGCCAGATGGGCAACGCGCTCGGTCTCGGCCTGGTGTCCGTGGTCTTCTTCGGCGTGATCGACGACGAGCGGCTGGCCCGCGCCCCGGGCGAGGTGGGCGCCGCCTTCACCGACGCCTTCCGGAACTCGCTGGGCTGGGCGGCGGGCGTCCTCGCGCTGATCTTCCTGGTGATGTTCGCCCTCCCGGCGAAGCCGAGGCAGCATCTGGAGGGCGGCGGCGACGAGGCCGAGACCACCGCCGACGTCCCCGGCGGGGCGACGAAGGAACCGGCGCTCGCGAGCTGAGCCGGGTCCGCCCGGCGAGTCCCGGGCGAGCCTTGAACGAGGGGGACGGACGAGGGGCGGTGCGCGTGACGCGCACCGCCCCTCGGCGCGTCCGCCCCGGGGCTGGACGCTTCGTCAGACCACGTACGTCCTGTCAGGTCACGTACGCCCCGCCAAGCCACGTACGCCCCGTCAGCTACATATGCTCCATCAGGCCGCGTACACCCCGTCAGACCACGCGGGCGCGGGACTCCATCGCCTCCCGGGCCGCGCGCTCTTCCTCGTACACCTCGCACATGTGGCGGCCGTCGGGGGTCGCCGTGTGCTCGACCTCCCAGAGGCTGACCTCGCTGCCGTCGAGCAGCAGGAACTGGTGCTCGTAGAGGGTGAATCCGGCGCCCCGGCCGCCCTCCACCGGGCAGTGCCGGCCGAAGGCCTGGGTGATGTGGTGGGCGAAGGCCGAGCGGAGCCGGCGGGCCGTGCGCTCGCCCGGCCGGTCCGCGTTCTCCGCGCGGCGCAGGACCCGGCGCGCGTGGTCGGCGGAGTTGTCCGGCACGTACAGCCGGGGCTGGGCCGGTATCGGCCGGGTCAGCAGCGCGCTGAGCAGCTCCAGGTCGTCGTCCTCGTCGAAGGCGCGGCCGTCGGAGCGCTCGGCGCTCCAGCCGGCCGGCGGACCGGACGGCAGCCGCGAGGCGGCGAGACGCGCCTCGGCCTCCTCCGCGTACAGCTCGTGCTGCTCGGCGCCGTCCCGCCCGGCGTTGTGCGTCAGCTCCCAGAGGGTGAGGGCGCTGCCGTCGCCGAGCAGATACGTGTGACGGTAGGTGGAACGGTGCAGCGACGCGCTGTGGTGCGAGGAGTGCAGCGCGCTGGAGTGCGCGAGCGCCGTACCGAGGCGCTCGACGGTCGAGTCGGGCAGGTCGAAGGAGTTGAGCGCCCGGCCGAGGAGCCGCTCAAGGTGCGTCTCGGTCGTCTCGTACGGATCGTGAGGATCCTGCGGATCGTTCAAGAGGGTCTCCAGGCCGTCGCCGCATGTCACTTGGTGCTTGCTTAACGTAGTCCCTTGGTCTGACATCTTGTCCGGGGTTTCGGAAAACGAAGGGTACGCGGGAGAAGTTCCCGCCCATCCCCGGCCGTTCCTTTTTTCTTCCTTTTCTTTTCTTTTCAACTTCCTTGGTTCGCGGGGAAGTAGGACCCCGCTTCCGGACCGTACAGCTCAATGTACGAGGGAAAGTCGCCGCCCGGCCCCCTCCTGCCGCCGGGAGCCGCCAGCACCGCCCGGACGATCGCCCGCGTCACCAGATCGGCGGCCACCGCCAGAACCTCGTTCAGGGCGAGCGGACCCGCCGCCGACGGCAGCTCCCGTACGCCGGTGGCGAGGGTGAAGACGGTGTCCCCGTCGTTCATCAGATGCACCGGACGCACCGCGCGCGCGATGCCGTCGTGCGCCGTGCCCGCGACCTTCCGCGCCTGGGCGCGCGTCAGGACCGCGTCCGTCGCGACGACGGCGAGCGTGGTGTTCAACGGCGGCGGCACGGACGCCGTCCGCGCCTCCGCGAGCCGCCGTACGGCCGCCTCGTGGACCGCCGCCTCGGGGTGGACCGGACGGCCCCCGCCCGTGTGGTGACTGCCGTACAGGACTCCGGTGTCCGGGTCGACGGCGGAGCCCGCCGCGTTCACCACGACCAGCGCGCCGACCGTGATCCCCGACTCCAGGACGGCGCTCGCCGTGCCCACCCCGCCGCGCAGCCCGCCGACCACCGCCCCGGTGCCCGCGCCGACCGCGCCCGTCGCCACGCGCGCGTGGTCCCCGCTCGCGTCCGCCGCCGCCACCGCAGCCCGCCCTGTGGCCGCGTCCGGCCGCGCCCCGAAGTCCCCGCCACGGCCCAGGTCGAAGACGCAGGCGGCGGGCACCACCGGCACCACGTGCGCCGGATCGGGGCCCACCCTGACCCCCCGGTGCCGCTCCTCAAGCCAGGCCATCACCCCGGAAGCCGCGTCGAGGCCGTACGCGCTGCCGCCGGTCAGGACGATCGCGTCGATCCGCTCGACGACGTTCCTCGGGTCGAGCGCGTCCGTCTCCCGCGTCCCGGGACCGCCGCCCCGCACGTCCACGGCGGCGACCGCGCCGCCCACCGGGGCCAGCACCACCGTGGTGCCGCTGAGCGCCCCGGACCCGGCCACGCGCGCGTGGCCCACGCGTACGCCGGGGACGTCGGTGAGGGCGTCGGCGCGGGCGGGGCGTCCGGGACGTTCGGGACGTTCGGGCTGAGTCATGGGCCCTGCCTACCACGCGTACGGGCGCGGCGGGCCCTTCCCCGCAGGGGTCAGCCGGTCTCCGGCCGGTCCCGGGTCGCCGGGTTGCCCGCCGTCAGGGTCACGCCGATCGCCACCGTGGCCGTCGCGACCAGACCGGTGGCCAGGACCGCCCAGCGGCCCGCGAAGGAGCACAGGAGCACCGCGAGCGACGCCACGGGCAGGACGAGCTGCTGGGCGAGACCGACCTTGAAGTGGCGGGCGTGGAGCAGCCATACGGACATCAGGTACAGGGCGGTGGGGATGGTCACCGCCGCCGCTGCCGCGAGGGCGCCGATGTGGGCCTTGCCCACGGCCTGTTCGACGGCGATCTCCAGGCCCGCGCCGACGGCGGCGACCGAAGCGAAGATCACATAATGGCCGTATCCCCACAGGAAGCCCTGGCGGCTGGACCGCAGCAGGGTGTGCGCGGGCGCGACGAAGTAGATCCACCAGGCGGCGAAGACGAGCAGCAGACCGCCCACCGCGATCGGCACGAGCCTGTCGAGGGCGTCGTGTTCGACGATGCCGGTCTTCACGGCGACCGTCGCGGCGGCGACGGTCTCGCCGAGCACGATGATGGTGAACAGGCCGTACCGCTCGGCGATGTGGTGCGGATGCCAGGCGCTCGGCAGGTCCCTCTCCGCGAACAGCGGTACGGCCAGCTCGGCCGGCACCATGACCAGGAAGACCCAGCCCCGGGCGGGCTCGGGCAGCAGGACGAGCGCGAGCCAGCCGATCTGGACGAGGGCCACCCCCGTCGCGTACCGCAGGCACATCGTCCGCTCCACCGGGTCGACGGCGTGCCGTGCGGCCCGCAGCCACTGCGAGGCGAGCGCGAGCCGCATCACGACGTAGCCGAGGTAGACGCCGAGGAAGTCGTGCGTCTCGAAAGCGCGCGAGACCCCGGCGGCGAGGACGAGCACGCCCGCGATCTGGAGCAGGGTGACGAGCCGGAACAGCACGTCGTCGTTGTCGTACGCCGAGGCGAACCAGGTGAAGTTCATCCAGGCCCACCAGATCGCGAAGAAGACCATCGCGTAGTCGAGGACGCCCTGCCCGGCGTGGCCCCCGGCGACCGCGTGCACCAGCTCGGCCCCCGCCTGGGCGATGGCGACGACGAAACACAGGTCGAAGAAGAGTTCGAGCGGGGTGGAGACCCGGTGCGACTCCGCGCGGGACCGCGCGGTCAACGGCAGAAACGGTTGTGTCATGACCCCAGCACACCAGAGCGGACACGTCGGGGTGCCGAGGCACGCGTGACGGGGGCGGGGTGAGAGGGGCGCGGCGGGGGTGGGGCGCGGCGGGGTGAGGTGAGGGTGGGGCGAGGTGAGGTGGGGTGGGGGCGAGGTGAGGTGGGGAACCTCGCGGGGGCTTCCCTTGCGGGGGCCCTGGGACGGGGG
Organism: Streptomyces sp. CBMA291; assembly: GCF_014596525.1. Classification (GTDB taxonomy): domain Bacteria; phylum Actinomycetota; class Actinomycetes; order Streptomycetales; family Streptomycetaceae; genus Streptomyces. The sequence continues at coordinate 59,015 of NZ_MSJP01000050.1, forward strand.
CTTCCCTTGCGGGGCTCCTGGGGTGGGGCCCTCGTGCGGGGCTTCCCTTAGGGGGCGCCCGTGCCGGGTCTCCCTTACGGGGTTCTCTCGCCAGACCCTCCCTTACGGGTGTCCCCACCGGGCTCTCCCTTACGGGTGTCCCTTACCGGGCCGTCCCTTACGGGGGCTTCCCGCAGGGTTTCCCCTGCGGTCACCGGCCCCGGCTTCCCTGCGGTCACCGGCCCCGGCTTCCCTGCGGTCACCGGCCCCGGCTTCCCTGCGGTCACCGGCCCCGGCTTCCCTACGGACACGGCGCGGGCTTCCCCTGCGGTCACCGGCCCCGGCTCCCCCGCGGGCACGGCTCCGGTTCCGCCTGTGCGTAGCGGGTCGCTATCAGGGTCGCCAGTCGGGTGTGGTCCGCGAGCGGGGCCGACACCGCCCAGGTGTCCGGGAGCCGTGCGAGCGTCCGGGTGAAGCGGCCCGGGGCGAGCAGATGGGCGGCGACCGCGACCCGCCGGAAACCGGCCGCCCGCAACCGCGCGACCTCCTCCGCCGGGCCCGGCGCACCCGCCGAGCAGTACGCCACGGCCACCGGCACCCGTACCGGAAGCAGCGCGCGCAACTGCCGCGCCGCCGTGCGGGTGCCGTCGGCGCCGCCGGGAC
>NZ_MSJP01000051.1 GCF_014596525.1 Streptomyces sp. CBMA291
CTGGGCCGGGGCGCCGGGCGGCGCGGCCTGACCCTGGAGGTAGGCCGGGGGCTGCTGTCCGGGCGGACCCGGGGGCTGCTGCCGGGCCTGGTGGTGGGTCGGCTCGGCGCCGAGCGGCTCGGCCGGCCGGTTCACCTGCGAGGGCCGCGAACCGTGGTAGCCGAACGGGTCCTCCTGCTGCCCCTGCGGGGGCGGCGGCGAGGACTGGAAGCCCGGCGGCAGGTTCAGACCGGGCGGCGGACCCGGCTGCCGGGGCGGTCCGGGGTCGCCGACCGGGGCGGGGTTGCCGCGCGGGAGGTTGTGCGGGGCGAGCGGGGTGTACGAGGTGGCCGTCCGGGTCAAGTAGTTCCAGCGGCACTCCTCGCAGAACGGCGCCATGTGCTCACGCGGGGTGCGGCACTGCGGGCACAGCTCCGCCTGCGCGGTCGCGTTCGGATCCCCACCGGAGCCGAAGCCGCCGGGGGCCGAACCACCGTGACCGGGACCACCGGAGCCGAAGGCGTCGGGACCGGGGGCGCCGGAGCCGAAGCCGTCCGGGCGGGGGCCACCGGGACCCGGACCACCGGGACCCGGGCCGCCAGGGGCACGGGAGCCGAAGCCGTCGGGCCCGAAACCGCCCGGACCGCCGGGGCCAGGGCCGCGAGATCCGTAGCCGTCGGGGCCACCGGGGCCGTGGCCGTCGGGGCCGTGGCCGCCGGGACCCGGGCCGCCCGCACCGCCGGGACCCGGGCCGCCGGGAGCGAAGCCGCCGGATACGGGCCGGGGGCCGCCGGGGCCGGGAGGCGTGCCCGGTCCGGGGTAGCCGTAGCCGCCCGGAGTGCCGGTGCGGTCGGGCGTACCGGAGCGGTCGGACGGACCGGGACCGGGGACGGGCGGAGGTCCGCCGGGGCCGGGGGGCGCACCGGGGCCCGGGTAGCCGTAGCCGCCCGGGGCGTCGGGCGCGTCGGGGCCCGGGTAGCCGTAGGCGGGGGGCGGCGGCGGGGGAGGCGGCGGTACGGCACCCGTCGGCGCACCCGCCCCGGCCATGCGATGGCCGCAGACCTCGCACCAGTCGTCGGAGACCGACTGGTGTCCGTTCGGGCAGGTCGGCATGTCGGTGCTTCCCCCTCTCGTCGTCCGGCCCGGTGGCCGGGCTACCTCTTGACGCGAACGGTCTTGGTGGAGCGCGTTTCGAGTGTCATCTCGTCCGCTTCCGCGACCTTCGCCTTCAAACGCACAGTACCGGTCGACGCGTCGACCACGTCGACCACCTTCGAAAGCAATTTCGCTGTGTCCGCGTTGCCGGAGGCCGCCGCGAGCTGCACGGCACGGCCCAGTTTCGCCGTCGCTCCGTCGCGATCCCCCGATTTGCGGGCATCGAGTCCCTGCTGGATGACATGCGCCAGTTCGGCCTGGCCCGTGTAGTGCGCGACCTGCGGATTGATCGAGGTCGACATCGCCGGGTCGTCCGTCCACACCGCCCGTACGAGCCCCTGGGAGAGCGGGCGGGGCTCGCCGCCCAGCGGGTCGGGCGCGATCAGGGAGACCCGGGCCGCCAGCATCTCCCGCCCGACCGCCGCGTGCGGCACCCGGACGCTGACGTGGTAGTCGCGGGACTCGTCGCCCCAGGAGCCCGTCGGATAGTCCCCGGCGCGCGGACCGGCCTCGGCGCGCCGCCCCGTCAGGTCCTCGACGGTCGGCGCGACCTGCTTCACGAAGCCGATCTCCGCCCCCACCGGGGTCCACAGACGCAGGACCACATCGGCGACGCCCTTGTCCATCGCGCGCTCCATCATCGCGGTGAAGTCGGCGGCGAGGGCGGCCGGATCGGCGACGATGTCGGCGGTGCCGAGCAGCGCCGAGGCGATCCCGGTGACCTCCTTGACCTCCCAGTCGGTGCCCACTCCGCGCGCGTCGCAGGTGAACCGCCCCGCGCAGGCGTCGAGCGCGTCCCGCAGATCCTGCGGTGCCTCGTGCTCGTTGCGCCCGTCGGTCAGCAGGATGCCGTGCCGGATCGTCAGCTCGGCGGAGGAGAGCAGCCGGTCCGCGAGCCGCAGCCAGGTGCCGATCGCGGTGCCGCCGCCCGCGCTCAGCCCGCGCAGCGCCTCCTTGGCCTCGGCCCGGGTGCGGGCGTCGGCGACGGCCAGACCGCCGTTCCCCGGGTAGACCTCCGTCGCCCGGTGCGTCCCGGCGACCACGGCGAACGCGGTGCCGTCGCGCAGGGTGTCGACGGCGGCGGCGGTGGCCTCGCGCGCGCCCCGCATCTTGGTGGCCGGGTAGTCCATCGAGCCGGAGCAGTCGACCATGACGACGACTCCGGCCGTGCCCGCGCCCCCGGAGCCGTACAGGAACTGTCCGGTGGTGCCGCCTCCGGTGGCGGTGACCGTCACGATCGCGTTGACGTCCCGGCCGCCCTCCGGCAGGAACTCGTTCTGGTAGACGTCCACGGAGAACTGCGGCACGGTCGACTTGGAGAAGTTCGCCATCTGTTACGGCTCCTCGGGCAACGGTTTCGGTGACGGGGACCGGTGGCCGCTCAGGCCGACCCTGCCCCGGGGGTGACGGCGAACGGCACGAGCGCGACCGTGATGTTGTCGTGGCCGCCGCCGTCCAGGGCGTGCCCGACGAGCACCCGGGCACCGTGCAGCGGCCGGTCCGCCGCGTCGACGGGGACGGCACGCGCCATCTCCTCGGCGCCCTCGGCGTAGTTCCACAGCCCGTCCGTGCAGACCACGACCACCCCGGACCGGTCGGGTTTGAATGCGGCCGTGTGCGGCTCCAGTTCGTAGGCGTCGGCGCCCAGCCAGCCGGTGATCGCGTGGGCGCGCTCGTCCGCGTACGCCTCCGCCTGGCTCATCAGCCCCGCCGCGACCATCTGCGCGGCCCACGAGTCGTCCTCGGTGAGCCGGGCGGCCGGGGCCGACCGGTCGTCCGGCACCCAGTAGGCGCGGCTGTCGCCGATCCAGCCCACCACGAGCAGCCCGCCGGCGACGACGGAACCCACGATGGTGCAGGCCGGGGCGTTGCGGTGCCGCTGCGGTTCGGTCTCCGCGCCCTCCTGGCCCGCCGCCTCCGCGAGGGAGTCGACGGCCGCCGCCGCCACCACGATCGCCTCGTGCATCGCCTGCTGCGGATGGGTGCCCCGGGGCAGCGCCGCGAGCAGCGAGGCCCCGGCCGCCCGAGCGGCGGCGGCGGAGGCCTCGTCGGGCCGGGTCGCCGAGGACACGCCGTCGCAGACGATCGCGAGGACGGCGGGGGAGCCGTCCGGCAGGGTCGTCGTGGAGACGGCGAACGCGTCCTCGTTACGGTGATGGCGCAGCCCCCGGTCGCTGACGGCGGCGACCCCGCCCAGCTCCCGTTCCATGTGGTCGCGCTCCCGGGGCCGCGCGTGCCCGCAGTTCTCGCAGTAGCCGTCGGCGTCCACCCGCCCGGCCCGGCAGGCCGCGCACAGGGTGGCCGGGCTCGCCGGGGCGGGCGCCGGGTCCGCCCGTACCGCCGTGCGCGGATCGGGTGCGGCCGGTTCGCCGCCCGCCGGCGCCCCCCCGGGCAGCTCCCGGCCGCCCGAGTCGGTGCCCGGCAGATCGCCCGGGTGCTGGGTGGCGGTCGACAGGGAACCCGGGTCGCGGGACGGGGCGTCCGGCCAGGCCACCGGGGCGCCGATGGCCAGGGTGGGGCGGTCGGGCTCCGGCCCGGCCGCCACCAGGTCGTATCCGCACGCCCCGCAGAACCGGTCGCCCGCCTCCAAGGGCTCCGCGCACCCGGGGCAGGTCGTCAGTCCATGCGACGGCTTCGGCTTCTGGGACATCCTCACACCCACGTCCTGGGGCGGAAACGGTTGGCCCGCTCCACCAGTTCGATCCTTTCCTCGCCCCGCTGGGCCAGCCGGGCCAGCACCCGGTACGAGCGTTCCAGGCCGAAGCGCAGGCCGCGCTCGTCCAGCTCGCTCCCGAGCAGCAGCGCGCCGCCGCCCGGCTGCGCACCGGGACTCCCGGAGAGTACCCAGTCCAGGGCCGTTCCGAGGACCTCCGTCGACAGCCGCTCCCTGCGCACCGCGTCCAGACCGAAGCCCTGGAGCGCGGAGACCTGCGCGGCGGAGGCCGTCAGATCGGGGGCGAGCGGCTCCGTCGGCGGACGGCTCCGCAGCCGCGCCCGCACGCTCGCCACCCGGGCCGCCGTGTAGTGGATCGACGCCTCCGGTACGGATTCGAGCGCCGCCACGGCCCCGGCGCGGTCGCCCGCCGCGAGCCGCACCCGGGCGAGTCCGAAGGCCGCGCTGACGAAACTGGGATCGGCCGCCCACACGAGCCGGTAGTACTCGGCCGCGTTGTCCAGCTGCCCCAGCACCTCGGCGCAGATTCCCAGGGCCAGCTTCGGCGCGGGCTCGCCGGGGAAGGCGTCGTACACCGCGTCGAAGGCGAGCGCCGCGTGCCGGTGATCCCCCGTCACCAGCGAGGTCACCCCCCGGTACCAGACGATCCGCCAGTCGTCCGGGGCCCGCTCCTCAAGCGCCGCCAGCGTCCGTACGGCCGACGACAGGTCGTCCAGCTCCAGCTGGGCCCGCAGGGAGCGCAGCCACAGCTCGGCCGAGGGCACGGGCGCCGCCCGCAGCGCGGCGAGCAGCTCCCCGGGGGCGGCCGCCGCGAGACCGGCGAGCAGACCGGCGTTGGGGTCGCCCGTGTCGACGTGCGGCACGGGCAGCGCGAGCGCGATCGCGGG
>NZ_MSJP01000052.1 GCF_014596525.1 Streptomyces sp. CBMA291
CCCCCCGCCCCACCCGGCGGCGTCGCCCCCGCCGCCCTCCGGGGCCGTCCGGCACCCCGGTCCGCCGCCGCACCCGGGCGTCGCTCCGTACTCCCTCGGCTCCCCGCCCCTCGGCTCCCGGCCCCTGGGGCCGAGCCCCGTCGGCTCCCCGTACCCGGGAGGTCCGGCGCACCCCGGCGGTCCTGGGCGTCCCCCCGGCGGTCCGGGGCACCTCGGAAGCCAGGCCCGTCCCCCCGGTACGCCGCTCCGCGCGGATTCCACCGGGCAGGTGCCGCTGCCGCCCGTCGGAGTGCCCCCGGCCGGCGTGGGGGAGCCCTCGGCGGGGACCGGGACCGCCGTCCTCGCCGTGCTGCTCATCGGGCCCGCAGGGGCGGGCAAGACCACCGTCGCCCGGCACTGGGCGCGCGGGCGGCGGACGCCCACCGCGCACATCAGTCTCGACGACGTCCGCGAGTGGGTCTGTTCGGGCTTCGCCGACCCGCAGTCCGGGTGGAACGAGCACTCCGAGGCGCAGTACCGGCTCGCCCGTCGGACCTGCGGCTTCGCCGCGCGCAACTTCCTCGCCAACGGCATCTCCTGCATCGTCGACGACGCCGTCTTCCCCGACCGCCCCGTCGTCGGTCTCGGCGGCTGGAAGCGGCACGTCGGGCCCGGTCTGCTGCCGGTGGTGCTCCTGCCGGGCCTGGAAGTCGTCCTGGAGCGCAACGCCCAGCGCAGCGGCAACCGGCGGCTCTCCGACGAGGAGGTCGCCGCCATCCACGGCCGGATGGCCGGCTGGTACGGCTCCGGGCTGCCGATCATCGACAACTCCACGTACGACGTCGAGACCACCGCCCGGGTCCTCGACGACGTCCTCGCCCGAGCGATCGCCAGCCCGCCCGCCTGGTGACCGGGCGGATCCCCCGGACGGACGCGCAGAACAGGCCGGGGCCGCGCCCCGCTCGTACGCTCGGAACATGTCAGAGGTGTATGCGGACCGCCGGGTGCGGCTGCGCGACCGCTGCGCGGCCGCCGGCACCACGGCGGCCCTGGTCTCCCGTCCCGCCAACGTGCGTTATCTCGCGGGCGGTTCGCCCCCGGGAGCCGTCCTCCTCGTCGGGCCCGACCCCGAGACGGACGTCCTGCTCTGCCCCGTCGCCCCCGGCACCGACCCGGCCGACGGACGGCTCGACGAGCACCTCCGCAGACAAGTCCTGCCCACCACCGGAGGGGACCCGGCGGTCGCCGCCGTCGGACTGGCCCGCAGGGCGGGCGCCGACGCCCTCGCCGTGGAGGAGCACGACCTGACCGTGGCCAGGCACCGGGCCATGGGCTCCGTCGCGCCCGGACTGCGCCTCGCCGACCTCGCCTGCGCCGTCGAGCAGCTGAGGATCGTCAAGGACGAGGACGAGATCGCCTGTCTGCGGATCGCCGCCGAGATCGCCGACCAGGCGCTGGGCGAACTCCTGGAGTCGATCCTCGTGGGCCGTACGGAGCGCCATCTCGCCCTGGAGCTGGAGCGGCGGCTCGTCGACCACGGCGCCGACGGGGCGGCCTTCCCCACCTCGGTCGCCACCGGCCCGCACTCCGGGCGCCGGGGGCACCGGCCCACCGACCGCCGGGTCGAGGAGGGCGATTTCCTCAGTGTCGGGCTGGGCGCCGACTACCGCGGCTACCGCTGCGAGATCGGCCGCACCTTCGTCATCGGCACGACGCCGGGGGACTGGCAGATCGAGCTGTACGAACTCGTCTTCGCCGCTCAGCGGGCCGGTCGGGAGTCCCTGACGCCGGGCGCCGAGTACCGGGACGTGGACCGGGCGGCCCGTCAGATCCTGGAGGCGGCGGGGTACGCGGAGACCTCCGTCCCCCTCACCGGGCATGGAGTGGGACTCGAAATCGTCGAGGACCCGCAGCTCTCACCCTCGGCCATGGGTAAACTGGACGCTTGCGTGCCGGTCACCGTCGAACCGGGGGTCCACCTCCCGGGCCGGGGCGGGGTCCGGATCGATGACACGCTCGTCGTGCGCCAGGAGGCGGACGGCGGACCCGAGCTACTCACCATCACGACCAAGGAGCTGCTCGCGCTGTAAGGCGCGTACGCCTCCACGGTCCCACGTCAGTCCAGGAGATTCCGCAACCGTGGCTTCCACGAACGACCTCAAGAACGGCATGGTGCTCAAGCTCGAAGGCGGCCAGCTCTGGTCCGTCGTCGAGTTCCAGCACGTCAAGCCCGGCAAGGGCCCGGCCTTCGTGCGTACCAAGCTCAAGAACGTGCTGTCCGGCAAGGTCGTCGACAAGACCTTCAACGCGGGTGTGAAGGTCGAAACGGCCACCATCGACCGCCGTGACATGCAGTTCTCCTACATGGACGGCGACTACTTCGTCTTCATGGACGAGGAGACCTACGACCAGCTGCACGTCGACCGCAAGTCCGTCGGCGACGCCGCCAACTTCCTCATCGAGGGCTTCACCGCCTCCGTCGCGCAGCACGAGGGCTCGGTGCTCTACGTCGAGCTGCCCGCCGCCGTCGTGCTGACGATCAAGCACACCGACCCGGGCGTCCAGGGCGACCGTTCCACCGGCGGCACCAAGCCCGCCGAGCTGGAGACCGGCCACGAGATCCAGGTCCCGCTCTTCGTCACCACCGGTGAGAAGGTCAAGGTCGACACCCGCACCAGCGACTACCTCGGCCGGGTGAACAGCTAACCGTGGCCGCCCGGAGCAAGGCCCGCAAGCGCGCCTTCCAAATCCTCTTCGAGGCCGACCAGCGGAGCACCTCCGTCCAGGAGGTCCTCGCGGACCAGGTCAGGCACTCGCGAGCGGACGACCACCAGCCGCCGGTGAGCGACTTCACCATGCAGCTGGTCGAGGGGTACGCCTCCCATGTGGCGCGGATCGACGAGCTGATCGCCACCTACGCGGTGGACTGGGACCTCGACCGGATGCCCGTAGCCGACCGGAACATCGTGCGCCTCGGCGCGTACGAGCTGATCTGGGAGGACGGCACGCCGGACGCGGTCGCGATCGACGAGGCGGTACAGCTCGCCAGGGAGTTCTCCACGGACGAGTCCCCGACCTTCGTCAACGGTCTGCTGGCGCGCTTCAAGGACCTGAAGCCGCGCCTGCGCCGGGACGCGGACGCCTGATCCGCCGACGCCGGCAGTCGAACGGCAGTCGAAGGGGCCCGCGGCACATCTCGTGCCGCGGGCCCCTTCGGCGTTCCGGGAGCCGCCGTGAGGCCCGGAGCCGGTGGCCGGGGAACGCCGAGGGCCCGTGGACGTCGAAGGACGTCCACGGGCCCGGCGGTACGTTTCTGCTCGGCCCCCCGCGGGGTCAGCTCTCCTCGTGGGCGACCGCGCGGCGCGCGTCCGCGTCGAGGACGCCCCAGCTGATGAGCTGCTCGGTCAGGACCGAGGGGGACTGGTCGTAGATCACGGCCAGGGTGCGCAGGTCGTCCTGGCGGATCGACAGCACCTTGCCGTTGTAGTCCCCGCGCTGCGACTGGATCGTCGCCGCGTAGCGCTGGAGCGGGCCCGCCTTCTCCTGCGGGACGTGGGCCAGTCGCTCCAGGTCGAGGACCAGCTTCGGCGGCGGCTCGGCGGCCCCGCCCGGGGTCGTGCCCGGCAGCAGCTCCTGCACCGGCACCCCGTAGAAATCGGCCAGCTCGGCGAGGCGCTGCACGGTCACCGCACGGTCACCGCGCTCGTACGACCCGACCACCACGGCCTTCCAGCGGCCCTGGGACTTCTCCTCCACCCCGTGGAGCGAGAGCCCCTGCTGAGTGCGGATGGCGCGGAGTTTGGCCCCGAGCTGCTTTGCGTATTCGCTGGACATAACGCTCCCGGACGCTGTGACGACATGCGGCTGCGCCGCGCGGCTGGTAACTCACTGTGAGGTTACGCAGCGTTACTCTTTCCCGTCAAGCCGAAAGGTCCATACCGGGCGCGGAAGAGGACGACGAGAAGGGCGACAAGAGGGCGGCAAAGGGGTGGCGAAGGGGCGACAAAGGCCCGTGAAACCCCCCTGGTATCGTTGGCCCCGCACATTCCGACGTCCTTTAAGAACCGTCCCGTGAGGCGGAGAAGGAGGTCCGTTTTCCATGGACACCCAGCAGTACGGCGATGAAGCCCGGCCCGTTCTAGAGGCCCCCGACATCGCGCGGGTCCTGACCCGCATCGCACACGAGATCGTCGAGCGCGCCAAGGGCGCCGACGACGTGGTCCTGCTCGGCATTCCCACCCGGGGCGTCTTCCTCGCCCGTCGGCTCGCCGAGAAGCTCGAATCCATCACCGGCACGAAGATCCCCGTCGGCTCCCTCGACATCACCATGTACCGGGACGACCTGCGACTGAAGCCGGCCCGCGCCATCGGCCGCACCGAGATCCCCGGCGACGGCGTCGACGGCCGCCTCGTCGTCCTCGTCGACGACGTCCTCTTCTCCGGCCGCACCATCCGCGCCGCCCTCGACGCCCTCGGCGACATCGGCCGCCCCCGCGCCGTCCAGCTCGCCGTCCTCGTCGACCGGGGCCACCGCGAGCTGCCGATCCGCGCCGACTACGTCGGAAAGAACCTCCCCACGTCGTTGCGGGAGACGGTCAAGGTCCAGCTCGCCGAGGAAGACGGCCGCGACACCGTCCTGCTCGGCACCAGGCCCGACGCCTAGCCCGACCGGCCTTCCCCGTACGGGGCCGGGGCACCACCCCGCGCCCCGGCATGCCCTCACACCTCCCACCACGGAGCGACACCCCGATGATGCGTCACCTCATCTCGGCCGCCGATCTCACCCGCGACGACGCCGTACTGATCCTCGACACCGCCGAGGAGATGGCCCGGGTGGGCGACCGGCCCATCAAGAAGCTGCCCACGCTGCGCGGCCGGACCATCTGCAACCTCTTCTTCGAGGACTCCACCCGCACCCGGATCTCCTTCGAGGCGGCCGAGAAGCGCCTCTCCGCCGACGTCATCAACTTCGCCGCCAAGGGCTCCAGCGTCTCCAAGGGCGAGTCCCTCAAGGACACCGCCCAGACCCTGGAGGCGATGGGCGTCGACGCCGTCGTCATCCGGCACGGCGCCTCCGGAGCCCCGTACCGCCTCGCCACCTCCGGCTGGATCGACGCCCCCGTGGTCAACGCCGGAGACGGCACCCACCAGCACCCCACCCAGGCACTCCTCGACGCCTTCACCATGCGCCGCCGCCTGGTCGGCCGCGACACCGGACTCGGCCGCGACCTCCAGGGCAAGCGGATCACGCTCGTCGGCGACGTCCTGCACAGCCGGGTCGCCCGCTCCAACGTCGACCTGCTGCACACCCTCGGCGCCGAGGTCACCCTGGTGGCCCCGCCCACCCTGGTCCCCGTCGGCGTCGAGACCTGGCCCTGCGAGGTCTCCTACGACCTCGACCGGGTGCTGCCGAAGTCCGACGCCGTCATGATGCTGCGTGTGCAGCGCGAACGCATGAACGCCGCCTTCTTCCCGACCGAGCGCGAGTACTCGCGCCGGTACGGACTCGACGGCGAACGGATGGCGAAGATGCCCGAGCACGCCATCGTCATGCACCCCGGCCCCATGGTCCGCGGCATGGAGATCACCGCCGAGGTCGCCGACTCCGACCGCTGCACGGTCGTCGAGCAGGTCGCCAACGGCGTCTCCATCCGGATGGCGGTGCTCTACCTGCTTCTGGGCGGCAACGACTCCGCCGTCACCCACACCCGCACCGAGGAGAACAAGTAACCATGAGCAAGACCCTTATCCGAGGTGCGAAGCCGCTCGGCGGCGAGGTCCAGGACGTCCTGATCGACGGCGAGACCATCGCCGAGGTCGGCACCGGACTCTCCGCCGAAGGTGCCACCGTCGTCGAGGCAGAGGGCCGGATCCTGCTGCCCGGTCTCGTCGACCTCCACACCCATCTGCGCGAGCCCGGCCGCGAGGACTCCGAGACCGTCCTCACCGGCACCCGCGCCGCCGCCTCCGGCGGCTACACCGCCGTCTTCGCCATGGCCAACACCCACCCGGTCGCCGACACCGCAGGCGTCGTCGAGCAGGTCTACCGGCTCGGCAAGGAATCCGGCTACTGCGACGTCCAGCCCATCGGCGCCGTCACCGTCGGCCTCGAGGGGAAGAAGCTCGCCGAACTCGGCGCCATGCACGACTCCGCCGCCGGTGTCACCGTCTTCTCCGACGACGGCAAGTGCGTCGACGACGCCGTCATCATGCGCCGCGCCCTGGAGTACGTGAAGGCCTTCGGCGGCGTCGTCGCCCAGCACGCCCAGGAGCCCCGCCTCACCGAGGGCGCCCAGATGAACGAGGGCATCGTCTCCGCCGAACTCGGACTCGGCGGCTGGCCCGCCGTCGCCGAGGAGTCGATCATCGCCCGCGACGTCCTCCTCGCCGAGCACGTCGGCTCCCGCGTCCACATCTGCCACCTCTCCACCGCGGGCTCCGTCGAGATCGTCCGCTGGGCCAAGTCCCGGGGCATCGACGTGACCGCCGAGGTCACCCCCCACCACCTCCTCCTCACCGACGAGCTGGTCCGCTCGTACAACCCCGTCTACAAGGTCAACCCGCCGCTGCGCACCGAGAAGGACGTCCTCGCGCTCCGCGAGGCGCTGGCCGACGGCACGATCGACATCGTCGCCACCGACCACGCCCCGCACCCGCACGAGGACAAGGACTGCGAGTGGGCCGCCGCCGCCATGGGCATGGTGGGCCTGGAGACCGCGCTCTCCGTCGTCCAGCAGACGATGGTCGAGACCGGACTCCTCGACTGGACCGGTGTCGCCGACCGCATGTCCCACGCCCCCGCCCGCATCGGACAGGCCTCCGGCCACGGCCGGCCGATCGCGGCGGGCGAGCCCGCGAACCTGACGCTGGTCGATCCGGATTACCGTGGTGTGGTGGACCCCGCGGGCTTCGCCTCCCGCAGCCGCAACACTCCCTACGAGGGCCGTGAGCTGCCGGGACGCGTCACCCACACCTTCCTGCGGGGCCGGGCAACGGTCGTGGACGGGAATCTGGCGTGACACTCATCTCAATCGCCGCAGAGGCAGCCGGGCAGAAGTCGGCGGAGGTGACCGACTGGGCCGGACGGCTCGGCTGGGTCGCCGGACTGCTCCTCTTCGTCGCCTTCGTCTACTGGCTCATGCGCCAGGGCTGGAAGTGGCGCGGCAGCCTCCAGTCGGACCTGCCCGAGCTGCCCACCGCGCCGGAGCGACCCGGCGAGACGGTACTGACCCTCAGCGGCCGCTACCACGGCTCCACGACCGCCGGGCAGTGGCTCGACCGGATCGTCGCCCACGGCCTCGGCACCCGCAGCCGCGCCGAGCTGACCCTCACCGACGCCGGGATCACCGTCGAGCGCCCCGGCGCCACCGACTTCTTCATCCCGGCCGACGCCCTGCGCGAGGCCCGCCTCGACAAGGGCATCGCGGGCAAGGTCCTCACCGAGGGCGGCCTGCTGATCGTCACCTGGACGCACGGCGACAAGACGCTCGACTCCGGTTTCCGCTCCGACCGGGCGGCCGAGCACACCGCCTGGGTCGAAGCCATCAATTCCATGATCAGAACGACGGAAGGCATCGCACGATGACGACCTCCACCAGGGGAGCTGCCAAGACTCCCGCCGTACTCGTCCTGGAGGACGGCCGCACCTTCGGCGGCCGTGCCTACGGGGCCGTGGGGGAGACCTTCGGCGAGGCCGTGTTCTCCACCGGCATGACCGGCTACCAGGAGACCCTCACCGACCCGTCGTACCACCGCCAGGTCGTCGTCATGACGGCCCCGCACGTCGGCAACACCGGCGTCAACGACGAGGACCCCGAGTCCGGCCGCATCTGGGTCTCCGGCTACGTGGTCCGCGACCCCGCACGCGTCTCCTCCAACTGGCGGGCCCGGCGCTCCCTGGACGAGGAGCTGGAGCGCCAGGGCGTCGTCGGCATCTCCGGCATCGACACCCGCGCCCTCACCCGCCACCTGCGCGAGCGCGGCGCCATGCGCGTCGGCATCTTCTCCGGCGACGCCCTCGCCGACGAGGCCGCCCTCCTCGCCAAGGTCAAGGCCCAGCCCGAGATGGCGGGCGCCGACCTCTCCGCCGAGGTCGCCACCAAGGAGACCTACGTGGTCCCCGCGATCGGCGAGAAGAAGTTCACCGTCGCCGCCGTCGACCTCGGCATCAAGGGCATGACCCCGCACCGGATGGCCGAGCGCGGCATCGAGGTCCACGTGCTGCCCGCCACCGCCACCGCCGAGGACGTCTACGCCGTCCAGCCCGACGGCGTGTTCTTCTCCAACGGCCCCGGCGACCCGGCCACCGCCGACGGCCCCGTCGCCGTCATGCGCGCCGTCCTGGAGCGCAGGACGCCGCTCTTCGGCATCTGCTTCGGCAACCAGATCCTCGGCCGGGCCCTCGGCTTCGGCACCTACAAGCTGAAGTACGGCCACCGGGGCATCAACCAGCCCGTCCAGGACCGCACCACCGGCAAGGTCGAGGTCACCGCGCACAACCACGGCTTCGCCGTCGACGCGCCCCTCGACAAGATCTCCGAGACCCCCTTCGGCCGGGCCGAGGTCTCCCACGTCTGCCTCAACGACAACGTGGTGGAAGGCCTCCAGCTGCTCGACCAGCCGGCCTTCTCCGTCCAGTACCACCCCGAGGCGGCAGCCGGCCCGCACGACGCCGCGTACCTCTTCGACCGCTTCGTAACCCTGATGGAGGGCGAGCGTGCCTAAGCGCACCGATATCCAGTCCGTCCTGGTCATCGGCTCCGGCCCGATCGTCATCGGTCAGGCCGCCGAGTTCGACTACTCCGGAACCCAGGCCTGCCGCATCCTCAAGGCCGAGGGCCTGCGGGTCATCCTGGTCAACTCCAACCCGGCCACGATCATGACCGACCCGGAGATCGCCGACGCCACCTACGTCGAGCCGATCACCCCCGAGTTCGTCGAGAAGATCATCGCCAAGGAGCGCCCCGACGCCCTCCTGCCCACCCTCGGCGGCCAGACCGCGCTCAACACCGCGATCTCCATGCACGAGCAGGGCGTCCTGGAGAAGTACGGCGTCGAGCTGATCGGCGCCAACGTCGAGGCCATCAACAAGGGCGAGGACCGCGAGCTCTTCAAGGGCGTCGTCGAAGCCGTCAAGGCCAAGATCGGCTACGGCGAGTCCGCCCGCTCGGTCATCTGCCACTCCATGGACGACGTCATCAAGGGCGTCGACACCCTCGGCGGCTACCCCGTCGTCGTCCGCCCCTCCTTCACCATGGGCGGCGCCGGCTCCGGCTTCGCCCACGACGAGGAAGAGCTGCGCCGCATCGCCGGCCAGGGCCTCACGCTCTCGCCCACCACCGAGGTCCTCCTCGAAGAGTCCATCCTCGGCTGGAAGGAGTACGAGCTGGAGCTGATGCGCGACAAGAACGACAACGTCGTGGTCGTCTGCTCCATCGAGAACTTCGACCCGATGGGCGTCCACACCGGCGACTCCATCACCGTCGCCCCGGCGATGACCCTCACCGACCGCGAGTACCAGCGCCTGCGCGACATCGGCATCGCGATCATCCGCGAGGTCGGCGTCGACACCGGCGGCTGCAACATCCAGTTCGCGATCAACCCCGACGACGGCCGCGTCATCGTCATCGAGATGAACCCGCGCGTCTCCCGCTCCTCGGCGCTCGCCTCCAAGGCGACCGGCTTCCCGATCGCCAAGATCGCGGCCCGTCTCGCCGTCGGCTACACGCTGGACGAGATCCCGAACGACATCACGGAGAAGACCCCGGCGTCCTTCGAGCCCACGCTCGACTACGTCGTCGTCAAGGCACCCCGCTTCGCCTTCGAGAAGTTCCCCTCCGCCGACTCCACGCTGACCACGACCATGAAGTCGGTCGGCGAGGCCATGGCGATCGGCCGCAACTTCACCGAAGCCCTCCAGAAGGCCCTGCGCTCCCTGGAGAAGAAGGGCTCCCAGTTCGCCTTCACCGGCGAGCCCGGCGACAAGGACGAGCTGCTGCGCGAGTCGGTGCGCCCCACCGACGGCCGCGTCAACACCGTCATGCAGGCCATCCGCGCCGGAGCCACCCCCGAGGAGGTCTTCGACGCCACGAAGATCGACCCGTGGTTCGTCGACCAGCTCTTCCTGATCAAGGAGATCGCCGACGACCTGGCCGCCGCCGATAAGCTCGGCCCCGAGCTGCTCGCCGAGGCCAAGCGCCACGGCTTCTCCGACGCCCAGATCGCCGAGATCCGGGGCCTGCGCGAGGACGTCGTCCGCGAGGTCCGGCACGCCCTCGGCGTCCGCCCGGTCTACAAGACGGTCGACACCTGCGCCGCCGAGTTCGCCGCCAAGACCCCGTACTTCTACTCGTCCTACGACGAGGAGACCGAGGTCGCCCCGCGCGAGAAGCCCGCCGTCATCATCCTGGGCTCCGGCCCGAACCGCATCGGCCAGGGCATCGAGTTCGACTACTCCTGCGTCCACGCCTCCTTCGCCCTGAGCGAGGCCGGCTACGAGACCGTGATGGTCAACTGCAACCCGGAGACCGTCTCCACCGACTACGACACCTCCGACCGGCTCTACTTCGAGCCGCTCACCCTGGAGGACGTCCTGGAGATCGTCCACGCCGAGACGCTGGCAGGACCCGTCGCCGGAGTCGTCGTCCAGCTCGGCGGCCAGACCCCGCTGGGCCTCTCCCAGGCGCTCAAGGACAACGGCGTGCCGGTCGTCGGCACCCCCCCGGAGGCCATCCACGCCGCCGAGGACCGCGGCGCCTTCGGCCGCGTCCTCGCCGAGGCCGGACTGCCCGCCCCCAAGCACGGCACCGCCACCACCTTCGCCGGAGCCAAGGCCATCGCCGACGAGATCGGCTACCCCGTCCTCGTACGCCCCTCGTACGTGCTCGGCGGCCGCGGCATGGAGATCGTGTACGACGAGGCCCGCCTGGAGTCGTACATCGCCGAGTCCACCGAGATCAGCCCCACCCGGCCGGTCCTGGTCGACCGCTTCCTCGACGACGCCATCGAGATCGACGTCGACGCCCTCTACGACGGCGAGGAGCTTTACCTCGGCGGCGTCATGGAGCACATCGAGGAAGCCGGCATCCACTCCGGCGACTCGGCCTGCGCCCTGCCCCCGATCACCCTCGGCGGCTACGACATCAAGCGCCTGCGCGCCTCCACCGAGGCCATCGCCAAGGGCGTCGGCGTACGCGGTCTGATCAACATCCAGTTCGCGATGGCCGGCGACATCCTCTACGTCCTGGAGGCCAACCCGCGCGCCTCCCGGACCGTCCCCTTCACCTCGAAGGCGACCGCCGTCCCCCTCGCCAAGGCCGCCGCCCGCATCTCGCTCGGCACCACCATCGCCGAGCTGCGCGCCGAGGGCCTGCTGCCGAAGACCGGCGACGGCGGCACCCTGCCGCTCGACGCGCCGATCTCCGTCAAGGAGGCCGTCATGCCCTGGTCGCGCTTCCGCGACGTCCACGGCCGCGGCGTCGACACCGTCCTCGGCCCGGAGATGCGCTCCACCGGCGAGGTCATGGGCATCGACGCGGTCTTCGGCACGGCGTACGCCAAGTCGCAGGCCGGCGCCTACGGACCGCTGCCCACCAAGGGCCGCGCGTTCATCTCGGTCGCCAACCGCGACAAGCGCTCGATGATCTTCCCGGCCCGCGAGCTGGTCGCCCACGGCTTCGAGCTGCTCGCCACCTCCGGCACCGCCGAGGTCCTCAAGCGCAACGGCATCAACGCCACGGTCGTCCGCAAGCTCAGCGAGGGCGAGGGCCCCGACGGCGAGAAGACGATCGTCCAGCTCATCCACGACGGCCAGGTCGACCTGATCGTCAACACCCCGTACGGCACCGGCGGCCGCCTCGACGGCTACGAGATCCGTACCGCCGCGGTCGCCCGCAGCGTCCCCTGCCTCACCACGGTCCAGGCGCTCGCCGCGGCCGTCCAGGGCATCGACGCGCTCAGCCGGGGCGACGTGGGCGTCCGCTCGCTCCAGGAGCACGCGGAGCACCTGACCGCGGCCCGCGACTAGGCCGTGTCCTCGGATCCCGCCGGGCGTCGCGAGCCCGGCGGGATCCGAGAGGACCTGGCAGCCCGTACGAACGAGGGGGACACCGGCGACACCGCGGTGTCCCCCTCTTCATGAGCACACCTGGACTTCCCGCATGTACAAGTTCTTCTTCCAGCTCGTCTTCAAGCGCATGGACCCCGAGGAGGCCCACCACCTGGCCTTCCGCTGGATCCGCCTGGCCGCCCGGATCCCCGTCCTGCGGACCTTCGTCGCCGCCGTCCTCGCCCCCCGCCACCGGGAACTGCGCACCGAGGCCCTCGGCCTGCGGATGCACGGCCCCTTCGGCCTCGCCGCCGGATTCGACAAGAACGCCGTCGCCATCGACGGCATGTCGATGCTCGGCTTCGACCACGTCGAGATCGGCACCGTCACCGGCGAGCCCCAGCCCGGCAACCCCAGGAAGCGCCTCTTCCGGCTCGTCCCGGACCGCGCCCTGATCAACCGCATGGGCTTCAACAACGAGGGCTCCGCCGCCGTCGCCGCCCGCCTCCACGCGCGCGTACCGGTCTTCAGGACCGTCGTCGGCGTCAACATCGGCAAGACCAAGGTCGTCCCCGAGGCCGAGGCCGCCGCCGACTACGTGAAGTCCACCGAGCGCCTCGCCGCCCACGCCGACTACCTGGTCGTCAACGTCTCCTCGCCCAACACCCCCGGCCTGCGCAACCTCCAGGCCACCGAGTCGCTGCGCCCCCTCCTGACCGCCGTGCGCGAGGCCGCCGACCGCACGGTCACCGACCGCCGGGTCCCGCTGCTCGTCAAGATCGCCCCCGACCTCGCCGACGAGGACGTCGACGCCGTCGCCGACCTCGCCCTGGAACTCGGCCTCGACGGCATCATCGCCACCAACACCACCATCGCCCGCGAGGGCCTCGGCCTGAAGTCCGACCCCGAGCTGATCGCGGAGACCGGCGGACTCTCCGGCGCGCCCGTCAAGGAGCGCTCCCTCGCCGTCCTCAGGCGGCTGCACGCGCGCGTGGGCGACCGCCTGGTCCTGGTTGGCGTCGGCGGCATCGAGAACGCCGAGGACGCCTGGCAGCGCATCCTCGCCGGAGCCACCCTGATCCAGGGCTACAGCGCCTTCATCTACGAGGGCCCCTTCTACGCCCGCGCGATCCACCAGGGCCTCGCCGCCCGCCTCGCCGCCTCCCCGTACGCCACCCTCGCCGAGGCCGTCGGCGCCGACAACCGAAAGGCCGCCCAGTGACCTCCCTCCCGACGCCCGCCCCCAGCTCCCCGCCGGTGCCCTTCGGCGCCCGGCTGCGCGCCGCCATGGACGAGCGCGGGCCGCTCTGCGTCGGCATCGACCCGCACGCCGCCCTGCTCGACTCCTGGGGTCTGGGCGACGACATCGCGGGCCTCGAACGGTTCACCTTCACGGTCGTCGAGGCGCTCGCCGGGACCGTCGCCGTCTTCAAGCCCCAGTCGGCCTTCTTCGAGCGCTTCGGCTCGCGCGGCATCGCCGTCCTGGAGCGCGCCGTCGCCGAGCTGCGCGCCGCGGGCGGTCTGGTCGTCATGGACGCCAAGCGCGGCGACATCGGCTCCACCATGGCCGCGTACGCGGAGACCTTCCTGCGCCCGGACTCCCCGCTCTTCTCCGACGCGCTCACCGTCTCCCCGTACCTCGGCTACGGCTCCCTGAAACCGGCCGTGGAGCTGGCCCGCGCCTCGGGCGCCGGGCTCTTCGTGCTCGCCCTGACCTCCAACCCGGAGGGGGCCGAGGTGCAGCGCGCGGTGCGCGCCGACGACCCGGCCGGGCGGACCATCGGCGCGGTCATGCTGGGCCACCTCGCCGAGGAGAACGCGGGGGAGGCCCCGATGGGCTCCTTCGGCGCCGTGGTGGGGGCCACCCTCGGCGACCTGTCCTCGTTCGACCTGGACGTCAACGGTCCCCTCCTCGCCCCCGGCATCGGGGCCCAGGGCGCGACCCCGGCGGACCTCCCCGCGGTCTTCGGCGCGGCGGTGCGCAATGTCGTCCCGAGCGTCAGCCGGGGCGTCCTGCGGCACGGCCCGGACACGGCCGCGCTGAGGGGTGCGGCCGACCGGTACGCGGACGAGATCCGCGCGGCCGTCGGCGGATAGCGGGGCACGCGGCCAATCCGCAGGTGGGACGGTTCCGGCGGGCCGTCCCACCTGCGCGTACCGCTCCTTGACGAAAACTTGGCTCAAAACCAGGTCGTTTTGTCGGAAAAGTCCTAGTCAGTCGATGCTGACCAGGACTTTTCCTCTGTTCTCGCTGACTGGAGCGGCCTCGGCCGCTAGTCTCCGGGGCAGAGCAGGCGTTCAACGGCCACTGCGTTGATCGTTGCTCCACTGGTGTGGGGCGACTAGGTTCCTCACCGGTCCGTATCCGACAGATCGACATCCGAGGTGACGCAGGCGTGGCTCTTCCGCCCCTTACCCCTGAACAGCGCGCAGCCGCGCTCGAGAAGGCCGCCGCGGCTCGCCGGGAGCGGGCCGAGATCAAGAATCGACTCAAGCACTCCGGTGCCTCCCTCCACGAGGTCATCAAGAGTGGCCAGGAGAACGACGTCATCGGCAAGATGAAGGTCTCCGCGCTGCTCGAGTCGCTTCCCGGCGTGGGCAAGGTCCGCGCCAAGCAGATCATGGAGCGCCTCGGCATCTCCGAGAGCCGTCGGGTCCGCGGTCTCGGTTCCAACCAGATCGCCTCCCTGGAGCGCGAGTTCGGCAGCACCGGCGCCTGACCGGGTGACCGGTCCGGCTACCGATCCGGGGCTCGCGTCCCGGGCATCCCGGTCAAGCTGGAATAATCGCTGTATGGCAGCAGAGGTACGTCCGCGGCTGACCGTGCTCTCCGGCCCCTCCGGGGTCGGCAAGAGCACGGTCGTCGCGCATATGCGCAAGGTCCACCCCGAGGTCTGGCTCTCGGTCTCCGCGACGACACGGAAGCCGCGCCCCGGCGAGCAGCACGGCGTCCACTACTTCTTCGTGACGGACGACGAGTTCGACAAGCTGATCGCCAACGGCGAGCTCCTCGAATGGGCCGAGTTCGCGGGCAACCGGTACGGCACCCCGCGCGGCGCGGTCCTGGAGCGCCTGGACGCCGGGAAGCCCGTGCTCCTGGAGATCGACCTCCAGGGCGCCCGTCAGGTCAAGGACTCGATGCCCGAGTCCCGCCTGGTCTTCCTGGCGCCGCCGAGCTGGGACGAGCTGGTCCGCCGGCTCACCGGCCGGGGCACCGAGTCCGCCGAGGTCATCGAGCGCCGCCTGGCCGCGGCCAAGGTCGAGCTGGCCGCCGAGTCGGAGTTCGACACCACGCTCGTCAACACCTCCGTCGAGGACGTCGCACGCGAGCTGCTAACGTTGCTGCTGCTGTCTTCCGGGGAATGATCCCCTGTACCGTCACAGCGACTGTCTGATTTTTCCATCTTCGGAAGGTAGAGCGTGTCCTCTTCCATCACCGCGCCCGAGGGCATCATCAACCCGCCGATCGACGAGCTGCTCGAGGCCACGGACTCGAAGTACAGCCTCGTGATCTACGCGGCCAAGCGCGCGCGTCAGATCAACGCGTACTACTCCCAGCTCGGCGAGGGCCTGCTGGAGTACGTGGGTCCGCTCGTCGACACCCACGTCCACGAGAAGCCGCTCTCGATCGCGCTGCGCGAGATCAACGCGGGTCTGCTGACGTCCGAGGCCATCGAGGGCCCGGCCCAGTAAGCACGTATCGCGTGTAACGCTTGTCACCACAGGCCCGGCGGAACATCCGCCGGGCCTGTGGTGTCTGATGGAGTCGTAACGCGTCCGAGTGCGCGTCCGAGCGCGGGGAGTGACACAAGTGGCCAAGCCGAAGGTCGTTCTGGGGGTCAGCGGCGGCATCGCCGCCTACAAGGCGTGCGAGCTGCTCCGCCGCCTCACCGAGTCGGGCCACGACGTCCGCGTCGTCCCCACCGACTCGGCCCTCCACTTCGTCGGCGCGGCCACCTGGTCCGCGCTCTCCGGCCACCCCGTCTCCACCGAGGTCTGGGACAGCGTCCACGAGGTGCCGCACGTGCGGATCGGACAGGGCGCCGACCTCGTCGTCGTCGCCCCCGCCACCGCCGACATGCTCGCCAAGGCCGCCCACGGCCTCGCGGACGACCTCCTGACCAACACCCTGCTCACCGCACGCTGCCCCGTCGTCTTCGCCCCCGCTATGCACACCGAGATGTGGGAGCACCCGGCCACCCAGGAGAACGTGGCCACCCTGCGCCGTCGCGGAGCCCTCGTCGTCGAACCGGCCGTCGGCCGCCTCACCGGCGTCGACACCGGCAAGGGCCGGCTGCCCGACCCGGCGGAGATCTTCGAGGTCTGCCGACGGGTCCTCGCCCGCGGCGCCGTCGCCCCCGATCTCGCCGGACGCCATGTCGTGGTCAGCGCGGGCGGCACCCGCGAGCCCCTCGACCCCGTCCGCTACCTGGGCAACCGCTCCTCGGGCAAGCAGGGCTACGCCCTCGCGCGAGCCGCCGCCGCCCGGGGCGCCAGGGTCACCCTCGTCGAGGCCAACACCGGCATCCCCGACCCGGCGGGCGTCGACGTCGTCCACGTCGGCACCGCCCTCCAGCTGCGCGAGGCCGTCCTCAAGGCGGTGGCCGACGCCGACGCGGTCGTCATGGCCGCGGCCGTCGCCGACTTCCGCCCCGCCGTCTACGCCACCGGCAAGATCAAGAAGAAGGACGACGGGGGAGCGCCCACCGTGGAGCTGGTCCGGAATCCCGACATCCTCGCCGAGCTGTCCGCCGCCCGCGCCCTGCCGGGACAGGTGGTCGTCGGCTTCGCCGCCGAGACCGACGACGTCCTCGCCAACGGGCGCGAGAAACTCCGCCGCAAGGGCTGTGACCTCCTCGTCGTGAACGAGGTGGGCGAGCGCAAGACCTTCGGCTCCGAGGAGAACGAGGCCATGGTCATCGCCTCGGACGGCACCGAGACCCCCGTTCCGTACGGCCCCAAGGAAGCACTCGCCGAAACCGTCTGGGACCTGGTCCTGCCGCGTCTGCGCGGCACGGACTGACCCGCCCCGTCCGCCGCCGCCCACCGGCGCGGCGGACGGCCCCGCCAGCCGTGATCTCCGCCACGAGCGGGGCTCCGCGGCCCGCGTCTCGCGGCCGGATTCACCCGCTCAGGGGATTCGCCAGGCGAGACACCTGGTCCAATGCGCGACCACGACCGATAGACTGTCCGCGGAACGTCTTGGGGCGCAGCCCCCTGCCGGTCCGCTCAACGAATAGCCAGCAGCCGCTGCAACCCCAGGGAGCGTTGTGTCCCGTCGTCTGTTCACCTCGGAATCCGTCACCGAGGGACACCCCGACAAGATCGCTGACCAGATCAGCGACACCATCCTCGACGCACTGCTGCGAGAGGACCCCACCTCGCGCGTCGCCGTCGAGACGCTGATCACCACCGGCCTGGTGCACGTCGCCGGTGAGGTGACCACCAAGGCGTGGGCGGACATCCCGACCCTCGTCCGGAACAAGATCCTGGAGATCGGCTACGACTCCTCCAAGAAGGGCTTCGACGGCGCCTCCTGCGGTGTCTCGGTGTCCATCGGATCGCAGTCCCCGGACATCGCCCAGGGCGTGGACACCGCGTACGAGAAGCGGGTCGAGGGCGATGAGGACGAACTCGACAAGCAGGGCGCCGGCGACCAGGGCCTGATGTTCGGCTACGCCTCGGACGAGACCCCCGAGCTGATGCCGCTGCCGATCCACATCGCGCACCGCCTCTCCCGCCGCCTCACCGAGGTCCGCAAGAACGGGACGATCCCGTATCTGCGCCCCGACGGCAAGACCCAGGTCACCATCGAGTACGACGGCGACAAGGCCGTCCGCCTCGACACGGTCGTCGTCTCCTCGCAGCACGCCTCCGACATCGACCTGGAGTCGCTGCTCGCGCCCGACATCCGCGAGTTCGTCGTGGAGCACGTGCTCAAGCAGCTCGTCGAGGACGGCATCAAGCTCGACACCGACGGCTACCGCCTCCTGGTGAACCCGACCGGCCGCTTCGAGATCGGCGGCCCGATGGGCGACGCCGGTCTGACCGGCCGCAAGATCATCATCGACACCTACGGCGGCATGGCCCGCCACGGTGGCGGCGCCTTCTCCGGCAAGGACCCGTCCAAGGTCGACCGCTCGGCCGCCTACGCCATGCGCTGGGTCGCCAAGAACGTCGTCGCCGCGGGCCTGGCCTCGCGCTGCGAGGTCCAGGTCGCCTACGCGATCGGCAAGGCCGAGCCCGTCGGTCTCTTCGTCGAGACCTTCGGCACCCACACCGTCGAGACCGAGAAGATCGAGCACGCCATCGGCGAGGTCTTCGACCTGCGCCCGGCCGCGATCATCCGCGACCTCGACCTGCTCCGCCCGATCTACTCCCAGACCGCCGCCTACGGCCACTTCGGCCGTGAGCTGCCGGACTTCACCTGGGAGCGCACCGACCGCGTGGACGCCCTGAAGAAGGCCGCGGGCCTGTAAGGCCCCGCCCAGCGCGCACGGAGCCCGGCCGCCCCCTCGGGGACGGCCGGGCTCCGGCATGTCCGGCTGTCGGTGCCGTCTGGTAGGTATGAGGCTGTGAGCAGCGAGAACGAGAAGTCCGACGAGCCCGAGCAGCTCGCGCTCATCCGGGAGACCGTACGGAAGGCGAAGGTGCCCAGGGCCAAGCCCCGCACCTGGCGCGGAGCCGCGCTGGCCAAGGAACTGCCGGTGGCCCGGGTCGTGG
The DNA here is from genome assembly GCF_014596525.1 of Streptomyces sp. CBMA291. Lineage (GTDB taxonomy): Bacteria > Actinomycetota > Actinomycetes > Streptomycetales > Streptomycetaceae > Streptomyces. The sequence goes on from NZ_MSJP01000052.1 coordinate 18,749, forward strand.
TCAACAAGGGCGCCCTCCATCTCGACCAGTTCTTCGACTACGCGGTCCCCGAGGAACTCGACGAGACCGCCCGCCCCGGCGTCCGGGTCCGGGTCCGCTTCGGCGCGGGAGCCCACCAGGTCAAGAACGGGCGCAGGGAAGGCGGCCGGCTCATCGACGGCTTCCTCGTCGAACGCCGCGCCACCTCCGACTACTCGGGCCCCCTCGCCGCCCTCGCCGACGTCGTCTCGCCCGAGCCCGTCCTCGGCCCCGAGTTGCTCGGCCTCGCCCGCGCCGTCGCCGACCGGTACGCGGGCAGCCTCGCCGACGTACTCCAGCTCGCCGTCCCGCCGCGCAACGCCCGCGCCGAGTCCCGCCCCTCGCCGTCCCCGCTGCCGCCGCCCGCCCCGCCCGAGCCGGGCACCTGGACCCGGTACGAGCGCGGACCCGCCTTCCTCGACTCCCTCGCGCACGGCGGCGCACCCCGCGCCGTGTGGAACGCGCTCCCCGGGCCGCACTGGGCCGAGGAGATCGCCTGCGCCGTCCGCGCGACCCTGGCCTCGGGCAGGGGCGCGCTCGTCGTCGTCCCCGACGGGCGGGCGGCGGGCCGGGTCGACGCCGCCCTCACCGCCGCCCTCGGCGACGGACGGCACGTGCTGCTCACCGCCGACTCGGGCCCCGAGGAGCGGTACGCGCGCTGGCTCGCGGTGCGGCGCGGCGCCGTCCGGGCCGTCGTCGGCACCCGGGCGGCCATGTTCGCGCCCGTCCGCGACCTCGGGCTCGTCGCCCTCTGGGACGACGGCGACGGCAGCCACAGCGAGCCGCACGCCCCCCAGCCCCACGCGCGCGAGGTCCTGCTGCTTCGCGCCGCCCACGACCGCTGCGCCTTCCTCCTCGGCAGTACCGGCTGCACCGTCGAGGCCGCCCAGCTCGTCGAGTCCGGCTGGGCCGGGGCGCTGGTCGCCGGACGCGAGCAGGTCCGCGAGGCCGCCCCCCTGATCCGTACCGTCGGCGACGGGGAACTCGCCCGCGACGAGGCCGCCCGTGCCGCCCGGCTCCCCTCCCTCGCCTGGCGGACCGTACGGGAGGGGCTCAAGACCGGACCCGTGCTCGTCCAGGTCCCGCGCCGGGGATACGTCCCCCGGCTTGCCTGCGAGCGCTGCCGGACCCCCGCCCGCTGCCGCCACTGCGCCGGACCCCTGGAAGCCCCCGAGCAGCAGGAGCTGCGCTGCGGCTGGTGCGGGCGCGGCGCCTCCGACTGGCACTGCGTGGAGTGCGGCTCCACCCGGCTGCGGGCCCAGGTGGTCGGCGCCCGGCGGACGGCCGAGGAGCTGGGCCGGGCGTTTCCCGCCGTGCCGGTCCGCACCTCGGGCCGCGATCACATCCTGGACCGGGTGCCGGGCCGCCCCGCCCTCGTCGTCTCCACACCCGGCGCCGAACCCGTCGCCGAGGGCGGCTACGCGGCGGCGCTGCTCCTCGACGGCTGGGCCATGCTGGGCCGCCCCGATCTGCGGGCGGGCGAGGAGGCACTGCGCCGCTGGATCGACGCCGCCTCCCTGGTACGGGGACAGGCCGAGGGCGGCACGGTCGTCGTGGTCGCCGAGCCGACCCTGCGGCCGGTCCAGGCCCTCGTCCGCTGGGACCCGGTCGGGCACGCCCAGCGGGAGCTGGCCGAGCGGGCCGAGCTGGGTTTCCCGCCGGTCTCCCGGATGGCGTCCGTGTCGGGCCTGCCGGAGGCCGTCGAAGGCTTCCTCGCGGGCGCCGCGCTCCCGGCGGACGCGGAGATCCTCGGCCCGGTGCCGCTGCCCGTGGTCCGGCCCGGCGGCCCGCGCAGACCCGGCGACCCGCCGCCGGGGGAGCAGTGGGACCGGGCGCTCGTCCGGGTCCCGCCGGGCAGC
>NZ_MSJP01000053.1 GCF_014596525.1 Streptomyces sp. CBMA291
CCGCCGACCGGCGCCGCCCGGCCGGCGCCGGGGCGCGGGGTGTTCCGGCCCGTGACCATCCGGACCTCCCGGGACGCGGTCGCCGCCGCAGCCGGGTATCTGCGCTGGCTCGGCTTCCGGGAGGTGGTCCAGCCGGAGGAGCGGCCCGCGTCCGGAATCGACCTGCGGGGTCCCGGACTCGTCGCGCAGGTCGACCCGAGCACCCGGCCGACCGGGCTCCGGGCGGTCGAATGCCTCTGGCTCAACGGACTGAGCGCCCCCGCCGTGAGCGTCTTCTTCTCCCTCGCCGGATACACGCCCGAGGCGCGCTCGCGGGCGACCGAGATCGGGCTGCCGCTGTTCGTGCTCGATCTGACGGGCACCCCGCAGCCGGTGAACGGACCGGCAGACGATCTGGCGGCGAGTGGCCCCTGAACCGGAGGCGCTCCGGCGCCCACAACTCCTCGGCATGCGAAACCGGCCATTCACGCGTGACGATCACGCTCCCCCGGGCACAACATCCTCGGGGGGTGGGCGTCATGCCGACGGGGATGTGGTGGTTCATCGGAGCGACCTGCGGACAGTTGCTGCTCGCGGCCGTACTGCTGCGAACCCGCAGCAGGGGAAGCGGAACCGGAGATCCGCCACCACCCCAGGCCCTGGCCCTGCTGCGGGGTGGACGGCAGGCGGCCGTCACGGTGGCCCTGGTGGCGCTGCACCAGCGCGGAGCGGTCGCGGCGGGTCGCAAACATACGATTCGGGCCAATGGCGGTCCGGGCCGCACCCGGGACCCTGTGCAGCTCGGGGTGCACGGGGCCCTTCACCGGGCCTTCCGGCTGCGGGACCTCGCGCACCGGCCCGAGGCGCGGCGGGCGGTGGACGCGCTCAGCGGCGAGCTGCGGGGAGCGGGGCTGCTGCGGCCCAGGACCCGGCTGTGGGGGGCGCGGATGCTGCTGGGCTGCGTACCGCTGACGGTCCTCGCGGGGGCGTACGCGACGCAGGCGCCGGGGACGAGTCCGGCGGGGGCGCTCGCGGCGGGGGCGCTGCCGGTGCTCGCGGCGGTCGCGCTGCTGCGGCTGCCGTCGGCGACCCCGGCGGCGCGGCGGCTGCTCGCGGGGCTGCGGGAGCGGCATCCGCTGCCCGCGCACCGGCGGGAGGTGACGGACGGCGGGCAGGTCCAGCTGTACGTGGCGCTCTACGGGGACCCGGCGCTCTCGCTGTTCCTGCCGAGGTTCTCGCGGGACGGCGGGCTCCTCGACCGGCGCCGGGAGACGGGCAGGTTCCGGTCACCCGGCGGTCGGGACGGGGGCTCCGGGCGGGGTGCGGTCGGCGGAGGGTGCTGAGGCCGCGCCATACTGTCGTATGCGTATCAGAGCGGCCGTATCGGCTGAACTTCCGCTGCTCCAGGACATCGAACGGGCGGCGGGCGAACCCTTCCGCGAGCTGGGCATGGCGGCGATCGCGGACGACGATCCCCTCCCCCTCGACGTCCTTGAGTCGTATCGCGAGGACGGTCGGGCGTGGGTCGCGGTGGACCTGGCCGATCGCCCGAGGGGGTATCTGCTGACCGACACGGTGGACGGCGCGGCCCATATCGAGCAGGTGTCGGTGCATCCGGATGTGTCCCGCCGGGGAGTGGGCCGGGAGTTGATCGAGTATCTGGCGGCGGTGGCACGGGAGCGGGGTCTTTCGGCGCTGACGCTGACCACGTTCACCGAGGTGCCGTGGAACGCCCCGTACTACCACCGGCTCGGTTTCCGTCCGCTGGCCAAGGCGGACCCGGAGCTGACGGAGGGGCTGCGGGCGATCAGCGCGGCGGAGGCGGCCCATGGCCTCTCGGCGTGGCCGCGCGTCTGCATGCGGCGGGCTCTGGCGCGCCCCTGAGACGGCCCCGGCGGGGAGGGGACGGCGCCCCGGAGCACCCCGCGCGCTCCGGGGCGACCACCTAAGGGACCTTCCCCCTAAGGGCCCCCCGCGCCCGCCCGAGGGACCCGGGCCACCCTCAGGGCGTCCCGTCCCCCTCCCCGTAGCGCTCCCTCAGTTCCACCTTGCGCACCTTGCCGCTCACGGTCATCGGGAATTCCGTGAGGATCTCCAGGCGGCGGGGGATCTTGTAGTGGGCGAGGCGGTCGCGGCAGAAGGCGGTGAGGTCGTCGAGGGTGGGTGGGGCGGCGGGGTCGCGGGGGATCACGCAGGCGAGGATCTCCTCCCCGTAGCGCTCGTCGGGGACGCCCACGACCTGGACGTCGGCGATGGCGGGGTGTCCGTAGAGGAACTCCTCGATCTCGCGCGGGTAGACGTTCTCGCCGCCCCTGATGATCATGTCCTTGATGCGTCCGACGATCCGGACGTAGCCGTCGTCCCGCATCTCGGCCAGGTCTCCGGTGTGCATCCAGCGTCCGGTGTCGATCGCCTCGGCGGTCTTCGCAGGCTCGTCCCAGTAGCCGAGCATCACCCCGTAGCCCCGGGTGCACAGCTCCCCCGCCGTGCCGCGCTCCACGGTGAGCCCGGTCGCCGGGTCGACGACCTTCACCTCGACGTGCGGCATGACCCGGCCGACCGTGCCGGTCCGCCGTTCCAGGTCGTCGTCGCGGCGGGTCTGGGTGGAGACGGGCGAGGTCTCCGTCATGCCGTAACAGATGGACACCTCCGCCATGTTCATCTCGGCGACGACCCGCTTCATCACCTCCTCCGGGCAGGGCGAGCCCGCCATGATCCCGGTGCGGAGGGTGGAGAGGTCGTAGGAGGCGAAGTCGGGGAGGTTCAGTTCGGCGATGAACATGGTCGGCACCCCGTAGAGGGAGGTGCAGCGTTCCTCCTGGACCGCGCGGAGGGTGGCCGCCGGGTCGAAGGAGGACGCGGGGATCACCATGCAGGCGCCGTGCGAGGTGGCGGCCAGGTTCCCCATGACCATGCCGAAGCAGTGGTAGAAGGGCACCGGGATGCAGATCCGGTCCTGTTCGTCGTAGGCGATCATCTCGCCGACGAAGTAACCGTTGTTGAGGATGTTGTGGTGGGAGAGGGTGGCCCCCTTGGGGAAGCCCGTCGTGCCCGAGGTGTACTGGATGTTGACCGGCTCGTCGCAGGAGAGCGGCTCGGGCACGAGGTCCCCGGGCGTGCGGGTGAGAAAGGCGTCCCAGCCCGGGTCGCCGAAGTAGACCGCTTCCTTCAACTCCGGGCACTGACCCCGGACTTCCTCCACCATCGCCCGGTAGTCGCTGGTCTTGTGGGCGAGCGAGGCGAAGAGCAGCGAGATCCCCGCCTGGCGCAGGACGTACGCCAACTCGTGGGCCCGGTAGGCGGGGTTGATGTTGACCATGATGGCGCCGATGCGGGCGGTGGCGTACTGGACGAGGATCCACTCGGCGCAGTTCACGGCCCAGATGCCGACACGGTCGCCCTTGCGGACCCCGCTGCCGAGCAGGGAGCCCGCGAGCCGGTCGACGTCCGCGCCGAACCGCTCGTACGTCCAGCGGCGCCCGGTCGGCACGTCGACGAGCGCCTCCCGCTGCGGCCAGGCGGCGACGGCGCGGTCGAGGTTGGCCCCGATGGTGTCGCCGAGGAGCGGGGTGGTGGAGACCCCGTGGGCGTACGAGAGCGTCATGCGAGGTCTCCCTCGGCGTACTCGGTGCCGCCGCCCTCGGCCGTCAGCCGGCGCAGTTCCACGCGCCGGATCTTGCCCGAGACCGTCTTGGGCAGTTCGGCGAACTCGATGCGCCGGACGCGCTTGTAGGGGGCGAGGACCTCGCGGGAGTGCGCGAAGAGGATCCTCGCGGTCTCCTCGGTGGGCTCCCAGCCCGCCGCGAGGACGACGTACGCCTTGGGGACGGCGAGCCGCAGCGGGTCCGGCGCGGGGACGACGGCGGCTTCGGCGACCGCCTCGTGTTCGAGCAGGGCGCTCTCCAGCTCGAAGGGGCTGATCTTGTAGTCCGATGCCTTGAATACGTCGTCAGCACGTCCGATATAGAAGATATATCCCGCTTCGTCCCGCGAGCCGATGTCCCCGGTGCGGTAGTAGCCGCCCGCCATGGCCTCCGCCGTACGCTCCGGGTCGCCGTGGTATCCGGTCATGAGGCCCACCGGGGCGGCGGACAGGTCCAGACAGATCTCGCCCTCCTCGACGTCCGGCCGGCCGGTCACCGGGTCGACCAGGGTGACCCGGAAACCGGGGCTCGGGCGCCCCATGGAGCCCTCCTTGAGCGGCTGGCCGGGGCTGTTGGAGACCTGCACGGCGGTCTCGGTCTGCCCGAAGCCGTCCCGGATGGTGACACCCCAGGAGCGCCGCACCGACTCGATGACCTCGGGATTCAGCGGCTCGCCCGCCGCGACGACCTCGCGCGGCGGAGTCTTCAGACGGGTCAGGTCGGCCTGGATCAGCATCCGCCACACCGTCGGCGGGGCGCAGAAGCTGGTGACGCCGTTGCGGTCCATCTCGTCCATGAGCCGGGCCGGGTCGAAGCGCGTGTAGTTGTGGATGAAGACGGTCGCCTCGGCGTTCCACGGGGCGAAGAGATTGGACCAGGCGTGCTTGGCCCAGCCGGGCGAGGAGATGTTGAGGTGCACGTCGCCGGGCTGGAGACCGATCCAGTACATCGTCGACAGATGCCCGACCGGGTACGAGGTGTGGGTGTGCTCGACCAGCTTGGGGCGGGCGGTCGTGCCGGAGGTGAAGTACAGCATCAGGGTGTCGTCGGCGCGGGTCTCGCCGTCGGGCTCGAACACCTCGGACGCGTCGGCGGAGTGCTCGTACCCCAGCCAGTCCACCCCGTCCCCGCCCACGGCGATCCGCGTGTACGTGCCGGGCACGTCGTCGAACTTCGCGGTGTCCTCGGCGCGCACGACGACATGCCGGGCGCGCCCCCGCTCGACGCGGTCGCGCAGGTCGGCGGGGCCGAGCAGCGGGGTGGCGGGGATGAGGACGGCCCGCAGCTTCATCGCGGCGAGCGCGGTCTCCCACAGCTCGGCCTGGTTGCCCAGCATCACGATGATCCGGTCGCCCGCGCGGACGCCCTGGGCGCGCAGCCAGTTCGCGACCCGGTTGGAGCGGGCGGACATCTCGGCGAAGCCGACCCTGGTCTCCCGCCCGTCCTCCTCCACGATGTGCAGGGCGGTCCTGTCGTTGCCCTCGGCGATGACGTCGAACCAGTCGAGCGCCCAGTTGAACCGGTCCGACCGGGGCCAGGAGAAGCCCTCGTAGGCCGTCTCGTAGTCCTCGCGATGCCGGAGCAGGAAGTCCCGGGCGGCCCGGAACCTCTCCGTCGCGCTGGTCACGCTCGTGTCCGTCATGCGTCCTCCTCGTTGCGGGACCGGTACCGGACATCGTGTAATCAGTGACCCAGGTCTCACCACCCCCGTTCGGGGGTGAACCCTGGGGGAACGGTGCGCGGCGGCGAAGGAGAGTGCGGTGCGTGAGCACGTCGAGTCGGTGGAACTGCGGGGTGCGCTGCTCCGGCTGCGCCGTGCCACCGGACTCCCGGTCGTCTTCGGCGGGCTGCTCCACGAGGGGCGGGCGCTGCGGATCGCCGAGCTGAACGGGGCGGTGACCCCGGCGCTCCAGGGCCTGGCGATCTCGACGGGCTCCGGTCTCGGAGGGAAGTGCCTGGCCCTGTCCCGGCCGTGCGCGGTGACGGACTACCCCTCGGCGCCCCACATCACGCACGAGTACGACGGGCCGGTGACGGCGGAGGGGCTGCGCTCGGTGGTCGCGGTGCCCGTGGTCGTCCGCCGGAAGGTGCGCGGGGTGCTGTACGGGGCGCTGCGCGAGTCGCTGCCGATCGGGGAGCGGGTCTTCGACGCGGCGGTGGCCGCCGCCCGGGACGTGGAGCAGGCGCTGGCCGTGGGCGACGAGGCCCGCAGCCTGCTCGCGTCCCCGCCGGGACCGCCGACCGGCCCGTCCTGGGAGGAGGTGCGGCAGGCGTACGGGGAACTGCGCGAGCTGGCACCCCGGGTCGCCGACGCCGATCTGCGGGAACGGCTCCTCGCGGTCTGCGGCCGTCTGGAGACGGCCTCAGGGTCGACCGGCGCCGCCCCCGGGGTGGCCCTGACGCCGCGCGAGAAGGACATCCTGGCGGCGGTGGCGTCGGGGGCGACGAACGCGACGGCGGCGGCGCGGCTCGGGCTGCGCCCGGAGACGGTGAAGGGCTATCTGCGCTCGGCGATGCGGAAGCTGGGCGCGCACACGCGGACGGAGGCGGTGGCGGCGGCCCGCCGGGCGGGCGCGCTGCCGTAGACCGTGTGTGCCGGGGCCCGGGGACCAGAGCCTCAGGAGGTCGTGAACCGGATGTCGTACGGGATGCCCTCGGGGTTCGTGAGCCGCAGGGTCCGTTCGGCCTCGGCGAGCAGGGCGGCGCGCAGGGCGCGTCCGACCGGGACGAACGGCTCGATGCTCAGGGTGGTGCGCTGCCGGGTCTCCTCCAGGTGCCAGATGCCGCCGAGGAAACCGTCGGCGAGGAAGACGCGGTAGGGCTGGTTGCCCTTCCAGGTACGGGAGCGGTGCTCGGCTCCGACGACCCGGCTCCGGTCGGCGTGGGAGAGGAGCGCGTTGTCGTACTCGGGCAGGAAGCGGGGCGGGGCGGGGGTGTCCTCGTCGGGGCGGGGCGCTTCGGGCAGGTCGAAGAGTTCGGTGCCGCGTTCGCTCCGGAAGACGAGGAGCCGGGGCCTGAGCCGCTCGAAGGCGGTGCTCAGACCGGTCAGTCCGCACCAGGTCTGCATATCGCGGACGGAGGCGGGTCCGAAGGCGGCGAGATAGCGCAGGACGGTGTCGTCGAGTCCGGCGGCTTCCCGCTCCGGGGCCGGGACGGCGGCGTCGCGTTCGGCGGCTGCCCGCCCCGGGGCGTCGAACCAGCGGTCGGTGGTGGTGAGGGAGACCTGCCCGGAGCGGCGCCAGAGGCCGCGCGGAGTGACCTGGACGAGGGGGAGCAGACAGCGGGCGGCGACGGAGAGGGACTGCGGGTCGGCCTCGGGCCACTCCTTGAGCAGTTCCTCGCGCAGTTCCTTGGGGGTGCGGGGCCGCTCCTCGACGAGGGCGCGGGAGCGGGCGGCGAGCCGGTCGAGGCCGACGCCGTCGAGGCCGCCGCGGGAGACGAAGACGGCCAGCTCCCGGTCGACGGCCCCGGTCTGGGCGAGCCGCCGGAGGGCGACGGCGTCCCGGGCGGTGTGGGTGTGCACGGTGGAGCGCAGGGTGACGATACGGGCGACGGCGCGGGACTCCATGAGCGCCGACAGCTCCTCGGGCCGGAAGCCTTCGAGGCGGGCGGCGAGCGCGTAGTACGGCGGCTTGGGGTTCTGCGCCTGGAGCCCGACGAGACGCTCGACGGCCTCGGCCGCTCCCATGGGGGCCCGCTCCAGGAGGAGCTGCCGGTGGAGGGTGGCGCGGTTCAGGGCGCGGGTGCCGAGCACGGGGTGGATCGTCTTGGGGGCCATGCGCGGCACGCTACTCGGGCTCGCGGACAGGTCCTGTCCGCCTGGGGGCCGTGGGGAGTCCGGGTCTCCCGTAGGGCCCGGTCGGGGAGTCCGGGTCTCCCGTAGGGCCCGGTCCCGCCCCGGCGCCCCGCCTCGGTCCCCTCAGGCCGACCCCCGGCGGATGAGCCTCGGGCGGCCGGTCTCCGCGAAGTCCGGGGACAGGTCCTCGCCCCTGAGGAGCTGTTCGATGGCGGAGGCGACCGCCGCCGCGCCTTCGACCGGGTCGAGATAGGTCGTGGTGAGGCCCGGCCTGAGGGCCGCGCCGAGCGGGTGGTTGTCGGTGCCGACCACGGCGATGTCCCGCGGCACCCGGAGCCCCGCGTCGGCGAGTGCCTGGAGGAGGACGAGGGCGAACTCGTCGTTGTACGCGTAGACGGCGTCCGGTCGGCGCGCCGGGTCGCGCCAGAGGTCGACCGCCCGCGCGAGGCTGTCGGTGGTCAGTTCGCAGTCGACCCGCTGGACGGGGACGCCCGCGTCGCCCGCGACCTTCGTCACGGCGTCGAAGCGGTCGCGGGCGAACGCGGCGATGTCGCCGCCCGGGACGAGGCAGGCGAGGCGGCGGTGGCCCCGCTCCAGGAGGTAGCGGGCGGCGAGTTCGGCGACCGAGACGCCGTCGAGGACGGCGGTCGGCGCGTACGGCACCGGGCGGCGGGCTTCGAGGAGGACGTGGTCGACGCCCGCGCGCCGGAGCAGGTCGACCGCCTCCTCGGGGCACCGGTCGGCCGCGACGAGCACGGCGGCGGGCCGGTGCTCGGCCCAGCGGCGCGCCCCGGCGACTCCGCTCGCCTCGCGGTCGCCGTGGATGAGCAGGGTGAGTCCGCGCGCGGTCAGCTCCCGGTCGAGGATCTCCAGGTACGTGGTGCGGGCGTGCGAGAGCGGCAGGCGCGGCATGGGGAAGAGCACGATGTTGCTGCGTCCGGCCCGGAGCATCCGTGCGGAGGCGTTCGGGGTGTAGCCGAGTTCGCGCACGGCGTCGAGGACCCGGTGGCGGGTCTCCTCGCTGATGGGCCGGGACCGGTCGTCGTTGAGGACCGAGGAGACGGTGGTGCGGGAGACTCCGGCGAGGCGGGCGACATCGGCGCTCGTCGGGCGGCGCGGGGCGGGGCTCACGTCCGGTCGGTTCCTCTCGGGCGCTCGGCGAGCGGGCCCATCGAGCGATGGACACGTGTCCATCACGTTTCCCTCATCTTACGGCCCGCCGAAAAGAATCTCACCTTCCGCCCTTGTTTCGGCCAAGGAAGGCATGCCAGTCTGACGCCACACCACATGGACACGTGTCCACCCATGAATGGACACGTGCCCATGTGCTCTTTCCGGGCGGTCGTCGCGGCCGTACGCCCCTCATGCCGCCGCCCGGACCCCCTCGAACCACCCCGATCCCCCGGAGGCGTCCTCATGGACACGGCCGATCCCGCAGCGCCCGCAGTCGGCGGTGTCGCCCCAGCGACCCCCGGGACCCCTGGGACCCCGGCGGCACCAGGGGGCCCGCCGGTGCCGTCCCGGGCCGGGGCCGGTTTCATCACCTCCCTGACCGGCGCCTACTTCGGCACCTGGCTGGCGCTGCTGCCCGCCGCGCAGATCACGCTCGCCCTGCGCGTCCAGCAGATCGCCCCCGACAACAAGGCGGGGGTCCTCTCCCTCGTCCTGTCCGCGGGCGCCGTCGTCGCCCTGCTCGGCCAGAACGTCTTCGGGCTGCTCTCCGACCGGACCACCAGCCGGTTCGGGATGCGGCGGCCCTGGATCGCCGCCGGTGCCGTCTCCGGCGCCCTCAGCCTCCTCCTGCTCGCCAACGCCTCCAGCGTCCCCGTGCTCGTCGTGGCCTGGGCCCTGACCCAGCTGACCTTCAACGCGCTGCTGGCCGGGCTCAACCCCGTCGTCCTCGACCAGGTGCCCTCCTCGCAGATCGGCCGGGTCGCCGCCCTCGTCGGTCTCACCACCCAGCTGGGCGTGGCCGGCGGCGCCTTCCTCGTCCAGGCGCTGCTGCCCGACCTGACCCTGGCCCTGCTCGTCCCCGCCCTGGTCTGCCTGGTGGGCACCGGCGTACTCCTGAAGGTCCTGCCCGACCGGCGGCTCGCGCGGGCCGACCGCCCGCCGATGACCTGGCGGACCTTGCTGCGCGCCTACTGGGTCAGCCCGCGCCGGGCGCCCGACTTCGCCTGGGCGTGGCTCTCCCGCTTCCTGGTCGGCTTCGGCAACGTGACCCTGAGCAGCTATCAGACGTACTTCCTCATGGACCGCTTCGGGTACGACGAGGACTCCATCGGCGGTGTCGTCTTCCAGGCGCTGCTGGTGAACGCCATCGGGGTGGTCCTGGCCAGTCTGGTCTTCGGGGCGCTGTCGGACCGGATGGGCAGGCGCAAGCCCTTCGTCCTGCTCTCCGCGATCGTGCTCGCCCTGGCCCACGTGCTGGCCACGTTCGCCCCGTCGCTCGGCTGGTACCTCGCGGCGACCGCCCTCGCGGGCATCGCGGGCGGCTGCTACCTCGCCGTCGATCTGGCCCTCGTCGCCCAGGTCCTGCCCTCGCGCGCCGACACCGGCAAGGACATGAGCGTCTTCCATCTGGCGCAGGTGCTGCCGCAGTCGGTGGCGCCCGTGGTCGCCCCGGTCTTCCTCGCCCTCGGCGGCGGGGACAACTACGCGGCCTTCTTCCTCGCCGGGGCGGTCATCGGCCTGGTCGGAGCCGTGTGCACCCAGCGGATCAAGTCCGTCAGCTGAGCCCTCCCCCGAAGAGCCCCCCCCTTCCCCGGCATCCGCCCCACACCCGGACTCGCACCCGCACCCGCACCCGCACCCGCACCCGACGAGAAAGCACCCCACCATGGCCACCCCCACCGACCCGCTCACCGATCCCCTCGCGCCCCCGCACGCCGACGCCTCCCCCGGGCCGTACGCGGACGTCGTGGACGCGGCGCTCGCCCGCCTCGACCTGGACGCCAAGGCCCGGCTGCTCTCCGGCCAGGACCTGTGGTCGCTGCCCGCCCTGCCCGAGATCGGGCTCGCCTCCCTGGTCATGTCCGACGGCCCGGTCGGCGTACGCGGCTCCGGCTGGTCGCCCGACGACCCGTCGCTGACGCTGCCGAGCCCCACCGCGCTCGCCGCGAGCTGGGATCCGGAACTGGCCAGGCGCGCCGGGCGGGTCCTGGCCCAGGAGGCCCACCGCAAGGGCGTCCACGTCCTGCTCGCCCCGACGGTCAATCTGCACCGCTCCCCGCTGGGCGGCCGGCACTTCGAGGCGTACTCCGAGGACCCGCTGCTCACCGCCCGGATCGGCACCGGCTACGTCACCGGCGTCCAGGAAGGCGGGGTCGCCGCCACGGTCAAGCACTTCGTCGCCAACGACGCCGAGACCGAGCGGTTCACCGTCGACAACCACGTCGACGAGCGCACCCTGCGGGAGCTGTACCTGGCCCCCTTCGAGGAGATCATCGCCGCCGCGAACCCGTGGCTGGTGATGTCCGCGTACAACTCGGTCAACGGCCCCACCATGACCGAACACCGTGACCTCCAGGTCGGCGTCCTGCGCGAGGAGTGGGGCTACGACGGCGTCGTCGTCTCCGACTGGCTGGCCGCCCGCGACACCGTACGGGCGATCGACGGCGGTCTGGACGTGGCCATGCCCGGCCCCAGCACGGTCTTCGGTCCCGCGCTCGCCGCCGCCGTCCGCGCGGGCACGGTGGCCGAGGAGACCGTCGACGCCGCCGCCCGCCGGGTCCTGCTGCTCGCCGCCCGGCTCGGGCTCCTCGCGGGCGCCGCCCCGGTCGTGCCCGCCGCCCTGCGGCCCGCGCCGGCCGACGGGACGGCGTGCGCCCGCGAGATCGCCGCCCGCTCCTTCGTCCTCCTCCGCAACGAGCAGGACGTCCTGCCGCTCGCGCAGGACCCGGCCGGAACGGACGGCATCGCGCTCATCGGGCACGCCGCCCGGCACGCCCGCATCCTGGGCGGCGGCTCGGCGACCGTCTTCCCCGGCGCCGTCGTCACCCCGCTGGACGGGCTGCGGGCCGCCCTTCCCGAGGGCACCCCGCTCACCTGGGTGCGGGGCGCCGACCTCAGCGACGGTCTGTCCCCCGCCGCCGACGGCTTCACCCTGCGGGCCGTCCTGCGGGACGCGCGCGGCGCCGTCCTCGCCGAGCAGCCCCTGCCCGACGGGCGCATCCGGTGGATGGCCGAGACCCTGCCCGGCGGCGCCGACTTCGACGCCCTGGAGACCGTGGAACTGACCGGCACCTTCGTCCCCCGGAGCGACGGACCGCACGAGTTCGGCACGCGCGGGCTCGGCGCCTTCCACCTCACCGTCGGCGACACCACGCTCTACGACGGGATCCACCGCCCCGCCGACGCCGACCCGCTGGCCGTCATCACCGGCCCCCCGGTCCCGCGCGGCACCGTGGACCTGACCGCCGGGGAGCCCGTCGAGATCAGCCTCCTCGCCGCCACCCCGAAGATGGAGTACGGCTCCCTGCGCGGAGTCACCTTCGGGCTCGCCCACCGCGAACCCGTCGGCGAGGACGAGGAGTTGATCGAGGAGGCCGTGGCCGCTGCCGCCGCCGCCCACACCGCGGTCGTCGTCGTGGCCACCACGGAGACCGTGGAGAGCGAGGGCTTCGACCGCACCTCCCTGCGGCTGCCCGGACGGCAGGACGAACTGGTCGCCCGGGTCGCCGCCGCCAACCCCCGTACCGTCGTCGTGGTCAACGCGGGCGCGCCCGTCGAGATGCCGTGGCGCGAGGACGTCGCCGCGATCCTGCTCACCTGGTTCCCCGGCGAGCAGGGCGGCGCCGCCCTCGCCGACGTCCTGCTCGGGCGCGATGAGCCCTCCGGCAGGCTCCCCACCACCTGGCCCGGCCGTCTCGACGAGGCCCCCGTCCACCGGGTCACCCCGCACGAGGGCGTCCTCCCGTACGAGGAGGAGGGGTTCATCGGCTACCGCGCCTGGCAGCGCCACCCGGCCGCACCCGCGTACCCCTTCGGCTTCGGGCTCGGCTACACCGACTGGGAGCACGAGCGGATCGAGACCGTCGACGCCCGCACCGTACGGGTCCGGCTCCGCAACACCGGGCACCGCCAGGGCCGTTCCGTCGTCCAGTTGTACGTCGCTCCCGCCGACCCCGCGACGGCCGACGGCCCGGCGCGGCCCGAGCGCTGGCTCGCGGGCTTCGCCTCCGTCACCGCCGGTCCCGGCGAGAGCGCCGAGGCGACCGTCGCACTGCCCGAGCGGGCGTTCCAGGTCTGGGACACCGCCGACGGTTCCTGGCGGACGCTTCCCGGCAGCTACACCGTCCACGCCGCGCACCACGCGACCGCGCTCACGCTCTCCACCGAGCTGACCGTCACGGGCTGACCCGCACCCCTCGAACGCCGGGGGACCGCACGCCGGGGCAGGGAACCCGACGGCCGGTCCCCCGGCACCCCCGCGCTCCGCCCCTCTCCGGCGGCGGACGTCACGAAGGAGACACGTTCCATGGACGCCGACGTCATCGTCGTCGGAGCCGGGCTCGCGGGCCTGGTCGCCGCGCACGAACTCACCTCACGGGGGCGGCGCGTCGCCCTCGTCGACCAGGAAGGCCCGGCGGACCTCGGCGGCCAGGCCCACTGGTCGTTCGGCGGGCTCTTCCTCGTCGACTCCCCCGAACAGCGCCGCATGGGCGTCCGGGACTCCCTCGCCCTCGCCTGGAGCGACTGGCGGGGCAGCGCCGGGTTCGACCGGCTCGACGACGAGGACGCCCTGGCGGTCCAATGGGCCCGCGCCTACGTCGAGTTCGCCGCCGGGGAGAAACGCTCCTGGCTCACCGGCCACGGCCTCTCCTTCCTGCCCACCGTCGGCTGGGCCGAGCGCGGGGACCTGCGCGCCGACGGACACGGCAACTCCGTCCCCCGTTTCCACGTCACCTGGGGCACCGGCCCCGGTGTCGTCGCCCCCTTCGCGCACAGCGCCCGGGAGGCGGCGGCCGCGGGCCGGCTCGTCTTCCACCACCGCCACCGCGTCGACGAACTCCTCGTGACGGACGGCGCCGTCACGGGCGTACGGGGCGCACTGCTCGCCGAGGACCACTCCCCGCGCGGCGTGGCCACCAACCGGGAGGTGACCGGCGAGTTCACGCTCACCGCGCAGGCGGTCGTCGTCGCCAGCGGCGGCATCGGCGCCGCCCACGACCTCGTGCGCCGCCACTGGCCCGACCGCCTCGGGACCCCGCCCACCCGGATGGTCACGGGCGTCCCCGCCTATGTCGACGGACGGATGCTCGACATCAGCGCGGCGGCGGGCGCGCGTCTGGTCAACAGCGACCGCATGTGGCACTACACCGAGGGGCTGCGGAACTGGGACCCGATCTGGCCCGGCCACGGCATCCGCGTCCTGCCCGGCCCGTCCCCGCTCTGGTTCGACGCCTTGGGCAGGCGCCTCCCCGTGCCCTGTCTGCCCGGCTACGACACCCTGGGCACCCTGCGCCATCTGCGTACGACACCCGATCTCGCCCCGCACGACCACTCGTGGTTCATCGTCACCCAGAAGATCATCGAGAAGGAGTTCGCCCTGTCGGGGTCGGAGCAGAACCCCGACATCACCGGCAAGGACCGCGCCGCCTTCCTCCGCTCCCGGCTCGTCGGCAAGGGCGCGCCCGCCCCCGTGGAGGCGTTCAAGCGGCACGGCGAGGACTTCGTGGTGGCGGACACTCTGGAACGGCTCGTCGCCGGGATGAACCGGCTCACCGAGGAGCCGCTGCTCGACCCGGTGGAGATCCGGCGTCAGATCGAGGCGCGTGACCTCCAGATCTCCCACCCCTTCGCCAAGGACGCCCAGGTCCAGGGCATCCGCAACGCCCGCCGCTATCTCGGCGACCGGCTCGGCCGCGCCGCCGCCCCGCACCGGATCCTCGACCCGGCCGCCGGTCCCCTCATCGGGGTGAAGCTGCACGTCCTGACCCGCAAGACCCTCGGCGGCATCCAGACCGACCTGGACTCCCGGGCCCTCGGCCGGGACGGGCGGCCCGTCGAGGGGCTGTACGCGGCGGGCGAGGTGGCGGGCTTCGGCGGCGGAGGCGCGCACGGCTACAACGCCCTGGAGGGCACCTTCCTCGGCGGCTGTCTGTTCACCGGCCGCCAGGCGGGCCGTGCGGCGGCCCGCGCGACGGGCGCCTGAGCGGCCCTCTCTCCCACGGCCCTCTCCCCCGCGACCCTCTTCCCCAAGGGCCCTTTCCTCAAAGCCCGCACGAGCGCCCGCCCCCGGAGTCTTCCTCCAGGGGCGGGCGCTCGTGCGGGTACCGGTGCCGCTAGCGGGTGCCGGTCCCGGGCAGGTCCACCCGGGGCAGGCGCGGGTCCGGGTCGGCCGGTATGACGTCGGCGGTCTCCACCATCCAGCGCAGCAGGGCGTCGCGCAGCCGCTGCTCGACCTCGGCGTGCTCGCCGAGACCCGCGAGGTTGACCCGCTCCCCCGGGTCGCTCGCCCGGTGGTAAAGCTCGGGCGCCTCGTAGAGCCGCCAGACGTACGTCCACTCGCGGTCCCGTACGGCGACGGCCTTGCCCACCAGGGTCGGGTCCTCGTGCTGGAGGTCGCCCTTGCGGTCGTACGGGAACGAGGGGCGCTCCAGCTGCGGTTCCTCCTCCACGGTGAAGCCGCCCTCGGTGAAGGCGTACCGGCGGTGCTCGGCGGACGGGTCGGCCAGGAGCGGGGTCAGGCTGCGGCCGAAGTGCCGGTGGGGCGCCTCGGCTCCGGCGAGTTCGAGGATGGTGGGCAGGACGTCGATCATCTCCACCATGGAATCGCAGACCCCGCCGCCCGCGAAGCCCGCGCCGCTGATGATCAGGGGATCGCGGGTGATGGAGTCGTGCATGGCCGAGGGCCACTTCTCGATCAGGCCGTGGTCGCCGAGGTATTCGCCGTGGTCGGCGAAGAAGAGGGTCACGGTGTCGTCGGCCGCCCCGGCGGCGGAGACCGCGCTCATCACCCGGCCGAGCTGGTCGTCGAGCCGGGCGATCATGCCGTAGTAGGTGGCCTTGACCTCGCGCCACTGCTCGGGGGTGACCTCCCCGAGGCCGTACCGCTCGCGGATGGCCGCCATGTAGCGGGGTTCGCGCGCCGGGTCGCCGGGGGGCGTGGGGTCGGGCATCTCGTCCCGGTCGCACTGCGAGAACCAGGGCTCCTCCGCCTGGAAGGGGCAGTGCGGTGCGACCATCGGGACGAAGAGCACCCACGGCTGCTCGGGCGGATCGGCGAGCCACCGCTCCGCGCTGCGGGTCGCCGCCTCGTCGTGGTCGATCCGTCCCTCGCCCGACACCTCGCCCCGGTAGAAGAGCCGGGACCAGACGCCGTCGGGGTAGTCCTTCTCCTGGAAGACGTTCGGCGGGGTGGCGAAGCCGTACTCGTGGGCGCTGGCCTCGGTGACGCCGGGGGCGAAGGTGTCGCCCCGGTAGCCCGCCCAGGCCACGTGGTAGCCGGAGTCCTTGAGGATGCGCAGCAGGTTCGGCTCGTGTTCCTTGAGCAGATGGGTGAGGGTGCGGTGGCCCGCGGTGTGCGGGTACCAGCCGGTGAGGATGGACGCGCGGCTGGGCGAGCACACCGGGTGCTGGACGAACGCGTTGGTGAAGCGGGTCCCGCCGGCGGCGAGGGCGTCGATGTGCGGGGTGCTGACGTGCGGGTTGCCGAAGGCGCCGACGGCGTCGGCGCGCAGCTGGTCCGGCATGAAGATCACGAAGTTGGGGCGGGAGGACATGGGGCACCTCTCTTGCGGTGGTTCGGCGCGGGGCTGTGCTGGGTCCGCGCGGTCTCGTGCTCGGTCCGGGCGGTCTCGTGCTGGAAACGCGCGGTCTCGTGCTGGGTCCGGGCGGCTTTTCGCCGGGTCGGGCGGGGGCGGGTCAGCCCTTCTCGACCACGCGTTCGTCGCGGGTCTGGAGGAGGGCCGCCCAGCGGGCCGCGAGTTCGACCGTGCGGGGGCGGTCGGGGGCGTGCCAGGAGACCGGGATGTTCAGATGCGCGAGCCGGGCTTCGAGGTCCTCGGCGAGATGGGCGCGGCCGGTCTCCCTGAGGTGCCGGGCGTAGTGCACGGGATCGGAGTAGTACGTGGGCCCGGTCTGGAGGGTGGCCTGCATGGGGTCGGGCAGGCAGCCCGGCTTCCCGGCGTACTCGTGCAGCCATTCGGCCAGGTGGGAGCGCATGGTGGCGGCGAGTTCCGGCTCTTCGGCGAGCAGGTCCCGGGTCAGGTGGGGGTCTTCGGTGACGTGGAAGAGCTGTTCCCACTCGGCGCGGAAGGAGCCGGGGTGGTAGGTGCGGACGTAGAGGTGGTCGCGGGTGCGGACGGCCCGCTGGTAGGTGTGCGCGCCGTGGCCGAGGACGAGGTAGGGGCGGGACTCGATGACATCGCCGCGGACGGCGGGGGCGAAGGACTCGCCCTGCCAGCCCGCCGGGGCGGGGCCGAGTTCCAGCAGGTCGCAGAGGGTGGGGGCGAGGTCGATGTGGTACAGGAGGGCGTCGTTGCGGCGTGCCTCCTCGGGGAGTCGGTCGGTGACGCCGGGCCAGTACATGATGAGCGGCACCCGGTGGGTGGGCTCGTTGGCCAGGCCGTGTTCCGCGTACGAGCCCTGCTCGCCGAAGGATTCGCCGTGGTCGGCGCTGACGATGACGGCGGTGTCCTCCGCGATGCCCAGTTCCTCCAGGGCTTCCATGAGGCGGCCGAAGTGGTGGTCCCAGTAGTGGATCGCCCCGTCGTAGCCGTTGATCAGGTGCTCGAAGTCGGCGCGGGAGCGGATGGCGTCGGGCATGTTGTGCGGGACGGGTGAACGGCCGCCGCCCACCAGGGAGTAGTGCAGGTCGAGGGCGCTGCGCGGGCCGTAGATCTCGGCGTGGGAGGCGATGGTCTCCTCGTCGGGCCACTCCTGGACGGGTCCCGAGGCCGCCATCTTCTCGGTCCACTCGACGGGCTGGACGTAGTTGGTGTGCGGGTCCCAGTAGGTGAGGTGCAGATACCAGTCGTCCTCGTCGGCGTGGCGCTTGAGCCAGTCGACGGCCGCGCGGTTGACGTCCTCGGCCGCTTCGTCGCCGAGGCGGTCGGTGGCGCGGATGGACTCGCGGAAGTTGCCGTGGAAGAAGTACGCGCGGTGGCGCTCGGCGAAGACGGAGACGGCGGCGGTGTAGTGGCCGCCCCAGCCGAGGAACTGGCCGAGGAGCGGGCGGTCGGGCTCGGGGCCGTGTCCGGAGTCGAGCCGGAACTGCGCGGCGGCCCCGAAGTGCCCGATGACCCCGTTGGTGATGCCGAACTGGCCGCTGGTGAGGGCCGTACGAGAGGGCAGGCAGGGCGAGTCCGAGCAGTAGTAGCGGTCGAAGGTGACCGACTTGTCGGCGAGCTTCTGCAAGTTCGGGGTGGTGGGGCGGTGGTAGCCGTAGGGGGTGGTGTGGTCGGCGCGGAGGGTGTCCACGTCGACGTAGATGATGCGCATGGCGACTCCGAGGCTCCGGTGATACGGGTTTCGGGCAGGGGACTTCACCGGTGCGGCTCGGCGGGGAGGCCGGGCGACCGGTCGTTTCCGGATGACTCGAAGCCGGAGGCGGGTGGAGGGCGGCGGCTCGGCGGTGGCCGGGGAGCGCGGGGCCGCGGGGTGGCGGTGGCCGGGCACGCGGGTGGCGGGCTCGGCGGTGGCCGGGGCGCGGGCGGCTCAGCGGACGCCGAGGCGCCTCTCCAGACGGGCCTTGACGAGTTCGAGCCAGGCGATGTACGAGGCTCCGTGGCTGTAGCCCCGCTCGTGGGCCATGGTGTGGACCTCTTCGATCCAGACCTCGTCGAGTTCGGGGATCTGGGGTTCGTACTTGTCGGGGAAGGGCAGGGAGGGCACGGCGGGGCGCTGGGCGACGCGGTAGGCCAGTTCGGTGTTCACGATGTCGAGGGCGATCTCGGGGCTGACCTGACCGGCGAAGACGAAGCGCAGGGTGAACTCGGGGTCCCGGGGGCGGGGGGAGGGCTCGAAGGGCGAGCGGGCCCAGGCGAGGAAGGCCTGACGGCCCTCCTCGGTGAGCCGGTACACCTTGGCGTCGGGCCTGCCCTCGCGCGGGTCGATGTCGAAGGTGACCTTGCCGTCCTCGACGAGCCGGGCGAGCTTGCGGTAGATCTGCGGCAACTGGACGTCGTATCCGATGAAGCGGCCGGGGCCGGCCATCCAGCGACGCAGGTCGTAGCCGGACAGACGGCGCAGGGTGAGCACTCCGAGGATCACGTAGTCGAGTTGCATCAGCGCTACCTATGTTCGTTGGTACTTATGAACCTGGGGTTCATCCCGATGTCGCGCGCCGTACGGTCCCGTCATGCGGAGGCGACGCAGCGGAAGCCCGCGTGGCCGCTGGTGCTGTCGGGGGTGTTGGCACTGCGCGCGGCCACACGGTAGCGGTTGCAGTAGGAGCGGTGGCACATGTGGGAGCCGCCCTTGATGACCTTGTCGCGGCCGGTGGCGGGTCCGCGCGGGTCCACCAGGGGGCGGGTGGCGGGGTGGTCGGTGGCCCACCAGTCGGCGCACCACTCCCAGACGTTGCCCGCCATGTTGTACAGGCCGTACCCGTTGGGCTCGAAGGCGTCGACGGGGGCGGTGCCCCGGTAGCCGTCCGCCGCCGTGTTCTTCGACGGGAAGGTGCCGCGCCAGATGTCGCAGCGGTAGGTGCCGTCCGGGTCCAGCTCGTCGCCCCACGGGTAGCGCCGGCCCTCAAGACCGCCTCGGGCCGCGTACTCCCACTCCGCCTCGGTCGGCAGCCGCTTCCCTGCCCAGGAGGCGTAGGCGGCGGCATCGTTCCAGGACACGTGGACCACGGGGTGGTCGGCTCGCCCGTCGAGACCGCTTCCCGGGCCCTCGGGGCGGTTCCAGGCGGCTCCGTCCACCCCGCACCACCACGGCGTCCGCTCGGGACGCCCGGCCCCCTTGCGCAGGGCGGCGGGCAGGAACCCGGCGAAGACGTACGACCAGCCGAACCGCTCGGCGTCGGTGACGTGACCGGTAGCGTCGACGAAGGCGGCGAACCGCTCGTTGGTGACGGCGTGGACGTCCATGCGGAACGGTTCGAGCCGTACCGCGCGCACCGGCCCCTCACCGTCGGACGGGAACCCCTCGGCGTCCTCCGCCCCCATCAGGAACTCGCCACCGGACAGCAGCACCATGCCGTCCGTGACGGGCGCGGACCCCTGCGGGGAACCGGGCGCCGACGGCGCCGGAAGGGGCGTCGCGAGGACGGGCGCCCCCCGCCCGGACGAGGGGGTGCAGCAGGGGGCGGCGGCGGTCGGACCGTGCTCGCGCATGACGGGTCTCTCCTTCCGGGAACCGGATCCTCCGGTCTTGGTAGCTATGTTCTAGCGCATATATCCGGGAAAGGCGAGCGTGGGGGGCGGACGGGAGAGGTTCCGCGAGCCGGGGCAGGGGCAGGGGCAGGGGGGAGCGTCCACGAGCCGATGGGTGGACCGTCGGCGCGGCGTGACCCTGGGGCGGGCAGAGGGACTACGTGGCCGTGGGCCGCCGGGAGGGCGCCCCGGCTCTCCCGGCGGGGTGCGCGGCGGGGCGGGCGAGGTGCGGCGGCGTGCCCTGGATCGACCGTCGGCGGCGACGGTCGGCCGGGGTCACTTCTCGGCGGCCACCAGATCGACCAGGAAACGGAGCTTCTCCTCGTCGAGCGCCTGGAGCGCCCGCGCGGCGATCCGGCCCTCGCGGTCCAGCACGACCGTCGAGGGGATGCCGTTGGGGAGCAGGGTGCCCTTGGGGAATCCGTGGAGGATCAGCTTGCCGTAGGGGTCGTAGAGACTCGGGTACGAGATCCCGGCCTCCTCCTCGAAGGCCACCGCGGGCTGCCTGTCGAAGTCCCGGGTGTCGATCCCGACGAACTCCACGCCGTTCGGCTTGAGTTCCCGGGCGACCTTGGCGAAGTGCGGGGCCTCCGCCCGGCACGGCGGACACCAGGACCCCCAGACGTTCAGCACGACGACCTTCCCCTTGAGGTCGGCGACGTCCCACCGCTCGCCGTGCAGCGTCTCGCCCGCCAGCTTCCCGGCCGCCACTCGCCTGTTCTCGGGGACGGTGGCGATTCCGCTCTCCCGGCTGGTCACGAAGTTCGTGACGTCTCCGGCGGACTCGGCTCCCCCGCCGGAATCGCAGGCCGCAAGGACGAGTACGGCCGACAGTGTTCCTGTGACCAGCAGGGCTCTACGTCCGGCACGGCGGGGGCTCATGCCGGGAAGTCTCGCATGGACACCGTCACGGCATGGAGCGAACCGGCCGTGTGCGCCCCGCCCGTCGGGCCGGAGGAGAGAGGACTTCACCCCGCCTCCACCCGGACCTGCCCCGCACGCCCTACAGTCACCCCATGAGCCGACTCGCAGGACGGATGCGTGCCGATCGTCGGGTGCGCCGTGTCTCGACGGTGCTCGCCCTGGGCGCCGTCGCCGGCAGTGGGCTCGGGGCGGTGGCCGAGAGCATATGGCTGCTCGGCGCCGGGGCCTGGCTGCTCATCTCCGCCGTACTCCTGGAGCTCGTCTACCGGCCCTGAGCGGCGGCTCCGGCACCGGCCCCCGACCTGTACGGACCTGCGGGTGTGAGGCATCCGACGTCCGTCGGGGGGATCTTGACGCTTCCCTGACGCCGGGGGCCGGATCGGTGCCTTCAGGGCTGCTTAGGCTGACTCGGCCATCCGTTCGATGGCCGAAATTCCCTTGCCGGAATCCCTTGCCGAAGTCCTTGCCGAGCAGCACCCAGGAGCACCCCATGGCCGCCACACACGACACGCGTACGCGCTCCGGGCGATTGCGCGCGTGGATGCTGGAGGGGCTCTCCGACATGGGCAAGGGCAGGCCCTCCCGGCCCGCCGAGCCCGACCCGGACGCCGGGCGTCACGGTCAGCGCTGGTGGCGGGTGATGTGTCTGACGGGCGTCGACTACTTCTCGACCCTCGGTTATCAGCCGGGCATCGCCGCGCTGGCCGCCGGGCTCCTCTCCCCCGTCGCCACGATCGTCCTCGTCCTCGTGACGCTCGTCGGCGCGCTGCCGGTCTACCGGCGGGTGGCCGAGGAGAGCCCGCACGGCGAGGGGTCGATCGCGATGCTGTCGCGGCTGCTGTCCTTCTGGAAGGGCAAGCTGTTCGTCCTCACCCTGCTGGGCTTCGCCGCGACGGACTTCCTCATCACGATCACCCTGTCCGCCGCCGACGCCTCCACCCACCTGGTGGAGAACCCGCATCTGGCGGACGCCCTGCGGGACAAGCAGATGCTGATCACCATGGTCCTGATCGCCCTGCTCGGCGCCGTCTTCCTGAAGGGTTTCCTGGAGGCGATCGGCGTGGCCGTCGCCCTCGTCGGCGGTTATCTCGCCCTGAACGCGGTCGTCGTGGTCACCGGCCTCTGGCACGTCCTCACCGAGGGCCATGTCGTCACCGACTGGACCGCCGCGCTGACGGCGGAGCACGGCAATGTCTTCGCCATGGTCGGCGTGGCCCTGCTCGTCTTCCCCAAACTGGCGCTCGGCCTGTCCGGTTTCGAGACCGGCGTCGCCGTGATGCCGCACGTCAAGGGCGACCCCGACGACACCGAGGCGCGGCCCACCGGGCGGATCCGGGACACCAAGAAGCTGCTGACGACCGCCGCGTTGATCATGAGCGTGTTCCTGATCTGCACGAGCTTCATCACCACCGTCCTCATCCCGGCGGAGGAGTTCCGCTCCGGCGGGCAGGCCAACGGGCGCGCGCTGGCCTATCTGTCCCACATCTACCTGGGCAACACCTTCGGCACCGTCTACGACGTCGCCACCATCGCCATCCTCTGGTTCGCGGGCGCGTCCGCCATGGCGGGGCTCCTCAACCTGATGCCCCGCTACCTGCCGAAGTACGGCATGGCCCCGCACTGGGCCCGCGCCGTCCGGCCCATGGTCCTCGTCTTCACCCTGGTCGCCTTCCTGGTGACCTGGATCTTCGACGCCGACGTGGACGCGCAGGGCGGGGCGTACGCCACCGGTGTCCTCGTGCTGATCTGCTCGGCCGCCATCGCCGTCACCATCGCCTCCCGCAAGGCCGGACAGCGCCGCTGGGCCGTGGGCTTCGCCGCGATCTCGGCCGTCTTCCTCTACACCACCGTCGTCAATGTGATCGAGCGTCCGGACGGTGTGAAGATCGGCGCCTGCTTCATCGCCGGCATCATCCTCATCTCCCTGCTCTCCCGCCTCGGACGCGCCTTCGAGCTGCGGGTCACCCATGTCGAGCTGGACGCCCTGGCCGAGCGGTTCATCCAGGACGTCTCCCGCCGTACGCCGAGGTTCATCGCCAACGAACCGGGCATGCGGGACGCCGCCGAGTACCGCGACAAGATCGAGCAGATCCGCGTCGACAACGGCCTCACGGCCGTGGAGGACCTCGTCTTCGTCGAGGTGACCGTCACCGACCCCTCGGAGTTCGAGGCGGGTCTCACCGTACGGGGCGAGGTACTGCACGAGCGCTATCGCGTCCTCACGGTGGAGTCGTCCTCGGTCCCGAACGCGCTCGCGGCCCTGCTGCTGCACGCCCGGGACCTCACCGGCGCCCAGCCGCACATCTACTTCGAGTGGACCGAGGGCAACCCCTTCGCCAACTTCCTCCGCTTCTTCCTCTTCGGCCAGGGCGAGATCGCCCCCGTCACCCGCGAGGTCCTGCGCGAGGCGGAGCCGGACCGGTCGCTCCGGCCGCACGTCCACGTCGGGTGAGTCCGTACGGGCCGCTCTGACGCCATGGTGACCCCTATGGCGCCACAGTGGTCACCATGACACCAAGGCGGCCAGCATGGCGCCACCTCCGGAAAGCCCCCACTCTCCCCCAAATGGCACCGCTACGGCCACCCCCTGGCACCCTCCGACACCCCCCCGGCACTCCCTGGCGCCATTCCTCTTGCCATGGCGCCATCGTGGTGTCATTCTTGAGCCATGGACCTCACCCCGTACGTTGACAGTCTTCGCCATGAACTCGGCGTGGCAGCCGAGGCTGGCGGAGAGGAAGCCCGTCTCCTGGCCGAGCGGCTCACCGGCCCGCTCGAATCGGCGATCCGGCTGACCCTGCTCGGCGCCCTGTCGGACGCGATGAACGAGGTCACCCGCGATCTCGCGCCCGGTTCGGTCGACGTACGACTGCGTGGTCTCGACCCCGAGTTCGTGGTCACCCCGCCGCCGGCCGCCGACTCCTTCGCCGAGGCGGACCCTGCCCCCGCGCGGACCCCGGCCCCGGCCCCCGTGGAAGCCGAGGAGGGCACCCCCACCCGTATCAGCTTCCGGCCCCCTGCCCAGCTCAAGCTGCGCGTCGAGGAGGCCGCGAGCCGCGAGGGCCTCTCGATCAACGCCTGGCTGGTACGGGCGGTGGCCACCGCCCTTGAGTCCACGACGGAGCGGGGCCGGAGCGGCACGGCGAGCACGAAGAGCACGACGGCGGGCCAGGGCTTCACCGGCTGGGTCCGCTAGCCGCTCCACCAGCGGCAGCGGCACGGCCGGTGATCACCGGTCATCACCGTCGTATCCAGGCACCTCACCTTCACTCATCCAAGGGACGGCACCGTCATGCCTACTTTCGACACTCCCGAGCCCCTCTCCGCCACCGTCGAGATCGGGATCGGCAGGATCCGGGTCATCGCGGGCGAGCGCACCGACACCGTGGTCGACGTGGCACCGAGCGACCCCGCGAGGAAGCTGGACATCCAGGCAGCCGAGGAGACCAAGGTCACCTGCACGGGCCGCGAACTCCTCGTCAAGGGCCCCCGGAAGCGCCCCCCGTTCGGCAAGTACGGGCTGATCGACGTCACCGTCCACCTGCCCGCCGGGTCGGACCTGACCGGCACCTCGGGTCTGGGCGACCTGATCGCGGAGGGCCGGTTCGGCGACTGCCGGCTCACGACCGCCACCGGTCACATCCATCTGGAGGAGGCCGCGAGCGTACGGCTGAAGACCCCGCACGGCGACATCATGGTGGACGGCGTCGCGGGCGAGGCCGACATCCAGGGCTCGGGCCGGGTCCGGGTCGGCCGGATCGGCGGCGACGCCACGGTCAAGAACCTCAACGGCGAGACCGTCATCGGCGAGATCACCGGCGAGCTGCGGGTGAACTCGTCGAACGGCCCCATCACCGTCATCCGCGCGGAGTCCTCGGTCACCGCCAAGACGGCCAGTGGCGCCATCCGCGTCGACGAGGTGGTCCGAGGCAAGATCACCCTGGACTCCTCCGTGGGCGGTCTCGAGGTCGGCATCGCCGAGGGAACGGCGGCCTGGCTCGACGTCCGCTCCAAGATGGGCCGCGTCCGCAACGAACTGGGACCGGCGGACGGCCCGGGGCAGTCCACCGAGACGGCCGAGGTCCGGGGCCGCACGAGCGTGGGCGACATCGTGATCCGCCGGGCCTGAAGGCCGACTTGCACGGGCCTGAGAGGCCGACTTGAAGCGATGATCCGATGACCTTGGTGGCCTTGATGGCCTCGATGGCCCTGGTGTCCCTGGTGGCCTGCCCGGCCTGGTGGCCCGATGACCTGACGCCCTCAAGGGCCTGACGGCCAGGGGGCTGGTGACCTGGTGGGCCCAGTAGTCCCACAGCCCGGTGACCCAACGACCTCGCGACCCGATGACCTGGCGACCTGGCGACCTGGCGACCTGGCGACCTGATGGGGCCCAGCGGTCCAGCAGCCCGGTGACCTGGTGGGCCCAGCGGTCCAACAGCCCGGCAGCCTGGTGGCCGAGGTCCTGATACTCCGTATCCCCTGTCGAGCCGCATGGCTCCCGCCTGATCCGACGGCCCCCGCCGATCGACCTTGCCGCGTGCCCCGTGGGCTTCCTGACCCCTGACGGCCCGCGCCCCCGCGCCCTTCGCCGCACCCGGCATGAGACCCGGCGCGGCACGCCCAGCCCATTCCGGCGCGCCCGGCACGGCCCGGCCCGGTACCGCGACAGCGCCCCGCCCGAGCCCACCGCTCCGGCCGGGGCCACCGCTCCGGCCAGGGCCCGCCGGGCCCCCCTTTCCACTCCCCCCTTCACGAGCCCGCACCGCCCCACCCCGCGCCCCCGTACCCCGTACCCCGTACCCCGTACCCCGCACCGGCGGCCACTCCGGCGTACGTACGCACTCCCGCACGTTCACCCCTCCGAAAGGGCCCGCACTCATGAATTCCGTGTCCACGGCGGCCACCGCCACCCGTGCCGTCGCGATCTCCGCGCGCGGACTGCGCAAGTCGTACGGCGACAAGGTGGTGCTGGACGGCATCGACCTGCGGATCCCCGAGGGCACCGTCTTCGCCCTCCTCGGCCCCAACGGGGCGGGCAAGACCACCACGGTGGAGATCCTCTCCACCCTGATCGCGCCCGACGCGGGCGAAGTCCGCGTCGGCGGCCACGACATGACGAAGGACCCCGGCGCAGTACGTCGACTCATCGGCGTCACCGGGCAGTTCGCTGCGGTTGACGGTCTCCTGACCGCAGAGGAGAACCTGCTCCTCATGGCCGACCTGCACCATCTCCCGCGCGCCGAAGGCCGACGGCGCGCGGCCGGGCTCCTGGAGCGGTTCGAACTGACCGAGGCCGCCCGGACGAACGTCGCGGCCTTCTCCGGCGGCATGCGCCGCAAGCTCGACCTGGCGATGACCCTGGTCGGCGACCCCCGGATCATCTTTCTCGACGAGCCGACCACCGGTCTCGACCCGCGCAGCCGCCGGGTGATGTGGGAGCTGATCCGGAACCTGGTCACGGAGCAGGGCGTGACCATCTTCCTCACCACGCAGTATCTGGAGGAGGCCGACCAACTGGCCGACCACATCGCGGTACTCGACCACGGAGGGATCGTCGCCCAGGGCACCGCAAGGGAGTTGAAGCGACTGATCCCGGGCGGCCATGTCCTCCTCCGGTTCGCCGACGAGGCCCGGCTCTCCGCAGCCGCCGGAATCTTCGGCGTCGCCACCCGCGACGACGAGTCGCTGACCCTCCAGATCCCCGGCGACGGATCGATCGCGGGGCTCCGCGCCGTCCTGGACGTCCTCGACACCACCGGGGTCGAGGCCGAGTCGCTCACCGTGCACACGCCGGACCTCGACGACGTCTTCCTCACGCTCACCGGCCACGCCCGGCCCGCCCCCGCCGTGCACGCCGTACCCACCGTTCCCAGCGCTTCGAAGGAGTCGGACCGATGAGCACCACCGTCCCGGCGCGAGCCGCCACCCGCTCGTACGCCCTGCGCGACGCGATGACGATGCTGCGCCGCAACCTCCGGCACATGCAGCGCTATCCGTCGATGACGATCTCGATCATCGTGATGCCCCTGCTGATGCTGCTCCTCTTCGTGTACGTCTTCGGCGGCGCGATCGGCGACGGCATCGCGGTGGGCGGCGACTACGTCGACTACCTGGTGCCCGGCATCATCGTGATGTCCGCGACCTCGGGCGCCGTCGCGACGGCGGTGTCCGTGTGCAGCGACATGACGGAAGGGATCGTGAAGCGCTTCCGTACGATGTCGATCTCCCGGGGCGCGATCCTCACCGGCCATGTCCTCGGCAGCGTCATCCAGGTCGCGGCGGTCCTCGTCCTGGTCACCGGCGTGGCCCTCGCGATCGGCTTCCGCCCTTCGGCGACCCCCGTCGAATGGCTCGCGGCCCTCGGTCTGCTCCTCTTCCTGGCCTTCGGCATGGCCTGGCTGTCCGCCGCGATGGGCATGGGCGCCAAGACGGTCGAATCCGCGAGCAACGCCCCGCTCCCGCTGACGTTCCTGCCGTTCCTGGGCAGCGCGGTCGTCACCCCGGACTCCATGCCGACGGCCCTGCGCTGGTTCGCCGAGTACCAGCCCTTCACCTCGATCAACGAGACCCTGCGCGGACTGCTCCTGGGCACGGAAATCGGCACCGACGGCATCACCGCCCTGGCCTGGTGCACGGGCCTCACCCTCCTCGGCTACTTCTGGTCCCGCGCGGCCTTCCGACGCGAGACGGCGCGCTGAGACCCCGGGCACCGCGTACGGGTGGGCTCCGTCCGGCACCACGTCGGGCGGAACCCACCCGTACGCCGGGCCCGCACCCCTCCCTCCCCTCCCTCCCCTCCCTCATTCCCTCTCATTCACCAGGGCGACCGCCCTGGGCTTCTTGCAGATAAGAGCCTTATCCGCCTACGGTGTCGCACATGCGAAGGTCGGGGGAGTGCGCCCCGGCGCGTGCCTCCTCCCTCGTCCCCAAGGAGTCGACCCCCATGTCCCTCGCCCCGGCCGGACGCCGTACCGCCGCCGCCGTTCTGACCGCCGCCCTCCTCGTCCCGCTCGCCGCCTGCGGGAACGACGACGCCAAGGACGACAGCACGAAGGGCACCACCGGCTCCGCGCCCAAGGCGCAGCTCACGGTGCTCGCGGCGGCTTCCCTCACCGATGTGTTCGAGACCGCCGGGGCCGCCTACGAGAAGTCCCACCCCGGCACGAAGATCACTTTCTCCTTCGCCGGCTCCCAGGAACTCGTCGCGCAGATCGCCCAGGGCTCCCCCGCCGACGCCCTGGTCACCGCCGACACCAAGAGCATGGACAAGGTCAAGGCCGACACCGGCACCCCGACGGTCATCGCCAGGAACCGGCTCGTCATCGCCACCGCCAAGGGCAACCCGTTCAAGGTCGACGCACTGAAGGACCTCGCCGACACCAAGCTCAAGGTCGTCCTCGCCGCGCCCGAGGTCCCTGCGGGCAAGTACAGCCGGAAGATCCTCGACGCCCAGCACATCGCCGTGAAACCGGTCTCCGAGGAGCCCAGCGTCCGCGCCGTCCTCAGCAAGGTCGAGCTGGGCGAAGCCGACGCCGGTCTCGTCTACGAGACCGACGCCGAGAGCGCCAAGGACAAGGTCGACGCCGTCGCGATCCCCGACGCACAGAACGCCGTCGCCGAGTACCCCGCCGCCACCGTCAAGGAA
Source organism: Streptomyces sp. CBMA291 (assembly GCF_014596525.1). GTDB lineage: Bacteria > Actinomycetota > Actinomycetes > Streptomycetales > Streptomycetaceae > Streptomyces. Next base: position 28,312 of record NZ_MSJP01000053.1, read on the forward strand.
TCCGCGCACGCCGAGGCGGCCGCCGCCTTCGTCGCCTGGCTCTCCTCGCCCGAGGCGCAGAAGATCCTCCAGGACGCGGGCTTCCAGAAGCCGTGACCCGAGGGCCGGTCCGGTCCGATGCCGGAGGCGGTACGGGAACCCGGCGCCCCCATCTGGTTCCCTGCCTCCTGCGGGCCTCCCGCAGGACCGACCCTCCCTCCCTACCTCTCCGGGGCAGCAGATGAAACGACCAGGCGTCCGCCGTACGCCCGGAGCCCGCCCGCCCGTCGCGCTCGTCGTGCCCGCGCTCCTCGCCGTGGCGTTCCTCGCCCTGCCCCTGGTCGGCGTCCTCGTACGGACCCGGTGGGCCGAACTCGCCGGTCACCTCGGCTCCCCCGCCACCGTCGAAGCGCTACGGCTCTCCCTCCTGGTGTCCTTCTGGGCCCTGGGGCTCTCGCTGCTGCTCGGCGTCCCCCTCGCCTGGCTGCTCGCCCGCGTGTCCTTCCCCGGCAAGGCGCTCGTCCGCTCCCTGATCCTGCTCCCCATGGTGCTGCCGCCGACGGTCGGCGGCGTGGCACTGCTGCTCGCCTTCGGACGGCGCGGCCTCCTCGGCCCCTGGCTGGAACGCACCTTCGGCGTCACCCTGCCCTTCCACACCTCAGGCGCCGTCGTCGCCGCCACCTTCGTCGCCATGCCGTTCCTGGTCATCAGCCTGGAAGGCGCCCTGGGCGGACTGCGGCCCCGCTACGAGGAGACGGCCGCCTCCCTAGGCGCCTCCCCCGTACGCGTGTTCCTCACCGTCACCCTGCCCATGGTCGCCCCGGGACTCGCCGCGGGCGCGGCCCTCACCTGGGCGCGCGCGCTCGGCGAGTTCGGCGCCACCATCACCTTCGCCGGGAACCTGCCCGGGACCACCCAGACCCTGCCCCTACGGGTCTATCTGCTGCTCCAGGAGGAACCGGAGGCCGCCACCTCCGTCTCCCTGCTGCTCCTCGCCATCGCGATGGGCGTCCTGATCGCACTCCGGGGGCGCTGGACCGGCACCCCGGTCACCCGCCGCGCCCGGCCCGCACCCGAGGGCCCACCGGACGGGCCCGCGCCCGAGCCGGGGAGCGTCGGCGCGGTGCCGGAGGACCGGCGCTGGGCACTGCACGCGGAGGTCGGCGGCTTCACCCGGCTCGTCCTGGACGCCGAACCCGGCACCACGATCGCCGTCGTCGGCCCCAACGGCGCGGGCAAGACCACCCTGCTGCGCGCCCTCCTCGGGCTCACCCCCCGGGCCCACGCCACGCTCCGGCTCGGCGACACCGACGTCACCGCCCTGCCCCCGTACCGCAGACACGTCGCCTGGGTGCCGCAGGACGGCGCGCTCTTCCCGCATCTGAGCGCCCTCGCCAACACCGCGTACGGGCTGCGGGCGCAGGGCGTCGGACGGGCCGAGGCCCGCCGGGAGGCCCGGACCTGGCTCGACCGGCTCGGCGTCGGCCATCTGGCGCACCGCCGCCCCTCGCAGCTCTCCGGCGGCCAGGCCCAACGCGTCGCCCTGGCACGGGCGCTGGCCGCCCGGCCCCGGCTGCTGCTCCTGGACGAACCGCTCGCCGCGCTCGACCAGACGACCCGTGCCCGCGTACGGCACACCCTGCGCACGCACCTGGCCGGGTTCGGCGGCGTCTGCCTCATCGTCACCCACGACCCGGTGGAAGCGGTGTCCCTCGCCCAGCGCGTGCTGGTGCTCGACGAGGGGCGCGCCGTCCAGGACGACTCGCCCGCCGAGGTCACCCGGCACCCCCGGTCGCCGTGGGTGGCCCGGATGCTGGGCCGCAACGCCTGGCCGGGCACGGCGACCCCGGAGGGGCTCGCGCTCGACGGGGGCGGCACGCTGGTCGCGGCGGAGCCGCCGCCCGCCGGGACCCCGGCCCTGGCGATCGTCGCGCCGGAGGCGGTAGCCCTCCACCGGGAGCGGCCCGGCGGCAGCCCCCGCAACGTCTGGCCCGGCACCGTACGGGAGATCACCGCCGGCGGCAGCAGGCTGCGGGTCCTCGTCAGCTCGGACCTGGCCCCCGATCTGGTCGCCGAGATCACCCCGCAGGCGGCGGCGGAACTCGGCCTCGCCGACGGTGTGCCTGTGTGGACCAGCGTGAAGGCGACCGAGACGACGATCGTGCCGCTGTGATCCCGTAGGCCCGCGCCCCCGCACGCCTCTGGTCCGTATGCCTCTCGGCCCGTGTGTCTCTCATCCCGTAGGCCTCTCGGCCCGTGCGTCTCTTCCCGTAGGCCTGTCATCCCGTGTGTACGGGGCTCCGTGTGTACCTGCTTCCGGGCGTACGCGGCCCCGTACGCCCGTGGTTCCGGGCGTACCCGGCCCCGTGCGCCTGCGGTTCCGTACGTCGGCGCTCCCGTGTGCCCCGGGTCGGCACCGGCCGCCAGGAGGCCGGACACCGTGGGGCGAACCGGGCGGTCCGTGGGCGCGCCACGGCGGCTCCTGCGATGAGATGACGTATCGATAGGTTGCATGACTCACGCCTGCGAGCCCACCCCTCCGCCCTCCCCCGTCTCCCCCACCGTCTCTCCCGTCCCCAGCGACGTGTTCGTCCCGCACGGGGAGTCGCCCGAAGTCGCGTCGCTGGTCACGCCGTATCTGCGGATCATCCGTACGGTGCTGCCCCCGGCCGAGGCGGAACGGTTCTTCGTCCGGGCGCTAGCGGCGCACGAGGAGGAACGGAGACGGGCGGGCTCGCCCCAGCTGGGGTTCAGCGCCTATCTCTGGGACGGCCTCGGGGGCTCGTGGGGCGGCTCGCTGGCACAGATCTCGGCCTGGGAGTCCATGCAGGCGATCCGGCACCTCGTCCGCAAGGCACCCCGCGCGGACCTCGCCGCCTACCTCCGCCTCGGTCTGCGGCCTTGAGGCCCGTCTTGTGGGTCGTGCCGGGCTCACGGCGCAGGGGTCAGCCCCGGGGCTGACGGGTCCAGGGGTCAGGGCCGGGGTCGGCTCCCTCGGCGCGGGAGGCGAGCCGGTCCACGTAGTGCTGCCAGCTCTCGGCGTGCGCCTCGCAGGCTTCCGGGGTGGGCAGACCGCTGTGGACCAGCCGGAGCAGGGTGCCGTCCGGGGCGGGCGCGAGGGTGATCTCCACCGTGCTGCCGCCGGGTGGCACCGCCACGGGGCCCGACTCCCAGCCCCAGCTGAAGGCGATCCGCCGGGGCGGTTCGACGGCGGTGAAATCGCCGGAGGCGACGGCGTCACCGGGGAGCCGGACGCGGTAGGAGCCGCCGGGGGCGAAGGAGAAGACACCGTCCTCCCCCATCCAGGACAGCCACTTCACCCGGTCGGCGAGGAACCCGAAGACTGTCTCGGGAGGGGCCTCGATCCGCCGTTCCAGGGTGACGGTGTCCATGGGCGTCGGGGGTGCGGGGTGTGCGGGGTGTGCTGGAGGCGCTGAAGGCGTGGGCGGAGCCGGAGGTTCCGGGGGCGTGGGGAGTGACGGGGGCGTGGGGGGCGTCGGGGGCGTTGTCATCGGGTCTCTCGTTTCCGGCTGTACGGGTCCCTCGGCCGAGCCTCTCACCTTCGCGGGCCGGCCGCCGGGCCGCGCGCGGCCCGGCGGAGGAGTCGTACGGACCCGTCGGGAACTCCACGGCCGGTCCGTACGACTCCCTCGGGGAGAGTGCGAGGATGGGCGCGCCATGAGACCAGGCAGGTGTTCCCGAACGGCGCGTGCCGCGCTGTTCGGGAGCGTCTGCGTGCTGCTCGCGGCCACCGGGCACATCCTGATGTCGGGGCGCCCGGTGCCGGTCCCGGCGCTCGTGACGGCCTTCGCGGCGGTCACGGCGGGCGGCTGGTCCCTCGGCGGACGCGAGCGCGGACGGCTCGCCGTGACCACCGCCTCCGTCGCCTTCCAGTCGGCGCTGCACGCGTTCTTCTCCTGGGCCCAGTCGGCGGCGGACCGCCGATTACCGGCGGCCCTCGGGATGCCCTCCGGGGACGCGGGCTCCCCGGGCATGGCCGGGATGCCGGGCATGAGCCCCATGGATCACATGAGCCACGTGGGCCACATGGGCCACATGGGCCACATGGGCCACATGAAGGCCATGAGTGCCCCGAGTCCCACAGGTTCCATGAGCGCCATGGATCACCTGGCTCACCTGGGCCATATGGGCCACATGGCCGCCATGAACTCCTCCACCCCCCTCAGCCCCTCGGACCCCTCAGGCGCCTCCCACCCCATGGGCCACGCAGGTCTCCTGGGCACCGCCGTCGCCACATTCGGCATGCCGGTCGCCCATCTGCTCGCCGCCCTGCTCGCCGGGGTGTGGCTGGCCTACGGCGAGCGGGCCTTCTTCCGGCTGCTGCGGGCCGCCCCCGCCCGGCTGTCCCGCCCGCTGCGGCTGCTTTTCGCGGCCCGGCCCGTGACCGGCGTACCGGGTGTGCGGCCGGTCCGGCCGGGGTACGCGCGCGTGCCCCGGCGTCTGCTCCTCGCCCGTACGGTTCCCACCCGTGGTCCTCCCGGTCTGACGGCTCCTCCCCGATCCGTCAGAACTCCGCCAGGACCCGTGAGGACATGCGGCGATGACTCCTGCCCACTCCACCCTTGCCCACCCGACCCCCGTGAAGCCGCGCACGCGCGCGGCGCGCACCACCCGGCCCACAGCCCTGAGCGACGCCGTGGCGACCCGGCTCGCGCTGGCCGCGCGGGACGGCGAACCCGCCCGCACCGAGCTGTTCGTCCGTGCCCTGCACCCCGACGTACGGCGTTATGTGGCCCATCTGAGCGCCGACCGTCAGGCGGCCGACGATCTCACCCAGGAGGTGTTCCTGCGCGCGTTGATCGCGCTGCCCCGTTTCGAGGGGCGTTCCTCCGCCCGCACCTGGCTGCTCTCCATCGCCCGCCGGACGGTGGTGGACAGCCTGCGGCACGCGGCGGCCCGGCCCCGGCTCTCCGACCGGGACGACTGGCAGACGGCCGCGGAGCGGACACAGCCCCGGGGGCTGCCCGGCTTCGAGGACGGCGTCGCACTCGCCGAGCTGCTCGCGGCGATCCCGGCCGACCGCCGGGAGGCCTTCGTCCTGACCCGGCTTTCCGGTCTCTCGTACGAGGAGGCGGCGCGGGCCCTCGGCTGCCCGGTCGGGACGATACGGTCCCGGGTCTCCCGTGCCCGCGCCTCGCTGGTCACGCTGCTCGCGGAGGGATAGCCCCTCGCCTCCGGGCGGACCCCGCCGCGCGGGAGGCCTCCGCGCGGCGGGGTCCGCCCGGAAGCCGGCGGGCCGCGGGACCACCGCCCGGGTCCCGCAGCCCGCGCCCGAGCGGCCACGGCGGTTTCCGGGCGGACCCCACGGCCCGCCGGCCGACGGCGCGGCGGCGGTCAGCGGGCGTCCTCCGGGCCGGGAGCCGCGCCCCGACGCCACATGGTGGTGACGACGTGACCGGTGGCGACGACGACCTCGTCCAGGGCGGTGAAGCCGAGACGCTCGTACCGCCGCAGGTTCGCCGGGTTGGACGACTCCAGGTAGGCGGGGGCACCGAGGGCGTCGATGCGGTCGAGGCTCCGGGCCAGCAGGGTCATGCCGAGGCCCTTGCCCCGGTGGAGGTCGTGAACGCCGAGGAGGGTGAGGTAGAAGTGCGGCTGCCTCGGTCGCGCGGCCGCGAACCGGTCGCCCATCGTCAGAACGGCCTCGGCCACGTCCTGTCCGGCGGTCCTGCGCAGGAGGTGCCCGAGGTCACGCGCTTCCTCGGGCGTCAGTTCCTCTCCGCCCGGCGGAATCCACACGGCCGCGGCCTCGGCGTTCTCGCTGACGAGCAGCCAGTGGTAGCGCAGGGCCGACCTCGCGAACAGCCGCCACATGGCCGAGGCCTGGACGGCGCGCCGCTCGGTGTCGGGAAAGACCGGGCCCCACAGCGGGTCGTGGAAGAAGGCCGTGGTCAGGGTGCGGACGACCGCGTCGATGTCCGCGGCCGTGGCGGCGCGCGGGGAGTCGGGGCGTTGCGTGGTGGTCATCCGTGGGTCCGTTCCGGAAGGGTGGGTGTGGCGTCGGTGGCGGCAGGCCCGGGGGCCGATGCCGACAGGCTCCGTGAGGTCGGTGAGGCGCACGGCGGTACGCGTCCGGTCGGCTGTGCGGAGGGGAGAGCCGGGCCCGGTGGTGGTCCTCACTCGGGGAGGGTGTCCAGGGTTCCCCGGGCGACCATGGTCACGTCGCCGCCCACCCGGATGTCGCGCAGGTCGTCGGGGGTTCCCTGTGGAAGGACGCTGATTCGGCTCGGGCGGCCGGTGAAGCGTCCCTGCCGCAGCACGAACTCCTCCTCGACGGGCACGACGCGGTGCCTGGCCAGGTACGCGCCCACGCAGCCGGCCGCGCTGCCGGTCGCGACGTCCTCCAGGACGCCGTCGTTGTTCCAGTGGCGGCCTTCCAGGGCCTCGACGTCGACCACGTACGCGAACTGCGCTCCGTACCTCGCGATCAGTTCCGCGAAGTCCTCGCGGACGATCCTCGCCTCCGCCAGCCCCGCGGTCACCGGGACGACGAGGTAGCGCAGGCCGGTGGAGACGACGCTCAGGGGGAGGTCGGCGAGTGCCCGGCCGGGCAGGTTCAGGGCCTCGGCGATCTCCGGCCGGTCCCGCTCCGGGACGATCGCGAGGAACTCCGGCTCGCCCTGGTCCAGTTCCGCGTGGTACCCGGTGGCGGTGCGCCGGGTGGTCACCTCGACGCTCCGGCCGGTCAGCCGGAAGGTCCGGCGCAGCGGTCCGGGGCGGCCGTCGCGCTCGTGCAGGACGGCGGCGGCGCCCAGGACCGGGTGCCCGGCGAAGTCGAGTTCCCCGAAGAGGTCGAAGACCCGGGCGGTGACGTCCGTCGTCCCGTCCCCGGCGCTCAGGAAGATCGTCTCGAAGTGCCGGAGTTCCCGGGTGATCGCCAGCATCCGCGCGGTGGACAGGCCCGGATTCCCGGGGAAGACGGCGAGGCTGTTGCCGGTGAACGCCTTGTCCGCGAACACGTCGACATGCCGATAACTCAAGGTCATGTGGTTTCCAGGGCGGCTGTGGTGGTGCGGGGTGACGGTTCGACGCTAGGCGGGACCGGCCGTCCCGTCATGATCCAATCCAGCTAGAGTGGCCCAGGTGAACAGCGCTGTGCGGCACGTCCCGGCGTCGTGGTTCCCCCGTCTGCTCGGCGACTGGCGCGGCGGTGAAGGTCCCCTCGCCCGGCGCCTGGCCGTCGCCGTGGAGAAGGCCGTCCACGACGGCCGGCTGCCGCTGGGGGCGCGGCTTCCCGCCGAGCGCCTCCTCGCCGGTGAACTCGGGATCGCCAGAGGCACCGTGACGGCGTGCTATCGCATCCTGCGGGGCGAGGGGCTGATCACCACCCGGACCGGTTCGGGCAGCACGGTCTCCCTGCCGCCCCGGCTGCGGGACCGTCTCTCGCCGTGGGCGGGCGACCGGGGCCTGGCGGGCAGGGGCGGCGCGGCGCTCGACCTGACCGTCGCGGAGCCCGCGGCGCCGTTCGACGCACTCCTGCGGGCGGTGCGCGCGGCGGCGGAGACCCTGCCCGCCGCGCTGTCGCCCGGCACCGCCGACGGCGCAGGGGCGTCGGCGCTGCGGACCTTCATCGCCGACGCCTACCGCGCCCGGGGGCTCCCGACCCTCGCGGAGAACCTCCTTCTGACCAGCGGCGCCGACGCCGCGCTGAGCCTGCTCGCCGCGGCGTATCTGCGGCAGAACAGCAGGGTCGTCGTGGACTCCCCCACCTACCCCGGCGCGCTCGCCACGTTCCGCGCCGCCGGAGCCAGGCTCGTCGCGCAGCCCCTCGGCCCCACCGGCTGGGACGTTGCCGCCCTCGACCGCACTCTGCGGGCGGTCCGGCCGTCCCTGACCTATCTGGTCCCCGACTTCCACAATCCCACCGGTCTGCTGATGGGCGAGGACGAGCGCGGGGAACTCCGGCACCGCCTGCGCGACCACGACACCCTGGCCGTCTTCGACGAGACCATGCGGGAGATCGACCTGCGCCCGCCGCCCGCTCCGCCGCCCCGTCCCGTCACGCGTACCGATGTCCGCAACGTCGTGTACGTGGGCTCCCTCGGCAAGTCGCTGTGGCCGGGCCTTCGCGTGGGATGGATTCGCGCCCACCCCGACGTCGTCCGCCGGCTGGCGGCGCTCCCGCTCGCGGCCGCCCTCGCGCCCTCGCCGTTGGACCGGCTCGTCGCGACCCGGCTCGTGGACAGCCTGGAGGACGTCCTCGGCCGCCGTCGCGCCCAGTTGCGCGAGCAGCGCGACCACCTGGTCTCCCGCCTGTCCGCGCTGCCGTGGTGCCGCTTCCCGACCCCGCAGGGCGGTCTGTCCCTGTGGCTCGAACTCCCCGGCGTCGACTCCGGCCGGCTGGCCGCGCTCGCCGCCGCGCGCGGGCTCTCCCTCACACCGGGCTTCCACTTCTCCCCCGACGGCGCCCTGGACCACTACCTGCGCCTCCCGTTCACCCTCCCGCCCAAGGCGCTCGACGCGGCGGTCGACCGGCTCGTCGAGGCCCATGCCGCCTTGGCGGACACTCCCTGACCAGGCCGCGCGTGCCCCGGGGCGGAGGGTGTTCCGGGGTGGGGCGTGCGCCGGGGGGGGAGTGCACTCCGGGGTGGAGGTGCTCCGGGGTGGAGGTGCTCCGGGGTGGAGGTGCTCCGGGGAGGGCGCGCTCCGGGGGGCCCGCCCGGCCGTCCGGTGGTACGCGCGCGTAGCGTGGGGTTTCGTCGGCTTCTTCCCTCACCACTGGAGATCCGCCTGTGTCCAGCGCCGCCCCGACCCGTACCGCCCTCGTCGAATCCCTCATGGAGCGCCTCCCCGGCGTGCCGCCCGAGGCGGTCGTCAAGGAGGACCTGCTGCGCGGCGGGCTCGCCTTCGACCCGTCCGCGCTGAGCGGCGGCGAGGGGGGCGACGTGAAGCCGAAGTCGTACTTCATCTTCTCCTTCGACCACCGCACGCTGCCGGAACTCGGGGAGGCGGCGCTGAACCGGCCGCCGGAGGAGATCGTGCTGACCGGCGGCCCGTACGGGCTGCGGCGCACGGTGGTGTCGGTGCGGGTCAACCCCTCCTCGCCGTATCGGGTGGCGCCGGACGGCGACGGAGCCCTCGCGCTGTTCCTCGACGGGGTGCGGATCGCGGACGTCGGTCTGCCGCCGATGCCGGAGTACTACCGGCACCCGCTGTCCAACGGGAAGTCCGTGATGGAGGTCGCCCCCACCATTCAGTGGGGTTATCTGATCTACCTCACGGTGTTCCGGGTCTGTCAGTACTTCGGCGCCAAGGAGGAGTGCCAGTACTGCGACATCAACCACAACTGGCGCCAGCACAAGGCGGCGGGCCGCCCGTACACCGGGGTGAAGCCGGTCGACGAGGTCCTGGAGGCCCTGGAGATCATCGACCGGCACGACACCGCGCGGGCGTCGACGGCGTACACCCTCACGGGCGGGGCGGTCACCTCGCGCGTGGGCGGGAAGGACGAGGCCGACTTCTACGGGCAGTACGCGCGCGCGATCGAGGAGCGCTTCCCCGGCCGCTGGATCGGCAAGGTCGTGGCCCAGGCACTGCCGAAGGCCGACGTCCAGCGCTTCCACGACTACGGCATCCGGATCTACCACCCGAACTACGAGGTCTGGGACCGGCGCCTGTTCGAGCTGTACTGCCCCGGCAAGGAGCGGTACATCGGCCGGGACGAGTGGCACCGGCGCATCCTGGACTCGGCGGAGGTCTTCGGGCCGCGCAACGTCATCCCGAACTTCGTCGCGGGCGTCGAGATGGCCCGCCCCTCCGGCTTCCTGACCGTGGACGAGGCCATCGCCTCCACCCGGGAGGGCCTGCGGTTCTTCATGTCGCGGGGGATCACGCCCCGGTTCACCACCTGGTGCCCGGAGCCGACGACCCCGCTGGGCCGCGAGAACCCGGACGGCGCCCCGCTCGAATACCACCTGCGGCTCCTCGACGCGTACACCGAGACCCTCGCCGAGTACGGGCTGACCGCGCCGCCCGGATACGGTCCCGCGGGCCCCGGGCGGGCTGTGTTCTCCGTCAGCTCCTTCATGGACGCGCTGCCCCCGGCTCCCGGCGAGTGACGGAGCCGGAGTGGGGTACGCCCGTGGTCCGGGGGTCCTGAAGGCCCCGGACCACGGCTCAGGGGCGGATCTCCCTCGCCTCGAAGCGGCCCGCGCCGAGGACGAGGACGAAGGTGACCTGCTGGCCCTCGGAGAGCGAGCGGTCGCCGCCCTCGATGTCCTCGGCGCGGAAGTAGACCTGTTCCCCCGACCCCACGGGGATGACGAACCCGTATCCGCCGGCGCGGTTGAAGGAATGCACGAACCCTTTGCTTCTGCCTTCCACGGCGGCCTCCTGCTCCCGTGTCCGTGACCGTGCCCGCGTACGGCCTCCGCGCAGCCCCCGTACTGTCTTCGCGTGGATTTCGTACGCATCTCCTAGGAGATGTACCCCGTCCGGAGGCGGTTCGCCCGTCGGGAGGCGCGATACGGCACCGGGCGGTCAGCCGGTGGTCAGCCGGGCGCTCGGGAGTCGGTCAGGCGGCCGTCCAGACCGTGCCCCTGGCCTCGTACTCCAGCATGGCTTCCAGGCTGTTCGCCACGCCCGCGCCGAACTCGCGCCGGGCCAGCCAGAGGGCCAGTTCCAGACCGGAGGTGACGCCGCCGGCGGTCACCAGATCGCCGTCGTCGACCACCCGCGCGCCCTTCAGAAGACCGCCCTGGGCCTCCAGATCGGGGCGGGCCTTGTGGTGGGTCGTACAGGGACGGCCACGGGTGATCCCGGCGGCGGAGAGCAGCATCACCCCGGTGCACAGGGCTCCGATGGTCAGCCCCGGGCGGACGGCCGCCGCGAGGGCGCGGGGCAGCACGCCCCGGTCGATCTCCGCCCACACGCCGGGGTCGTCACGGCGGGCGTAGCCGCCGCCGGGGACCACGAGGAGGTCGGCCTTGTGCGGGGCCCAGGGGTGGACGACGCGCACCTTGGTCCCGTAGGCGGCGGTGATCGTGCGGGGCCCGTCGACGGTGACCTGGTGGACCTCCACCGGGCGCCCGGCGAAGAACTTGGCGGCGGAGAGCACCTCGTAGGGGGCGGCGAAGTCGATCTCCTCGACGCCGTCGAAGAGGACGAGGTGGATACGGAAGGGGCGGTCCGCCGCGGGCGCGGCCGAAGCGGCGGCGGTCTCGGCGGCGGTCCGCGCGGCGGCGGGTGCGGTCGTGGTGACGCCCGCGAGGGCCCCGGTGGCGCCGAGGGCGGTGGTGGCGCGGAGCAGGTTGCGGCGGTCCATGGTTCTCCCCGTGAAGGTGGACGGGACCAAAGTCTCGGTCCCGTCCAGGGAGTCGGACGCACCCGCCCGAAGGTTCCCGGGAATCCCGACAGGCCTACCGGGAACGGTGATTGACGAGGCGTCAGTCAGTCACCGTTCCCGCCGGATCGCCCCGCCCTCCCTCGTCCGACCTCATCCGCCCTCATCCGCCCCAGGTGAGACGGCCGCCCAGATACGTGGCCGTGACCCGGGCCTCCTCCGGGAGGCGCTCGGGCGGGACGGTGTACGGGTCGCGGGCGAGGATCGTGAGGTCGGCGCGGAGTCCGGGGCGGAGCGAGCCGATCTCCTCGTCCAGGTGGAGCTGCCAGGCGGGGTGCGCGGTGACGGCGAGGAGCGCCTCGTCGAGGGTGAGGCGTTCCTCGGTGCCGTGGATCCGGCCGCTGGCGGGGGTGGCGCGGGTGAGGGCGGTGGCGACCGAGGAGAGCGGGTCGGTCGGGGAGCAGACGCCGTCGTTGTGGAGCGAGACGCGGTGGCCGGCGTCCCAGGCGGAGCGGACGGCCATCCAGCGGGCGGCGACCTCGGGGCCGAAGAGGTCGTCCTCCAGGACATCGCCCCACCAGCGCAGATGGTCCATGAACAGGCTGACGGTGGCGCCGAGTCCGGCGGCCCTGCGGTACTGGTCGGGGGTGACCGCCCCGCAGTGCTCCATGCGGGGGCGCAGGGCGCGGAAGGAATCCGGGTCGGCGGCGGCGGCCCGCGCGTAGGCGTCGAGGACGGCTTCGAAGGTGACGTCCCCGTGGACGTGACAGGCCACCGGGTAGCCCTGGGCGACGAACGCCTCGGTGAGTCCGGCGAGTTGGTCGGGGGTGTAGTTCTGGGGGGCGTGGTTGCAGCGGCCGGGTCCCATCGCGCGGGTGGCGGGGGTGTCCAGGTAGGGGAAGCTGGTGGAGACCGTGCCTTCCCAGGCGGTGCCCTCGGCCCACAGTTTCATGCCGGAGATGCCGAACAGCTCCTCGGCCGGGGCGTGTCCGGCGAAGCGGCGGCCGGGGTCGGCGGCGAGCGCGGGGGTGCCCATGAGATACGAGCGGACGCGGACGGCGGCGTCGGGGCGGGCCGCCGCGTCGCGGAGCGCGGGGAGGAAGGAGGGTTCCGTGGCGAGGTCGGCGACGGTGGTGATGCCGACCCTGGCGTGTTCGGCGTACGCCCAGCGGAGGGCGGCGGCCAGCCGGTCGGGTTTGAGCCGGTCCCCGACGACCACCCACAGCATGGCCTCGACGGCGGCGCTTTCGAGTGCTTCGCCGGTGGGTTCGCCGTGCGCGTCGCGGACGAACCGGGCACCCGCCGGGTCGGGGGTGTCCCGGGTGATCCCGGCGGCGCGCAGGGCGGCCGAGTTGCCCCAGGCTGCGTGGCCGCTGTTGGTGACGAGGATGAGGGGCGCGTCGGGGCGGAGCGCGTCGAGCGCCTCCCGGGTCGGCGGGGTCAGATCGCGCTGGAGCAGGAGGTCGACGCCGTAGGCGCAGACGGGTTCGCCGGGTGCGGCGGCGGCGATGGCCGCGCGGACGCGTTCCATGACGAGGGCGCCGGTGGGGACGGTGAAGGGGCGGACGTCGACGGCGGGCGGGGCGACGGCGAGGGCGAGCATGACGGGGTGCCCGTGGGCCTCGACGAAGCCGGGCAGGAGGGCCCGCCCCGCCAGGTCGACGACCTCGGTCGTACGGCCCCGCAGGCGCAGGATCTCGTCGCGGGTGCCGACGGCGGTGATCCGTCCGTCGCGGACGGCGAGGGCTTCGGCGCGGGGGCGGGCGGGGTCCATGGTGAGGACGGGTCCGCCGGTGAAGACGAGGTCGGGGGTGTCGTCAGGCACCGGGGGTCTCCTTCGCGAGCCGGGAAGTGGTGTCGGGCACCGGGGTCTCCTTCGTACGCCGGAAAGTGGTGTCAGGCACCCGGGGTCTCCTTCGTGAGCCAGGGGGCCGCCGCCGCGAGCAGGGCGGTCACGCCGAGGGGGATGGTGGGGCCGGGCACGGGGGCGAAGTGCGGGGAGTGGTTGGAGGGGACGGTGTCGGGGAGGCCGTTCTCCAGGAGGGTGGCGAGGCCGATGCCCTCGTACAGGGCGGGGTCGGCGCCGCCGAAGTGCCAGAAGACGGAGGGGACGCCGAGCGCGGTGCCGAAGACGCCGAAGTCCTCGCTGCCGGTGATGGCCTGGGGCAGGGTGAAGACCTGGCCCTCGCCCAGGGTCCCGGCGAGTGCCCGCTGGACGACGGCGGTGGCGCCCGGCTCGTTCACGGTGACCGGGAAGGAGTGGATGGGGGCGAACTCGGGCTCCTTGGGGGCGCCGGAGGCGGCGGCTTCGGCGCGGACGATCCGCTCGATGGCGGCGAGGACCCGGTCGCGTACCGCCGGGGTGGTCGACCTGATGTTGATCTTCAGTTCGGCGGTGTCCGGGATGATGTTCTCCTTGGTCCCGGCGTGCAGCGAGCCGACGGTGACGACCGCCGTCTGCGAGGCGCCGATCTCCCGGGAGACCACGGTCTGGAGCCGCATCACGACGGCGGCGGCCATCACGATGGGGTCGATGGCGGTCTCGGGGGTCGAACCGTGGCCGCCGCGCCCGAAGAGGGTCACCCGGAGGCTGTCGGAGGCTGCCATCACGGCGCCCGGCCGGGTGGCGAGGAAGCCGACGGGGGCGGGGGCGACATGCTGGGCCAGGCAGATCTCGGCGCGGGGGAAGCGGTCGAGGAAGCCGTCCTCGATCATGGCGGGGGCGCCGCCGACCTCTTCGGCGGGCTGGAAGACGGCGACGACGGTGCCGTGCCAGGCGTCCTGGTGGGCGGCGAGCTGTCCGGTGGCGCCGAGCAGACAGGTGACGTGCATGTCGTGCCCGCAGGCGTGCATGACGGGGACGTCGTTGCCGTCGCGGTCGGTGCCCCGCGCTGTGGAGGCGTACGGCAGGCCGGTCTTCTCCTCCACCGGCAGGGCGTCCATGTCGGCGCGGAGCAGGACGACGGGTCCCGGGCCGTTGGCGAGGACGCCGACGACGCCGGTGCGGCCGACGCCCTCGGTGACCTCCCAGCCCTGGGCGCGCAGCCGCTCGGCGACGACGCCCGCGGTACGGAACTCCTGGAACGACAGCTCGGGATGGGCGTGCAAGTCCTCGTACAGAGCACGCAGTTCGGGCAGTCGGGCGTCGAGTCCGGCGAGCAGCGGGGTGGCGGCGGTGGTCATGCGGCGGGTTCCTTTGCGGTGCGGGTGGTGCGGGCGGTGCGGTTCGCGGCGGCGCGGAAGGCGTCGGCGTCCTGCGGGGTGAGACAGGCCATGACGGCGGCGATCACCGCGCCGAGGACGAGGAAGCCGAAGGCGAACTGGAAGGAGAAGGCGTCGGCGAGGGCGCCCATGACGGGCGGCGCGATCATGCCGGCCACCTGGCCGCCGAGGATGATGACGGCGGTGCCGATGCCCACGCTCTCGGGGGCGAGTCCGGAGAGGGGGACGGCGAAGACCGGCATGTAGGAGAGGGAGGCGGCGAAGACGGCGAGGAAGCCGAAGACGACGAAGCCGGTCAGGGAGGGCGTGTTCACCATCAGGAGCAGGGCGATCGCGGCGACGCTCATGCCGGGGACGATGATCACGCGGTGCCGGCCGCCGAGCCGGTCGGCGAGCCGTCCGCCGAGGACGGTGGCGACGGCGGCTCCGAGGGCGGGGATGGCGAGGAGGGCCCCGGCGGAGGCCAGGGAGACCCCGTGCTCCTCGCTCAGATACGAGGGGACCCAGGTGTTGAGGCCCCAGATGATGGTGTTGTAGCCGAACATGATGAGGGCGAAGCGCCACAGGACGCCCGTGCGCAGCAGGGTGCGCAGCGGGGGGCGGGACGCGGCGGCGCCCTCGGTGCGGGGCAGCGGGTCCGGGAGTCGTCCGCGTACGGCGAAGAGGACGAAGACGCCGAGGGCGGCGGAGGACCAGAAGGCCGAGCGCCAGCCGAAGGCGGCGATGAGCGGGGCCATGATGAGCGGGGTGAGGACGGCGGCGATGGCGTTGGAGCTCATCACCAGGCCGTTGGCGCTGCTGCGCTCCTCCGTCCGGGTGCGTTCGGCGAGGACCTTCATGGCGGCGGGCGGGAAGATGCCCTCGGCGACGCCGAACGCGAAGCGGAGGGCGAGGAGGACCGCGAAGGACCAGGCGAAGCCGGTGAGGGCGGTGAAGACCGACCAGGCGAAGAGGGCCCACAGGGTCACCCGTCGGCCGCCGAACCGGTCGGCGAGCATGCCGCCGGGGATCTGGCAGAGCGCGTAGGCGAGGAAGAAGGCGGAGACGACCAGACCCTGCCGGGTGCGGTCGATGTCGAACTCGGCGCCGATGGACGGCAGCACCAGGTTGATCACCAGCCGGTCCGCGTAGTCGACCAGCCAGGCCGCGAAGAGCAGGACGACCGTGAGCCGGACGGTCCTGCGGTGCGCGGAAGGCACCTCGGGGGACGCCGGAAGGGTCGGAGCAGGCACGGCACTCCTCTCGCCACTGGCCGGAACTGGTGCTTCGGCCGGAAGTGCCCCTACGATCCGGTTTGTGAGCGAGCAACCCCCTGCAATGCCGGAAAGCATCTTCGAAGCGGCTGTGTCGCCGGATTCCCGCACGGGAGGCTCCGACGCGGCCTTCTCGGAGCTGGATCTCGCGCTGGTCGACGCTCTTCAGGCCGCGCCCCGGGCGCCGTGGACGCGGATCGGGCAGGCGCTCGGGGTGAACCCGACGACGGCCGCCCGGCGTTTCGAGCGGCTGCGGGCCGAGGGGCTCGCCTGGGTCACCGCGTACGACGCGGCGAAGACGGCCACGGTCGGCTATGTGGAGGTGCGGTGCCGCCCGCGCGCCTTCGACCGGGTGAACTCGGCGCTCACCGCGCTGCCGTGGGTGTTCAGCGTCGACGAGACGGCCGGGGACTTCGACCTCTTCCTCTCCGTCGCCGCCCCCGACCTGCCCTCCCTGGGGCGCGCGGTGCACACCGGGATCGGCGGGCTGCGCGGCGTCCGCTCCACCCGGACCCGGCTGGGCATGACGCTGTACGGGGAGGGGCGCGACTGGCGGATGCGGGCGATGAACCCGGCCGAGCGGGCCGGGCTCGGCGGGGCGGGGGCCGCGCAGCCGAGGCCGTACAGCACGCATCTGCACGCCCGGCCCTCGCGCGAGGACCAGGCGCTCGTGGCCGCGCTGGGCGCCGACGGGCGGCTGGGCTACGGGGAGCTGGGCGCGCTCACCGGGATGAGCGAGCACACCGCGCGGCGGCGGCTCCAGCGGTTGAT
Source organism: Streptomyces sp. CBMA291 (assembly GCF_014596525.1). Classification (GTDB taxonomy): domain Bacteria; phylum Actinomycetota; class Actinomycetes; order Streptomycetales; family Streptomycetaceae; genus Streptomyces. The sequence goes on from NZ_MSJP01000053.1 coordinate 44,839, forward strand.
CCGCGACGGGGACATCACCCTGCGCTGCGATCTGGCGCATCTGCTGGCGGGGCTCTCGACGATGGTGATCTACCGGGCGTCGGTGCCGCACGCCCTCCTGGAGCAGACGGGCAACGCGCTGGCCCGGCACGAGCAGGTACGCATGTGCGTGTCGGTGAGCGGCCCGCACAATCTGCTGGTCTCGGTCTGGCTGCCCGGTTTCGGCGCGGTGGACCCCTTCGAGGCGCAGCTCGCCGAGCGTTTCCCGGCCCTTGAGGTACGGGACCGGACGGTGGTCCTGCGCTCCCCCAAGCGCATGGGCTGGCTCCTCGACGAGCACGGACGGGCCACCGGCCGGGTCGCACCGGGGCTGCCCGCCGGGTGAGGGCCGGGACCGGGGCGCCGGGACCGGGGCCGGGGCCGCCCGTCGGCCGGGGACCGGGACGGGGACCGGGGCCAGGCCCGGGGTCTGGGGCTGAGGGTCTGGCCGGGATGCGCCCGGTCGCGCGGGCCGCGCGGGGAGATGAAAGGCGCCACGGCGCGCCGCCGCTCCTGGAAAGGGCCCGGACGGGGGGTGGATGCCGGGGGAGCGGCGATGCGCTGTGGCGCCGGTCTGGGGGTGGGAACGGTGCCGGGTCGGCGCCCGTTCCCACGGGGGTGTCACGAGGTGATGCGGGGGGGTTACGAGGCGATGCTCGGGTCCGGGTCGAGGGCGGGTCCTTCGAGGACGTCGACCGTGCCGGTGGGGGTGGCGGGCTCACCGGGGCGGAGGGCGCAGCCGAGCGCGGTGGCCTGACGCAGGGTCTCCGTCAGGTTCTGCCAGTCCAGGGCCGGGCGGGTGTCGGGGCGGGCGTGGACGAGCGAGGCGTTCCACCGCATCCGGGGTACGCCGGGCAGCGGGCGGAGCCCACCGGCCTCCTGGTGGGAGGCGGCGAGGGCCATCGGGAGCATGGCGCAGCCCAGACCGGACTGGGTGGCGGCGCGTACTCCGGCCATGGAGCCCAGCTCGTGGATCTCGGGGGGACTGTCGCAGCGCAGGCGCAGGAACTCGGGCAGCCAGCGCTGCGAGGGACAGTCGGGGTCGGCGATGACGACCTGCCGGCCGAGTCCGCCGCGCCGGGTGCCGACGCTGGTGACGGGCACGAACTCGACTTCCTGGAGGCGAATCTCCGTCAGGTCGTCGGCGCGTTCGGTGGGCGTCGGGTCCCCTAAAAAGACCGCCGGGTCCTCCTCGTCGACCACGGTGAGGACCAGCGCCCCGTCGATCGCTCCGGAACGGAAGGCGTCGTGGACCTCGGCGGTGCCCATGACCCGCAGGGCGAGCTGGACGCCGGAGAGCAGCCGCCGTCCGATGTGGGTGACCCGGGCGAGCTGCTGCCCGTACGCCAGGGCGGGGACGATGCCCACGGTCAGCCGGGGTGGATTGGCCGCGGGGCGGCGCAGTGCGGCCTCCATGTCGGAGACCAGGGTGAGGATCTGACGCGCGTAGTCGCACAGGACGGTTCCGGCATGGGTGAGCCGGACGCCGTTGGGGAGCCGTTCGAAGACGGGCTCTCCCACCTGCCTCTCCAGGGCACGCATCTGTGCCGTGACGCTGGACTGCGAATATCCGAGGCGTCGCGCCGCCTGGGTGAACGACCCGGTCAGGGTCACCTCTCGGAAGGTTCTCAGGGTTCTTGCGTCGATGTCCACGTGAATTCCCCCCTGCCGCGCCAGACGGCAGTTCCTCGCCCCGGATGGTTGGTCGTCCACCCGCTTCGATCGCCCCAGTCGGTCACATCAAGCCGCAGGGGTGCCGGACGCCGCCTCGCGCCCGGCACCCCTGCTCGGCGCGAAGACTCTACTCGGCGAGGTGGGCCGGGACCAACGGAAAGTCCAAGTCCGGCTGCGCAACGTGATTGAAGAAGTTCGACAGCACGTTGAGCGCGACGTGGCCGACGACCTCCGCGATCTCCGCGTCGGTCACTCCGGCGGCGCGGGCCTCGGCCAGGGACTCGTCCGTGACACGGCCGCTGGTCTCCATGACGGCGCCCGTGAAGCGGAGCACCTGGTCCATGTGCGGGTCGCCCGCGTCACCGCCGCGGCGGGTGTCGAGCAGCTCCTGCTCGCTCAGGCCGACCTTGCCGCCGCGCAGGGTGTGCGCGGAGACGCAGTAGGTGCAGTCGTTGCGCTGCGCGATGTAGAGCGCGAGCTGCTCGCGCTGGCGGGCGCTGAAGCTGCCGCCGACCAGAGCCTCGCGCATGGCGAGGTAACCGCGGAGCGCGGCGGGGCCGTTGGCGAGGGCGGCGTAGAGGTTGGGCAGCTTGCCGAGCTGCTTGAGGGTGCCTTCGAGCAGCTCGCGCTGCTCCTCGTTGGCGGTCTCGACGGTCAGTTGGGGCAGGCGGGACATGGAGCTCTCCTTGAGCCGAATCAAGATGGAACTGATCGGTACCAGCCAGACGGTACCGATCGGTTCCATCTTGCGCAACGGGAGGAGATCCCTCCGCTCGACGGGATGGGAATCGCCGATACGGAACCGAGTGGTACCGTCTGGTATGGCCACGAACGCGAAAGAACGACTCCTCAGCGCGGCGGAGCGTCTGTTCTACGAGGAGGGGATCCGGGCCGTGGGCATCGAGCGGATCCTGTCCGAGTCCGGAGTCGGCCGCGCCTCCTTCTACCGCCACTTCCCCAGCAAGGACGACGTGGTCGTCGAAGTACTCCGGCGGCGCGACGACATGTGGCGCGCCTGGCTCGACGGCCGGATCGCGGTCAGCGAGCGCTCCCCCGAGGAACTGCCCCTCGCGCTCTTCGACGGCCTCGCGGAACGGTTCGCGGCGGCCTCGTTCCGGGGCTGCGCGTTCATCAACACGATGGTGGAGACCGCCGACCCGGACAGCCCGGCGCACCAGGTCGCCGCCGAGCACAAGGAGAAGGTCATCGGGGTCCTCGACCGCCTCCTCACCGAAGGCGGCTACCACGACCACGAGGCGCTGGCCCGTCAGCTCGCCCTGCTCGGCGACGGCGCGATCGTGACCGCCGTCCGCGAGGGCACCCCGGAAGCGGCCGTCCGCGCCCGCACCGTCGCCGAGGTCCTCCTCCGCACGGCCGACCGCGAACCGGCCCGGATGGCCGGGGAGGGAAGGGGCTGAGAGGGCGTACGGAAGCGGGAGACCCGGGTCTTACGGGGCCGGGGCCGAGGTCTTGCGGGGTGGGAGTCCGGGCCCCACGAGGCGGGGTCCGAGCGCACGACGTGCGAGGTACACGGACCGGGCCGGGCACCTGCCGGGTCCCGCGCGACAACTGCCGGATCCGCGACCGCTGTTAGCCTGCGGCCCATGATCAAGGGCGGGGTGGCGGGCCGGATGGCGGGGGACAACGGGCCGGAGCGCGTGCTGATCGCCGCCAGTTTCGTCAACCGTGTCGGAAACGGTCTGTTCAACGCGGCGTCGGCGCTCTATTTCACCCTGGTCGTGGGCCTGCCCTCGGTGCAGGTCGGCGCCGCGCTCACCATCGCCGGAGTGATCGGCCTGGGCGCGGGGATACCAGGCGGGCATCTCGCCGACCGGCGAGGAGCCCGCACGATCATGATGTCGGCCCTCGCGGTCCAGGCGGTGTCGATGGCGACCCTCGTCCTCGTCGAGAGCTGGGCCGCGCTCACGGTCGTCGCGACGGTCGACCAGATCGCCGCGGCGGCCGGCGGGGCGGCGTGGGGCGCCCTCGTGGTCAGGGTCGGGGGCGAGCGCCCGGCCCGCTTCCGTGCCAGGCTGCGCACGTTCGTCAACCTGGGCGTCGTCCTGGGAACGGTGGGCGCGGGGCTGGCGCTGGCCGCGAACACCCGCGGCGCCTACGTCACGCTGATCCTCGGCAACGCGGCGAGCTTCGCCCTGTGCGCGGTGCTTCTGCTCCTGCTGCCCCGTTATCCGGTGCTGGCGGCGCCGCCTCGACAACGGCGCTGGCCGGTCTTCGCGGATCGTCCCTTCCTGGCGTTCACCGCCCTCTACGGGGCCATGGGACTTCAGTATCCGGTGGTCTCGCTGCTCCTGCCGATCTGGATCTCCGAGCACACCCAAGCGCCACGCTGGACGGTGGCCGCGCTGTTCGCCGTCAACTCCCTCTTCTGCGTGCTCACGCAGACCAGGATCGGCTCGCGCATCGAGACCCCGCACGACGGCGGCCGGGCGTTTCGCACAGCGGGGCTGCTCTTCCTCGTCAGCTGCCCGATGATGGCGCTGGCGGCGTACGCCCCCGTCTGGGCCGCGGTGGGGCTGGTCCTGGCCGCGATCTTCGTCCACAGCCTGGGAGAGGTCTGGGAATCATCGGCGTGCTTCGCCCTGGGCTTCGGTCTGGCCCCCGCCCACGCCCAGGGCCAGTACCAAGGCGTCCTCGGCCTCGGCTTCAGCGCGGGCCAGGCTCTCGCCCCCGCGATCCTCACCACGGTGGTCCTCGGACTCGGCACGACAGGCTGGCTGCTGCTGGCGTCGTTCTTCGCGGCACTGGGCGCCGTCGGCCCGTCCCTCGCCCGCTGGGGCATGCGGACCCGGCCGCGGCCGGGCATCGCGGCGGAAGCGACGGGATGACCGGCGCGTAGGCGTCAGGAAGAGGAACCGGCCGCGAGGCGGCGGGCTCCGGCCGTGGCCTCGGCATCGACTCGGGCCCCTGGAGAGCGAGACCGGGGCGCCCCGTGCCGCCCCGGCCTCGCCGCGTACCCGGCCGCTCAAGCCGTTTCCGTCCCGCCCCGTTCAGCCCCTGCCCCGCGCGAGTTCGCCCCGTCGCACCTTGCCCGAGCGGGTGCGCGGGAGGGTGGCGACGACCTCCACTCCCCGGGGGACGAAGACCGGGGCCAGGTGCTCCGCCGCCAGGGCGAGCAGTTCCGCGCCGAGGTCCGCGGGCGACTCCCCCGGCGCGTGGCGCAGTTCGACCACCGCGAACGGCGCGAGGCCGCCTTCCGGGTCGGGGCACGGCACCACCGCCGCGTCCGCGACCGCCGGATGGGTGCGCAGGACGGCCTCGATCTCCGCCGGGGAGATCCGGTGCCCGTGCGACTTGAAGACCTCGTCCATCCGGCCGAGCAGCCGGATCGAACCGTCCGCGCAGCGCTCGCCCCGGTCCCCCGTGCGGTAGAGCCCGTCGGCGAACGCCTCCGCCGTGCGCTCGGGCAGCCCCGCGTACCCCCGCATGAGGCCCGGCGGGCGGTCCGTCAGGTCCACGCAGACCTCGCCCGCGTCGCCCGTCTCCCCCGTCTCCGGGTCGCGCAGCACGATCCGGTAGCCGGGCAGCGGGTGCCCGAGCGGGGCCAGCGGCTCGGGGGTGCCGGGGGCGCGCCCGATGAGCGCGGTCGCCTCCGTCTGCCCGTAGCCGTCGCGGACCCGTACCCCCCACGCCGTCTCGATCCGGGCCACCGTCTCGGCCGTGAGGGGTTCCCCTGCGGCGGTCGCCTCGCGCAGCCGGGGCGCGCCCGCGCCCCCGGTGACGTACGGGAGGAGGGAACGCCAGGCGCTGGGGGGTGCGCAGAAGCTGGTGACGCCGTGCTCGGCGAGGACGCCGGGCAGGACGGAGGCGGGGAGGCCGCCGTCCGGGGGCGCCAGGATCGTGGCCTCCGCCGCCCAGGGGACGAAGAAACTGGACCAGGAGTGCTTGGCCCAGCCGGGCGCGGAGAGGTTGAGGTGCCGGTCGCCGGGGCGCAGCCCGCTCCAGTAGAGGCTGGAGAGGTGTCCGACGCCGTATCCGGCGTGGCTGTGCTCGACGAGCTTGGGCAGGGAGGTCGTGCCGGAGGTGAAGTAGCAGAACGAGGGGTCCGCGGTGCGGGTCGGCCCGTCCGGTGTGAAGCGGGGCCGGCCGGCGCTCCGGGTGTCGGGGTACGGGATCCGGCCCGGCCCCTCGGCGCCCGGTGCCATCCTGATGCCCGGCACGGGCAACCCTTCGACGAGGTCGAGGAGTTCGGTGGTGGCGATGACGTGGCGTACGTCTCCGCGGGTGATCCGGTCGGCGGCCTCGGTACGGGTGAGGTCCTGGTAGCCGGGGACGACGACGGCCCCGAGCTTGACGCAGCCGAGCAGGGTCTCCCACAGCTCGGTGCGGGTGCCCAGGAGGATGAGGACCCGGTCGCCCCGCCGGACCCCGAGGTCGCGCAGGGCGACGGCCAACGCGTCGGAGCGGGCGGCGAGTTCGGCGAAGGAGACCCGGTCGACGACGGGGACCCGCCCTTCGGGACCGGGCCGGCCGAGGAGTTCGAGGGCCGGCCGGTCGTTGTCCCGGGCGATGACGTCGAACCAGTCGAGCGCCCAGTTGAAGTGCTCGTCGCGCGGCCACCGGAAGGCCTCGGTGGCCGCCTCCCGGTCCCCGCGCAGCCGTAGCAGGAGGTCCCGGGCGGCCCGGTACTCCTCGTGGGCGGCGGAGGCCCGGCCTCCCCCGGCCTCCGCCTTGTCCGAGACCCTGCCCCCGTCGGCCCCCGCCCCGGTGGGCACCGGCACCGCTCCCGGAGGTGCCGGTGCCGTACCGGGAAGGGGCGCGGGTGCCGTACCGGAAGGAGATTCCGGTGCCGTGCCGGGGTCGGACGGGTGCCTCATCCGGCCGCCTCCGTCCGCGCCGCGTCGAGCAGCGCCCCCGCGATGGCGTCGGCGTCGCGGGTGAAGGAGCCCCAGGGTCCGGGGCGCCCGCTGCCCACCTGGGTGAACCAGCGGGTGTGCTCGCTGGGGATGCCGAGCACATGGGTGCTGGTGTCCACCGAGCCGTCGGCCCGCACCGGGTGGAACGGGGAGTCGGTGCAGTCGAGGCCGCCGGTCGGGAACTCCCCCGCTCCGTCGGCCGCGTTGGTGAAGGTGCGGATCTCGCCGTCCACCATCAGGCCCCGGATCAGGGGGTCCTGGTCGGCTTCGAGGTCGGTGGTGGGGACGCGGGCGTCGACGATGGCGTCCAGCGGCACCCAGGAGTTCTCCACCTGGACCGACTCGACGGCGAACCGGGCCTCGACCGGGTCGGCGGTGAACCGGGCCCCCGGGCCGACCGGTTCGAGGATCCCGGCCGCGAGCAGGGCGAGGAACTGCTCGGAGCGCTGCTGCGGCGGGCCGGTCGAGATCATCGCGGCGACGGGCCCGAAGTCGGCGAGGAACCAGCGGTGCGACGCCGGGGTGAGCCCGCCGAAGTCGACGAGGGTCCTGATCGTCTGCCGGACGTCGCGCAGGACGTCGGCGGCGGCCTTCATGGGACCTTCGGCGTTGCCCTGGCGGGCCTCGAAGAGGTCGGCGCGCAGCCACTCGGTGAGCACCTTGTGGTACTCGGCCGGAGAACCGAAGCGGCAGTCGGCGAAGGGCCGGGCGAGTGCGTCGAGCCCGGTCAGCGGGCGGGCGTCGACCCGGTAGCCGGAGGCGAGCCGTTCGAGGACGCGCGGGTCGGGCCGCTCGTCGAGGGCCTGGACGGCCTTCTCGGTGAACTCGGCCGCGGCCTCGGGGCCGTGGACCTGCCGGATCCGGGTGCCGAGGAGGACCAGGTTGACCTCGGCGAGCAGCCAGGGCAGCACCGACTCGCGGAAGTCGAGGGGCGCGGCCTCGGCGCGCAGCGCGGCCATCCGCTCGGCGGTGAACAGGCGGGCCCGGTAGCGGTGTTCGGGCCCCTTCTGGTTGGCGCCCCGGGTGAGCAGGGGCACTCCGGCGCGGGAGCCCGCCACGATGCGGGGCTCTTTTCCGCTGGGGAGGTAGAGCAGCCCGTCGACGCCCTCGGTGAAGGTGCCGCCGCGTCCGAGGGTGAGTTCGGTGAGGATGTCGTAGAAGGTGAGGCCCATGCCGAGGATGCCGACGCTGGCGCCCGCCGGGATCGAGGCCAGCGGCATCTCGTTGGCGGAGCCGCCGACGATGTACTGGACGGGCCGGCCGGGGGTGCTGTGTTCGTGGGCGAAGCGCTGCCAGGCGCGCTGGTCGGGGTCGGGCCGGTTGATCGGGTGGCCGGTGGCGAGGACCACGCGGTCGACGGTGAGGACGTCGCCCCGGTCGAGGCGCAGCCGGTGGGCGACGCCGTCCCGGCCGTCCTCGGTCCGGGCGCGGTCGGCACAGATGACCCGGGCGGGGACGCGGTGGACGGTGACGGAGGGCGGCAGGTTCTCCTCGATCCGCCCCATGACGTACGTCAGGTAGCGGCCGTAGACCGCGCGGGGCGCGTATCCCTGGGGTTCGGCGCCCACCGGGTCGTCCTCGGCCCACCATTCGCCGAGGGTGGGTCCGGCGCCGGGCCGGTGGGGTCCTTCGTCGGCGGGCCCGGAGAACATGGTGACTTCCTGGGCCGCCGTGTTCATCAGGAACCAGGGCGACTGGTCGGTGCGCCAGATCCGTCCGGCCCCCGCCTCGTACGGATCGATCGCGAACACCTCCACCGGGCGGCCGGTGGGCTCCTCGGCGCGGCGGGCGGCGAGCCGTTCCAGGACGGAGAGTCCGCGCGGGCCCATGCCGACGAAGGCGATCCGCAGCGGGTCGACGGGGGCCGCGGGGGCGGCCCGGGGCTCCGGCTCGGGCGGCGGGTTGGCGGCGGCCGCCTGATCGTGTTCGCGGGCGACTCTGCCGAGCATCCCGGACAGCTGGCGTGAGGTCATCGGAATGGTCCTCCTGCTGGTGGTGAGCAGCGGCAGCGCGCCCAGGTCCGTCCACTGCAAACGCCCGTCCGGTGCGACGGTGGACCGGACGGCGCCCCGGTTGTCGGGGTGCAGGCAGAACGGCACGTCGAGCAGGCCCCGGTCGAAGGCCTTCAGGAGGGCGGTCCCGAGGTCGTCGGAGAGCGCGAGGACGGCGGTGACCAGGGCGCGTGCCTCCGCGAGCGTCTCCTCCGCGTCCGCTTCCCCGGCCCTGCCCGGGTGCGGGAGGCGCGGGGCGGCGGTGCGGGCGGCGTCGGCGGCGATGCGCAGGGCGGTCAGGTTCTCGGCGACGGTCGGGATGCGGTGCGCCTCGGTCTCGGTCTTGACGATGAGACGCTGGGCCCCGCCGCGTACGGCCAGTTCGGCGCTGCGGCGGAGCAGCAGCCGGGCGCCGGGCACGGTCCTCGGGTAGACCCCCATGTAGGTGTAGAGCACGATGTGGCGGTCGACGGTCGGCGGGAGGAACTCGTCGGCGAGCAGCCGCAGCGCGGTGAGGGCGCCGGCGTCCTGGCCTGCGTGGGTCTGCTGGGCGTAGCTGAGGGAGACGCTGGTCGCCCCGTTGGCCACGAAGAACAGGCATTCCAGGACGGAGACGGCGACGAGCAGCGAGGGCGGGCAGAGCTGGCCCAGGAGGCAGCCGCCGAAGGATTCGAGGTGGGCGCGGCGTCCGTGCGCGCGGCTCTCCTCGGTGAGGAACTGGACGGAGTCGCGCCAGGCGGCGACGGACTCGGCGAGCGGGGTGCGGCCGTAGGGCAGGCAGTACGAGACGGGTCCGCCCTCGGAGGCGGAGAGCCCGGCGGCGGCCATGGTGCGGAAGATGGCCATGGGGTCGGCGGAGCCGTGCCTGACCTGGACGGGGGTGCCGCGTCCGGCCGCCGCCGCGACCCGGGCGGTGGTCTTGGGGCCGTGGCTGACCAGCGGAAACCCGTTGAGGGGGCGGCCGGCGCGCAGGGCGGCCGTGGCGGCGGCGTGGTCGCCGACGCGGGTGTAGCTGTCGATGGTGAGGGTGGCGACGGTCCGTTCGGGCAGGGCGGCGACGGCGGCGACTCCGCCGGCCATCTCGTCGGGCCCGACCATCCCCATCCGGGGCTGGACCACAAGCTCTCCGGCCTCGGCCGATGCCTGGACGAAGGCGCCGAGATCGCCGGGGGCGGGCGGGGGAAGGGCGGAAGTGGTCAAGCCGCGGCCCGCCCGGTACACGTGCCGCCGAGGTCGGCGAGGCGGCTCAGGAGGGCGGTAGGCGAGGTGCCGTCGGCGTACACCTCGTCGTATCCGGCGTCGAGGAGTTCGGCGGTGCGGGTGGCGGCGCCCTCCGGGGAGATGCCGAGGAGTCCGCCGATGACCATGGGGACGGTCCGGGTCTTGCGGTCGGCGCGCAGGGCCTTGGCGGCGCGCAGTCCGTCCTGGTGTCCGTGGCCGTTGACGGAGGAGAGGACGATGAGGTCCGGGCTGGTCATGCGGGCGGTGTCGACGAGCAGTTGCTCGGGGACGCAGGGGCCGAGGTTGAGCACGGAGTGGCCGTGCTCCTCCAGGAAGAGCTGGAGGTGGACGAGGTTCCAGGTGTGGGCGTCGGAGGAACCGGTGGTGAGCAGGACCCGGCGGGAGGGCTCGGGTCCGCGCAGGGGCTGGGGTCGTGCGGTGGGTGTCATGGCGTCTCTCCGAAGGCGTGCGTGCGGGTGCGGACGGACGTGCGAGGGCGCGGGAGGCGCCGGACACGTGTGCGGTGCGCTGTCCGTACGAAGAGATGCGTCTCCGTACGGATATTCGGTGCATTGCCCGTACGGGAGCCTGATTCCCGTACTGGAGTTCGGTCTGATGCCGATGCGGGGATGCGGTGCCTTCGCGCGTGGGCGCGCGGGACCGTGCGACGGCGGATGGTGCACGGGGGCGGTGCAGCGGAGGTGCGGCGCGAGCCGGGCGGCGGAGCCACGGACCGGGCGGGGCGGTACGGGTGGTGCCGGTGTTGCCTGTGATGCGGGGTGCGGGGTGCGAGCCGGGGGCACGCCGTGGGGGCGCGGGCCCGTCCGGCCCGGGTGATCGGCGAGGCGGTGCGGTGGTGCAGGGCGGTGCGGTGCGGTGGTGCAGGGCGAGGCCGCCGGGTCCGCTCGGGTCCCGGTGGCCTCGGGTCTTGCTGAGGGGATCAGACCCCGGCGCCGACGCCGGTGGTGATCTCGCCGTCCTCCGGGGTACGGGCGGCGGCGGGGCGGGCCCGGACGGCGAGGACCGTGCAGCCCTCGGCGCTGGACATCTGGTGGCGGGTGCCGGGCTCCTCGATGACGAGGTCGCCCTGGTGGAAGCGGCGGCCGTCGCTGTGGTCGAGGGTGCCGTCGAGGACGAGCATCAGTTCGTGGCCCAGGTGCTCGTGGAAGTCGCCGTGGGCGCCGGGCGGGAAGCGCAGCAGCAGCGAGGCGGAGTCCTCGTTCTCGGCCGGGTCCGGACCCCACAGGACGACGTATTCGACGCCGACGCGGCCGGGTTCGGCCCACGGCACCCACGGCAGGTCGCTCTGGTCGAAACCGTTGCGGAGCACATTGCGGAAGACGGTGACGTCAGGCACGGGTGCGGACCTCCGATGCGGCGTCGCGCTGGGCGACGATGGACGGGATGGGGTCGGGGCCCCAGGGACGCGGGCCGTTGACGATGGGCGCGCCGATGAGGGAGCCGAACTCGCGCCAGGCTCCGTCGTAGTTGCGGATGTCCGGCAGCCCGAGAAGCTCGCTCAGGACGAACCAGCTGTGGGCGGAGCGCCAGCCGACCCGGCAGTAGACGACCGTGGGGGCGTCGGTGCGCACGGAGGCGTAGGCGGCGGCGAGTTCCTCTTCGTCGCGGAAGGTGCCGTCCGGGCGGACGGCGGTGTTCCAGGGAATGTGCTCGGCGGACAGGGCGTGGCCGCAGCGCACGCCGAGGTCCTCGGGGACGCCGGGCGGGGTGTTGCTGTGCCCGAGGTACTCCTCCGGCGAGCGCACGTCGAGGAGTTGGTGGCGCCCGATGTGGTCGAGCATGTCCTCACGGCGGGCGCGGACCGCCTCGTCGGCGACCGGCACGGGGTACGCGACGGGCTCCCGCTCGGGCGCGTCCTGGGTGAGGGGGGCTCCCAGCTCCTCCCAGCGGAGCCGGCCGCCGTCGAGGACGCGCAGCTCGCGGTGCCCGTACAGACGGAACTGCCAGAATCCGGCGGCGGCCCACCAGTTGTTGTTGCCGCTGAGGAAGACGACGGTGTGGTCGGCGGATATGCCGTTCCGGCCGAGGAGTTCGGCGAAGGCCTCGGGGCCGATGACGTCCCGGCGCACCGGGTCCTGGAGGTCGCCGGTCCAGTCGAGGCGGACGGAGCCGGGGACGCGGCCCAGTTGGCTGCCACCGTCGGTGATCTCGACGAGGACCGTGTTCTCGTCCCCGGTGCCGGGGTTCCGCAGCTGTTCCATGATCTGCTCACAGCTGACGAGCAGTCGGTCTCGGTTCACGGGCGCTCCGTTGAGGGTCGGTACGCGGAGGTACGGATGGACGGACGGAGGTGTGTCACCGGCCTGGCCGGGTCACCACCAGTACGTCGGGTACTTGCCGATCACGCCGAGGCGGGAGGCCAGCAGTCCGACGAGGACCAGGAGGGCGCTGCCGATGGCGAGCAGGATGAGGAAGCGCAGCGGCGCGGGGTCCTGGAGGACGGCCAGGACGGCGGTGGCGGCGGCGGGGGCGTGGACCGCTCGCAGCAGCAGCATGAGGCCGACGCTGAGACCTGCGGCGACGGCGGCCACCCAGAGGGAGTGGCCGAAGAGGGCGACGGCGACGAGGCCGAGGACGCCGGAGCCGATCTGACCGAGGATGACGCCCCTGGGCTGGGCCGGGGGCAGCGCCGGGGTACTACAGATGATCATGGCGGTGGCGGCCAGCGGCGCGATCATCAGCAGGTGGTCGGTGGCCTCGCCGAGCGCCACCAGGATCACCAGGGACACGACGGTCGCCAGGGTGCCGAGAGCGGCGGGCCGGGCGCCGGGGAAGGGCGGGGCGCCGCCCGCCCAGCGGCTGCGGGCCCCCGGGGCCTGCGCCTGCGCGGGAGTCTGGGTCTGGTTGCTCACGGTGTGTTCTCTCCTTGGCGGGGCGGTCGGGACGGCCGGTGCGGCTGACGGGACCACCCGTGGGGGCGTACGGCGACGGGCTCGTACGGGGGGCGGGTCGCGGGTCCGCGCGGACGGCGCTGTCCGCCCGGGAAGCACGGGGAGGAAAGGGGGGAGGGGCCGGGGCGGGCGGCCGGGGCGGGGTCTCCCGCCCCGGCCCCTCCGGCGTGCGTCAGCGGTGGCTGCCGCCGAAGTAGCGCATGGCCTGCCGGTAGACGACCTCGCCGATGCGGTGGCCCATCTCGATGCCCGGCTCGTTGTCGAAGCTCCAGTGCATACCGCCGTAGACCCGGGAGATACCGGCCTGGCTCGCGGCCTCGCTGAAGGTGGGCCAGGTCAGGACGACGTCGGTGCGCGGGGTGAGGCCGGGCTCGACCGTGGAGGTGCCCGCCTTGAAGCGGTACGAGTCGCCGAAGGTGTCCGAGCCGGTGAAGCGGCGCAGGAACTCGGTGGCGGCACCGGAGAAGGTGCTGTGCCCGGAGACGGTGGCCGGGAACGGCGGCACGGCCACGTACGCCTGCCAGTCGATGCCGTCCATGGTGACGGTGCCCTGGCCGGGGCCGCCCCAGGCGCTGATCTGACGCCCGCGCCGGTCGTACGGGATGAGGGTGGAGGGGCGCGCGAAGTCGTACTGCGCCTTGACCGCCCAGGAGCCGATGGCGGCGTCGCACTCGGCCATGTTGAGACCGAAGAAGAGCTGGGCGTCCTCGTCGACGCTGTAGCCGTCGCGGGCGGAGACGTAACGGCCCCACATCTGCTGCGCGCCGGGCGGCGTGACGTCGTCGTTGAGCCAGAACTCGGCGATCGACTTCTGCTCGTCCGTCAGGTTGGCGCTGATGTCGATGAGTTCCTCGATCGCGGCGGTCAGCCGGACGGAGGGGAACGGCGGCGGGGCCGGGACGGTGAACTGGTCCGGACGGGACAGCGCGAACGGCTTCATCACCGCGAACTGCGGGGTGAGGTAGCGCTGGAGCTTGCCGTCGACGATCAGCGGGGTCCAGTGGGCCGCGTTGGTGACCGTGGAGGGGTCGAAGGCACCGGCGGTCTGCGGGGCGTTGACCGGCTGGTAGCCGGTGGTGTCGCTGTACGCCGGGGTGCCGAGCTGGTTGGCGCCGTCGCCGTGGCGGTAGTCGAGGACGGCCTGCGCGGTGCGGCGGCCGATCCAGGCGGGGCTGTTGCGGCGCGGGTTGACCAGATCCGGGTTGTAGCCGAGGGCGCGCAGCATGTTGTCGATGGCGACCTTGTACTCGGGGTACAGGTCGAGCAGCGCGAGGTGGGCCGCGTAGCTGACGGCCTCGTTCTTGTTGTCCAGGGTGCGCTCGGAGCGGGGCCGGCGCAGGGAGCCGCCGAAGCGGGTGCCGACGGCACAGTGGTCGTAACACGCCCAGGCGTCGTAGATGGCGTTGTGCACGATCGCGAGGACACGGGCGTTCACGGTGGCGGGGCCGAAACGGTTGCCCGCGGCCTGGTAGCGGCCCAGGATCGCGTCCATCGTGGCCTGGTTCCAGCGGACGACGACGCTGGGGTTCGGGGCGCCGGCGCCGGGACGGCGGCGGCCGGTGCGGGTCTCGGCCTCGAAGCTGGTGGGGACGGCCCACGCCGCCGTGCCGGGCAGGGCCATCACCCCGGCGGCCGCGGCGGAGGTGACGAGCACCCGGCGCCGGGTAAGGGCTGTGCGGGCCGCGGTGGTGGTGGTAGGGGCGGGGGCGGCGGGTCGGTGGGACATCCGTTGATTCCTTCGCATGGTGCCGGGAGCGGATGGACGCGGTCCGGTCCGTGGGATCAAACACGAACTCGAACAACCCCCAGACTGGCGAGAATTGATCGCGTCCGGCAACGCCCGATCGACTTCTTCCATCGCGGGCATGCAAGGAAGCGATGGGCGTCGCGAGGGCCCTCGGGTCGTGGCTAGCGTGGATCCCCGGCGTCCGACCCTCCTTCCGGGATTTCGGCGCGATCCGAGCGAACCACCGCCCGGCCCCGCCCCCCGGCCTCGATCCGCCCGCTCGGGCCCTTCAGGCCCCGCGTCGACTCGTGATGGAGATGCCCGCGCATGACTGTTTCCTCGCAGATGATCCCGCCCGCCACGACCTCCGCCCCGGTGTCCTCCGCCGTGTCGGCACCGCTCGCCCTCTTCGACCGCCTCACGCCCCGGCTGCACCACTACGGCATGACCCTGCTCAAGTTCGGGCTCGGCGGCGTCTTCGTCTGGTTCGGCGTCCTCAAGGTCATCGGCCAGAGCCCGGCGGCCGAACTCGTCGTCTCCGTCCTGCCCTTCCCGGCCGGGGGCTGGTTCGTGCCCGCCCTGGGCTGGTTCGAGGTCATCCTCGGCCTCTGGCTGGTGTCGGGCCGCCTCCGCGCCCTGGCCATGCCCCTGTTCACCGCCCATCTCTGCGGCACCTTCGCCGTCCTCGTCCTCACCCCCTCGGCCGCGTTCGACCACTCCAACCCGCTGCTGCTCACCCTGGTCGGCGAGTTCGTCGTCAAGAACGTCGTCCTGCTCGCCGGCGCGGTGGTCGTGACGACCCGTCCGCGCACCTGACGGACCACCCCCGAGCGACCCGCCCGGAGGCCGCACCCCCCTCGGGGAAGGACGGCCTCCTCCTTCACCCGACGTGCCGGTCCTTCACCCGACGTGCCGGTCCTTCACCCCGAGTACCGGTCCTTCACCCGAAGTGCCGGGAACTTCATGTGAAGTGCCCGAAGGTCAGCCAAAAGCTCCTACAATACCAATCAGTCGGTTTGACGAAGGTCGGGGGTACGGCGTGCCGGGGCACGCCCTCGTGCCGCACGACGCAGGGGTGCCACGGGAGCACGAGTGACCAAACAAGAGCGGGCCGCGCGCACCCGCACCGCACTGATCGAGGCGGCGGCGGCCGAGTTCGACCGGCACGGCTACGTCTCCGCCACGCTCTCCAGCATCAGCACGGCGGCGGGCGTGAGCCCCGGAGCGCTCCACTTCCACTTCGAGAACAAGGCGGCGGTCGCCGCCGCCGTGGAGCACGAGGCCTCCGGCATCCTGCGCAGGACCGCCCGGACCGTCTACGGACGGCGCACCAACGCCCTGCAGAACCTCACCGACACCTCCCACGCGCTGGCCCGGCTGCTCCGCGAGGACGTCGTCGTCCGCGCGGGCTTCCGGCTCAGCTGCGCACTGAGCGGCCGCACCGACCTGAACCTGCGCCAGGAATGGCAGAGTTGTGTGCGCCAGCGGCTCGCAGAGGCGGCCGACGAGGGCATCCTCGCCCCGGACATCGGGCGCCAGCAGGACCTCGCCCGTACGGTCGTCGCCGCCACCATCGGCCTGGAGACGCTCTGCGGGGACAACGGCGAATGGCTCTCCCCCGAGACCGTCACCGGACTCTGGCGCGCCCTCCTGCCGTCCCTCGCGCACCCGTCGGCACTCGCCGCCCTCGACCCCGCGGGCACCCCGGCGGCGCGCCTCCCGGCCCCCGCTCCCCCGTCCCTCGCCCCGGTCGCGTACCGGAGCCCGCACCCGACCCCGCCCACGGGACCGGCCCGACCCGGTCTGAACGGCCTCTCGGCGCTTCCCGGGGGGACGGTCTAGGGCGTGCCTTCCGGATCAGGCCCTTTCCGATCAGGCCGGACCAGGGGCCGGGCGCCGCGAGCCCGGCAGGATCCGGAGGACTCGGCCTAACCCACGGTCGCCCGCCGCACGGCCTCCCGGTACCACGGGCGGTGGGCGGCGAAGCCGTCGGTGAAGCGCGGGCCCGGGTCGCAGCCGAGGTCGCGCCAGGGGCGGGCGTCGACGAACCAGTGGTCGGTGGCGAGCATGTCCAGGTGGTGCCGGGCGAAGGAGAGCCCGGCGAGCAGCTCCCGGGCCCCGGCGAGATCCGTCGCGGGCCCCTCGGTCACCCCCGCCCGGGGGACGAGCAGTCCCTCCGCCGCCGTGATCAGCTCGCCGACCGGTACCGGTTCGGGATGGACGGCGTAGTACGGGCCCGGCTCGGTCGCGGGCGAGAGCGCCGCCCCGAGCAGCGCGCCCGCCAGCGCCTCCACATCGATCAGGGAGTGCAGCGACGTCCCGCCGTCGAGCCGCCCCGGCAGCGCCGTGAGCAGCCGGACGAGGCCGGGGATCACCTGCCGGTCCCCGGCTCCGTAGACGAGGTGCGGGCGCAGCACGGTGCCGCCCGCGTCGAGGACGTGCCGCTCCCCCG
This sequence comes from Streptomyces sp. CBMA291, assembly GCF_014596525.1. Classification (GTDB taxonomy): domain Bacteria; phylum Actinomycetota; class Actinomycetes; order Streptomycetales; family Streptomycetaceae; genus Streptomyces. The sequence continues at coordinate 61,707 of NZ_MSJP01000053.1, forward strand.
CCGCCCGGGTGCGGCTGGTCACCGAACCGGGGGCGAGTGGCAGGCCGCTGCCCGGGGTGGCGGCGTGGAAGGGGCCCCGGCCGTGCACCGAGGCGGTGCTGAGGGCGACGATCCGGCCCACCCCGGCTCGGGTGGCCGCGTCGACCAGGGCGCGGGTGCCCTCGTCGTTGACGGCGCGGGCCTGCTCCTCGTCGGCGCCGATCGCCGAGGCGCAGTGGATCAGGACGTCGGCGCCCTCGACGGCGCGGCTCAGGGAGCCGGGGTCGAGGAGGTCGCCGGGGACGGTCGTGGTCCTCGGTCCGCCCGGGACCGGGGGCTGCGCCGCCCTGACGTCGGGGCGCCGGACGAGCAGGCGCACCGTGCCGGGTCCGGGGTGTGCCGCGGCCAGCGCCGCGACCCGGCCGCCGATGAATCCGGTCGCGCCGGTGATGAGAATGCAGGGGCCCATGGTTCCGTTCCGGGTCAGACCGTCCGTCGGCCGCCGTGGCCGGCTCCGGCCGCCGCGAGCGCGCGGGCCGGGGAGGTGAACACGCACCGGAAGACGGGACTGCCGTCCTGTAGTCCGACGACCCGGGCGGTGGTCTTCGCCGTGTCGGCGCCGGGCACGGTCTCGGCCTCGACCCAGCAGGGCCTGTCGAGTTCGGCGTACCGGGTGAAGGAGGCCTGCATGGCGGCGGGCAGATACATGCCGCCCTCGCCGCAGGCGAGCGTCGCCGCCTGCCGGGCGGCTTCGAGCAGCACCATGCCGGGCACGTGGTCGTTGGGGCGCCGGAAGAGGGTGCGGTGGTCGGTGTTGATCCGCAGCTGCCACTGGCCGGGGCGGGTCCCGGGGCCGAGGACGACGTCCTTGGCGTCGTCCCGGCCGACCAGCTCCGGGGCCACCCCGCCGATCAGCGGCACCGGGCGGCCGAGCGCGGCCATCCGCTCGCCCCTGATCCTGCGGTACGCGAGGGCCGAGGTGCAGCGGGCCATGGCGCCGCCGGTGCCGAGGAAGCGTCCCTCGCGGGTCAGGACCACCGTGGTGCGCAGCTCGCGCAGGCGCCCGCCGCGGCTGACGACGTCGGAGACGATGACGTCGGCGTGGATGTCCGTGGAGGGTCCGTCGACGGCGAGCGCCTCGGGGTCGGTGTCGTAGAAGAGGTTCCACATGACGAACTGGTCCTCGACGGGTACCCCGAATTCGGCATGGGCGATCAGCATGGTGGTCTGACGTATGGTCTCGGCCACCAGGACGGGGTCGTGCCGGTCTCCTGCCACCGGAGAGAAGAAAGGATGCGCGGCAGGCCAGCTCGCGGAGACGGAGAACCGATTCTCCTGAAGCCGCGTCCACCCCGTGGGGATGATGTCCGCGGGATCCGCCCGGTGCACGAACTCCCCGGGGATGTGTGTCGTCGTTCCCCGACGGTTCCGGTCCATGGGTCCCCCTCGTATCCCCGCAAGCCCCCTGAGCGGCGAATCCGCCCGGCTTAGAGTACGTACAGCGCGGTTTTCTTTTCAACGCTTCACGTCCCACGTTGAGCACAGACAGCGAGACAGCAGGAGGCGCCTTGGCGCAGCAAGCGCGTGCGATCCGCACCCGACGGACGATCCTCGAATCGGCCGCGACGGTCTTCGCGGAGCGCGGCTACGAGCGTACGACCATCGGCGAGATCCTGGTGCGCGCCGGGGTGACGAAGGGAGCACTCTACTTCCACTTCGCTTCCAAGGAAGACCTCGCGCTCGGCGTGCTCGACGCCCAGATGCTCGACGTGCCCCTGACTGCGCAGGAGGTCAAGCTCCAGGAGCTGGCTGACCAGGCCTTTCTGCTCACCCACCGGCTCCAGCAGGACGCGCTGGTACGGGCGAGCGTGGCCCTGGCCCTGGACAGCGGAGCGACCAGCATCGACCGCACCGCGCCCTTCCAGGCTTGGGTCGACCAGGTGTCGGAGATCCTGATGGTCTCCAAGGCGCGGGGCGAGCTGCTTCCCCATGTGAACGTGACGGACACGGCGGAGCTGTTCTCCGGCGCCTTCTCCGGGATCCAGGCGATGTCCCAGATCATGTGCAACCGGCGCGATCTGCCGCACCGGGTCGCGGTGCTGCTCCAGCACTTCATGCCGAGTATCTGCACTCCGGCGCTGCTGCCCCGGCTCGACCTGACGGAAAACCGGTGCGTGCAGCTGGGTGTCGAATACGACGCGAGCCGGCTCCGGCGGGATCGGATCCTTCAGGAGTCACAGGGCTGAGAGCCACGGGAGACACGGGCGGCGGGCTCCGGGAGCCGAGGGACCGCGCACCGTCAGGAGACGGAGGACCGCGCACGGCCGGAAGACGCGGGATCCGAAAAAGGACCGACCGACCGGTCCGAGATGCATTTCCTGGTCGATCGACCGAATGAGCGCCCCGACGCGGAAAGCGTCGGGGCGCTCTGGCGTCGTGGCACTGAGTGTGTTTTGCTGAGGGTACTCAGTGCCACAAGCGTCTAGGGGAGCCTCACATCATGGGCAAGGACTTCGACCTGTATCGGCCTTCCGAGGAGCACGACATGCTCAGGGAGTCGGTCCGCGCGCTGGCGGAGGCGAAGATCGCCCCGTTCGCGGCGGCGGTGGACGAGGAGGGCCGCTTCCCGCAGGAGGCGCTGGACGCGCTGGTCGCCAACGACCTGCACGCCGTGCACGTCCCGGAGAGCTACGGCGGCGCGGGCGCGGACGCGCTGGCCACGGTGATCGTGATCGAGGAGGTCGCCCGGGTCTGCGGCTCCTCCTCCCTGATCCCCGCGGTCAACAAGCTGGGCTCGCTGCCGGTGATCCTCTCCGGCTCGGAGGAGCTGAAGGCCCGGTACCTGGCGCCGCTGGCCAAGGGCGACGCCATGTTCTCGTACGCCCTGTCGGAGCCGGACGCGGGTTCGGACGCGGCGGGCATGAAGACCCGCGCGGTCCGCGACGGGGACTTCTGGGTCCTCAACGGCGTCAAGCGGTGGATCACCAACGCGGGCGTCTCGGAGTACTACACGGTGATGGCCGTCACCGACCCCGAGAAGCGCTCCAAGGGCATCAGCGCCTTCGTCGTGGAGAAGTCCGACGAGGGCGTCTCCTTCGGCGCCCCGGAGAAGAAGCTCGGCATCAAGGGCTCCCCCACCCGCGAGGTCTACCTCGACAACGTGCGCATCCCCGCCGACCGCATGATCGGCGCCGAGGGCACCGGCTTCGCCACCGCCATGAAGACCCTCGACCACACCCGCATCACCATCGCCGCGCAGGCCCTCGGCATCGCGCAGGGCGCCCTCGACTACGCCAAGGGCTACGTCAAGGAGCGCAAGCAGTTCGGCAAGCCGATCGCCGACTTCCAGGGCGTGCAGTTCATGCTCGCCGACATGGCGATGAAGCTGGAGGCGGCCCGTCAGCTCACCTACGCCGCCGCGGCCAAGTCCGAGCGCGTCGACGGCGATCTGACCTTCTTCGGCGCCGCCGCCAAGTGCTTCGCCTCCGATGTCGCCATGGAGGTCACCACGGACGCCGTCCAGCTCCTCGGCGGTTACGGCTACACCCGGGACTACCCGGTCGAGCGCATGATGCGCGATGCCAAGATCACCCAGATCTACGAGGGCACCAACCAGATCCAGCGCATCGTCATGGCTCGCAACCTCCCGTAACCCGCCCGCGCGACCCGCCCGTTGAAAGGAGACAGGCCGTGACCCTGAAGATCGCCGTCTGTGTGAAGTACGTCCCCGACGCGACCGGCGAGCGAGGCTTCGCCGACGACCTGACGACCGACCGCGAGGCCGTCGACGGGCTGCTCTCGGAGCTGGACGAGTACGCGGTCGAGCAGGCGCTGCGGATCGCGGAGGAGTCCGACGAGGCCGAGGTCACCGTCGTGACCGTCGGCCCGGACGACGCCAAGGACGCCCTCCGCAAGGCGCTGTCGATGGGCGCCGACAGGGCCGTGCACGTCAACGACGAGTCCATCCACGGCTCGGACGTCATCGCCACCTCCGCGATCCTCGCCAAGGCGCTGGAGAAGACCGGTTTCGACCTGGTCGTCTGCGGTATGGCCTCGACCGACGGCACGATGGGCGTGCTGCCCGCGCTGCTCGCGGAGCGGCTGAACCTGCCGCAGGTCACGCTGCTCTCGGAGCTTTCGGTGGCGGACGGGGTCGTGAAGGGCCGCCGGGACGGCGACTCGGCCACCGAGCACCTGGAGGCCCCGCTGCCGGCCGTGGTCTCGGTCACCGACCAGTCGGGCGAGGCCCGTTACCCCTCCTTCAAGGGGATCATGGCCGCCAAGAAGAAGCCGGTCGAGGAGCTGGACCTGGACGACCTGGACATCGACGCCGACGAGGTGGGCCTGGCCGGTTCCTGGACGCTAGTCGACGCGGTGGCCGCGCGCCCGGCCCGTACGCAGGGCACGATCGTCACGGACGAGGGCGACGGCGGCAAGCGGCTCGCCGCCTTCCTCGCCACCCAGAAGTTCATCTGACCCGCCGTCAGCCCGACACCCCCACAGGAGCGAAGAATCATGGCCGAGATCCTGGTTCTGGTGGACCACGCCGACGGTGCGGTCCGCAAGCCGGCCCTCGAACTGCTGACCCTGGCCCGTCGCGTCGGCGAGCCTTCCGCGGTCGTCCTCGGCGCCGGTGAGGCAGCCGCCTCGATCGCCGCCACCGCCGCCGAGTACGGCGCGGCGACCGTGTACGTCGCGGACGGCGCCGAGTTCGCCGAGCAGCTCGTGGTCCCGAAGGTCGACGCGCTCACCCAACTGGCCGAGGAGAAGGGGGCGGCCGCCGTCCTGGTGACCTCCTCCGGCGAGGGCAAGGAGGTCGCGGCGCGGGTCGCGCTCCGCCTCGGCTCCGGTCTGATCACCGACGCCGTCGAACTGGAGGCGGGCGAGAACGGCCCGGTCGCCACGCAATCCGTCTTCGCCGCCTCGTACCAGGTGCGCTCGACGGTCTCGCGCGGCGTCCCGGTCATCACCGTCAAGCCCAACTCCGCCGCCCCGCAGGCCGCTCCGGCCGCCGGAACGGTCGAGAACGTCACCGTCGCCTTCACCGGCAACGCGGCGAAGGTCGTCTCGCGCACCGCCCGGGTCTCCAGCGGCCGTCCCGAGCTGACCGAGTCCGCGATCGTGGTCTCCGGCGGACGCGGGGTCGGCGCCGCCGAGGGCTTCGAGGTCGTCGAGAAGCTGGCCGACTCGCTCGGCGCGGCCGTCGGCGCCTCCCGCGCGGCGGTGGACGCGGGCTGGTACCCGCACGCCAACCAGGTCGGCCAGACCGGCAAGCAGGTCTCGCCCCAGCTGTACGTGGCGGCGGGCATCTCCGGCGCGATCCAGCACCGGGCGGGCATGCAGACGTCGAAGACGATCGTCGCGGTCAACAAGGACCCCGAGGCCCCGATCTTCGACCTGGTGGACTACGGCGTGGTCGGCGACCTCTTCGAGGTGCTGCCGCAGCTGACGGAGGAGATCGGCGCCCGCTGATCACCCCGGACCGGGAAGACCGCCCGGACCTCGAAGAGGGGGTGGGTGGCACTCTGTGCCACCCACCCCCTCTTCAGCCTGTCCGCTCCTCAGTACCAGCGGTCGGCCACCGTCTCCTCGCAGAGCCGTACGACGGGCCTGCGGCCACCCGTACCGGCGCCGGACGCGAGCTTCACCCGGGCCCCCGGGCGCACCGCGTGGAGCGGTCCGTCGACCCGGCAGCGGACCGTGAAGCCCTCCGCCATGTACACCGGCCAGAGATCCGCGTCGGCGGCGGCGAACCCGCGCCGTACGGAGATCACGCCCTCTCCTCCGCTGAGTTCGGGGCTCAGCTCGGTCGACCCGCAGGTCGGACAGAGCAGGCGTTGGAAGGTGGTGGTGTGGCACCAGCGGCAGCGCTGGAAGTACAGCTCGGTCCCGGCGGCCGACTCCTCGTCGGCGGGGACGGCGGTCCCGCTCCTCAGTCCCGTGTGGAACACGATGCCTTCTCCTCGCACTCGGCGGCTCGACCGTGCTGGAGCAAAGATATGGCACTGAGTGCCATCAAATAAAGACCCGAGTCCCCTCAATCGGAGATACCCCGAACCCTGACGGGCCCGTCAGCTCTCGCCGAGGCTCGACTCCACCTCGCGCACCACACGCCACATCGGGGTGGACCGCTTGGTGATCACCACCACCACGTCCTCGCTCGGCTCCCCTGCCGCCTCGGTCGCCGGGTCCGGGCTCCAGGTGGCCCGGACGAACTCCAGGGCCCTGTCCACCTCGGCCAGCGCGTCGCCCTCGCCGCCGGAGCGCAGCCAGTGCCGCAGGGCGTGGTTGTGGGCGGCGACCACCGCCGCCGCCGCGACGTTGGCGCGCAGAGTGCCGTCCCTGCGGTCGGCCCAGCGGGTCCTGAGGTAGTCGCCCAGGGTCTTCTCGTACCGCCAGACGACCGAGAGTTCATAGGTGCGCAGTCCGGTCACCTCGCGGGTGAGCCGGTAGCGCTGCACGGAGAAGGTCGGGTTCTCCGCGTACATCCGCAGGACCAGGCGGGCGGCGTCGCAGACGCGGGCCATGGGGTCGTCGGAGTCGGCGCTCGCGGCGAGGAAGCGGGTCATGTCGTCGAGACACTGCTCGTGGTCGGGGAAGACCACGTCCTCCTTCGACGGGAAGTACCGGAAGAAGGACCGCCGCCCGACGCCCGCGAGGGTGACGATGTCGTCGACGGTGGTCTGCTCGTAGCCCCGTTCCAGGAAGAGCTGGAAAGCCGCCGCGATGAGGGAGTCCCGCATCGCAGGCTTCGCGGAGTTCGTCGACGTGGTGCCCATGGCCCGAAACCTAACACCCGTGCGACTCCCGCGCGGCACTAGGTGCCGGGGAGATCCGGCACCGAGTGCTACGACAGGGGGCGGGGATCAGCGGGCGGGGTCAGCGGGCGCTCATCCGCAGTGCGCCGTCCATCCGGATCGTCTCGCCGTTCAGATAGTCGTGCTCCACGATCATCGTCACGAGCCGGGCGTACTCCTCCGGGCGCGCGAGGCGCTGCGGGAAGGTGACGCTCGCGGCGAGTCCGGCCCTGACGTCCTCGCCGAACCCGGCCATCATCGGGGTGTCGACGATGCCGGGCGCGATGGTGACGACCCGGATGCCGTACTGCGCAAGGTCACGGGCGGCGGTGACGGTCATGCCCGCGACGCCCGCCTTGGAGGCGGCGTAGGCGATCTGGCCGACCTGTCCTTCGAAGGCGGCGATCGAGGCGGTGTTGACGACGAGACCGCGCTGTCCGTGCTCGTCGGGCTCGTGCCGGGCGACGGCCTCGGCGGCGAGCCGCATCACGTTGAAGGTGCCGAGCAGGTTGACGTTGAGGACCGCCCGGAAAAGCTCCAGGTCGTGCGGCCCCTTGCGGCCCAGGACGCGGGCGGAGGGGGCGATGCCCGCGCAGTTCACGGCAAGCCGCAGTTCCGCGCCGTCGGCGTCGATCGCGGCGAGCGCGGCGCGGACCTGCTCCTCGTCGGTGACATCGGCGGCGAGCAGCCGGACCCCCTCGGGCGGCGCCCCCGCGGCGGCCACGGCCTTGTCCAGGTCGAGTCCGTAGACGGTGGCGCCCCGGGCGGCGAGCGCCTCGGCGGTGGCGGCACCGAGCCCGGAGGCGGCACCGGTGACGAGAGCGGCGGAGCCTGCGATGTCCATGGAACTCCTCGTTCGTTGGCGTGGGGACACGACCCTGCTGCCGGTGCCGGAGCGACCGGCGGGTCGGACACGGTGGTACGGGGGGCGTGCGGTCGTACGGGGTTGCGCGCGGGGTATCGGGGTACGGGCCGCACGCGGCGGTACGGGTCGAGGCGGCGGCGGTACGGGCCGAAGGCAGCGGCGGTACGGGCCGAAGGCAGCGGCGGTACGAGGTCGCGGGCGGGCGGCGGTACGGCCGCCGTCCGGCAGGGCCCCGGGTCGCGACGCGCCGCCGCCCCGGGGCCCTGCCGGGCCCCACGTGCCCCGCCCGTACCCCTTCCGGGGCCTACTTCTCCGGCTGGGCCAGGCCCCGGCTGATGACAAGCCGCTGGATCTGGTTGGTGCCCTCGAAGATCTGGGTGATCTTGGCTTCGCGCATATAGCGCTCCACGGGGAAGTCCCGGGTGTAGCCGTAGCCGCCGAGGACCTGGACCGCGTCCGTGGTGACCTTCATGGCCGTGTCGGTGGCGATCAGCTTGGCCGCGCTGGCCTGCCGGCTGAAGGGGCGGCCGAGGTCACGGCGGCGGGCCGCGTCCAGATAGGTGGCGCGGGCCGCGTCGACGGCGGCGGCCATGTCGGCGAGGAGGAAGCCGAGGCCCTGGTGGTCGACGATCCGGCGCCCGAAGGTGGTGCGCTGGTTGGCGTACTCCACGGCGGCGCTCAGGGCCGCCTGCGCGAGGCCGGTGGCACAGGCGGCGATGCCGAGCCGGCCGCTGTCCAGGGCGCTGAAGGCGATCTGGAGGCCCTGTCCCTCGTCCCCTATCCGCCGGTCGGCCGCCAGCAGGGCCCCGTCCCAGTAGGCGGAGGTGGTGGGGACCGCCTGGAGGCCCATCTTGCGCTCGGGGGCGCCGAAGCTCAGGCCCTCGACGGCGCCGGGGGCGAGGAAGCACGAGACGCCGTGGGCGCCGGGCGCGGTGCGGGCGAAGAGGGCGTAGAAACCGGCCTTCCCGCCGTGGGTGATCCACGCCTTGGTGCCGGTGATCCGGTAGCCGCTGCCGTCCTCCTGAAGCTCGGCCTTGCAGCTGAGGGCGGCGGCGTCGGAGCCGGCCTGCGGCTCGGAGAGGCTGTAGCCGCCGACGGACTCGCCCGCGAGCATTCCGGGGAGCCAGCGCTCCTTCTGCCCGGTGGTGCCGAAGGTGTGCAGCGGGTGGCAGGCCAGGGTGTGGACGCTGGTGGCGACGGCGACGGCGGCCCAGCGCGCGGCCAGCTCCTCCAGGACCTGGAGGTAGACCTCGTAGGGCTGGCCCCCGCCGCCGTACTCCTCCGGGTACGGCAGTCCGAGCAGTCCCGCCCGGCCGAGGGTGGCGAAGAGCCCTTCGGGATAGGTCTCGTCGGCCTCGTACGCGTCCACCAGCGGGGAGAGTTCGCGGTCGGCGATCTCCCGGGTGAGGGCGATGAGGTCCGCTGCCTCGGGGGTGGGAAGCAGGCGGTCGACATCCATGGCGACTCCAGCGGCGCGCAAGTGGTACTGGCGGAGGTACTACAGTACCGCTGAGCGTAGCGCAGAAGGGCCGCCCCGTAACCCCCTCGGAGCAGCGGCCTGGAATACTGGGCGGGTGATCGAGACCTCAGCCGCCGACGTCCCGAAGCCGACCGGACGGGGCGCGGCGCGCCGCTCGGCCCTCTTCGAGGAGCTGGTCGCCCTACTCGTCGGCGAGGGGTTCGCCCGGCTGACGCTCGACGACCTCGCCGCCCGGCTGCGCTGCTCGAAACGGACCCTGTACGGCCTGGCCGGGAGCAAGGAACAACTGGTGCGCTCGGCCGTCGTGCACTTCTTCCGGCGGGCCACGGCCCGGGTCGAGGCGGCCCTCGCCGCCACCACCGACCCGGCGGAGCGCCTCGCGGCCTATCTGCGGGCGGTCTCGGCGGAACTGGCCCCGGTCTCACCGCAGTTCTTCGACGACGTGGCGGGCTTCGAACCGGCGGCCGAGGTCTACGAGCGCAACACGCGCGCGGCGGCGGGCCGGGTCCAGGAGCTGATCGAGGAGGGCGTCAGGGCCGGGGTCTTCCGCGAGGTCCATGTGACCTTCGCCGCCGACGTCATCTCCTCGGTGATGGTCCGCATCCAGCGGCGCCAGGTGGCCGCCGCGACCGGTCTGGCCGACGCGGAGGCGTACGAGCAACTGGCGGAACTGCTCCTGAGCGGCCTGCGCCGGGCCTGAGCCGCCCGTTCCTCCCCTTTCGGACCTTCACCTCAGGGAGCCGACGCGTCCTGCCGGGGTCTCGTGGTGGATCGGGGTGCGGACGCCGGTGAGGGGCGCTCCGGTGCCGCCCCGGCGGGCGGCGACGATCTCCGCGCCGATCGACAGGGCGGTCTCCTCGGGCGTACGGGCGCCGAGGTCGAGGCCGATCGGGGAGCGCAGCCTGGCCAGTTCCCGCGCGGTGACACCGGCCTCGCGCAGGCGGGCGGCGCGGTCCTCGTGGGTACGGCGGGAGCCCATCGCCCCGATGTAGGCGACGGGAAGCCGCAGGGCGGCCCTGAGGAGGGGCACGTCGAACTTGGCGTCGTGGGTCAGGACGCACAGCACGGTACGGGCATCGACCGTCGTCGTCTCCAGATAGCGGTGCGGCCAGCCGACGACGACTTCGTCGGCCTCGGGGAAGCGCGCCGCCGTCGCGAAGACGGGCCGCGCGTCGCAGACGGTGACGTGGTAGCCGAGGAGCTTGCCGACCCGCACCAGGGCGGCGGCGAAGTCGACGGCACCGAAGACGATCATGCGTGGGGCGGGGACGGAGGACTCGACGAGAAGGGTCAGGGGGCGACCGCAGCGGCTGCCGTCCTCCCCGATCTCCACGGTGCCGGTGCGGCCCGCGTCCAGCATCGCGAGGGCCTCGCCCGCCGCCGTCCGGTCGAGCGCGGGGTGGCCGCCCAGTCCTCCCTCGTAGCCGCCGTCGGGTCGGACCAGCAGAGCCCGGCCCAGCAGGTCGTCGGGGCCCGCGACGATCCGGGCCAGGGCCGCCGTCTCCCCCGCCGCGGCGGCGGCGAGCGCGGCGGGGACGACTCCGTCGCGTACCGGTGCGATCAGGACGTCGATGACTCCGCCGCAGGTCAGACCCACCGCGAAGGCGTCCTCTTCGCTGTAGCCGAAGCGCTCGACGAGCGCCCTGCCGTCTTCGATGGCGCGCCCGCACAGCTCGTAGACCGCGCCCTCCACGCACCCGCCTGAGACCGAGCCGATCGCCGTTCCCTCGCTGTCGACGGCGAGGGCGGCGCCCGGCTGCCGGGGCGCGCTGCCGCCGACGGCCACCACGGTGGCGACGGCGAAGGCACGCCCCTGCCCGACCCACCGGTGCAGCTCCTCGGCGATGTCCAGCATGGTCGGTCTCCTCGGGGTACGGGGCGGGCGCCGGGTGCCGTGCGGCTCCGGCACGGGGGCGGGGCGGGTGCCGGGGGCCGGGTGGCTCCGGCACGGGGACGGTCTTCTCCCATCATCCCGCCGGGGGCCGCTCCTCTCCGCCGGTCCCGGTCCCGGGGTCCGCTTCCGGCATGCCGGTGAGGACTTCGGGGCGGACCGGTGTCCTGGTGAGGTCCAGGCCGGTCGCGTTCCGGATCGCCGCGAGGACCGCCGGAGTGGACGACAGGGTCGGGGCCTCGCCGACTCCCCGCAGGCCGTACGGCGCGTGGGGGTCGGGCAGTTCGAGGACGTCGACCGGCAGGGGCGGGGTGTCGAGGATCGTCGGGATCAGATAGTCCGTGAAGGACGGATTGCGCACGCGCGCGGTCTTCGGGTCCACGAGGATCTCCTCCATCACCGCGACGCCGAGGCCCTGGGTGGTGCCGCCGTGGATCTGGCCGACGACGGAGAGCATGTTGACGGCCTTGCCGACGTCCTGGGCGGTGGCGAGTTCGACGACCTTGACGAGGCCGAGTTCGGTGTCCACCTCCACGACGGCCCGGTGCGCGGCGAAGGAGTACTGGACGTGTCCGAAGCCCTGGCCGGTGACGGGGTCGAGGGCCTGGGTGGGGCGGTGCCGGAACTCCCGCTCGATGTCGATCGGTTCCTCCCCTTCCAGGACCTCGGCGAGGCTCGCGAGGACCTCGCCGTCCTGGGTGACGACCTTGCCGTCCTCCAGGCGCAGCGCCTCGGACGCCCAGGCGGGGTGGCGGGAGCCCCGCTTGCGGCGGCCGATCTCCAGGACCTTCGCGCGGACGGCCTCGCAGGTGTGCTTCACGGCGCCGCCGGTCATGTACGTCTGCCGGGACGCGGAGGTCGAACCGGCGGAGCCGACCCGGGTGTCGGCCGGGTGCAGGGTGACCTGGGCGACGCCCAGTTCGGTGCGGGCGATCTGGGCGTGCACGGTGACCCCGCCCTGCCCGACCTCCGCCATGGCCGTGTGGACCAGGGCGACAGGTTCGCCGTTGACGGCCTGGAGGACCACCCGGGCGGTCGAGTAGTCGTCGAAGCCCTCGGAGAAGCCGACGTTCTTGATGCCGACGCCGTAGCCGACGCCCCGGACGACTCCCTCGCCGTGCGTGGTGTTGGAGAGGCCGCCGGGCAGCGCGCGGACGTCCGGGCCCTCGCCCGCCGTCTCCCACTGGCGCTCCGGCGGCATCGGGCGGGCCTTGACGAGCCGCAGCAGTTCGGCGACCGGTGCGGGCGAGTCCACGATCTGGCCGGTCGGCATGACCGCGCCCTGTTCCATGGCGTTGATCCGGCGGAACTCGACCGGGTCCATGCCCAGTTCGGCAGCGAGCTTGTCCATCTGGGCCTCGTAGGCGAAGCAGGCCTGGACCGCGCCGAAGCCGCGCATCGCGCCGCAGGGCGGGTTGTTGGTGTAGAGCGCGAGCGCCTCGATGTCGACGTCGTCGACGACGTACGGTCCCGCCGAGAGGGAGGAGGCGTTGCCGACGACGGCCGGGGAGGAGGAGGCGTAGGCGCCGCCGTCGAGGACGATCCGGCACTTCATGTGGGTGAGCCTGCCGTCCCTGGTGGCGCCGTGCTCGTAGCGGAGCTTCGCCGGGTGGCGGTGCACATGCCCGAAGAAGGACTCGAAGCGGTTGTAGACCATCTTGACGGGCCGGCCGGTGCGCAGGGCGAGCAGACAGGCGTGGATCTGCATGGAGAGGTCCTCGCGGCCGCCGAAGGCGCCGCCGACGCCGGAGAGCGTCATGCGGATCTTCTCCTCGGGCAGCCCGAGGACGGGGGCGATCTGCCGGAGGTCCGCGTGCAGCCACTGGGTGGCGACGTAGAGATCGACGCCGCCGTCCTCCGCGGGGACGGCGAGACCGGACTCGGGGCCGAGGAAGGCCTGGTCCTGCATGCCGAAGGTGTACTCGCCGGTGACGACGACGTCGGCGCGCCGGGCGGCCCGGTCCGCGTCGCCCCGCACGATGGGCTGGCGGTGCAGGACGTTGGGGTGGGGGACGTGGCGGCTGTGGTGGTCGGTGCGGTTCTCGTGGAGGACGGGCGCGCCGGGGGCGAGGGCGGAGGCCTCGTCCGTGACGATGGGCAGTTCCCGGTAGTCGACCTTGATCGCGGCGGCGGCGCGGCGGGCGGTCTCCGGATGGTCGGCGGCGACCAGGGCCACCGGCTCGCCGTGGTAGCGGACCCGGTCGTGGGCGAGGGCGGGGGTGTCCTGGATCTCCAGGCCGTAGTGCTTGGTGTCGGCGGGCAGGTCGTCGTAGGTGAGCACGGCGTGCACCCCGGGCATCGCGAGGGCCTCGGTGGTGTCGAGGGAGACGATCTCGGCGTGGGCGAGGGGGGAGCGCAGGGTGTGCCCCCAGAGCATGTCCTCGTGCCACAGGTCCGAGGCGTACGCGAACTCCCCGGTGACCTTCAGGGTGCCGTCGGGGCGCAGCGTGGACTCGCCGACGCCTCCCCTGGTGTGGTGCTGGGTGACACCGGCGGGGGCACCTGCCGGGACGGTACGGGTGGGCTGGGTCACGGCCGGGCCGCCTTTCCGTCGCGGGTGGACTGGGTCACGGCCGGGCCGTCTTCCCCTGGCGGGTGGATCGGGTCACGGCCGGGCCGCCTCTCCCTGGCCGGTGGACTCTCCCTGGCGGGCGGCCGCGAGGCGGACCGCGTCGAGGATCTTCTCGTAGCCGGTGCAGCGGCAGAGGTTGCCGGAGAGGGCCTCCCTGATGTCCTGGTCGGAGGGGTCGGCCCGGCGCTCCAGGAGTTCGTCGGCGGCGACCAGCAGACCGGGGGTGCAGAAGCCGCACTGGATGGCGCCCGCGTCGATGAACGCCTGCTGGACCGGGGAGAGTTCGGTGTCCTCGCCGGTCTCCGGGTCCTGGTCCGGCCTGGCCCGCCACCGCCGGGCGGTGTCGAGCGGGGTGCCGGGGGCGGCCGGGGAGCGGCCGTTCCGCCGGGCGCGCTCCCTGGCGTGGGCGGCGAGGCCTTCGACGGTGACGACCTCGCGGCCCTCGACCTGTCCGGCGGCGACCAGGCAGGCGCAGACCGGACGTCCGTCGAGGCGGACCGTACAGGAGCCGCATTCGCCTTGCTCGCAGGCGTTCTTGGAGCCGGGGAGGCCCAGGCGTTCCCGCAGGACATAGAGGAGGGACTCGCCCTCCCAGACGTCGTCGGCCTGCTGCGGGCGTCCGTTGACCGTGAAAGTGACGCGCATGACTAGGCGGCTCCTTCGAACGTACGACGGGTGTCCCGGTACTGCTCCCAGACCCAGCCGAGCTGACGGCGGGCCATGACGCCGATGGCGTGGCGGCGGTAGGCGGCGGTGCCCCGGACGTCGTCGATCGGGCGGGCGGCGGCGGCGCACAGCTCGGCGAACCGGCGCGCGGCCGACGGGGGGACGGCCTCGCCGCTCTCCCAGCAGCCCTCCTCCTCCAGAACCGCGTCGAGGAAGGTCTCGGCCGCCTCGGCGCGGATCGGGGTCGGCGCGGCGGAGCCGATGCCGGTGCGCACGGTCCGGGTCTCGGGGTGCAGGGCGAGACCGAACGCGCAGACCGCGATGACCATCGCGTTGCGGGTGCCGACCTTGGAGAACTGCTGGGGACCGTCCGCCTTCCTGATGTGGACGGTCTTGATCAGCTCGTCGGGGTCGAGCGCGTTGCGCTTCACCCCCGTGTAGAAGGCGTCGATCGGGATGAGGCGGCTGCCGCGCACCGATTCGACCTCGACCTCGGCTCCGGCGGCGAGCAGGGCGGGGTGGGCGTCACCGGCGGGCGAGGCGGTCCCGAGGTTGCCCCCGACACCGCCCCGGTTGCGGATCTGCGGGGAGGCGACGGTGTGCGAGGCGAGCGCGAGCCCCGGCAGCTCGGCGCGGAGGTCCTCCAGGATGCGGGTGTACGGGACGCAGGCGCCGAGGCGTACGGTCTCCTCGCCGACCTCCCACTGGTGGAGCGGCTCGACGCGGTTCAGGTCCAGGAGGTACTCGGGCCGGCGGTGGTCGAAGTTGATCTCGACCATGACGTCCGTGCCTCCCGCGAGGGGCACGGCCGCGGGGTGCTCCGCCTTGGCCGCGAGCGCCTCCTCCCAGGTGGCGGGGCGAAGGAAGTCCATGATGACCTCACTGTCGTGTTCACGCCCTGTCGGCGCACGGTGTGACCCAGTACACAAGCCACCATGACCGGGGTGCAGTCACGGAAAACATGAAGCGGTTGGCTGGTCCCCCTCACCGTCTTGTAGATTCGAACGAAAGGCAGGAACGGCTACCCCACCGTTCCCCTCTGGAAACGGTGGCATCAGGCCACTGCCCACCACACGACACCCTCACCACCCCACGGACAAGAAACGGCGGCGACACGATGCGGCTGCGCGCACTGCTGGAGAACGACGCGCTCGGGCTGCGCCTGCTCGGCGGCGAGGAAGAACTCGACCGTGCCGTCCGCGGCGTGATGACGACCGACCTCAAGGACCCCAGCCGGTACCTCTCCGGCGGCGAACTGGTGCTCACCGGGCTCGCCTGGCTGCGGGAACCGGGCGACGCCGAGGCCTTCGTCCGGGTCCTGGCCGCCGCCGGGGTCTCGGCGCTCGCGGCGGGCGAGGTCGAACTGGGGAACGTCCCCGAAGACCTCGTACAGGCGTGCGCGCGCCACCGGCTCCCCGTCTTCGCGGTGAACGAGTTCGTTGCGTTCGCGACGATCACCGAGCACATCGTCCGGCAGGTCTCCGGCGAGCGTGCCGGGGACCTGGCCGCCGTCGTCGACCGGCACCGGCGCCTCATGACCTCGGGGCCCGCGGGCGGCGGCCCGGAGGTCGTCCTCGATCTGCTCGGCTCCGACCTGGACCTGCGCGCCTGGGTCCTCTCCCCCACCGGACGGCGGATCGCGGGCGCGGGCGAACCCCTCCCGGCCGCCCTCGCCGCCACCCTCGCCGGAGAACACCTGGCCGCCACCCGTACCGGCCGGCGCGGCCCCCACCGGGTCCTCAGCGGGGGCACCACGTACTCCCTCTTCCCGATCCGCGGCACCGGCCGGGGCCCGGGAACGACCCCACGGGACCCGCGCGAGACGGCCCTCTCGGACTGGCTGCTCGCCGTCGAGGCGGACGCGGGCGACTGGCCGGCCGCCCGGCTGGACCTGCTCCAGGGCGTGACCCAGCTGATCGCCGTCGAACGGGACCGGCGCGACGCGGCCCGTACCGTACGCCGCAGGCTCGCCCAGGAGATCCTGGAGCTGGTGCAGACGGGCGCGGCGCCCGCCGAGATCGCCGCCCGGCTGCGGGTGGCCGCCCCGGTGCTGCTGCCCGGTCTGGGCACCACCCCGCACTGGCAGGTGGTCGTGGCCCGGGTCGAGTGGGAGCAGGAGGCAGGACCGGGCTCCGCCGCGGATCCGGGACCCGCCGCGCAGGCGCTCCTTGAGGAGATCCTCGTCGACCCGTCGGCCGCGGGCGCCGAGTCCACCGACCGGATCGCCGTCGCCCACAGCGGTGACGAGGCCATCGCCCTGGTGCCGCTGGCGGCGGGCCCGCGACCCGAGGACGGGGGCGAGCACCCGGCGCCCGCCCCCGGTCTGCACGCCGACGCCCTGCTCGCGTCCGTACGGGGCCCGCTGTCGGCCGGTCTCGGCGAGGACGGGCGGCTCACCCTGGGCGTCAGCGCCGCCGTGCACTCGGCGGAAGGGCTGCGCGGGGCCCTGGAGGAGGCCCGGCACGCACGCAGGGTCGCCGCCGCCCGTCCGGGCCGGGTCTGCGCCGCCGGGCACCACGAGCTGGCCTCGCACGTACTGCTGCTGCCGTTCGTGCCGGACGACGTCCGGCGGGCGTTCACCGCCAGGCTGCTCGACCCCCTGCGCGACTACGACCGGCGGCACCGCGCGGAGCTGATCCCGACGCTGGAGGCCTTCCTGGAATCCGACGGTTCCTGGACCCGCTGCGCAACCCGGCTCCATCTGCACGTGAACACGCTCCGCTACCGGGTCGGCCGGATAGAGCAGCTCACCGGACGGGACCTCTCCCGTCTGGAGGACAAGCTCGACTTCTTCCTCGCCCTGCGCATGAGCTGAGAACTCCCGTACGGGATTCACCCCTTCGGGCGAGTTCCGCCGGGTGACGTCCTTCCGCGCGACCGCCCCCGGCCCGGCCCGCCGGGGGCCTCGCCGAGGCCTGATCACGGGCCCCGAGCCGGTCCCGCGCCCTCTCCGCATCCTCTCGGCCGGCGTCAGGCCGACGCGTCCTACTCTTGTGAAAAATTTCACCTGACCCCTTGGCCAGGTGCTCCCCTTCGTGCTGAGATGCGGGTCTACTCAACAGCTCGATGGCGCGCTCGGGGAGGGAATGTGGCGGATACCGCCATGTCTGGTTCCGAATCAAGGGGCGGTGAAGATCCGTCCCTCGCCTACGGCAAGGAGACTCCCGTGGAGACCGCCATATGGCGTCTCCGCTCCCGGGGCTGCTGGACGGACGCGGCGGCACTGCTCGCCCCGCACACGGCGGAACCGGCCGCCGCACTCGAACGGGCCGCGCTGCTCATCGAGCGCTGCCTCTACACCGAACAGGGCTGGGCCGACGCCGAGGACGCGCTCAGATCGGCCGAGGCGGTGACCCGCACCGACGAGGAACGCGGCGCCGCCGCCTGCGAACGCGGCTACCTCGCCTACGCCTCCACCCTCCTGCGGGTACGCGACCGGGCCGACGAGGCGCGGATGGCCCTTGGCCGGGCCGCCGCCCTGATCGCCCCGTCCGGCGCGGGCCGCCCCCTGCTCGACCTGCGGCGCGGGCTCGTCGCGCAGAACCTCGGCGACTCCCCGCAGGCGGCCCGCGCCGCGTACCGCAGGGCGCACGCCGGGGCGACCGCGCAGGGCGACACCCTGCTGCTCTCCTCCACCTGGCGGCACCTCGCCGGACTCGCCTTACGCGAAGGGGAACTCGCCGAGGCCCGGCACGGTTTCGCGGAATCGCTCCGCATCCGGGAGGAGTTGGGCTTCCTCGTCGGTACGGCTCCGGCGCTCACCGCGCTCGCCTCCACCGAGACGGAACCGGAGGCGGGCCGGCTCCGCGCAGAGGCCCGGCGCCTCTTCCGCCTCCTGGGCGGGGTGCCGACCTGGCTCGCCGGACAGCTGACCCCGCAGTCGGCCGCCTGAACTCCGTTGCCCGGAGGGGCTGGTGACGCTCCTTCCGGGTGCGGCGTCAGCCCCTCGGCGCCAGACACACCAGGCTCTCGTCGGTGCCGACGAGCAGGGAGCCCGCACCCGTGACGGCGACCGCGCGGACCGGGGGCCCCGGACGGAAGGCGAGCGTCGCACCGCCCTCGGGGCGGTGCAGTTCGACGAGCCCGTCGGCCCACGCGGCGGCGACGAGCGGCCCGTGCGGGGTCTCCGTCGCGTGCAGGGAGACCACCGGCGAGGGGCGCTCCGCCAGCGGCTCGGGCCTCGGGTCCCGGCCCGGGGTCCAGAGCCGTACGGTCCCGTCCGCCCCGCCGGAACAGACGAACGGGGTCGCGGAGTCGACCGCCGACACCGCCGTCACCCGGCCGCTGTGCGAGGCCGACTGGTGCAGCCCCCGCAGCCCGAAGGCGTGCACGGAGCCCAGCCGGTCGCCCACCACCACGGAGCCCGCGATCGCCGCGAGCGCCGTCCCCGGATGCCGGGCCAGGGTCGCCGAGACCGCCTCCGTGAGCCGCTCCAGATAGGGGGCGCGCGGGGCCGCCCCCCGTACCGCGTGCAGCCTGCCCCGGTCGTCCAGGAGCAGCACCGTCCCGTCGGGCGCGGGCGCGAGCGCCGTGATCCGGCCGGGCACGGTGTGCGCGAGCCGCCCGGCGGGGCTCGCGTCGGCCTCGTGCAGCAGCCGTACGGTGCCGGTCCGGTCGCCGACCAGCAAGGTGCCCTCCAGCGGGCCGCCCGCCGCGCCGAGCACGGCGACGGGCCCCGGCCAGGGCGGGGTGAGATCGCCCCGGTGGCGCGCCCAGCGCAGCCGCCACGGGGCCGTGGAGGCCAACTCCGCGAGGGCCGGGCGCAGTCGGGGATCCGCTCCGTCGCCCAGCGCGGCGAGCAGTACCAACGCCCTTTCCGCCGGGGGCTGTTCGCGGCAGAGTGACTGACCGGACCGCATCCACGCGGCCCGCAGCCCGCCGTGGTCGCCGTCCGCGTACGCGCCGGGTCGCGCGGACGGCTCGGGCCCGTCGAGCGTGCCCGGCAGCCCGGCGACGGCGGCCCCGGTGACGTATGCCGTGGTGACGCGGAGCGGATCGGCCCGGCAGACGGCCGCCGGGTCGGAGAGGTCGGGCGGCGGGGCGGAGGGGCCGGGTGCGGGGCCGGAGAGACCGGGCTCGGGGTCGGGGGGCAGGGGGGCGGCGGGGTCCGCGGTCTCGTCCAGGTCCACGACGGTGGCCCGGCGCTCGGTGGTCAGGACGGCGAGGGCGGGAGTGCCCTCGCGCGCCTCGGCCACGAGGCGGATCCAGCCGACCCCGGCGAGGTCGACGACCAGCCGGGCCAGCGCCTCGGGTTCGGCGGCGGCGTGGAGGTCGGTCAGGAGGAGGACGGTCCGCCCGGCGGGCCGGGCCTCGCGGGTCACGAGGGCGTGGACGAGGTCGCCCGGCGAGCGGGCGACCACCCCGAGCCGGTCCGCGATCGTCCAGGTCGCGCCGAGCGCGCACTGTCCGGCGAGGGAGACGAGGATCCGGGGTGCCCGGCGGCGCGGCCGTCCGGCGCGCGGGCCGTGCCGGGCCAGCCAGTCGATCAGCGCCGTCTTTCCGGTGCCGGGGGGCCCGGTGACGAGGCAGAGCCGGGGCGACTCCGGGTCGGTGAGCCAGCCGAGCAGGGCCGCGGCCTCCGCTTCCGTGCCGGTGACGGGTCGGCGTCCGTTCCAGGCCGGGGACGGGGTCACGGACGGCATGGTGCACCTCACGGGTGACGCGATGGCGAGCGGTTGACGATCTCGACCTTAGCCGCCCGAAGCGCTCAGCACCCCGATCCGGTGAAGTGCTCCCGTACCAGGCTCTGCACGACGTCCAGGTCCCGCGCGGTCAGGGCGTCGAGCAGGGCCATGTGTTCGGCGGCGTCGGCGACGAGCACCTCCTGCCGGAAGGCGCGGGCGTTCATCAGGGGCCACTGGGAGCGCCGGTGGAGGTCGTCGGCGACGGCGAGCAGCTGCTGGTTCCCTGCGAGGGTGAGGACGGCCCGGTGGAAGTCGCGGTCCGCCTCGGCGTAGTGGGCGCGGTCGCCCAGGGCGGCGGCGGTCGCGGTCGCCTCGGCGAGCGGCCGGAGTTCGGCCCAGCGCGCGGCCGGGACCGTGTGGGCGAGCCGCAGTATGACGGGGACCTCGATGAGCGCGCGGACCTCGGCCAGCTCGGCGAGTTCACGGGGGGTGCGCTCGGTGACGCGGAAGCCCCGGTTGGGCACGACCTCGACGGCTCCCTCGACGGCGAGGCGCTGCATGGCCTCGCGCACGGGGGTGGCCGAGACGCCGAGGCGCTCGCCGAGGGCGGGAGCGGAGTACACCTCGCCGGGGACGAGATCGCCGTCGACGAGCGCCGCCCTGAGCGCGGCGAGGACCTGAACCCGCACGGAGTGCCGGACGACCCGGGGGCCGGGGACGGAGACCGGCCCGGCCTCGGCCCGGCCCGCCGCCGGTTCGCCGTGGGTGCGGTCCCCGCGAGCGGATCCGGGGGAGGCGGACGCGGGGGCGGGAGCGGATGGAGGGACGGGCGGGGAGGCGGGGAAGGCGGTGGCGCCCGCCCCGGGGTTCCGTTCCGGTTCGGCGGGCCGCTGGGGCGTCGTCCGGGCCTGCTCCGGTACACGTACGGGGTTGCCGAAGGGCGGTGACGGTCGGTCCGTCGCCCGCTCGCGCGCTGCGCCCTGCTCCACCCGGGTCCTCCTGCGGCCTCGTACCGGTCCCGGCTCGCGTCGCCCGGGTCCCCTGTGCACCATAGGCGAACGGACCGACAGCGGGGACACGAGGGCTGCGCCGCCGAGGGGAGGGGCCGTCACGAGTGAGAGCGGACCCCAAATCGGGTAAGGTAAGGCTAACCTGCCAAAGCTCGCGATTCGGTGGTCCCCATGACCGTCCCCGCCCTGCTGTCCGCCCCCGCGGCCCCCTCCCCCTCGTCGCCCGTCGCGGCCTCCTACGCCCGGCTCGCCGAGGTGTTCCCCGCGCTCCGGATCGCGGAAACCGCCCCCGGCGCACGCCTGCCGCACGGGGTGGGCTGGGTCGGCGCGGACGAACTGGCGGCCGGCGGGCCCGCCCTCGACGCCTTCCTCGCCTGGGACGAGGCGCAGGTGCTCCGGGACTACGGCACCCGGGCCCGCCCCGACGTCGTCGCGAGCTTCGGACTGCACCGGTACGCCTGGCCCGCCTGCCTCCTCGTGACGGTGCCCTGGTTCCTGGAGCGCAGGGTTCCCCGGCTGCCCGCCCGCGAGGTGGCCTTCCAGCGGGCCCAGAGCCGTCTCGCGGTGCGGATCGAGGAGTTCGCCTGTCTGCCGGACGACCCCGCCGCCGTACTGCCCGGCGCCCGGGTCGTCGCCGACGAGGAGGCGCTGCGGGCCGAGGTCCGCGCCTCGCTCGCCGAGCACTTCGAGGCGGTCCTCGACGGCTTCGGCCCCCGACTGCGGCGCGGGCGCCGGGCCCTGTGGGGCATGGCCACGGACGAGATCGTCGAGGGCCTCTGGTACATCGGCGGCCTTCTCGGCGAGGAGCGGCGGGCGATGGCCCAGCTCGACCTCCTGATGCCGGGCACGTCCAAGCCGTACCGGCCCTACGCGGGCGCGGCGGGCTTCCGCGAGCTCGCCGGCTCGGAGGGGCCCGACGGCCGGCCGCACGTCACACGCTCCCGGGCGACCTGCTGTTTCTTCTACACCGTGCGCCCCGAGGACACCTGTCTCACCTGTCCGCGCACCTGTGACGCCGAACGGGTCAGCCGACTGGCCACGACGGACTGAGCCCTCCGGCCTACGCCACCCGAAAGGTTGAGGAAAATCGAATCCACCCTCATATCTCCGCACTGACATTCGGTCAGATCACCCCTATTCGTATGCTCTGCTCCCTCGATGGCGTGCTCTTGCCCGGAAAGTGCGTGAGCGCCCCACCGCGTCGACCAGGATGGGCCGCCAGACACCCTGGACGCGATGCAAGGGACACCGCATGACACTGACCGACATATCGCTGGACTGGCTGCTTCCGGGCGGCGTGATGGTGGCCGGGGTCCTGGCGGCGGTGGCGGTGCTCGCACGCGGGAGACGCACCGGTGACCAGAGCCCGGCCGACGACTCCTGGGAACGCAGCGAGGAGCGCCGCAGGCGCAAGGAGGCCGTGTACGGCACCGCTTCCTACGTCCTGCTCTTCTGCTGCGCCGCGGTCGCCGCGGCGCTCTCCTTCCACGGGCTCGTCGGCTTCGGCCGCCAGAACCTCAACCTCTCCGGAGGCTGGGAGTACCTGGTGCCGTTCGGCCTCGACGGGGCGGCCATGTTCTGCTCGGTGCTCGCGGTCCGCGAGGCCAGCCACGGCGACGCGGCCCTCGGCTCGCGGCTCCTGGTCTGGCTCTTCGCGGGCGCGGCCGCCTGGTTCAACTGGGTGCACGCACCGCGGGGTCTGGGCCACGACGGGGCGCCGCAGTTCTTCTCGGGGATGTCCCTCTCGGCCGCGGTCCTCTTCGACCGCGCCCTGAAGCAGACCCGCAGGGCGGCCCTGCGCGAACAGGGCCTCGTGCCGCGACCGCTGCCGCAGATCCGGATCGTGCGGTGGCTGCGGGCGCCGAGGGAGACCTTCGCGGCGTGGTCGCTGATGCTCCTCGAAGGCGTACGGACCCTGGACGAGGCCGTGGACGAGGTGCGCGAGGACCGGCGGGAGAGGGAGCAGAGCCGTATCCGGCGACGCGACCAGGTCAAACTCGACCGGGCCCGGCTCAAGGCGATCAACCGCCAGCACCGCGCCTTCGGGCTCGGCAGGGGCGACGGCCGCCAGATCAAGATGGCGGCGCTCGGCGCCTCGAACGGAGCCCCCGGCACGGGGGGCGACGGCGGTACGGGGGGCGGATCCGCCTCGGCGCCCGTCCCGGCCGCCGTCGCGGAACCGGCCATAGCGGATTCCGGACAGCCGCCACTTCGGTCCCGGCCCTCCCTCCAGGCCGTCAGGGGAGCTGAACCCGTGACGGTCGACCTCACGGCGGAGGACGACACCCAGACGCTGCCCCGTCTCGACTCCCTTGAGCGCAAGCTCAAGGATCTGGAGCAGCAGTTCGGCTGAGTGCGGGAAGGTCCGCACCCGACCCGGCCCGGACCTTCGTGGTCGGTCCGGCGCACGGCCGGTCCGACCGCCCGCAGCGGACGGCGGGGTCGCCTCTCAGGCGGCCCCGCCGTTCAGTTCGAACCACACCACTTTCCCCGCTCCGTGGTCCTCGACTCCCCAGGAGTCGGCCAGGGCGTCCACGAGGACGAGCCCCCTGCCGTGCGTACCGTCGTCGGCGGGCGGTACGAGCGGCGGGGCGAGTCCGGGGACGAAGTCGCGGACCTCGACCCTCAACTGCTCGGGGACGACCGTCGCGGTCACGACGGCTCCGTGCTCGGTGTGGATCAGGGCATTGGTCACGAGTTCGCTGGTGAGCAGTTCCGCGACGTCGGAGGCGCCCGGTCCGCCCCATCGCCGCAGTAATTCCCGTAAGGCATGTCGTACCTCCGGCACCGCGGTGAGATCCGCGCATCCCACCTTCCTGAGCAGTTGAGTCGGCTGTCGCGCCTTCCCGGCCATAACCCCCACCCACAGATCGTGTCGAACAGGCTCACGGGGATGCATGCCCCGACGAACCGTCCGCATTCCCTCAGGGTCGGGGCACGTTGCGCAGGTTGGAACGGGCCATCTGGAGCATCCGGCCCACTCCCCCGTCCAGGACGATCTTGCTGGCGGACAGGGCGAATCCGGTCACCATGTCGGCGCTGATCTTGGGCGGGATGGAGAGCGCGTTGGGGTCGGTGACGACATCGACCAGCGCGGGCCCCTTGTGCCTGAACGCGTCC
Source organism: Streptomyces sp. CBMA291 (assembly GCF_014596525.1). GTDB lineage: Bacteria > Actinomycetota > Actinomycetes > Streptomycetales > Streptomycetaceae > Streptomyces. The sequence continues at coordinate 85,711 of NZ_MSJP01000053.1, forward strand.
TTGAGGGCTCCGGCCAGCTGCTTCGGCTTCTCCACACGGATGCCGTAGGCCCCGGCGGCTCGGGCGATGGCGGCGAAATCGGGGTTCTTGTTCGTCGTTCCGTACGAGGGAAGTCCGGCCACCAGCATCTCCAGTTCGACCATGCCGAGCGAGGAGTTGTTGAAGAGCACCACCTTCACCGGCAGCTCGTACTGCACCAGGGTGAGGAAGTCGCCCATCAGCATCGAGAATCCGCCATCACCGGAGATCGAGACGACCTGCCGGTCGAGATCGGTGAACTGGGCGCCGATCGCCTGCGGCAGCGCGTTGGCCATCGAGCCATGGCTGAAGGAGCCGATGATCCGGCGCCGCCCGTTGGGGGTGAGGTAGCGGGCCGCCCAGACGTTGCACATGCCGGTGTCGACGGTGAACACGGCGTCGTCGTCGGCGAGTTCGTCGAGCACCGAGGCCACGTACTCCGGGTGGATCGGAACGTGCTTCTCCACCTTGCGGGTGTACGCCTTGACCACGCCTTCGAGGGCGTTGGCGTGCCTCTTCAGCATCTTGTCGAGGAACCGGCGGTCGGTCTTGGCGCGGACGCGCTGCACGACACAGCGCAGGGTCTCGCGGACATCGCCCCAGATGGCCAGATCGAGCCGGGAGCGACGCCCGAGCCGCTCGGGTCGCACGTCCACCTGCACGATCCGGACGTCGTCGGGCAGGAAAGCGTTGTACGGGAAGTCGGTGCCGAGCAGGATCAGCAGATCGCACTCGTGGGTGGCCTCGTAGGCGGCGCCGTAGCCGAGGAGGCCGCTCATCCCCACGTCGTACGGATTGTCGTACTGGATCCATTCCTTTCCGCGCAGGGCGTGGCCGACCGGTGCCTTGATCCGCTCGGCGAACTGCATGACCTCCGCGTGCGCCCCCGCCGTGCCGCTGCCGCAGAAGAGCGTCACCCGGTCGGAGGCGTCGATCATCCGTACGAGGGCGTCGATCTCCTCGTCCCCCGGGCGCACGGTGGGCCGGCTGGTGACGAGGGCGGTCTGCGCCCCGCGTTCCGGGGCGGGCTGGGAGGCGACGTCGCCGGGGAGCGAGACCACGCTGACGCCGCCGCCGCCGACGGCGTGCTGGATCGCCGTGTGGAGCAGCCGGGGCATCTGCCGGGGGGTGGAGATGAGTTCGCTGTAGTGGCTGCACTCGCGGAACAGCTGGTCGGGGTGGGTCTCCTGGAAGTAGCCGAGGCCGATCTCGCTGGACGGGATGTGCGAGGCGAGGGCCAGGACCGGGGCCATGGAGCGGTGTGCGTCGTACAGTCCGTTGATCAGATGCAGGTTTCCCGGGCCGCAGGAGCCCGCGCAGACCGCGAGGGAGCCGGTGATCTGGGCCTCGGCGCCCGCCGCGAAGGCCGCGACCTCCTCGTGCCGCACCTGGATCCAGTCGAGGGCGGGCGTACGGCGGATCGCGTCGACGATCGGGTTGAGGCTGTCGCCCACCACGCCGTACATGCGCCGGACGCCCGCGCGCACGAGGATGTCGACGAGTTGCTCCGCCACGTTCTGTTTGGCCATGGCTCCATCAACACACGGCCCGGCGGGTTACGCCTCCCAGACGCCCACCCCCGTACGGTCGTCGGCGTAGCCGGTCACCCTCAGCTGGGTGTCGGCGAGGAAGGCGGCCAGACCCGGCGGCTCGGGGTCCGACCAGCGGGCCGCCAGCTCCCCGGCCAGGGCCGGTTCGCCCCGCATCGGCTCCGCGAGGCCGGGCGAGGCGAGGAGGAGGGTGTCACCGGGGCGGGCGACGGAGGCACGGAACCGGAACGGTTCGGCGGGCGGCGGCACGGGTTCCTCGACGAGCGGTCCCGGGGCGGTGGCGATGCCCAGATCCACGGTGAGCCGGTCGCCCTCCCCGGTGGTCTCCCCGGCGGCCGTCGTGGCGGGCGGTGGCGAGCCGAAGCCGACGACGGGGGCGCCGGTCGTGGTCCCGGGGCCCGGCAGGCGGGGTTCCAGGTCCTGCCAGGCGCCGTCCCTGAGCCGGAACAGACCGCCCGAGCCGATGCCGAAGAAGACCCGGGTGCGGCAGCCCGGGTCGGCGGGGACGAGCAGACAGCGCAGGGTCGCGGTGTACTCGTCGGGGGCCAGCCCGCGCTCGGCGGCGCGGCTTCGCAGTCTGCCGTAGGTCCGGTCGGTGAGCCGGTGCAGTCCCGCCTTCAGCTCTCCCCTGCGGTCCGCCCGGATGTCCTCGGAGAGCCGGGCGTGGCTGCGGCAGACGGCCTCGGCGATCCACCGGCAGACGTCGGTGGCGGCGAGGTGCGCGTCCTCGGCGGCGCGGGAGCCCGAGGCGACCGCGACCAGGACGAGCGCGCTCTCGTCGTGGCCGAAGCGGGCGATGAGCAGGGCGTCGCGGCGGGGCTCGCCCCGGTAGCGGGCGGAGTCCCCGCGCACGGAGGCGGCCCGCAGGGTGCCGGTGCCGTAGCGGGCGCCGTCGAGCACGGTGTCGGCGACGAGTTCGCCGAGTTCACCGGGGCGGGCGACGGGCAGCGCGGTCGGCTCGGCCTCGTAGGTGGGCGGCCTGTCGCCGACGAATCCGGTACGGGGCCGGGGCACCCAGACCCGCACGGTGAGGTCGGGACCGTCACCGTCCTCCGGCGTCTCGTCGTCCGGCACCGGGAGATGGGCGACCACGGCGGGCACCTCGACGGGCGGGGACGGCGGCGGGGGCGGGGGCGGAGGGGGGCCGGGGAAGGTCCGGGGCCCGGCGGGGGCAGCCGCCTCCCAGGGGGCGGGCTGTGGGGTGGGTGGGGGTGCGGGGGTGGGTGGTGTTACCGATGCAGGGGGTGCGGGTGGGGGCGTGGGGGCCGGTGGGGCCACCGGGACAGAGGGGGCCACCGGGACAGAGGGGGTGGCCGGGACAGAGGGGGTGGCCGGGACAGAGGGGGCGGTCGGGGCAGGTGGGGTGGCCGGTACGGGTGGGGCCACCGGCGCCTGCGCCCGTGGTGCGACCCGTGCAGGGGGTACCGCCGGTTCCCGAGGCGCTTCCGGTGCGGGCGGCGCAGGTGGTGCGGGTATGGCGGGTGGTGCGGGTGTGGCAGGCGGCGCAGGTGGTGTGGGCGGTGCGGGTGTGGCGGGTGTAGCGGGTGGTGCGGGCGGTGCCGGTGTGGTGGGTGGTTTCTCCGGGGCGGGCGTGGCCGCGTCGAGCGCCGTGGCGAAGTGCTCGTCAAGCGTGTCGGCCGAGACCGTCGGGGCCGTGTCCGGCGCCGATGTGTCGTACAGCTCGTCCCACCAGCTGTCCCCCTGCTGAGTCATGCCCTTATTGTCCACCGCGTACGGCGCTCGACAACGGCACACCCGTAAAACCGTTGCCGCGAAGGGGTGATCCGCCGGGCGACCCCACCCCCCACGGGAAGGACGCCCGGCGGACCGGCGTGATCAGCGCACGTCGTAGGCGCGGACCACGGTCTGGGTGACGGAGTTGCCCTGGGCGTCCGTCAGTTCGGTCTTCAGCGTGACCGGCTTTCCGGCCGCGCCCGCGTGGTTCACGGTCGCGGTCCAGATCCCGCCCTGCCGGGAGACCGGTGCTTCGGTCCAGGTCTCGCCTCCGTCGTAGGAGTACGAGAGCGTGGCCGAGGTGAGCGCCGCGGGGGTGTAGCCCGCGTGGCCCGTCACGGTGAGGCCGATGTGCTGGCCGTCGGCCGCGGCGAGGGTCTTGAGACCGTCCACCGGGAGGTCGTACCGGGGGAAGAGAATCGGGATGCCCTGAGAATAGACGTTCTCGTCAAGCTTGGAGGTGAATTTCCACACCGAGTTGACCGAAGTCGAGCGCTTCCAGACCTGACTTCCGAACTTCATCGTGCTCTGTTCGAGCGTGTACGTCCCGGATTCGGCCGGTACTTCGAAGGCGCCGGCCGGCCAGCCGTTCTCGCCGAGGAGCTTTCCGTCGCGGCTGAGCCGCAGATTGCCGACGTCTCCGAAGGAGCCGGGCTCGGCGTGGTGGACGCCGTCGCCCCACATCGCGGCGGAGAAGCCGATCACATTGCCCTGACGCTCGGCGACGAGGACCTCCTTGCCGGTGGCGTCGCGCGGGGCGGTGGGGACGACGACGCCGTCGTACCACTTCTCGGTGCGTCGCTCGCCGGGCTGGTAGCCGTGCCGGGTGCCGATCATCAGCTCGCCGAACGGGAAGCTGCTGCCGGTCATCTCGGACCAGGCGGTGTCGCCGGTCGAGTAGTAGTCGGTGCGGCTGCCGGGTGCGGCGACCGTCTCCAGGGAGGCGAAGGAGACGGTGGTGCCGTCGGGCCGGTGGGCGGCGGGGAAGTGCATGAAGTCGGCGGCGACACCGGCGGAGCCGTAGCGGGAGTCCGTACGGCCGAGGGAGGCGTCCCGGACCCGGTAGGTCTTCTCGGAGCGGACGGCGGTCTCGGGGAAGGCGAGGCTGTAGGAGTACGGGCTGTTCGCGGTGGCCTGCCAGGTGAGCGTTACCTCTCCGGCGGCGAGCCTGCCGAGGAGCGCGGCCGCCTCGCCGGACGGCACGGAGAGGACGGGCAGGCCGAAGCTGGTGAGGGTGCCGCCCGGGTACCAGCGTTCGGGCGTCGCGCGGTGGACGAGGACGGCGACGGCACCGGCCGCCTGGGCGTCGCGGGCGACGGTGAGGGCGGCGGTGGAGTCGGCGGGCAGCCGGACGAGGACGACGCGGCCCTTCGCTCCCGCGGCCTTCAGCTCCGCCGGGGTGCCGGTTCCCGCGTCGACGAGCCGGGCGGAGCCGGTGCCGTCGAGGTTGTCGGAGGCGAGGGAGCCGGTGAGCGGGTGCAGGGTCAGGCCGTCGGTGGTGCGCATCGAGGCGATCTGCGGGGCGGCGGCGCGCCAGTAGCTGCCGAACTCGAAGTCGCCGTCACGGGCGGCGCCTTCGACCGAGGCGTAGTACGCGCGGATGGAGCGCGGTCCGCCGGCGGTGCCGGAGTGCATCCAGAAGTCGTCCCAGGACCGGGCGAACGCGAGGGTGGCGCCCCGGAGTTCGGTGGGCCTGTCGGTCTTCACGGACAGCTGGTGCGCCTTGCGGGCGTCGAGGACGACCGTGGTGTCCTTCTTCAGCTCCAGCTGCGGGCGGCCGAGGTAGCTGAGCGAGTCGGTCAGCGTGGCGTTCGCCCCGGCGTCGGCGGTGGTGACGAAGGAGGAGAGGAAGTAGGAGCCGGGGCGCAGGCGGTAGACCTGGTCGGCGGCGCCCTCGTTGAAGCGGCGCTCGCCGCTCGCGGTGTCGGTGCCGATGGCGTCGAGGGAGGAGGAGCCGGCGGCGGGCCTGCCCTGACGGTCGATCAGTTTGACGCGGAGGGTGACCGTCTCGGGCTCGACGTAGAGGGAGAAGGGGGTGGAGACGTGGACGCCGCCGGGGCCGGTGGCGAGGATGCGGCCGGTGACGTCGCCGTACTGGGCGCGCTCCAGGTGGGCCTTCGGGTCGATCTCCAGCGGGACGCGGACGGTGGCGCCGGCCGGGACGGTGACGGTGCGCTTGCCGAGGCGGGCGACCGGGCCCCGGACGGCGGAGCCGTCGTTGCCGGTGACGCGGTCGACGGCCAGGTCCAGGGTGACCGGGGCGGCGGTGGTGTTGGTGTAGGGGACGGAGACGGTGGTGCGGTCGCTCCGGTCCTGCGGCCAGGCGAAGGTGCCCGCCTGGACGGCGGGGGCGCCGAGGACCGTCTGGTCTATGGCCGCCTTGACGTCGAGCCGGCCGCCGCCGACCTCGCGGACGTCGCCGGGGACGGAGCTGTCGGCGGAGGCGACGAGCGCGGCCTTGATCTGCTGGGCGGTCCAGTCGGGGTGGCGCTGCTTGACGATGGCGGCGGCGCCCGCGACGTGCGGGGTGGCCATCGACGTACCGGACATCGACTGGTAGGCGTAGAGGCCCCGGCCGCCCGCCGCGGCGGCGGAGATGCCGACGCCGGGCGCGGCTATCTCGGGCTTGAGGGTGTGCTGTCCGAGGGTCGGGCCGCGGCTGGAGAAGTACGCGGTGGCGTCGTCGCGGTCGGTGGCGCCGACGGTGAGCACGCCGGGCGCGCAGCCGGGCGAGGAGACCGTGCCGAGGGCGGGTCCGGAGTTTCCGGCGGCGATGACGAACAAGGTGCCCTCGTTACGGGCGAGTTCCTCGGCGGCGACGCTCATCGGGTCGGTGCAGTCGGTGGGTTCGGGGTTGCCGAGGCTCATCGAGACGACGTCGGCGCCCTGGGCGACGGCCCACTCCATGCCCGCGATGATCCACGAGGTCGCGCCGGAGCCGTAGTCGTTGAGGACCTTGCCGTTGAGGAGGGCCGCGCCGGGGGCGACGCCCTTCTTCCTGCCGTCGCTCGCGGCGCCGGAGCCGCCGACGGTGGAGAGGGTGTGGGTGCCGTGGCCCTGGTGGTCGGCAGCCGTGTCGGAGTCGGTGAAGTTCTCCGCCGCGACGATGCGGCCCTTGAGGTCGGGGTGGTCGGCGTCGGCGCCGGTGTCGAGGACGGCGACCTTGGTGCCCGTGCCGTCGTAGCCGGCGGCCCAGGCCTCGGGGGCGTGGACCTGCCGGGTCGAACCCTCCAGGGTGGCCTGGACCTTGCGGTCGAGCCAGAGCTTCCTGATGCCGGTGGCGGTGCGGGCCCTGGGGGCCTCGATCTCGGCCCAGAAGGTGGCGGCCCGCTTCTTCTCCGCCGTCAGGGCGACGCCGTCGACGGTTTTGAGGACCTGGCCGCGCCGGGCGCCGCGCGGGGCGGCGGGGACGGAGCGGGCGAGGTCGGAGCCGTAGATCGCGATCAGGGGCAGGCTGTCGCTCGCGGCGTCGTCGTAGCCCTGGCGGACGAGTCCGGTGACGTTGAAGAGTTCCTCGTCGACGCGTCCCGCGGCCAGCGCGGCGGTGGCGGCCTCGGGGTAGACGTACAGGTCCCGGCCGGAGCGGCGGGTCTGGACGAGGGGGACGGTGCCGTCCTCGCGGGGCAGGGCCGTGGCGGCCGGGTTGCCTTCGGCGTCGTGGGTGACCACGACCCGGTCGCCGGTGACCAGGGTCACCGTGGCGGCCCGGTCCCCGGCGCGGGCCTGGGCCTCGCTGCCGACCAGCGGTCGCTTTCCGGTCGTGTCGTCCTGCGGCTCGTCGGCCATGGACGGCGCGACCGCGGTGACGGCCAGGACGGCGGCGGTCGCCGCCCCCAGGGCCGTACGCGAAATCGGGCGCATCGCTCTCCCCATCTGATGCCGGAAAAAGGGCGGACTCCGCCCCACTCCAGAGGCTGTTGGTGCTGCGGTGGCGCCACATTGGCAGAGGTGAGGGCGGTACAGGGATGATGAGCGAGGCGGGAATACGCCGTGGCCGTTTCCCGCCAGGCCACCAACGGAACGCATGCCTCCGGTGAATGTCCCGGGAAGATCCGGGGAGTTCGCCGGGGTACGGGAGGAGCGGGGCATCCATGCTGGGAGCGATAGGGCTCGACGAGCGTCAGGAGGCCGCCTACCGGGCGCTCGTCGCGCTGGGCGCGGCCGAGGTGACCGATCTCGCGCACCGGCTCGCGCTGCCCGAACGGGAGACCGAGCGGGCCCTGCGCCGCCTTGAGGCGCAGGGGCTCGCCGCCCAGTCCTCGGCGCGCACCGGGCGGTGGGTGGCGGCGCCGCCCGGGGTGGCGCTCGGCGCGCTGCTCACCCAGCAGCGGCACGAGCTGGAACAGGCGGAGCTGGCGGCGGCGCTGCTCGCCGAGGAGTACCGGGCGGAGGCGGCGGAGGCCGCCGTGCACGATCTGGTGGAGGTGGTGACGGGCGCGAGCGCCGTGACCCATCGTTTCCTCCAGCTCCAGTTGGGCGCGCAGGAGGAGGTCTGCGCGCTGGTGACGGGGAAGCCGATCGCGGTCTCGGGTCTGGAGAACGACGCGGAGGAGCAGGCCGCCGGGCGCGGGGTGCGCTACCGGGTGGTCATCGAGCGGGAGGTGCTGTCGCTCCCTTCGGGGCTGCTCGAACTCTCGGCGGCGATCGGCCGTGAGGAGCGGATCCGGGTCGCCGACCGGGTCCCGACGAAGCTGGTGATCGCCGACGGGAGTCTGGCGATGGTGCCCCTGACCGGGCGGGGCGCGGAGCCCGCCGCGCTCGTCGTGCATGCGAGCGGGCTGCTGGAATCGCTGCGGGGCCTGTTCGAGTCGGTGTGGCGGGACGCGCTGCCGCTCCGGCTCGGGGAGGGCGCGCGGATCACCGAGGACGAGGCACCGGGGCCGGACGTCATGGACCTGGAGATCCTGTCGCTGCTGCTCGCCGGGATGACGGACGCGAGCGTGGCGAAACAGCTGGACCTGGGGCTGCGGACGGTCCAGCGCCGGGTGAAGGGCCTGATGGAACTGTCCGGGGTGACGACCCGCTTGCAGCTGGGCTGGCACGCGTACGAGAAGGGGTGGGTGGCGCGGGGGTGAGGCGCGGCCGGCCGGGGTGGGCGCCTCGGCTTGTCGGCCAGGGTGAGCGGGTGGACCGGCGACCCGGACCGGCGGCTCGGACAGGTTGCTGGGACAGGCGGCTCGGACCGGCGGCTCGGGACAGGCGGCCCGACCTGTGGCCCGGACCGACCGCTCGGGACAGGCGGCCTGGACCGGCTGCCCGGACAGGCGGCTGGGCCCGGTGGCCGGTCCGTACTCCGGCCGTCGGTCTTGACCTGCGGGAACACCCGGGTTCCGGCACGCTGGGCGCATGGGTGTGTGGCAGCTCCTGCTGATCGCGACGGTGATGCTGCTCGGACTGTTCGGGGTGCTGGTCCCCGGAGTGCCGGGGACGTGGCTGGTGTGGGCCGGGCTGCTGTGGTGGTCGCTGCACGAGCAGACCGACCTCGCCTGGCTGCTGCTCGCCTCCGCGACGGGTCTGCTGCTGCTCACCCAGGTGGTCGTCTGGCAGCTGCCGCCGCGCCGCTTCAGGGGCGTCGGCATCACCCGTCGGATGGCGGTGTACGCGGGAGCGGGCGCGCTCCTGGGCTTCGTCCTGGTCCCGGTGGTCGGCGCGGTGCCCGGTTTCGTCGGCGGGATCTACCTCTCGGAGCGGCTCAGGCTCGGCGGTCACGGCCAGGCCAGGGCGGCGACCCGGACGGCGATGCGGGCGGCGGGCACGAGCGTGCTCGTGGAGCTGTTCGCGTGCCTGCTGATCGTGGGGGCGTGGGCCGGGGCGGTGCTCTGGGGGTGAGGGACGCGCTTACGAGTGGGGCCTCAGGGGTGGGAGCCCTTAGGGGTGGGGGCTTTCCTGAGGGCTGAGGGCGTGTCCGTCCCGTAGGGGACGGTCGCGCACCCCTACGGGACCGGATATCCCGCCCCTGCGGAACACGGAACGGGGAGCCCCCTACGGGACGGGCACGGCATCCTCGTGCGCGGTGGCGGCTGCCCCTATGAGGTAGCGCGTCGCGTAGGAGCGCCAGGGGCGCCAGGTCTCCGTCTCCGGGGCGTCCGTCAGGGAGACGTCGGGGTCGCCGAGCGCCCGCATCCGGATCAGGGCCGCCTCGGTGGCGCCGACGCCCGGGACGGCCCGGAGCGCGCGCTCCGCCTCGACGCGGTCGGCGCCCGGGTCCAGACGGACGTCGCCGTCGGCGAGCGCGCGGGCCAGCGGACCGGCGACGGGGTGCCCGATGAGGGCCTCCGGGGCGGGGAACACATGGGTGAGGGTCCCGCAGGTGGTGGCCAGGGGGGTGCCGTACGCCCCGGCGACCCGGGCCGACTCCACGGGTCCCAGGAGCGTACGCAGGGCGAACTCCTCCGGTTCGGCCGTGCCCGGGGAGCGGACGCCGGGCCGGGCGGCGACCTCGGCGGCCAGCCCGGGGACGGTCCCCAGGTGCTCGGCGACCGCGTAGGGGTCGGCGTCCAGGTCGAAGAGGCGGCGCAGCCGGTGCACGGCGGTGGTGAGGTCGCGCAGTTCGGTGAGGTGGATGCGGGCGTCGAGCCAGCTCCCGGCGGACCGCTCGTCGACGGAGACGATGCCGGTGCCGTACGGCAGCCGGAGCGTGCGCCGGTAGGTGCGGGCGCCCCGGGAGCCGACGACCGTCTCCACCCGGGGCAGCGCCTCTGCGGCGAGCAGGTCGAAGACCTCGCCCGCCGCGTACGGCCCCCGGTGGGCGAGGCGCAGGGGCACCCCGGCGGCGAGCGCGGTGCGGGCACCGGCACCGCTGCCCGCCTCCGCGCGCAGGGAGGTGGGGGTGCGGGCGTAGACGGCGCGGATCGTCTCGTTGAACTGGCGGACGCTGGCGAATCCGGCGGCGAAGGCGATCTCGGTCACCGGGAGGCCGGTCGTCTGGAGTAGCAGCCGGGCGGTGTGGGCCCGCTGGGCGCGGGCGAGGGCGACGGGTCCCGCGCCCAGCTCGGCGGTGAGCTGACGCTGGACCTGCCGGGTGCTGTAGCCGAGGCGTCCGGCGAGACCGGGCACGCCCTCGCGGTCGACGACGCCGTCGCCGATCATGCGCATGGCGCGCCCGACGACATCGGCCCTTACGTCCCAGGCGGCGGAGCCGGGCACGGCGTCGGGACGGCAGCGGCGGCAGGCCCGGAAGCCGTTTCCCTGGGCGGCGGCGGCCGTCGGGTAGAAGGCGACGTTGCGGCGTTTGGGGGTCACGGCGGGGCAGCTGGGACGGCAGTAGATGCCGGTGGTCCGCACCGCGAAGAAGAACTCGCCGTCGAACCGCGCGTCCCTGCTGCTGACCGCCTGATAGCGGGTGTCGTCGTCCGTCACGCTCTCCAGTGTGCGGCCGGGCGCGGGCCGGGGCTCGCGGGAATCGGACACGACGCTGGCGCCGGGGGCGCGCGCCCGGCAGGAGGTGAGAGCGTGCGCGGGGCGTGCGAGGCGTGCGGGGCGCGGGGCCGGGGGCGTACGGAGGAGTCACCCACCCCCGCAAGCCCCAACTGCACGCCCCTGCACGCCTTCGCACGCCCCCATCCGTCTCCGTGCGTCTCCACACGCCCCCGGCTACCGCACGCGCCCGCGCTTCAGGTCCATGGCCTGACGGCCCTCCACGCCCTTGCGCTTCCAGTCCTTCAGGATCTCGGTGCGCAGTCGGGCGTCGGTCTTGGCGACGAGCCGCTGGTTCTCGCGGAGCAGCTTGCGGTAGCTGTCGAGGCGGCGTGCGGGAAGCGAGCCGTCCTCGATCGCCGCGGCGACGGCACAGCCGGGTTCGGAGGCGTGGGAGCAGTCGTGGAAACGGCACCCCCCGGCCAGTTCCTCGATCTCCGCGAAGACCTGTCCGACTCCGGTCTCGGCGTCCCAGAGACCGACTCCGCGCAGTCCGGGGGTGTCGATGAGGACTCCCCCGCCGGGCAGGACGAAGAGGTTGCGGGTGGTGGTGGTGTGGCGGCCCTTGCCGTCGACGTCGCGGGCCGCCTGTACGTCCATGACGTCCGCGCCGACGAGGGCGTTGGCGAGGGTGGACTTTCCGGCGCCGGAGATGCCGAGCAGGACGGTCGTGCCTCCCGCGACGGTCGCGGCGAGTTCGTCGATTCCTTCGCCGGTGGCGGAGCTGAGGGGCAGCACCCGGACGCCGGGGGCGACCGTCTCGACGTCCTCGACGAGGTAGGAGAGTCCGGTGGCGTCGGGGACGAGGTCCGCCTTGCTGAGGACGACGAGGGGCTGGGCGCCGGACTCCCAGGCGAGGGCGAGGAAGCGTTCGATGCGGCCGAGGTCGAGTTCGACGGCGAGGGAGACGGTGATGACGGCGTGGTCGACGTTGGCCGCGAGGATCTGCCCCTCGGACCGGCTGGAGGAGGTGGACCGCGCGAAGGAGGTACGGCGCGGCAGATACGCCCGTACGTAACGGGGGTCGCCGCCCTCGGGGTCGACGGCGGCCCAGTCCCCGGTGCACAGGACCCGCAGCGGGTCGTGCGGTGTCACGAACGCGGTGTCGGCGCGGACCGTCCCTTCGGTGGTGGCGATGTCGCACTGCCCCCGGTCGACCCGGACGACCCGCCCGGGAAGGAGCCCCTGGGCGTCGTACGGGGCGAAGGCGGCCTCCCACTCCTCGTCCCAGCCGTAAGCGGCGAGCGGGTGCGAGTCGGCGGAAAGGGAAGACGAGTGACGCGAAGCGTGGAACAAGGGGAAACCCTTCGAAGGGTGGCCCCGGCGGCGCGCTCCGAGCGCGCGGTTCGATGGGTGTCAGCCGGAGACCACAGGGGTGGGAACGATGAACTCCTGAATGCGGGCAGAGCCCGTCACCGTGACAGTCATCAATGTCCTCACCTCCTGCTTCTTCTTCGACGAATCGCTCTCGCCGAGTCGCCCTCGGCCAGTCGTTCTCGACGAACCGACACCGTCCCCTGCGGAACCGATGCGCAGACCATAGCCCCGCCCCGGCGGCCGACACCACCGATTAAATCCGCGACCTCACCCACCCGACGCACCACCGCTTCCGCCCGTACAGGGGCGAGGTCTTCCTGATCGGTTGACGGCAGGTCCGGGAAGTTCACGCGGGCCGCCGGTGGCCATGTGGCTCATCGTGATCGTCTTGATCTCCGCGTCGACGGCTGACCGGCCCCCGGTGCCCCGAAGCTTCCCTCAGACCCTCGCGAGCAGCACGAGGAGCGCCCCCGTGAGGACGGCGGCGGTCAGCACCGCGGGGGTGCCCGGGGCCGGGGTGCGGAGCCTGGGGGCGGGCGGGGCGTCCCCGGTGCGTACGGCGGCGCGGGCCCGGTTCAGCGTGGCGGTCGGCGGGTGCTGCGGGAGTTCGACCCGCCAGGGGCGGCGCGGGTCGTGGCGGACGACGGCCGCGCGGTGGGTGCGGACGTCCTGGAGGTCCACGGAGTGCTCGACCTCGATCCGGTACGGGGCTCCCGCCTCGGGCAGGACGGTCAGGTCGAAGACGAGCGCGGTGCCGCGCCCCCGGAAGGCGTGCAGCCGCGCGGGCACGTGCGCGGCCCGCGCCGGGGCCACTCCCCCGCGCGCCACGCCCGGCCGGTGCCCGAGCCGCAGCCGGGCGAGCAGGAACAGGAGGGCGGCGGTGACGTTGAGGCCGAGGACCATCGCCCACCGGGGCCCGTCGAGCGCCCCGTGCAGGAACGCGGTGGCGGCGACGGCCGCCGGGACCGCGACGGCCAGGGTCCCGGGCGCCACGGCCGTCCACAGCAGGGGTCCCAGGGGAAGGCGGGGCGCCGGGGCAGGCGTCTCGGACGGGCCACCGCGCGGGTCCCCGTCCCCGACGGCACCACCATTCTCATTCCCGACGCCTCCGCCGTTCCCGTTCCCGCCCCCGGCGGCACCACCGTCCCCGGCCCCGTACCCGCTCCCGTCACCGTCCGGGCGTGGCCCCCGGCGCGCGCCCCGTACGGCCCCCCGTACCCCCCGTACGGCCCCGGCCGCGAGGAGGATCGTGCCGAGCGCCGCGAGGCCGTAGCCGACGAAGACGGCGTGGTCGTCCTCCCGGCCCGCGAGGAAGCCGAAGGCGGCGAGGAGCGCCGCGAGGCCGGTGGCCGCGGAGCCGCCGAGGTACGGGGCCGCGAGCAGGGCCGCGCCCACCGCCGAGGGGGCGGCGAGGAACAGCGCGCCGCCCGCCAGCTGGTCGGTCGCGCAGCCCTCGTCGTCGCAGGTCCAGCGGACGCCGGACCGCTCGGTGGCGTACACATGGCAGAGGTACCAGGTCTGCCAGAAGAGCAGGACGGCCGCCGCGCCCCAGGGCCAGGAGGTCCGTCCGTACGCGCGCGTGCTCATGGCCCCGACCGTAACGGGTGGGCCGTCCGGAGGGCCCTGCCGGGTCCGTCCGATTCGTTCAAGACCCGGCGCGCTCCTCCCGCCTACCGTTTCCGTCCATGGACACAGCACCCCGTGACACCCCCACCGCCGCCCCTCGGCTCGACCTCATCGGGATCGTCGTCTCCGACATGGCGGCCTCGCTCGCCTTCTACCGGCGGCTCGGGATCGAGCCGCCGCCCGGAGCGGAGACGGCGCCGCACGTCGAGGCGGCGCTGCCGGGCGGCCTGCGGATCGCCTGGGACACCGAGGAGACCGTGCGCTCCTTCGACCCGGACTGGACCCGGCCCACCGGCGGGAACCGGGTCGAGCTGGCCTTCCGGTGCGGGTCGCCCGCCGACGTGGACGCGGTGTACGCGGAGCTGACGGCCGCCGGGTACCGGGGGCATCTGAAGCCCTGGGACGCCTTCTGGGGGCAGCGCTACGCCGTGGTCCTCGACCCGGACGGATCCGGCGTCTCGCTCTTCGCCGACACCGGAAGCGAGGCCGTGTAGGCGCTCAGGGTCGTCCCCGCCAGGGCCCGGGTCTCACGGGCCAGATGGGCCTGGTCGGCGCAGCCCGCGCGCAGGGCCGCCGTCGCGTACGGCAGTCCGGCGCGGACGAGCGCGAGCGCGCGCTGGAGCCGCAGGACCCGGGCGAGCGTCTTGGGGCCGTAGCCGAAGGCGTCCAGGGAGCGCCGGTGCAGCTGCCGTGCGCCGAGCCCGACCTCCCGGGCGGTCGCGGCGACGGACCGCCCCTCGGCGAGCCGTGCCACGACGGTCCCGAGCAGGGGATCGGGGCCGGTGGCTTCGGCGGCCCTGTCGCGTACGAGGGCGTCCAGGGCGGCGGCCGGGTCGGGGGCGGCGGTGATCCGGTCGGCGAGCCTTCGCGCCTCGGCGTCACCCCACAGGGCGCCGAGGCCGATCCGGCGGTCGCGCAGTTCACGGGCCGGTACGCCGAGGACGCGGGGCGCGTCCCCGGGGGCGAAGCGGATGCCCGCGTACCGGGCGGCGGTCTCGCCGGGGACGTACGCGCGCGTGTCGGGGCCCGCGACGAGGAGATGTCCGTCGGCCCAGATCAGGTCCATGCAGCCGTCGGGCAGGACCGCTCCTGGCCCCCCTCCGGCGGGGACGGCCGTACGGGTCCACAGGACGGCTCCATCGAGCAGGGCGGGGCGTTCCTCGTACACCCGTCCAACGTACCCGGGGGAAGGTGCGCGCGGCCGGTTGCGCTCCTGCCGGTCAGTCCTTCTCCCAGCCGGAGTGGAGACGGGACTTGACGTCGTCCGGGGGCAGGAACCTGGACCAGCGCTCCGGGAACTCGGAGGGCATGTCCGGGTCGTCCTCGTCGTCTTCGCTCGCGTACTCCGCCTCGGCGCGCACCCGGGCGACGAGTTCGGCCGCCTGGACGGCGCGGGCCCGCTCGTTGGCCTCGCGGGCGGCGGCGGTGGCGACGGAGGGCCAGACGCGGTCGATGGCCGCGTTCACGGCGGCGCCGACGAGGACGGCGAAGGCCGAGATGCCGATCCAGAGGAGGACGGCGATGGGGGCGGCGAGGGAGCCGTAGATCGTCGGGCCCTCGACCTGGCTCGCGATGTAGATCCGCAGCAGGAAGCTGCCGAGCGCCCACATCCCGAGCGCCACGAGGGAGCCGGGGATGTCCTCGATCCATGGCGAACGCACGGGCACGGAGACGTGGTAGAGCGTGGTGAGGAAGGCGATGGAGAGCAGGATGACGGCCGGCCAGTACAGGACGGCGACGACCTCCGTTCCCCAGGGGACGAGTTCGACGACCCGGTCGGGTCCGACGACGGCGAGCGGCAGGACGACGGCGCCGATGAGCAGCGCCACGACGTAGAGGAGCAGGGCGAGGAGCCGGGTCTTGACGATGCCCCGGTGCCCGTCGAGTCCGTACATCACGGTGATGGTGTCGATGAAGACGTTCACCGCGCGCGAGCCGGACCAGAGGGCGATGGCGAAGCCGAGGGAGATCAGGTCGGGCCGTTTGCCCTGGGTGATGTCGTCGAGGAGGGGTTCGGCGATGTCGTGGACGCCCCGGTCGGAGAGGACCGTGCCGGCCGCGTTGAGGATGTTCTCCCGGATGCTGGTGACGGTGTCCGTGTTCGTCCAGTCGTCGGCGTATCCGAGGACGGCGATCAGACCGAGCAGCAGAGGCGGCAGGGAGAGCAGGGTGAAGAACGCCGCCTCGGCGGCGAGACCGAGGATGCGGTACTCGATGCACGAGTTGACCGTGTCCTTGAGGAGCAGCCAGGCCATCTTCCGCTTCGAGACGTTGCGGTAGAGGACGCGCGCACGCTGGAGTCTGCTCCACGGCCGCCGCTCGGACCGTTCGGGTGTTTCGCTTGCTGCCTGCACGTGCTTACCGTATCGGCATGGCACCGAGCACCCACACCGTGACCAACCAGGCCCCTCCGCTGGTCGGGTACGACGTCTTCACGAGCGACCGGGCGCTGGTCGAGGCGGTGGAACGGCATCTCCCGGCGGAACTCCTTCCGGAGGCCCGGGACGAGCTTGTCACCTCGGGTCTCGCGAACGGCTCCGCACAGGTACGGGAATGGGCCGACCGGGCGAACGTGAACCCGCCCCGGCTGCGGACCCACGACCGGTACGGTCACCGGATCGACGAGGTCGCGTTCGATCCCGCCTGGCACCGGCTCCTCGGCAGGTCGGTGGGGGCGGGTCTGACGGACGCGTGGGGCCGTCCCGGCGGTCATGTGCGGCGGGCCGCCGGGTTCCTGGTGGCTTCCCAGGCGGAGGCGGGGCACGGCTGCCCGCTGTCGATGACGCACGCCGCCGTGCCCGCGCTGCGCGCCGAGCCGGAGCTGGCCGAGGTCTGGGAGCCCGCGGCGCTCTCGCATGTGTACGAGGCGGAGCTGAGGCCGGTCGCGGAGAAGCCCGGGGTCCTGCTCGGGATGGCCATGACGGAGAAGCAGGGCGGCAGCGACGTACGGACGAACACGACGGAGGCGCGTCCGCTGGCCGCCGCCGGGGAGTACGTCCTGACGGGGCACAAGTGGTTCTGTTCGGCGCCGATGTCGGACGCCTTCCTGGTGCTCGCCCAGGCGCCCGCGGGACTGACCTGCTTCCTGGTGCCCCGGGTCCTGCCGGACGGGTCGCGCAACGCCTTCGCGCTCCAGCGGCTGAAGGACAAGCTGGGGAACCGGTCGAACGCCTCCGCCGAGGTGGAGTTCGACGGGACGACCTGGGCGCGCCGGGTCGGCGAGGAGGGCAGCGGGCTGCGCGTGATCATGGGGATGGTGGCGGCGACCCGGCTCGACTGCGTCCTCGGCTCGGCGGCGCTGATGCGGCGGGCGCTGACCGAGGCGGTGCACCACTGCGCGTACCGGAGCGCGTTCGGCGGGCCGCTCGCCGACAAGCCGCTGATGCGGAACGTGCTGGCCGATCTCGCGCTGGAGTCGGAGGCGGCGACGGTCCTCGGGATGCGGCTCGCGGCGGCGTACGACTCCGGTACGGAGCGGGAACGGGCGCTGCTGCGGATCGCGGTGCCCGCGGCGAAGTACTGGGTGACGAAGCGGTGCACGCCGATGGTGGCGGAGGCGCTGGAGTGCCTGGGCGGCAACGGCTACGTGGAGGAGTCGGGGATGCCCCGGCTGCTGCGGGAGTCGCCTCTGAACTCGGTGTGGGAGGGCTCGGGGAACGTCCAGGCGCTCGACGTGGTGCGGGCGCTGCGGAGCGAGCCCGCCGCGCTCGACGCCCTGCTGCGGGAGGTCGGCGCGGCACGCGGGGCGGACCACCGGCTCGACCGGGCGATCCGGGGGCTCCTCCAGGAGCTGGCGGACCTGGAGGGCGTCGAGGCGCGGGCGCGACGGCTCGCGGAGCGGCTCGCACTGGTCCTCCAGGGCTCCCTGCTCGTGCGGTGGGCGCCGCCGGAGGTGGCGGACGCGTTCTGCGCGGCACGGCTGGGCGGGGACGGCGGCGCGGCGTTCGGGACGCTGCCGCACACCCTGGACCTGGAAAGCCTGGTGGACCGGGCCCGGACGGGACTGCCGGAGGCGGGGGACTGAGGGGCTTACGCGGGTGCGGGGTGGGTCGGCTGGCTGGCTGGCTGGCCGGGAACCGGTACAGGGCGGTTGTAGACGCCGGTACAGGGTGGGTTGGTACGCAGGTACAGGGTGCTTCTGTAGACCGGTACAGGGCGAGGTTGCACGCGGGTGCAGGGCCGGTCTCCCGTACGCGGGTCACGGAACAGGTCCCCGTACCCGTGTACAGGGCGGGTTCCGTACGCGGGTACAGGGCAGGTCCCCTTACGCGGGTACAGGACGGACCCGTACGCCGGTACCGCACTGACCGGGCGCCGGTACCGCTTTGGCCGGGCGCCTGTACCGGGCGGCGGCTCTCCGCCCCGTGTGGGCGCGGACGCAAGCGTGGGCCGGGTCCTCACGCCGCGGACCAGGCCCTGTCCACCGCGCGGTGCGGAGGCCGTGCACCGCGCTGCGGAAGCTTGCCGCGCGTGCCAGGGGTGGACCGGAGGGGGTCGGTACGCGCGAGGGATGCGGGGGTGGTGCTGCGCCGACACGGCACCACCCGCCGCTCCCCACACTCTCGTCCAGGGGGGCGGTGACGGACAGGGTTGCAAAGGGTTGCAGGATGACCCGAACCGGTCCTCGTCGGACGGTTTCGAGCGGCACCATGGAGAGCGAACGCTCCGGGCGGCTGCCCTGTGCAGAACCGATACAGCGCCCCGGGTGGCTGGGAGGGACCGATGAACAACACGCAGCTCGACATGAAGCGGCTGGCCGCCATGGACGGTGCCCAGGCCACCCGGCTGCTGCGCCGGGTCCGCGAGGAGACTCTCGCGGGCCGCCGGCCGCCGATCGCGCCCCGGCCCGTCATCGACGCCTCCTGGCAGCGGGTGGCACAGCTCGGTCTCGACCCCGACCGGGGGCGGGACAGTGTGCTGCTGCGCCGCGACGAGCTGGAGCAGCGGCGCAGGGCCACCCTCCTCGCCGAGGTCCTGGAGACGCTCAACGGCGGACTCGCGGGCATCGCCGACACCACGCTCCAGATCATGGTGGTCACCGACGAGCACGGCCGGGTGCTGTGGCGGCAGGGCAACACCTCGGTGATGCGGCGGGCCAACGGCATCTGCCTGGAGGAGGGCGCCGCCTGGACCGAACACGCCACCGGCACCAACGCGGTCGGCACCGCGCTGGCCCTGGGCCGCGCGGTGCAGGTGCACTCCGCCGAGCACTACGTCGAGTCCCTGCACGACTGGACCTGCGCCGCCGCCCCCGTGCACGACCCGCGCGACCGGCGGCTGCTCGGCATCCTGGACGTGAGCGGCCCGGCGTCCACCTTCCATCCGGCGATGCTGGCGCTGGTCGGCTCGGTGGCCCGGCTCGCCGAGGCCGAGATGCGGGAGCGGCACCGGGGCGCGGTGGAGCGGCTGCGGTCGGTGGCCGCGCCGATCCTGTGCCGGGTGGGCGGCCGGGCGGTCGTGGTGGACGAGCACGGCTGGACGGCGGCGGTGACGGGCCTCGCGCCGGTGGACCGGATCCCGCTGCCGAGGTCCTTCGCGCCGGGCCGGACGTGGCTGCCCTCCCTCGGGGTGTGCGCGGTGGAGCCACTGCCCGGCGGCTGGCTGCTGCGGGTCGAGGAGGAGGAACCCGCGACGGCGGAGCCGGAGACGGCGGGCCGGGTGGTACTCGACCTGCGCAAGCCGCGCCGCTGGACGGTGACCGTGACGGGCCCCGCGGGGAGCTGGCAGCAGGAGCTGAGCCCCCGGCACGCGGAACTCCTCTGCGTCCTGGCGCTGCGCCGGGAGGGACGGACGGCGGCGGAGCTGGCGGAGGACGTGTTCGGCGACCGTACGCGGACGGTGACCGTGCGGGCGGAGCTGTCCCGGGTACGCCGGAACCTTGCGGGGGTCCTGGCCCACCGCCCGTACCGCTTCCGCGAGGAGGTCACGGTGGAGGTGCTGAGCCCGGAGCACCCCTCGGAGCTGCTGCCCCACTCGACGGCCCCGGCGGTCCGGGAGGCGCGCACGGGCCTGCCTCGGCCGGGCCCATGAGGCCGGTGCTCCGGTCCCCATTCCTCGATCCCCGTTCCTCGGTCCCCGTTCCTCGATCCCCGTTCTCCGTTCCCCGCCCCGCCCCGCCCCGCCCCCGGCGGATGGATCAAGGACGTCGATCCGACCCGGCAGCGCCCTGAGCGAACCACCACCCGCCACCCGGCCGGGCCCCGCGTCCGCCCGGCCGCGTCCGCCCGGCCCCGCGACCGCCCGCGCGCCTGTCGGCGACCCCGGTCGTCGCAGCTCAAGGTCGCGTGATGCGATGGCCCCATGCGCATCACTCTCACCACGTGGTCCCTTGAGCAGACCTCGCCGTCCGATCTCCGGCCCTCCCCCGCCCCGGCGGGCGGTGACCTCACGGTCGTCCGTGCCGCGGTCCCCTCCCCCGAGTACAGCCGCTTCCTCTATACGGCGGTCGGCGGCGACATCCGCTGGAACGACCGGCTGCCCCTGTCGTACGAGCAGTGGCAGGAGGTCGTCGAGAAGCCGGGCACCGAGACCTGGGTGGCGTACGAGAGGGGGACGCCCGCCGGGTACGTGGAGCTGGAAGCCCAGCCCGACGGAGTGGTGGAGATCGTCTACTTCGGTCTGATCCCGGCCTTCCGGGGGCGCGGGATCGGTGGGCACCTTCTGTCGTACGGCGTGGCGCGCGCCTGGGACCTGGCCGAGCGGTGGCCGGAGCGCGAGGAGACCAAGCGCGTCTGGCTGCACACCTGTTCGCTCGACGGCCCGCACGCGATGGCCAACTACGAGCGGCGCGGCTTCCGGCTCTTCGACACCAAGGTGGAGGAGGTCGAGGAGTCGCAGACCCCCGGTCCGTGGCCGGGGGCGTACGCCTAGACCGCGCTTCCCGCCGCCGGACGGGGCCGGTCCGGCGGCGGGTCCGGCCCGGCGGACGGACCGTTCCGGCGGCGGGTCCCGGTGGCGGTCCGGGAGCGGGCTCGGGCCTCGCGCGGAAGGCCGCGCGGTACGGACCATCGCAGACCGGTGAAGGGGCCCTGATCAGGGCCCCTTTCGCGTGACCCAGGGCACACGGTCTCATCAAGCGAGACGACTACGTCCGCATCTTGGACGATGCTGGACTGAGTCCAAACTCCCGTGACACGCTTCCGTCATGTCTGGAACTGGAATTGCCTTGGTGAGTCGGCGGCACGTCGACCTCGGCCGCATGTCCAGCGCCATCTGTCCGGCGCGCTGAGAGAACCAGCACCGCCGCGATTTCTTTACTCTGCCCGACTCTGCCCCACCCTGCTGCGCACTGACGCGCCACCCTCTGACCTGAGCGCGAGTGTGCAGGTCAGAGCCGCCCTCTCGCAGTCCCGAAGGACAAGACGCCATGGCCGCCACCCCGGAAAATCCCACTCCCGCCGCCGCACGCCGCAAGACCGGGCGCCACCGTGGCGAGGGTCAGTGGGCCGCGGGGCACTTCACCCCGCTGAACGGCAATGAGCAGTTCAAGAAGGACGACGACGGTCTCAATGTGCGGACACGTATTGAGACGGTCTACTCGAAGCGCGGCTTCGACTCCATCGACCCCAACGACCTGCGCGGACGCATGCGTTGGTGGGGCCTCTACACCCAGCGCAAGCAGGGTCTGGACGGCACCAAGACGGGCGTCCTGGAGCCGGAAGAGCTGGACGACGAGTACTTCATGCTCCGGGTCCGCATCGACGGCGGCCGACTGACCACCGAGCAGCTGCGGGTCATCGGCGAGATCTCGGAGGAATTCGCCCGGGGCACCGCCGACATCACGGACCGTCAGAACGTCCAGTACCACTGGATCCGCATCGAGGACGTCCCCGAGATCTGGAACCGTCTGGAAGCGGTCGGCCTGTCCACCACCGAGGCCTGCGGCGACACCCCGCGTACCATCCTCGGCTCGCCCGTGGCCGGCATCGCGGCCGACGAGATCATCGACGGCACCCCCGCCGTCGAGGAGATCTACCGCCGGATCGTCGGCAACCCGGACTACTCCAACCTGCCCCGCAAGTTCAAGACCGCGATCTCCGGCTCGCCGCTGCTCGACGTGGCGCACGAGATCAACGACATCGCCTTCGTCGGCGTCCACCACCCCGAGCACGGCCCCGGCTTCGACGTCTGGGTCGGCGGCGGTCTCTCGACCAACCCCAAGCTCGGTGTCCGGCTTGGCACTTGGGTCTCGCTCGACGAGGTCGCCGACGTCCACGAGGGCGTCATCTCGATCTTCCGCGACCACGGCTACCGCCGCCTGCGCAACCGCGCCCGGCTGAAGTTCCTCGTCGCCGACTGGGGCCCGGAGAAGTTCCGTCAGGTCCTGGAGGACGAGTACCTGGGCCGCAAGCTGACCGACGGCCCCGCACCCGAGGACCCCGCCGGCCGCTGGCGCGACCACGTCGGCGTCCACCGGCAGCGGGACGGCAAGTTCTACGTCGGCTTCGCGCCGCGCGTCGGCCGGGTCGACGGCACCACCCTGACGAAGATCGCCGCCATCGCCGAGAGCCACGGCTCCGGCCGGGTCCGCACCACCACCGAGCAGAAGATGCTCGTCCTCGACGTCGAGGAGGCGCAGGTCGACTCGATCGTCGCCGCCCTTGAGGCGCTGGACCTGCGGGTCTCCCCCTCGCCGTTCCGGCGCGGCACGATGGCCTGCACCGGCATCGAGTTCTGCAAGCTCGCCATCGTCGAGACCAAGGGGCGCGGCTCCTCGCTCATCGACGAACTGGAGCGCCGCGTACCGGACTTCGACGAGCCGCTGACCATCAACATCAACGGCTGCCCGAACGCCTGCGCCCGCATCCAGGTCGCGGACATCGGCCTCAAGGGCCAGCTCGTCCTGGACGACCAGGGCAACCGGGTCGAGGGCTACCAGGTGCACCTCGGCGGCGCGCTCGGCCTTGAGGCCGGGTTCGGCCGCAAGGTCCGCGGCCTCAAGGTCACCGCCACCGAGCTTCCGGACTACGTGGAGCGGCTGCTCAAGCGCTTCCAGTCGGAGCGCGAGAACGGCGAGCGCTTCGCCGTCTGGGCCTCCCGCGCGTCGGAGGAGGCCCTCTCGTGAGCGAGCGTGCCGCCCCGTTCCACTGCCCCTACTGCGGCGACGAGGACCTGCGTCCGGGCGAGCAGGGTCACGGCGCCTGGGAATGCGCCGCGTGCAGCCGAGCCTTCCAGTTGAAGTTCCTGGGGCTGCTCGCCCCGGGTACTTCGAGCAACACCCCTGGAAGGGAAGAGATATGACGATCGCCCAGGACGCCACGACGGACGAACTCAAGGCGCTCGCCGAGCAGGCGGGCCGCGACCTGGAGGACGCCTCCCCGCTGGAGATCATCCGGTGGGCCGTGGACACCTTCGGCGAGGACTTCTGCGTCACCTCCTCCATGGAGGACGCGGTCGTCGCCCACCTCGCCTCCCGCGTCCGGCCCGGCGTGGACGTCGTCTTCCTCGACACCGGCTACCACTTCGAGGAGACCATCGGCACCCGCGACGCCGTGGACGCCGTCATGGACGTCCGCGTCATCACCCTGACCCCGCGTCAGACCGTGGCCGAGCAGGACGCCGAGTACGGCCCGAAGCTGCACGACCGCGACCCCGACCTGTGCTGCGCGCTGCGCAAGGTCAAGCCCCTCGAAGAGGGTCTGACCCGCTACCGCGCGTGGGCGACGGGTCTGCGCCGCGACGAGTCCCCCACCCGGGCGAACACCCCGGTCGTCGGCTGGGACGAGAAGCGGCGGAAGGTCAAGGTCTCCCCCATCGCCCGCTGGACGCAGGACGACGTCGACGCGTACGTCACCGAGCACGGTGTCCTCACCAACCCGCTCCTCATGGACGGGTACCCCTCCGTCGGCTGCGCCCCCTGCACCCGCCGCGTCCTGGAGGGCGAGGACGCCCGCGCCGGACGCTGGGCGGGACGGGCCAAGACGGAATGCGGGCTGCACGGATGACGGACACTCAGGAAATTCAGGAGAAGCACGTGACGGGCGCCACCATCTGGCTCACCGGCCTGCCGAGCGCCGGGAAGACCACCATCGCGTACGAGCTGGCGGGCCGGCTCCGCGAGGAGGGCCACCGCGTCGAGGTCCTCGACGGCGACGAGATCCGCGAGTTCCTCTCGGCCGGCCTCGGCTTCAGCCGCGAGGACCGCCACACCAACGTCCAGCGCATCGGCTTCGTCGCCGAACTGCTCGCCTCGCAGGGCGTCCAGGTCCTCGTGCCCGTCATCGCCCCGTACGCCGACAGCCGCGAGGCCGTCCGCAAGCGCCATCAGGCCGAGGGCACCGCCTTCGTCGAGGTGCATGTGGCGACCCCGGTGGAGGTGTGCTCGGTCCGCGACGTGAAGGGTCTCTACGCCAAGCAGGCCGCGGGCGAGATCAGCGGCCTCACCGGTGTCGACGACCCCTACGAGGCGCCACAGACGCCCGATCTGCGGATCGAGTCCCAGAACCAGACCGTGCAGGAGTCCGCGGCGCAGCTCCACGCGCTGCTCACCGAGAGGGGTCTGCTGTGACCACCGTTGCCCAAGCCCACGACGCGACGGACACCCCGTTCGCGCTGTCTCACCTCGACTCCCTGGAGTCGGAGGCCGTGCACATCTTCCGTGAGGTGGCGGGCGAGTTCGAGCGGCCGGTGATCCTTTTCTCCGGCGGCAAGGACTCCATCGTCATGCTGCACCTGGCGCTGAAGGCGTTCGCCCCCGCGGCGGTCCCCTTCTCGCTGCTGCACGTGGACACCGGGCACAACTTCCCCGAGGTCCTGGAGTACCGCGACCGGGTCGTCGCCCGGCACGGGCTGCGGCTGCACGTCGCCTCCGTACAGGAGTACATCGACGCCGGGAAGCTCCGCGAGCGCCCCGACGGCACCCGCAACCCCCTCCAGACCGTCCCGCTGACCGAGGCGATCCAGGAGCACCGCTTCGACGCCGTCTTCGGCGGCGGGCGGCGCGACGAGGAGAAGGCGCGGGCGAAGGAGCGGGTGTTCTCGCTCCGGGACGAGTTCTCCCAGTGGGACCCGCGCCGCCAGCGCCCCGAGCTGTGGCAGCTCTACAACGGCCGGCACGCCCCCGGCGAGCACGTCCGGGTCTTCCCGCTCTCCAACTGGACCGAGCTGGACGTCTGGCAGTACATCCAGCGGGAGGAGATCGACCTCCCGGAGATCTACTTCGCGCACGAGCGCGAGGTGTTCGCCCGGAACGGGATGTGGCTGACGGCCGGCGACTGGGGCGGCCCGAAGGAGTCGGAGACGGTCGAGACCCGTCTCGTCCGCTACCGCACCGTGGGCGACATGTCCTGCACCGGCGCGGTGGACTCCGCCGCCGTCACGCTCGACGACGTGATCACCGAGATCGCCGCCTCCCGGCTCACCGAACGGGGCGCGACCCGCGCCGACGACAAGATGTCCGAGGCCGCGATGGAAGACCGCAAGCGCGAAGGGTACTTCTAATGAGCACGTCCACCGAGCTGTTCTCCGACCAGCTGGCGGCCACCACCCTGCTGCGTTTCGCCACCGCCGGCTCCGTCGACGACGGCAAGTCGACCCTGGTGGGACGGCTTCTCCACGACTCCAAGTCGGTCCTGGCCGACCAGCTGGAGGCCGTCGAGCACGCCTCCCGCTCCCGCGGTCAGGAGGCGCCCGACCTGGCGCTCCTCACCGACGGTCTGCGGGCCGAGCGCGAGCAGGGCATCACCATCGACGTGGCCTACCGCTACTTCGCCACGCCCCGCCGCCGGTTCATCCTCGCCGACACCCCCGGGCACGTGCAGTACACCCGGAACATGGTGACCGGCGCCTCCACCGCCGAACTCGCCGTGGTCCTCGTCGACGCCCGCAACGGCGTCGTGGAGCAGACCCGCCGCCACGCGGCCGTCGCCGCGCTGCTGCGCGTCCCGCACGTGGTCCTGGCCGTGAACAAGATGGACCTGGTCGACTACCAGGAGTCCGTCTTCGCCGCGATCGCCGCCGAGTTCACCACCTACGCCTCCGAGCTGGGCGTCCCGGAGATCACCGCGATCCCGATCTCCGCGCTCGCCGGCGACAACGTGGTGGAGCCTTCGGCGCACATGGACTGGTACGGCGGCCCGACGGTCCTGGAGCACCTGGAGACCGTCCCGGTCAGCCACGACCTGACGGACTGCCACGCGCGCTTCCCCGTGCAGTACGTGATCCGCCCGCAGACCGCCGAGCACCCCGACTACCGGGGTTACGCCGGTCAGGTCGCGGCCGGTGCCTTCCGGGTCGGCGAGCAGATCACCGTCCTGCCCTCGGGGAAGACCTCCACGATCACCGGGATCGACGCGCTCGGCGAGCCCGTGGACATCGCCTGGGCCCCCCAGTCGGTCACGATCCGGCTCGCCGACGACATCGACATCTCGCGCGGCGACCTGCTCGCCCCGAGCGGTGACGCCCCGACGACCACGCAGGACATCGAGGCGACCGTCTGCCACGTGGCGGACCAGGCCCTCGCCGTGGGCCAGCGGGTGCTGCTCAAGCACACCACCCGTACGGTCAAGGCGATCGTCAAGGAGATCCCCTCGCGGCTGACCCTGGACGACCTGTCCCAGCACCCGAACCCGGGGCAGCTGGTCGCCAACGACATCGGCCGGGTCAGGGTCCGTACCGCAGAGCCGCTCGCGCTCGACGCCTACGTCGACTCGCGCCGCACCGGCTCCTTCCTGCTCATCGACCCCGCCGACGGCACCACCCTCGCCGCCGGGATGGCGGGCGAGTCCTTCGCCACCAACAAGGCCGTCGCCGAGGCCGCGGACACCGCGGACGAAGAAGGGTGGGACTTCTAGACCATGCTTTCCGACATCTACTCGACCTTCGCGAAGGAGGGGGGCCGCGTGGGCAGCGGCACCCTCGGCAGCGGCCAGGGCGGCGTGGGGCGATGTGCGCGGTGACGTACGCGCACCGCTCGCGCGCCCGCACCCCCCACGAGCCGTACCCGCCCTTGCTCCATCGCCGAAGACGTGCGTCGTGAGACCACGTGTCGAGAGGAAAGCCTCCCGTGTCTGCCCAAGGAAACTCCCGCACCACCCGTAACATCGCGCGCCGGGGCGTCGTCGCCGCCGCCGCGCTGCCCCTGCTGGTCGGCGCCCTCGCCTCCTGCGGCTACGGCTCCGAGGCGGCGAAGGACAAGCCCGCCGACCAGAAGGCCCCGGTCGCGGCCGACGCGAAGAAGCTCTCCGCCCCGGAGGTCCGGCTCGGCTACTTCCCGAACCTGACCCACGCCACCGCGCTGATCGGCGTCCAGGACGGTCTGATCCAGAAGGAACTGGGCGGTACGGTCCTCAAGCCGCAGACCTTCAACGCGGGCCCGTCCGAGATCGAGGCGCTCAACGGCGGCTCGCTCGACATCGGCTTCATCGGCCCCTCGCCCTCGATCAACGCCTACGTCAAGTCCAAGGGCAGCAACCTGCGGATCATCTCCGGCTCCGCCTCCGGCGGCGTGAAGCTGGTGGTGAACCCGGCGAAGATCAAGACCCTGGACGACATCAAGGGCAAGCGGATCGCCACCCCCCAGAAGGGCAACACGCAGGACGTCGCGCTGCTCAACTGGATAGCGGAGAAGGGCTGGAAGGTCGACCCCGAGTCCGGCAAGGGTGACGTCTCCGTCGTCCGCACGGACAACAAGGTCACCCCGGACGCCTTCAAGTCCGGCTCCATCGACGGTGCTTGGGTGCCCGAGCCGACCGCGTCCAAGCTGGTGGCCGAGGGCGGATCCGTCCTTCTCGACGAGACCAGTCTGTGGCCCGACAAGAAGTTCGTGATCACGAACGTGATCGTGTCGCAGAAGTTCCTCAGCGAGCACCCGGACGTGGTCGAGGCCGTGCTGAAGGGCACGGTGAAGACCAACGAGTGGATCAACGCCAACCCGGACAAGGCGAAGGGCTCGGCCAACGCGGCGCTGAAGTCCCTCGGCGGCAAGCCGCTCGCCGACAAGGTCATCGACCCGGCGTGGCCGAGCATCGCGATCACCGACGACCCGCTGGCGGCGACGTTGAGGACGCAGTCCGAGTGGGCGGTCAAGGCCCAGCTCATCAAGCAGCCCGACCTGGCCGGCATCTACGACCTGAAGCTCCTGAACAAGGTGCTGAAGGCCGCGGGCAAGCCCGAGGTCTCCGACGCCGGTCTCGGCGTCAAGTAACCGCGACGAGTCCGAGATTCCGTAACCCCCAGGAGGTGACGACCATGGCCACGACGTTCGCCAAGGCTGCCGACGGCACCGTAGCGGAGCAGCCGCACGCCGCCCGGATCGAGCACGTCTCGAAGTCCTTCACCGGCCCGGCCGGTACCCAACTCGTCCTGGACGACGTCAGTCTGGACGTCGCGCCCGGCGAGTTCGTCACCATCCTGGGGGCCTCGGGGTGTGGCAAGTCCACGCTGCTGAACCTGGTCGCCGGACTGGACCTGCCGACCCAGGGCGCCATCGCGACCCCGGGCGGCCGGCCCGCTCTGATGTTCCAGGAGCACGCCCTCTTCCCGTGGCTGACGGCGGGCAAGAACATCGAACTCGCCCTCCGGCTGCGGGGGGTGGCCCGCGCCGAGCGCAAGCAGGAGGCGGAGCGGCTGCTCGACCTCGTCCGGCTCGGCGGCTCGCACGGCAAGCGGGTGCACGAGCTGTCCGGCGGCATGCGGCAGCGCGTCGCACTGGCCCGCGCTCTCGCCCAGGACAGCCAACTCCTGCTGATGGACGAGCCGTTCGCCGCGCTCGACGCCATCACCCGGGACGTCCTGCACGGCGAACTCACCCGGGTCTGGGAGGAGACGAACCTCTCCGTCCTGTTCGTCACCCACAATGTGCGCGAGGCCGTGCGTCTCGCGCAGCGCGTGGTGCTGCTCTCCTCCCGGCCCGGCCGGGTGGCCAAGGAGTGGACCGTGGACATCCCGCAGCCGCGCCGCATCGAGGACTCGGACGTGGCCGAGCTGTCCCTTGAGATCACTGAACACCTGCGTGGGGAGATCCGCCGCCATGGCCAGCACTGACACCGCCGCGACGGCCAAGCCGGACGACCTCGCGGGTCTGGAGGCCGGACTCGACGCGCTGGACGCGGTCGAGATCCGCCGCACCCCGGTCCGCGAGGTCCTCGTCAAGAAGATCCTCCCGCCGACCCTGGCCGTCGTCCTCGTCGTCGCCGTCTGGCAGATCCTCGTCTCGGCGAAGATCACCGAGGAGACCAAGCTGCCCGCGCCGTCCGCGGTGTGGGACGGTCTGGCCGACATGTGGCTCCAGGGCACCCTGCTCGAAGTCATCTGGACCAGCGTGTCGCGGGGTCTGGCGGGCTTCCTGCTCGCCCTCGCCATCGGCACCCCGCTGGGTCTCCTGGTGGCCCGGGTGAAGTTCGTACGCGCCGCCATCGGACCGATCCTGTCCGGTCTCCAGTCGCTGCCCTCGGTGGCCTGGGTGCCGCCTGCCGTGCTCTGGTTCGGCCTGAACGACGCGATGATGTACACCGTGATCCTGCTCGGCGCGGTCCCCTCCATCGCCAACGGACTGGTCTCCGGAGTCGACCAGGTGCCGCCGCTCTTCCTGCGGGCCGGCCGCACCCTGGGCGCCACCGGCCTCAAGGGCACCTGGCACGTGGTCCTGCCGGCCGCGCTGCCCGGCTATCTGGCGGGGCTCAAGCAGGGCTGGGCGTTCTCCTGGCGTTCCCTGATGGCCGCCGAGATCATCGCATCCTCCCCCGATCTGGGCCTCGGTCTCGGCCAGCTCCTGGAGAACGGGCGCAACAACATCGACCTGCCCGGCGTGTTCATGGCGATCCTGCTCATCCTGATCGTCGGCATCGCGATCGACCTGCTGATCTTCAGCCCGCTCGAACGCTGGGTGCTCCGCAGCCGCGGTCTCCTGGTGAAGTGAGCCGAACGCCATGAACCGTCCCGTCCTCCTCGTGGTCGCCCACGGCAGCCGCGACCCCCGGCACGCGGAGACCGTCCTCGCGCTGGTGCGCCGGGCCGCCTCGCTGCGGCCCGGACTGCGGGCGGAGACGGCGTTCCTCGACTTCAACCTGCCGTCGGTGCCGGGAGTGCTGGACCGGCTCGCGGCCGACGGGGTACGGGACGTGGTGGCGCTGCCGCTGCTGCTGACCCGGGCCTTCCACGCGAAGGCCGACATACCCGCCGTCCTGCGGCAGGCCCCCGCCTCGCTGGACGTCCGGCAGGCGGAGGTCCTGGGACCCTCACCGCTGCTCGTCGCGGCGGTGGAGCGGCGGTTGTACGAGGCCGGGCTCACGCCCGGCGACAAGAGCACCACCGGGGTCGTCCTGGCCTCGGCGGGCTCCACCGACCCGGAGGCGATCGCGGTGATCGCAGAAACGGCGCGGGAGCTGCGGCGCACCGGTTGGTGCTCCGTGCGGCCCGCGTTCGCCTCCGCATCTCTTCCCCGTACGGAGGAGGCCGTCGCGGCCCTGCGTACGGAGCCTGGTGTCGGCCGGGTGGCGGTCGCCCCGTATGTGATCGCCCCCGGCCGGCTCCCGGACCGCATCGCGGCGGGCGCGGCGGACGCGGACGTCCTCGCGGGCGTCCTCGGGCCCTCCCCCGAGCTGGCCCGGCTGCTCCTCGACCGGTACGACGGGGCGCGGACGGCCCGTCAACCGGTGGCGGCCCGCACGGCCTGAGGCCCCGCCCGTCCGGGGCCGCACCCGGTCTGGGACCCCGTATCGTCCGGTGTGCCGTCCGCCGGGCCCCGGGGTCCGCTCACAGCCCCCGGATGGCCTCGGCGAGGTCGGGCCCGTAGGAAGCCCAGCAGAAGACCGAACCGTCGTGGTTCAGCTCGCCCATGAACCAGTCGCCGGAGTCCTCCACGAGGCAGAACCCGTGGAACGCGAGGATCGCATGGGGCCGGAGCGTGGTGTGGTCGCCCTGGACGAGGTCCTCGACGACCACGGGCCGGTCGACGGAGATCAGCACGGCACCCGGGTCTCCGGAGAGAGCCCGTACGCGCTCGATCGTCCATCCGGCAGGGAGGCTTGAGTTCACCGCCCCATGCTCTCAGCGCGGCGCCCGCCTCAGCCACTCGCCACGAACCGGGGCCGGATCGACGGCTCCGCGACGCACGGACGTCAGCTGAAGTCCAGGCTCCCGGTGCGGGTCCGCTTGAGTTCGAAGAGGTCGGGGTGGTTCGCCAGGACGCGGAAGCCGTCGAAGAGTTCGGCGGCCTCCTCGCCGCGCGGGACGGCCCGAAGGACCGGTCCGAACCAGACCGTGCCGTCGACGTGAATCGTGGGGGTGCCGACGTAGGCGTCGCTCTCCGTCTCCTTGCCCGCGTCGTGGCTGCGGCGGACGGCCTCGTCGTACGCCGGGTCGTGGGCGGCCTCGGCGAGTTCGGCGGGGAGGCCGAGTTCGGCGAGCGACTCGGCGACGACGGCGTCGAGGTCGTCCCGCTTCCCCTCGTGGATACGGGTGCCGTACGCGGTGTAGAGGGGGCGCAGGACGTCCTCGCCGTGCCGTTCGGCGGCGGCCACGGCGACCCGGACCGGGCCGATGGAGGCGTCGACGAGTCTCCGGTACCAGTCGGGCAGGGTGTTGCCCTCGTTGTGCAGCCAGAGGCTCATGACCTTGAAGCGGAGGTCGATGTCCCGGTGCCGCTCGACCTCCAGGATCCAGCGCGAGGTGATCCAGGCGAAGGGGCAGGCGGGGTCGAAGTAGAAGTCGACGGCGGTACGGGAGGTGGCGGCGGTCGCGGTCGGTGCGGCGCTCTCGGTGGTCGTCATACGTCGAATCTAGCCAGCGACCGGCCCGCTCCTTTGGGCCATTCCAGTGCGCCGGGAGTGGGCCACTTCGCCCCTCCTCCTCTTTCCCGTCAGTCCTCGTGGGTCATCTCCACCAGCTTGCGGACGGTGTTCCAGTTTCGTGCCGTGGCCACCATTCCCCTGGCCGTCGAGGGGCGGGAGATCGCGTCGGCCAGCCTGGAGGTGCCCAGACCGCCGGGGACATGGAGATAGAGGACCCGGTCGCCGAGCGCGAAGTCCTCGGGGAGGTACGCCTCCCGGTCGATCCCGGCGAAGCGCTCGGGGTCGGCGGCTCCGGAGAGGTAGATGGCGTGGAGCTGCTTTCCTTCCAGCGTCTCGGCGGGGAAGGGGCAGGCTTCGGCCACCGCCGCCAGATAGGCGCCGTCGCGGACGAGGCAGTCGACGCGGAAGCCGAACCGGGCTTCGATCGCGTCCTCGATCGCGGTGGCGAGCGCCTCCTCGGAGGCGGTGGAGTCGGTGGTGAAGACCGCGTTCCCGCTCTGCAAATAGGTGCGGACGTGTCGGTGGCCCAGCTCTTCGAGGCAGGTCCGCAGCTCCGCCATGGGGACCTTGCGGCGTCCGCTCACATTGATGCCGCGGAGCAGGAGTGCGTATGTCTGCGTCATGGGATCACCCTAGGTCGGCCACCGCGCCTCGTGGGGGGCGGCGCGGTGACCGGTTCGAACACTGTCCGATCAGGGGAGCCACGGAAAGACTCTTCACCCATCTGTGATTTATTCAACAATCCTTCGTAATGATGAACCGCTCGCGAACCCTTTCATTTGCGTCGATAGCGGGTGGGCGGGGGTCGGGGCGGTCGGCACGGGTGGGAGAATTCGGCCCATCGCACGGATGAAGGAGAGGTCGATGGACGAGGCGCGGGCGCGGGAGATCCTGGCCGGGGCGGGGCTGCCGGTCGCGGAGGCGCGGCTGCTCGCCCTCGGTGAGAACGTGGTCTTCACCGTGGGGGAACTCGTCGTGAAGGTGGGCCGGGACGCCGAGGTGTTCGAGCGTGCCGAGCGGGAGCTCGCGCTCGCCGGCTGGCTCGCCGAGGCGGACTTCCCCACCGTACGGGCGGCCGAGCCGGCGCCGCGCCGGGTGGAGGGCCACCCGGTCACCCTCTGGCACCGGCTGCCCGACGCCGTGCGCCCCAGCGAACCGCGCGATCTGGCACCGCTGCTCAAGCGGGTGCACGCGCTGCCGGAGCCGACGGGCTTCACGCTGCCCCGGCGGGAGCTGCTGGGCGGGGTCGAGCGGTGGCTGCGGCTCGCGGGGGACGCGATCGACCCGGCGGACGCGGCGTTCCTGCGGGAGCGGCGCGACTCCTTCGCCCCGGCGGCGGCGGCGCTCGCCCCGCGTCTGGCGCCGGGCCCGATCCACGGCGACGCCCTCCCCCGGAATGTGCACGTCGGTCCGGACGGTCCGGTCCTGGTGGACCTGGAGACCTTCTCCTCGGATCTGCGCGAGCACGATCTGGTGGTGCTCGCGCTCTCCCGGGACCGCTACGGTCTGGACCCCGCCGCGTACGACGCCTTCACGGAGGCGTACGGCTGGGATGTCAGGGAGTGGGAGGGGTGCGCGGTGCTGCGGGGGGCGCGGGAGACCGCGAGCTGTGCGTGGGTGGCGCAGCACGCGCCGGTGAACCCGAAGGCGCTGGCCGAGTTCGAGCGGCGGGTGGCCTCGCTGCGCAGCGGCGATTCCGAGGTGCGCTGGTACCCGTTCTGACATCATGATCCCCGACTGACAGGTCCTAGCGAGCGGGGTGTTGGGGATGAACGTGGAACTGTCCGAGGTGACCCTTGACGTCGAGGTGAGCGGGGAGGGTCCGGCGGTCCTGCTGGTGCACGGCTTTCCCGACAGCCGTCTGCTCTGGCGTCATCAGATCCCGGCGCTGAACGCGGCCGGATTCACCACCGTCGCCCCCACGCTGCGCGGTTTCGGGGCCTCGTCGCGTCCGGAGGGCGGCCCGGAGGCGTACCACCCGGCCAAGCACGCCGGGGATCTGCTGGAACTGCTGGCGAAGCTGGGGCTCGACCGGGTGCACCTGGTGGGCCACGACTGGGGCTCGGGCATCGTGCAGGGCATCGCCCAGGCTCTGCCGGAGCGGGTGCGCAGTCTGAGCCTGCTGTCCGTGGGGCATCTGGGTGCCTACCGGGCGGCGGGCTGGGGGCAGCGGCAGCTGTCCTGGTACACGCTGCTGTTCCAGCTGGCGGGGCTCTCCGAGGAGTGGCTGTCCCGGGACGACTTCGCGCAGCTGCGGGAGATGCTGGCGGAGCACCCGGAGGCGGAGGCGGTGATCGAGCCGCTGCGGGCGCCGGGCGCGCTGACCTCCGCGCTGAACGTGTACCGCACGGGTCTCACGCCGGAGATCCAGTTCGGCGAGGTGGAGCTGCACCCGCTGGCGGAGAGCGTGCCGGTGATGGGCGTCTGGTCGGACGGCGACCGTTTCCTGACCGAGCGCTCGATGGCGGACACCGGGGAGTACGTCTCCGGTCCCTGGCGTTACGAGCGGGTCGAGGGCGCCGGTCACTGGTTCCCGCTGGAGCGTCCGGAACGGCTCAACGAACTGCTGCTCTCCTTCCTCAAGGAGCACTGAGGGCGGTCCCGCCCCGTCCGGGTCCCCCCGCCGGGCCCCGGGTGCTCCCGGGGCCTTCAGACGGTGACGGAGGCCGGTGCGCGCAGGGGCCACACGGGGTCGACGACGGCTTCCGTGTCGCCCTTGCGTCGCAGGAAGTCCTGGAAGTTCTCGGCCCAGGCGCGGTACCAGCCAATCTGGCGCTCGTGGAGTTCGGCCGGGTCGAGTGCGGCGACCTCGCGGTGCCGTCCGGCTATCGCGACGGCGACGCGGACGGCGGCGAGCGCGTCGGCCGCGGCCTGGTGGGCGGCTTCGAGAACCACCCCGTACTCCCCGCAGACCGCTTCCAGGGTCCGCTTGCCGCGCCGGTAGCGGTCGACGGCCCGGTCGATGGTGTACGGGTCGACGACGGGTCCGACGGGGATGCCGCCGAGCCGCTCGCTCAGCGAGGGCAGTCCGTGGCGGCGCAGCTCGGCGGCGAGCAGCGTCAGGTCGAAGGAGGCGTTGTACGCCACGACCGGGACGCCGTCCTCCCAGTACGCGCAGAGGGCCGCGGCTATCTCGTCGGCGACCTCGGCGACCGGCCGGCCCTCGGCGGCGGCGCGCTCGGTGCTGATGCCGTGGATGGCCGAGGCCTGTTCGGGGATGCGGATGCCCGGGTCGGCGAGCCAGTCCCGCCGGTGGACGATGTCCCCCCCGCCGTCGACCTCGACGATCGAGGCGGTCACGATGCGTGCCTCCAGCGGTTCGGTACCGGTCGTCTCCAGGTCGAAGCCGACCAGCGTCTCGTCGTGCCAGGCCATCGGGTCCTCCTTGCGTGATCTCCCCCGTGGTGTCGACCACCCTCGCACGTGCCACTGACAACGCCTTCGGGAGCCCCCGGCGAGGGCTCAGGAGACCGGCCGGGAGTCGAGCCAGATGGATTCGAATTCCTCCCGGTACGTCTCGAAGAGTCCGTGGTCCGCGTCACGTGCGCCCTGGCCGTGCCGCACCACGCTCCGGCCGCCGCCGCGCAGGACGAGGACGGGTGCCTCCATGCCCCGGGCCCGGCGCAGATAGGACTGGACGACGCCGACGCCGTCCGGTCCGTCGCCGTCCACCAGGTAGGCGGTGAAGCGGGGGGTCTCGTCGAAGACGTGGATCTGGAAGGCGCCGGGGTCGCGGAGCTTGGAGCGGACCCGGCGCATGTGGAGGATGTTCATCTCGACCGAGCGGCTGAGTTCGCCCTTCTTCAGGCCCAGTTCCCGTTCGCGGCGCTTGACCGCGCTGCTGGCGGGGTTGAGGAAGAGGAGCCGGATCCGGCAGCCGGACTCGGCGAGCCGGACCATGCGGCGGCCGGAGAAGTTCTGGACGAGCAGGTTCAGGCCTATGCCGGTGGCGTCGAGGCGGCGGGCGCCGCCGAAGAGGTCCTCTGCGGGGAGCTGCCGCTGGAGCCGGACGCGGTCGGGGTGGACGGAGACGACGTCGGCGTAGCGGTCGCCGACGAGGTCTTCGACGGCGTCCACGGGGAGCCGGTCGGCGGAGGGCACCGGGGCGCCGCTGCCGAGGATCTCCAGGATGCGGGCGGAGGCCCGTTCGGACTGGGCGAGGACGGTGAGCGAGAGGGCCCGGTTGCGGGAGACGACGTTCCGGGTGACCTCCAGTTCGTCGAGGGCGAGTTCCACTTCGCGCCGGTCGTCGAAGTAGGGCTCGAAGCAGGGCCAGTGCTGGACCATGAGTTCGCGCAGCTGGGGCAGGGTGAGGAAGCTGAGGACGTTGTCGTCGGCGGGGTCGAGGAGGTAGCCCTTGCGGCGGGAGACCTCGCGGACGGCGACGGCCCGCTGGACCCATTCCTGACCGGCCGGGCCCGCTGCGGCGACCACCCATTCCTCGCCGTGCACGGGCTCGTACACGGGCCGCAGGACGGCGGCGACGACGGCGCGGAGCCGCTGTTCGACCAGGTTGAGCCAGATGTAGGCGCGTCCGGCGCGCTGGGCGCGGGTGCGGACCTCGCTCCACGCCTCGGCGCCCCAGTCGAGTTCGGCCCCGATCTCCACGGGCCGGGTGACGGTGACCGTGCCGGGGGGTACGCCCGGCGGTGCGGCCGTGCCGGGCGTGGACTCCGCGGGTCCGGCCGGTCCTCCGTCGTGCCCCTCGTCGCCTGGGGGCAGCTCCAGACCTCCCGAGCTCACCCGCGCACCGCCTTCTGCTCCTGGACGCCCGTGTCGACCGGTCCGACAACGATCAAGGAAGGGTACTCCGGGAGCGGGAGGCGGTGCAGCAGGATCGTCAGGCTCCTTCGTCAACTGCCCAGATCGGGCTGCCCGTTCCCGGAGGCGAGTTCGGCCGGAGTGAGCGGATTCATAGCGGTTACGTCACGGGGGGCGAGCTGGAAGCCCTGCCAGTGGACGGGCATCGGCTGCTGGTCCTCGTCGCGGGCGATGTGGTGGAAACCGATGTTGACCCAGACGGTCGGTTTGGTCAGAGTCTCCCCATTGACCCATTTGTCGACACTCTTGCCTGCGCTGGCCCCGCAGTCGCCGGTGTTGTCGCTGGCGAACTTCTCGCAGGCGCGGGACTGGGTGAAGTAGACGTCGTGCTTGGTGAAGCCGCGTCCGGCGTGGGCGTCGGTGTGGCCGGGGACGATCTCGTAGGAGCGGGGGTGTCCGTCGGCGTTCTTGCCGGTGCCGCTGACCACCCGCCACCAGCGCATGTTCCGGGCGTCTCCGGCGAGTTCCCTGGTGACGGGGGTGCGCTTGGTCTTCACGGTGGGGCTGCCGCCTGCGGCGGGAGGCGCGGTGACGGTGGAGTCGAACTGTTCGACGCGGTCCTTGCCTCCGTCGAGGCCGAAGTCGAGCTTCCAGAAGACGTTGTGGGCGTGGCTGGTGGCGTAGCCTCGGGCGCCCTTGCCGAGGGGCCAGCCGCGTCCGTCGGTGGCGTTGTAGTCCACCGGGGAGAGGCTGCCGGTGGCTCCGACGGTGGCGCCGATGGCGCCGTCGGCGGAGAAGCGCCATTCGGAGATGTACTCGTACCAGCCGACCTTGTTCACGGTGTAGACCAGCAGGTCCTTGGCCTGGGCCTGGTAGACCCCGGAGCCGGTGTCGGCGGCCATGCGGTAGGCGTGGCCGCGTGCCCGGGTGGTGGTGCACAGGCCCTTGACCTGGCCGAGTTCGGGGACCTTGACGGTGGTGAGGGTGCCGCCGGGGCACTCGGCGGGCTTGAGGTCCTGGAGTCCCCAGCCGAAGCCCGCGCCGGTCAGATCGTCGTACTCGGCGCGGCCGTCGTCGTAGGGCACGTGGATCTGGGCGAGCCGGGCGCTGGTGAGGACCTTGACGGGGGCGGTGGCGCCGGGCGGCTGGTAGGTGACCCGGTCGAGGGTGAGCCCGGCTTCGGTGTCGTAGCGCCAGCACATGCGCCAGGTGGCGCCGCCGTCGAGCTTCTGGGTGATGCGGTAGGCGGCGGAGCAGTCGGGAGTCGGCGGGGCGGCGGGTGCGCGGGTGGACGCGGGCGGGGCGGGTGCGGCGGCGGCTCCGCCGGCGGGCGCGGCGGCGGCGGTGGCTGCGCCGAGCAGGGCGGCCGCGGTCAGGACGGCGCTCCGGCGGGCGCGCCGGTCTCGCTGGTGTGGCATGGGAACGTACTCCCTCGGTAGGGGCGATGCGGTGGGCGGGGACGGGCCGGTGGTCAGCCGACGCGGGTGACGGTCCTCGCCGAGAGGTCGACGATCAGGTCGCGGGTGTCGATCCAGGGGCCGTTGAGGACCTTGGTGACGAGCCGGACGCAGCGGTGCTCCCCGCAGCGGGCGAGCGGTGCGGGGACCTTCGTCTCCCGGTAGGGGCGGTAGAGGTCGCCGTTGAAGCGGAGTTGGGCGGGGGAGGCAAGTTCCTTGCCGGTGGCGTCCCGGTAGTCCTCCTTGAGGCCCTGTCCGAGCGGGCTCGCGAGGATCAGTTCCATGGCCTCGCGGAGTTCGTCGGGGTGGGCGGAGGGCTGGACGCCGCGCTGGGTGGCGGAGCGTTCGATCTTTCCCGTGTCGAGGTTGACGGTCCTGGTGATCAGTTCGTCGTGCGCGTAGTCGTAGAGGCGGACCTCGGCGCGGCGGTCCGGGTCCCCGGGCAGCGGGTCGGCGAGGACGGTGCCGAGGCGCTGTGGTCCGCGTCCGCCGGTGACGTCCTGCTGGGCGGTGGCGGCGGGCGGGGCGAGCGCCAGGGTCTCGGCGCGGGTCAGCTCGTCGTCGGTGAGCGGGTCGCTGCCGACGCCCTTGGCGCCCTCGGCGGCGGCGGGCACGACGGTCGCGGGCGGCGGGGCGCCTCCGGTCCCGCCCTGCCCCCGGCCGGGTGTGGCCTCCCCCGGACGGGTGCCGCTCCCCCCGGTGCCGGGCGCCCCGCCCGCGGTGTTCGCGGTGGTGGATCCGGCGGGTGCGGCGGTTCCGTTCGCCCCCACCGGTCCCGGCATGCCGATCGCGACCGCGACGGCGGTTCCCGTCACCGCCATGGCCGCTCCGGCCACCACTTTCCCCAAGTGGCGGCGTGCGATTTCGTACACACTTCCCCCTCTATCCCCCATTGGTCCTGCGGTCACCCGGTAGGACGGGGCTAAGTCCTAGGAGGTTGCACCTCTTTCGGGCAGGATGCGGCCGAAGAGCTTCCCCCTGAACCCGGACAGAAGAGGAACATTCATATCCATGCAGGTCTGGCCGGGACAGGCGTACCCCCTGGGCGCCACCTACGACGGAGCGGGCACCAACTTCGCGGTCTTCTCGGAGTCCGCACAACGGGTCGAGCTGTGTCTGCTCGACGACGACGGCTCGGAGACGGCGGTGGAGCTGCGCGAGACGGACGCGTTCGTGCGGCACGCCTATCTGGCGGGCGTGATGCCGGGACAGCGGTACGGGTTCCGGGTGCACGGTCCGTACGCACCGGAGCGCGGGCTGCGGTGCAACGCGGCGAAACTGCTGCTCGACCCGTACGCGCGGGCGGTCTCGGGGCGGGTGCGCTGGGGCGAGGCGGTGTACGGCTACCCCTTCGGGCGTCCGGACGCGCGCAACGACCTGGACTCCGCCCCGCACACGATGAGCTCGGTCGTGGTCAACCCGTACTTCGACTGGGGCGACGACCGGCGCCCGCGCACCGAGTACCACCACACGGTGATCTACGAGGCCCATGTGAAGGGCCTGACGATGCTGCACCCGGACCTTCCCGAGGAGCTGCGCGGGACGTACGCGGGGCTCGCGCACCCCTCGGTGATCGGACATCTGAAGGAACTGGGCGTCACCGCGCTCGAACTGATGCCCGTTCACCAGTTCGTACAGGATCACCGTCTGGTGGACGCGGGGCTCACCAACTACTGGGGCTACAACACGATCGGCTTCTTCGCCCCGCACAACGCCTACGCGTCCTGGGGCGACCGGGGCCAGCAGGTCCTGGAGTTCAAGTCGGCGGTGCGGACCCTGCACCAGGCGGGCATCGAGGTCATCCTCGACGTGGTCTACAACCACACCGCCGAGGGCAGCCACCTGGGCCCCACGCTCTCCTTCCGGGGGCTCGACAACCCCTCGTACTACCGGCTCGCCAACGACCGCCGCTACTACACGGACACCACCGGCACCGGGAACTCGCTCCTCATGCGTTCCCCGCACGTCCTCCAGATGATCATGGACAGTCTGCGGTACTGGGTGACCGAGATGCACGTGGACGGCTTCCGCTTCGATCTGGCGGCCACCCTGGCCCGCCAGTTCCACGAGGTGGACCGGCTCTCGTCCTTCTTCGACCTGGTGCAGCAGGACCCCGTGGTCAGCCAGGTGAAGCTGATCGCCGAGCCGTGGGACGTCGGCGAGGGCGGCTACCAGGTCGGCAACTTCCCGCCGCTGTGGACCGAGTGGAACGGCAAGTACCGGGACACCGTCCGGGACCTGTGGCGCGGCGAACCGCGCACCCTCGCCGAGTTCGCCTCCCGCCTGACCGGCTCCTCCGACCTCTACCAGGACGACGGACGCCGGCCACTGGCCTCGGTCAACTTCGTGACCTGCCACGACGGTTTCACCCTCCGCGACCTCGTCTCGTACGACGAGAAGCACAACGAGGCGAACGGCGAGGGCAACCGGGACGGCGAGAGCCACAACCGGTCCTGGAACTGCGGGGTGGAGGGCGACACCGAGGACGTCGGCATCGCCGAGCTGCGCGCCCGCCAGGCACGCAACTTCCTCGCCACCCTCATGCTGTCGCAGGGCGTGCCGATGCTCAGCCACGGCGACGAGTTCGGGCGCACCCAGGGCGGCAACAACAACGCCTACTGCCAGGACAACGAGGTGTCCTGGGTGCGCTGGCCGAAGGAGGACAGCGAGGCGGAGACCACCCTGCTCCGCTTCACCCGCGCGATGGTACGGCTCCGCCGGGAGCACCCGGTCTTCCGGCGCCGCCGCTTCTTCCACGGGAGGCCCGTCGAAGGCACCCACGACGAACTGACCGACATCGCCTGGTTCACCCCCGAGGGCGTGGAGATGACGGCCCGCGACTGGCAGGCGGCGCACGCCAGGGCGCTGACCGTGTTCCTCAACGGCAACGCCATCTCGGAGCCGGGACCGCAGGGCGAGCGGATCGCCGACGACTCCTTCCTCCTCATGTTCAACGCCTCCTCGCAGGAGCTGGAGTTCGCCGTCCCCGACCACCACGGGAACGGCTGGCGCATGGTGGTGGAAACCTCCGACCCGGAGGGCA
Organism: Streptomyces sp. CBMA291; assembly: GCF_014596525.1. GTDB lineage: Bacteria > Actinomycetota > Actinomycetes > Streptomycetales > Streptomycetaceae > Streptomyces. Next base: position 126,362 of record NZ_MSJP01000053.1, read on the forward strand.
TGCCCCCGCAGGAGGGGCCGGAACTGGCGGGCGGCGAACGGGTGACCCTCGCACCGCTCAGCCTGACCGTCCTGCGCCGCCCCGCCTGACGGTCCGACCCCCGCGCACCCCGCGATGGGCCGTACGGATGACAGCCGTACGGCCCAGGGCCGTCATCCCATCGGACGATCGTCCCGGCCCCTGCCCGCCCGCGCGCCCGAGGCGGTGCGAGAGACGCCTCCCGGCAGGGTACGTACGTTCGCATGACCTCCCTTCCGGCCGGATCCGCGCCCGGCCGCCCCGCCCGACCCGTCCCGCCCACCGCCACCTACCGGCTCCAGCTCCGGCCGGAGTTCCCGTTCGCGGCGGCGGAGCGGGCCGTGCCGCACCTGGCCGGTCTCGGGATCTCCCATCTGCACCTCTCCCCCGTCCTGGAGGCCGTCCCCGGCTCTGCCCACGGGTACGACGTCACCGACCACCGCTCCGTCCGGGCCGAACTCGGCGGCGAGCCGGGGCTGCGGGCCCTCGCCGCGACCGCACGGGCCCACGGGCTCGGCCTCGTCGTCGACCTCGTGCCCAACCACATGGCGGCCTCCCCCCGGCACAACCACGCCCTGCGCGCCCTGCTCAGGGACGGCCCGGACTCGCCGTACGCCCGCTGGTTCGACGTCGACCGCTCGGCCGGGGACGGCCGGGTGCTGCTCCCGGTGCTGCCCGCCCGGCTCCCCGAGGTACGGGACAGGCTGCGGGTCTCCGGCGGCGCGCTGCGTCTGGACGGGCAGGAGTTCCCGCTGCGCCCCGGCACCGAGGGGCTGCCGCTCGACGCGCTCCTCGACGCCCAGTGGTACCGGCTCGCCTGGTGGCGCCTGGCCCGCACCGAGCTGAACTACCGGCGCTTCTTCACCGTCTCGGAGCTGATCGGGGTCCGGGTGGAGGACCCGGAGGTGTTCGCCGCGACCCACGCGAAGATCGTCGAACTGGTCGGGGACGGGGTCGTCGCCGGGCTGCGGATCGACCACCCGGACGGGCTGGCCGACCCCCAGGGGTATCTGGAGGCGCTGGCGGCGGCGACCGGCGGACGGTGCTGGACGGTGGTGGAGAAGATCCTCACCGGGGCGGAACGGCTGCCCGCCGCCTGGCCGGTCGCGGGAACCACCGGATACGACGCCCTGCACCGCCTCGACGGGGTGTTCACCGACCGGGCAGGAGCCGGGGAACTCGCCGATCTGTACCGGGAGTTCACCGCATGGCCGGAGGACGGCGGCGGCCGTTGGGGGCCGACCGCGCGGCGCGCCGCCCACGAGGTGGCCGGGCACGATCTGGCCGCCGAGACGGCCGTCCTCACCCGGACGGCGGAGCGGATCTGCGCCGCCGATCCCGCCCTGCGGGACCACGCGCCCTGGGCGCTGCGCACCGCCGTCCACGAGCTGCTGGTCCGGGTCCCGGTCTACCGCCCCTACCGGACCGGAGACGAGGAGGCCCTGCCCCCGGCGGCGGTCCGCGCGGCGAAGGCCGCCTTCACCGTGCCGGAGGAGGCGACGGCGGTCGACGTCGTACGGGACCTGGCGCTCGGCCTCCTGGGCGACGGGCCCGAACACCGGGCGTTCCGGGCCCGGTTCGCGCAGACCTCCTCGGCGCTGCGGGCCAAGTCTTCGGAGGACACCGCCTTCTACCGGTACGCCCCCCTGCTCTCGGCCAACGAGGTCGGCGGCGATCCGGGCCGTCCGGCCGTCTCACCGGACGAGTTCCACACCTACTGCCTGCGGATCTCCCGGGACTGGCCGGACACCGGGACCGTCCTCTCCACCCACGACACCAAGCGCAGCGCCGAGGTCCGGGCCGGGATCGCGGTCCTTTCCCAGTGCCCCCGGGCGTGGGCCGAGCTGCTTTCCGGGGTCGCCGGGGTGCCCGCGCCCGACCCGCACGTGGCCTGGACCGGCTGGCAGACCGCCTTCGGCTTCGGCGCCCCGGACCGGGACCGGCTCGCCCCCGCGCTCCTCAAGGCCGTACGGGAGGCGGGACTGCGGACCGGCTGGACCGAGCCGGACGCGGAGTACGAGCGGGCGGTGGACGCCTTCGTGGCGGCGGGGCCCGGCCGCGTCCCGCTCCGGGGCGCGTCGGACGCGGCCCTCGCCCTGGAACCGCACATCCAGGCGCACGTCCTCGGCGCGCTCCTCGTCCAGCTGACGATGCCGGGGGTGCCCGAGCTGTACCAGAACACCGAGCGCGCCTACCGGGCGCTGGTCGACCCGGACAACCGGGGCCTGTTCGAGCCGGGCCCCGACGACGACCGCACGGCCCTGGTCCGCGCGGCGCTGCGGCTGCGGAGGGAGCGCCCCGCGGTCTTCTCCGCCGTCGGCTCGTACGCGCCCCTGACGGCGGAGGGACCGGCCGCGCGCCACTGCCTGGCCTTCGCCCGCTCCGGCCGGGTGGTCACGGCGGTCACCCGCCTCCCCCTGCGCCTGGCGGAGGCGGGCGGCTGGCAGGACACCGGCCTCACGCTGCCGCCCGGCCGCTGGACCGACGCCCTGGGAGGCGTACGGGAGTTCACGGGCGGCCCGGCGACACCGGTGAAGCTGGCGCAGCTGTTCGGACAACGGCCGGTGGCGCTGCTCGCACGGCTGGAGACACCGTCCTGACGCTCCCTCGCCGGACCGCGCCCGGGTCAGCCGTGGGGCCGTACGATCAGGCTCCGCGGCGCCCGGGTGATGAGGCCGTTCCACACCGGGCGGAAGCCGTCGGCGAGGCGGATCCGGGGCATCGCCGTGAACAGGGCCCGCAGGGCGTACTCGGCCTCGAAACCGGCCAGGACGACGGCCGGGCAGAACCCGTCCCCGTAGGTGAGCTGCCCCGGGTCGTCGCGCGCGGGGTCGAAGCGGTCGGGCTCGCGGAAGCGCTCCGGGTCACGGCCCGCCGAGCCGAGTAGCAGGGCCACCGACGCGCCCGCCGGGACGATCCCGCCGCTCACCGGCACCTCGGCGGCGGTCCGGCGGACGGCGATCTGCACGGGCGGGTCCCTGCGCAGCGACTCGGCCCAGGCCCGGCCGACCGGCCCGGCGGGGGCGTCCCGGAGTTCGGCGATCCGGTCGGGGTCGGTCAGCACATTGCCGAGGAAGGAGGCGAGCGCCTTCTCCCGTACGGCGATCTGCCCGCCGCACTCGCCCGCGAGGGCCCCGGCCGCCCGGCCGCGCACGAGCCGCATCATGTCCCGGTACGGCACGCCGACGGCGGCGGCGACGGTGCCCGCGGGCAGCCAGTGGCAGAAGTCGGCGACCAGATCGGCCTGCGGCCGGTCGGCGATCCGGCGGGCCAGGACGTACGCGGTGCGCTCGGCGACGGACCGCAGGGCCTCGGTGTCCACGTCGACGTGGGCCCGCGCGCACGGCGGGTCGCCCGGCCGGTGCCCGTGGGTGAAGCGGGCGTCGGTGAGGGCGGTGGCCACGTCCGCGTACCGGCTGAGCACCCAGGCGCGCAGCAGCGGGTCGTAGCTGAGGGGGAAGTCCTCGCGCAGGGTGCGGTGGATGCGGTGCGGGTCGCGCGAGGCGCCGGGATCGAGGGCGCTGGGCGCCACGGTCCTGGCCTGGGTCCCGGGGCCGCCCTCGGGGCCCGGTTCGTACGCGGTGCGGACCCGGTCGGCGAGACCCGCCGGGCGGGGGGCTTCGGGGTCGGCGGGGGCCATGGCCGGAAGCCGTTTCCACGGGTCTCCGGAAGGCCACTGCGGTCGGTCGGCGGGTATGCCACCGCCCGGTTCGCGGTTCGGCTCTTCGCTCATCACGCCCCCTTGTGGGTCGGCGGTGGTGGCGCGGCCTGAGACGCGGCCCGCGCCCCCACAGCCCATCACCGCCAGGGCCCCACCGCCCGCCGCGTACCGCCGGACGGGTGAAATCGACGGGGGGGTACGGCGGGGGCGGCGGGGGCTGTCCGGGGGCGCCGGAGTGGCGGGGCGGCTACCAGGCGTCCTCCGACGCGAAGAGGTCCCGGACCCAGTAGGCACTGGCCTCGTGGCTGTCGGCGAGCGGGGTGCCGGGGAAGAGCCGGAACCAGGAGCCCGCGCGGCCGAGGGCCGCGAGCCGCACCGCGAGGAGCGCCGCCGCGCGCAGCTCGGCGGCCGGGAGTCCGAGGCTCTCCCAGGGCTCCAGATACGCCTCCACCAGCGGCGCCGCGGCCTCGGGTCCGTACCGCTCCCGGACCGTCCGCAGCGGCACGAGGAGGCTGCCGAAGGGGTGGGCCACACAGGCGTCACCCCAGTCGAAGAAGGTGAACCGGCCGGGCTCGGGGGCGAGGATCTGGCCGTCGTGCAGATCGCAGTGGTCGAGGGAGTCGGGCACGCCGTACGCGTCGAGTTCGGCGCACCAGTCGACGAGCCGGGGCCGCTGCCGGAGCAGCGCGGTCCGCTCCGCGGTGTCGAAGAGCGGATTGGCCTCGACCAGTTCGTCGAGGAGGCCCGGCAGGTCGCGGGGCCGGGCGCCGGGCACTCCGAGGGCGCTCATCCGGTCCGCGTGGGGCAGCAGCAGCCGCTGCATCCGCGCGTACCGGCCCACCGCCGCCGCCCACTCCCCCGGCCCCGCCTCGCCCCGGTCGAGGACGCCCCGGAAGAGCGGGCCGCCGTCCGGCAGGAGGGTCCAGCCGCGCTCCGCGTCGACCGCGAGAGGGGTCATGACGTGCTCGGGCACCCAGTCGGCGAGCGCCCCGGAGAGCCCGGCTTCGAAGGCGTTGTCCGGGGCGCCGGTCTTGAGCCAGACGGCGTCCCGCCCGCCCTCGCCGATGGGCAGGCGCACCAGAATCGACCAGGGGCGCACCCGGACCTCGCGCGGACCCGTCTCGGTCCACCCGCGCGCGGCGATGGTCCGTTCGGCCCAGCCGAGTGCCTCGCGCCGCCATTCCTCGTCGTCCCAGGGGGTCCGCGCGTCCGGGAACCGTCCCCGGTCCACCACCGTCGTCCGCTCGCCGCTCGTTCGCTCGTCGCTCGTTCGCATCCGGCGATTCCATCATCGCCGCCCTGCCGGACGCACCGGAAATACGGGGCCGGTGCCGGGTCTCCCCTCCGGGGGCGCGCCCAGGGGCGCACGCCTGAGCGCGTACCCCGGAGCCACTCGTTCGAGTGAGGGAAATTCACTCTGACGGGTGAGCGGAGCCGTCAATCTGTTTTATCCGGCCCACCGGACGCCCCGCGATCACCATCATGCTCGCGTGACTACGCCCCCACGATCCGCCTCGCGCCGCCGGGTCCTCCCGGTCGCCGTGGCCGCGCTCGGACTGCTGTCGCTGAGCGCCGCCCTGCCCGCCTCCGCCACGCCCGCCGCGCCCTCTTCCGGTGCCGCGCTCTCCACCGCGTACGGGACCACCGCCTCCGGAGCCGCCGCCGTCCCGGCCGCCGGGTCCTTGGCCGGCGCGTCCTTCACGGGCGCCCGGGTGCCGACATCCGCCGAGGCCAGGACCGACGCCTATCTCCGCTCCGTACGCGAACAGCCCGCCCGGCTCGGCGCGTTCTTCCGGTCGATGCCCAAGGGCGGCGAACTCCACAACCACCTCTCGGGAGCCGTCTCCACCGAGTACCTGATCACGCTCGGCGCCGAGGACGGGCTGTGCGTGGAGACCGCCACCATGACGGCCGTCGCCTCGCCCTGCGGGCCCGGCACCCGTCCGCTCGCCGACGCCCGCGCCGACCGCGCCCTCCACGACGCGCTGATCCGCGCCTGGTCCATGCAGGACTTCCCGTCCGACCGCAGCGGACACGACCACTTCTTCGACACCTTCGGAAAGTTCGGCGAGGTGTCCTGGCGTCACCGGGGCAAGATGCTCGCCGAGTTCGCCGACGGCATCGCCGCGCAGAACCAGTCGTATCTGGAGACCATGGTCAGCCCCGCGTCCGAGAGCGCCAAGAAGCTCGCGGGCGAGGTCGGCTGGGACCCGGACCTCGACGCCCTCTACCGGAAGCTCACCTCGGGCGGCCGTCTCGAAGCCGTCGTCACCGAGGCGGTCAAGGAGGCCGACGAGGGCGACGCCGAGTTCCGCGCCGCCGCCCGCTGCGGCACCGCGCACCCCCGGCCCGCCTGCGGCCTCACCGTCCGCTGGATCTCCCAGGTCTCGCGCGGCAGCTCGCCCGAGCGGGTCTTCACCCAACTGGCCCTCGGCATGCGCCTCGCCGAGCGGGACGGCCGGTTCGTGGCCGTCAACCTGGTCCAGCCGGAGGACTGGGACAGCTCCCTCCAGAACTACCGGCTCCAGATGCGGATGATCGCCTATCTGCGCGGGGTCCACCCGAAGGCCCATGTGACCCTGCACGCGGGCGAGCTGTGGCCCGGTCTCGTCAAGCCCGAGGACCTCTCCTTCCACATCACCGACGCCGTCGGCACGGCCCGCGCCGAGCGCGTCGGCCACGGTGTCGGCCTCGTCCACGAGACCGGCTGGCAGGACACGGCCCGCACCATGGCCGCCCGGGAGACCGCCGTCGAGGTGCCGTTCAGCAGCAACGCCCAGATCCTCGGCGTCCGCGAAGCCGATCACCCCTTCGCGACGTACCGCGCCTACGGCGTCCCGGTCGTGCTCGCCACCGACGACCCGGGCGTCTCCCGGATCGACATCACCCACGAGTACCAGTACGCGGCCGGCACCTACGCCCTGTCCTACCCGGAGCTGAAGGACCTGGCGCGCGCCTCCCTGGAGTACGCCTTCGTGCCGGGCGAGAGCCTGTGGCGCGGCAACCCGACCGCCGAGGGCTACCGCACCGTCCCGGCCTGCCGGAGCGAGCGGCCCGGCGCCCCGATCCGCTCCACCTCCTGCCGCCGCCTGATCGAGGGCAGCCCCAAGGCCTCCCTCGAATGGCGCCAGGAATCCGCCTTCGCGACCTTCGAGGCCGACCACAGGACCCGGTGACCGACCGGAGCCGCCGACTCGCCGGGCCCGGTGACCCACCGGAACCGCCGACTCACCGGACCCCGTGACCCACTCGGCTCGGTGACCCGCCGGGCTCGGTGACCCGCAGGACCCTCCACCCCAACAGACCCTCTGCCCCACCCGACCCGCCGACCCCCACCGGCAGGCGGAAGCGCCCGGCCCCTTCCCAGGGACCGGGCGCTTCCTCGTATCGGCACCGGGCGCCGCTGCCCGACCCGGCCAGGTCCGGCCCGGCCCGGCCCGATTCACACGACCCGCACGCGTCCTAGTCGTACGACAACCGGAACGTCATCTCCCCGAAGCCGACCACGTCCCCCGGGCGGACCACGACCGCGCCGGTGACCCGGCGTCCGTTGACCGTGGTGCCGTTCGTGGAGCCGAGGTCGCGCAGGACCCACATGCCGGCCTGGAGGAACAGTTCGGCGTGCAGCCGGGAGGTCGTCTCATGGCTGAGGCGCAGGCCGTTGACCGGGTCACGCCCTATCCGCAGGGGGTGCGGCCCCGGCATCGGAAGGAGCAGTTTCGGCAGCCGCTCCGCGTGCCAGGCGCGGCCGATCCTGGCCGTGAACGCCGACATCTTCTCGACCGCTCCCACCACCCGCCGGGACCAGCCGCTCTCGCTCCTCAAGTCGGCGGTGAGCAGCGCGAGTTCGTCCGGACGTCGGGCCTGGAGCGCCCGCTCCATCCGGAAGAGGAACGTGTCGTGCGAGAGGCGGCCCTGGGCGGCGCCCTCACGGAGCAGCACCAGCGCGCGGTCCCGCGCGGTGTCGGTCACCCGAGGGGAGTTCGCCGGAAGCTCGAAAGGGGTCGTCACATCCGTGATTGTCCGTCCGCCGGGCCCGGGGTGTCCAGAAGGGCCCCGCCCCGACTCCCGCACCGCTCCCGGGGCCGGGCCCGCAGCCCTCCCGGCGGCCCGGACGCGGCCGGTTCCCCGGACGGACGCGGTCACGTCCCCTGGGGGCGGTCACGTCCCCGGGTGGGCGCGGTCACGTCCCCTGGGCGGGCGCGGGCCCGGGTGATCGGCCGCTTCGCCCGGACGGGTGACGGCCGCTTCGAACGGGTCGTCAACCGCGTGCGGACGCTCCGGGCGCGGCGGGGTCCCGGCTGTCAGGATGGGCGCGATAGTCGGCCCGTCGCGCGGCCGGCCCGTCGACGAGGGGATTCCCGTGCTCTTCGAGGTGTGGGCGCCGAACGCCCGTGAGCGGGTGACGCTGGAGCTGGAAGGCTCCCGGCACGACCTGGGCCGGGACGCCGAGCGGGCCGGCTGGTGGACGGGGGTCGCGCCCGCCCGGGACGGCGACCAGTACGGCTTCTCCCTCGACGGGGGCCCCGTCCTTCCCGACCCCCGCGCCCGGCGGCTGCCTTCGGGCCCCGAGGGGCTCGGCGCGGTCGTGGACCACTCGGCGTACGTCTGGCGGCACCCCGTCCCGAAGGTGCGGCTGCGCGGGTCCGTCCTGTACGAGCTGCACATCGGGACCTTCACCCCGGAGGGCACGCTCGACGCGGCGGCGGCCCGGCTCGGGGAGGTGGCGGGGCTCGGCATCACCCATGTGGAACTGATGCCGCTCTGCCCGTTCCCCGGGGTGCGGGGCTGGGGGTACGACGGGGTGGCGCCGTGGGCGGTGCACGAGCCGTACGGCGGTCCTGAGGCGCTGAAGCGGTTCGTGGACACGGCGCACGGGCTCGGCATGGGGGTGGTCCTGGACGTCGTCCACAACCATCTGGGCCCCTCGGGGAACCATCTGCCCGCCTTCGGGCCGTACTTCACGGAGAGTCGCCCCACGCCGTGGGGTGCGGCGGTGAACCTGGACGCGCCGGGTTCGGACGAGGTCCGGGCGTACTTCCTGGGGAGCGCGCTGGCCTGGCTGCGGGACTACCGGATCGACGGGCTGCGCCTCGACGCGGTGCACGCGCTCGTGGACGGCCGGGCGTACCCCTTCCTCGAAGAGCTGTCGGCTTCCGTCGACGAGCTGGCCAGGGAGCAGGGGCGGCAGCACTTCCTGATCGCCGAGTCGGATCTGGCGGACCCGCGCACCACGACTCCGCGCGCGCTCGGCGGGACCGGGATCCACGCCCAGTGGAACGACGACTTCCATCACGCGCTGCACACCGCTCTGACCGGCGAGGACCAGGGCTATTACGCGGACTTCGCGCGGGCGCCGCTCGCGGCTCTGGCGAAGACCCTCACCCGGGTGTTCTTCCACGACGGCACGTATTCGACGCTCCGGGGGCGTCGGCACGGGCGGCCGGTGGACCGGGAGCGGACCCCCGCCCACCGTTTCCTGGGTTATGCGCAGAGCCACGACCAGATCGGCAACCGGGCCCTGGGCGACCGGCTCTCGGCGTCCCTCTCCCCCGGGCTGCTGGCCTGTGCGGCGGCCCTGGTCCTGACGGGGCCCTCGGTGCCGATGCTGTTCATGGGCGAGGAGTGGGGGGCCCGGACGCCCTGGCAGTACTTCACCGATCACACCGATCCCGAGCTTGCCGAGGCCGTACGGCTCGGCAGGCGGCGGGAGTTCGCGGCGCACGGCTGGGACGGGGAGGTGCCCGATCCGCAGGACCCGGCGACCCGGGACCGTTCGGTGCTCGACCGGACGGAGCGGGAGCGGGACCCGCACCGGCGGCTCCTCGCCTGGCACCGGGAGCTGATCGCGCTGCGCCGCACCCTGCCGGATCTGACGGACCCGGACCTGGCGGGGGTGCGGGTCGCCTTCGACGAGGAGGCCCGCTGGCTGGCCTTCCGGCGCGGGGTGCTGCGGGTGGCGGTGAACCTGGGCGCGCGGCCGGCCGGGGTCCCGATCGGTTCCAACGGCAGGGACCGGGTCCTCGCGGCGTGGGAGCCGGTGGGGAGCCCGGTCGGCGACGGGGTGCTGCGACTGCCGGGCGAATCGGCGGTCGTCCTCACGGACGGCTGACGACCGGGCTCCCCACCGGCTCCCACGGGCGGCTGACGGGGCGGGTGGCCGGGCGCTACGGACGGGCGGTCACGGTCACCACGGGCGGCCGGTGGCCGGTCACTCGACGATCGCCATCTCGCGCGGGGTGTCGTTGAAGCGGCGGCCGGGCCCGTCCTCGGTGGCCGTCACGATGTCCTCGATGCGGACGCCGAACCGGCCGGGGAGATAGACGCCGGGCTCGATGGAGAAGCACATGCCGGGGACGAGGGGCAGTTCCTCGCCCTCGATCATGTAGGGCGGTTCGTGGGTGGTGACGCCGATGCCGTGGCCGGTGCGGTGAATGAAGTACTCGCCGTAGCCCGCGTCCGTGATGACCTTGCGGGCCGCCCGGTCGACGTCCTGGCAGGTCGCTCCGGGGCGGACCGCCTCGAACCCGGCTTGCTGGGCCTCCCGTACGAGGTCGTGGACGCGCCGCTCCTCGTCGGTGGGTTCGCCGACGTGCACGGTCCGGGTGGTGTCGGAGCCGTAGCCGTGCTTGAGCCCGCCGAAGTCGAGGACGACCATGTCGCCGTGCTCGATGACCCGGTCCCCGGCCTCGTGGTGCGGGTTGGCGCCGTTGGGTCCCGAGCCGACGACGGTGAAGTCGACCTGGGAGTGGCCGAAGCGCAGGAGCAGCCCGGCGAGGTCGGCGGCGACGTCGGTCTCCTTGCGGCCCGCGAAGCGGACCTTGAGGATCTCGCCGTACGCCTGGTCGGCGGCGGCTCCGGCGGCGGCGATCCTGGCCAGTTCGTGGGCGTCCTTGACGGCCCTGAGCATCGGCAGGGCCTCGGTGAGGGAGACGTACGAGGTGCCGGGCAGGGCCTGCTGGAGGCCGAGGAGGTGCAGGGCCCAGGCGTTGTCGCTGACGCCGAAGCGGCCGTCGACGTCGAGCAGCGGGGCGGTGACCGCGTACGGGTCCTTGCCGTCGGTCCAGTCGCGGAGGGTGAGGGCGGCGGCGCCCGCGGCCTTCTCCGCGTCGGGCGCCTCCAGGGTGGGGACGACGAGGACGGGTTCCTGACCTGCGGCGAGGACGAGGACGGTGAGCCGCTCGGTGATCGCGGTGGGCTGGTAGCCGGTGAGGTAGACGAGGTCGGGGCCGGGGGCCACGAGGACACCCGCGAGCCCGGCGTCGGCGGCGGACTCGGCGGCGCGGGTCATCCGGGCGCGGTAGTCGTCGGCGGTGAAGGGCACGACCGTGTCGGTGGGCTGGCTGCTCGGCATGAGGGGCTCCTTCTCGGCGTCCGCGGCCTGCTCGGCCTGCTCGGCCTGCTCGTCGTACAGCATCCTGCCCGGGGCCGTCGGCCGACGCGACCGCTCAGCGCCGGTCCGGTCCCTGGAGGATGAGCCGTTCCAGGAGGTCCTGGAAGTCGTCGCCGACGACGATCCGCAGGTCTCCCCGCTCCTCGTCGTGCTCGCTGAGCTGGGTGAGGGTGCCGCCGCGCCACCAGAAGACGTAGGGGCTGATGGCGCCCGGGGTGTCCTCGTATCCGGAGGCGGCGAAGGAGGCCATCGCGCCGAGGGCGGGGATGATCGAGGTGTCCCGGATCGGGTGGAAGGCCAGCTGGTGCCGGAAGGGCAGGGCGACCAGGGCGCCGTGTTCGCCGAGCGGCGCTCCGGTGACCCGGCGGGCGACGCCGTCGAGGTCGAGGACGCGGCTCGCGGTGTAGAAGGAGTCGCCGAGGATGACCTCGAAGGTCATGCCGTCGGCGTCGCGGACGGTCTCGTGTTCCTCGACGGGCAGTCCGCGCAGGTTGCTCAGGGCCCGGTCGCGGAGCTGGGCGTGGCTGCCGAGCCGGTCGAGCGCCTCGTCGGTGAGCATCATGACGCTCTCGGGGAGGTCGAGGGCGAGGACTTCCCAGAGCCCGGGGGCGACGGCTCGCGCGTAGCCGAAGGCGGAGGCGTCGATGCCCTCGCCGCTGACGACCCGGGGGTAGAGCTGGGAGCGGATCTGCTCGGGCGGCAGGGTGTCGAGCGCGGAGGGGCCGTCCATGGCGCGGACGACGAGGCCGATGTGCCGGTCGATGGTGGCGGGCCAGACGCGGGGGCCGCGCCGGTCCTGGTGGCAGACGGCGGCGAGGTTGGCGAGGCCGAAGCGGCGGCCCTTGTCGTCGACGACGTGGTCGGCGTAGACGGTGACTTCGAGGCCGAGTTCGGCGAAGGTCTCGCGGACCCGGCCCCGGAAGAGCGCGGCCTCGCGCTGCGAGAAGTATCCGAACCCGGGGTCCCTCGGCGCGTCCTCGCCGTCCCGTCTGGGTCCTCGCCGCAGCCACCCCACGCCAGCCCGCCTTCCGTCGCCGTTGCGCCCCCAGGGTAGCGACTGCGGGTGTCGGCACCTGGACCGTCGGGTGAACTCGCCCGCCCGGCCGGTCCCGCCTCGGTCTCAGCCGGTGAGACGGGCGGCGAACGCGGCGAGCGGACCCGGCGGCTCCGGCCGTCCGGAGCCCAGGAGGAGCAGTTCGGTGCGGTGGACGAGCCGGGGCGCGGTCAGCGGGACGGCGGTGGCGCCGGGGACCGGACCGGTCAGCGGCAGGGGCAGCAGCACGAGGCCGTGTCCGGCGGCGGCGAGGGCGGCGAGGGCCCGGGTGTCGGTGCCCTCGTAGCGCAGGGCGGTGCGGAAGCCGTGTCCCGCGGGGCCGCCGTGCATCTCCCGCAGCCGGTCGAGGGGGATGCCCGCGGCGGGCGCGTCGAGCCAGCGGGCGTCGACGAGGTCGTCGAGGCGGAGCCCGGGGCGTCCGGCGAGCGGGTGGTGGGCGGGCAGGACGACGGCCAGCGGTTCCTCGGCGACGCCGGTCGCGGTGAGCGGGGCGACGTCGGGGAGCCTCAGCGGGTCGCTGGGGGCGGCGACGCCGTCGACGAGCCCGGCGTCCGCCGCGCCGGTGGCGACGGCGGCGACGACCCGTTCCCTGGGCCGGGCGGTGAGGGTGACGCCGTCGGCGGGGAGGGCGGCGAGGGCACGGGGGTGGAGGGCGAGCGGGGAGGCGGCGACGCGCAGGGTGGCGCGGGGCGCGGCGGCGAACCGTCCGAGTGCCGCGCGGGCCGCGTCGATCCGGAGCAGCAGCGGCCCGGCGTGTTCGAGGAGGCGTTCCCCTGCGGGGGTGGGGGCGACGGGCCGCCGGGTGAGCAGCGGCAGCGCGAGGTCGGTCTCCAGGGCGGCGATGTGCTGGGAGACGGCGGACTGGGTGTAGCCGAGGGCGCGGGCGGCTTCGGAGAAGGAGCCGAGGCGGGTGACGGTGACGAAGGTGCGCAGGAGGTGCGGGTCCATGAGGGGGCGGGGGGTCAGGCGCCGTCGGGGGCGGTGAGGAGGGCGCGGGCGTAGTGGGCGAGGGAGCGGTGGTAGCGGGGCAGGAGGGGGGCGAGGGCGCCGAGGGCGAGGGAGACGGCTTCGCGGTCGCGCCCGGTGTCGGCGAGGGCGAGGGCGAGGAAGGCGTCGACGGCTCCGGCGAGGGCGGTCTCCTCGGCGTCGAGCCGGTCGGCGGGGAGGCCGCGTTCGGCGGTGAGGAGTTCGACGGAGAGTTCGGGCCGGCCGAGGTTGCGCAGGCTGCTGGCGAGCTGGATGACGGCCCGGCGCCTGCGGAGCCCGGTGAGTCCCTGGTCGAGGGCGCGCCGGTAGAACCGGACGGCTTCCTCGGGCTGCCCGGTGGAGTCGTGGGCGGAGCCTCGCTCGAAGAGGGCGACGGGGTCGTCGGCGGACCGCTCGTCGGCGAGGGCGTCGATCCGGTCGCGGAAGTCGCCGGGCGCGCGGGCGTCGAGCGTCTCCCAGAGCGCGGCGAGCCGCTGCTCCCAGTCGTTCGGTTCCTGTGGCATGGGGTTCCTGGGGTTTCTGGGGGCGGGGTGGCCGCTGGGCCGGTGACGGCGGTGTCGCCGACCGGCCGAAGCGGAGGTTCCGGACCGGCACGGTTCGGCCCGGACGGCGGGCTACGGTTCCGGTCAGGACGGGGGTGAGTCCGGTCAGGACGGGGGTGAATCCGACCCGGACGGACCGCGAGTCCGGCCCGGGTGGGTCACGGGTCCCCGGCCCGGATCAGGGGTTCCGGAGCGGGTCAGGCCGTCGGGCACGATGGTGATCCTTTACGGGACGACCCTTAGGTGAGCAGTATGCACATCCGGTACCCCCAGCCCCTTTCCGACCCGGCGGAGACCGGGCGCGGCAAGGGACTGCTCGTGCTCGCGATCGTCGAGACCACGCTGACGACGCTGCTGTCACTGGGCTGGATGGCACTGGCCCTGGCGATGTCCATGGAGGCGTACGACCGTGAGCCGGGCGATCCGGGGCGGCCGTCCGGACAGGGCGGGCTGGCTCTGCTCGCGCTCGGGGTGCTCGTCTCGGTCGGAGTGACCTGGCTGCTCAGGACCGTACGGAGGCCGGGCGTGCGGCCGGGCGTCTCCGGGGCCGTGGCCCTGCGGCTGCTCGCCGTGCTGACCCTTACGGGGTTCCTCCTGGCCGATCTGCTCGACGGCTAGGGAGACCCGGCCGGGGAGGGACCACGGGCCACCCCGCAGGGCCGGACCTCGGGACCACGAGGCCCCGAGCCCCGAGCCCCAGGGACCCCCACATCAGCGTTCCTGATGCACGATGCAGGAATCATCGTTGGACGTGAACGAGGGGTCCGCCAAGGATGGAACCCATGAACGACAGCGCGAACCCCTCCCCCGCCCGTACCCCCAGAATCGCCCTGATCGGCGACCGTTCCCCGCATGTCCGCTCCCATGTGCGGGTGCCCGTTCTCCTCGATGCCCTCGCCGAGCGGGACGGGCTCGTGCTCGACGCGTACTGGATTCCGACCGGCGACGCGGCGGAGCCGGGCACGGTGCGCGGTTTCGACGCGGTGTGGCTGCTGCCGGGGAGCCCGTACGCGAGCGAGACGGGCGTCCTGACGGCGGTCCGGACAGCCCGCGAGCACGGCATCCCGTTCCTCGGCACCTGTGGCGGCTTCCAGCACGCGCTCCTTGAGTACGCCCGGAACGTCTGCGGTCTGACGGGCGCGGCGCACGCCGAGAACGACCCTTCGGCCGCCGACGACGATCTGCTGATCGCCCCGCTCGCCTGTTCCCTCGTGGGCCATGAGGGGCTGGTCCGGGTCGCTCCCGGCTCCCTCGCGGAGCGGGCTCTCGGCGCGGAGCGCGGCACCGAGCGCTACCACTGCGACTACGGGCCCGTGAGCAGCCGACTGGACGTCCTGCGGGCCCACGGGATGCGGTTCACGGGCGAGGACGAGGAGGGCGGGGTGCGGATCGCGGAACTCCCCGGCCATCCCTTCTTCCTTGCCACCCTGTTCCAGCCGGAACTGGCGGGCGACGGCAGCGACCCGCACCCGATGATCCGGGCACTCGCGGCGGCGGCGACGGAACACGCGGAGGAGTCCCGGGGATAACGGGGACCGGGCGCAGCGGGGAGCGCGGGGCCCAGGGCCCGGCCGCTTCGAGGAGCCGGACACCGCGCACACCCGGCAAGCTCCGAAAGCGACCGCCCCGGCTCCCGGCTCCCGGCTCCCGGCTCCCGGCTCCCGGCTCCCGGCTCCCGGCTCCCGGCTCCCGGCGACTGTCTCCCGGCGACTGTCTCCCGGTGGCTGTCTCCCGGTGGCTGTCTCCTAGCCCATCGGGATCACCCGGTGGGCGCGGCCCCTCCCCCGGGCGATCAGCCGGGTGTTGGCTTCGTCGGAGTCGTGGACCCAGCGCTCGGCGTGGGCGTGGTCCTTGCCGAAGCGGATGTGCCGGGCGACGAGCCGGGGGACGCGGACGCGGGCGTCCAGGTCCAGATACCAGGCTTCGTCGAGGAGGGGCAGGATCCGCGCCCAGGGGCCCTCGTCGTGGAGGAGGTAGTTGCCCTCCGTCACGACCAGCGGGATCCCGGGAGGTACGGGGACCGACCCGGCGATCGGTTCTTCGAGGGAGCGGTCGAAGGCGGGGGCGTAGACCGTGACGCCGGGTTCGGGGGTGCGCAGGCGGGTGAGGAGGGCCGCGTACCCGGCGGCGTCGAAGGTGTCGGGGGCGCCTTTCCGGCCGGCCCTGCCGAGGCGTTCCAGTTCGGCTCCGGCGAGGTGGAAGCCGTCCATGGGGACGAGGACGGCGAGCCCGTCGAGCCGGTCGACGAGCCGTTCGGCGAGGGTGGACTTCCCGGAGCCGGGCGCTCCGGCGATCCCGAGCAGCCGCCGCCGGACGGGTCCCGGTCCGGTGCCGGGCCCCCCGGGGGCCGGAACTCCCGCGAGCCCTCGCCCCGCCTCGACGAGGGCTTCGAACAACCGCGCTTCCATGTCCGTATTCTCGCACCGGCAGGGCCGGTTGACGCGGGTAGATTCCCGCGTACTACGTTGACCTCCATGTCGTCCATCGCACTCGTCACCCTCGTCGTCCGTGACTACGACGAGGCCGTCGCCTTCTACACCGACGCCCTCGGATTCGAGCTCGTCGAGGACACCGACCGGGGCGGTGGCAGGCGCTGGGTCGTCGTCCGCCCGCCCCACGCGGCGGGGGTCGGCGGCATCGGGAACGCGGGGCTCCTCCTCGCCCGTGCCAAGAACGAGGCCGAGGAGGCGGCGGTCGGCAACCAGGCGGGCGGCCGGGTCGGCTTCTTCCTGCACACCGAGGACTTCACGCGCGACCACGCCCGGATGACGGCGGCGGGCGTGACGTTCCTGGAGGAGCCGCGCCATGAACCGTACGGTTCCGTCGCCGTCTTCGAGGACCTGTACGGCAACCGCTGGGATCTGCTCCAGCCCGCCGACGACGATCCGGTGTGACGCCGCCCGGTCCGCCGCCGGGCGGCACCCGGTGCCCGGCGGACCCTGTGTCAGGATGCGGCTGCCGAGCCCCGTCCCGGGGCCGGTGCCGTACGACACCAGGAGCGCGGACCAGATGAGCAGCACCCCGGGCGGATACCTCTCCGGCCTCTTCTCCCTCGAAGGGCGCACCGCACTCGTCACGGGCGGCAGCTCCGGCATCGGCCGCGCGATCGCGGGGGCGCTGGCCCGTGCCGGGGCCGCCGTGGTGGTTCTGGCCCGCAAGGAGGCGGAGCTGACCGCGACCGTCGACGAGCTGACCGCCGACGGCTGCCGTGCCGCGTGGGTGAGCGCCGACCTGAGCACCCGTACGGGAATCAAGGCGGGCGCGGAGGCGGCGGCGGCGGTCTTCGGGGAGCCCGACATCCTCGTCAACTCGGCCGGGATCAATCTGCGCCCGCCCTTCGGCGAGTTGGGCGAGGACGTCTGGGACGCCACGATGACGGTGAACCTGGAGGCGCCGTTCCTGCTGGGGCAGCGGTTCGGGCCCGGGATGGCCGAGCGGGGCTTCGGCCGGATCATCCACGTCACCTCGCAGCAGGCGCACCGGGCGTTCGTGCAGAGCGGGGCGTACGGGGTGTCGAAGGGCGCGCTTGAATCGCTGGCCCGTTCGCAGGCGGAGGCCTGGTCGCCGTACGGGGTCACGGCCAACACGCTGGTGCCCGGTTTCGTGATGACCCCGCTCAACCAGCGGCTCTCCGCCGACCCGGAGAAGGTCGCCGCGCTGGCCGCCCGGACGATGACCGGGCGCAACGGTCTGGCGGAGGACTTCGCGGGCGCGGCGGTCTTCCTGGCCGGCCGCTCGTCGGCGTACGTCACGGGCCAAGCCCTCTTCGTGGACGGCGGCTTCTCGGTGCACTGAGGCGCGGGCCGGGTGGGGGCTCGCCCTGGTGGAAAAGAGGATGATCGGGCGGGCCCCTTCTTGTTACGGTGCCGGGATGGCAACCATCAGGAAGTTCCAGGTGACCTTCGACTGCGCGGAGCCGGAGCGGCTCGCCCGTTTCTGGTGCGAGGTGCTGGGGTATGTCGTGCCTCCGCCGCCGGAGGGGTTCGCCGACTGGGACGCGTATGCGCGGTCGCAGCCGCCGGAGGAGCGGGACTCGTGGTTCGCCATCGTCGACCCCAGCGGGGAGGGCTCCCGACTGCTCTTCATGCGGGTCCCCGAGGGCAAGGTGGTCAAGAACCGGGTCCACCTCGACGTACGGGCGGGGACCGGGCTCGTGGGCGCGGAGCGGCTCGCCACCCTCGAAGCCGAGTGCGAGCGGCTCAAGGCCCTCGGGGCGACGTTCGTGCATCTGCTGGCCGCCGACGAGACCAACGAGTCCTGCATCACCATGCAGGACATCGAGGGCAACGAATTCTGTCTCGACTGAGGCAGCTGTACGGAGCGAGGTGACGGGTCGTGTGGCCACGGGTCGACGGTATGCGGGCGCTGGAGCTGGGGTTTCCCGGTGCCATGCGGAACGAGCTGAACTCCTTGGTCCTGGCGGGCGCGAAGACCGCCACGACCTGTCTGCTCGACGAGTACGCGGAGGAGGCCGAGGGCCTGGAGTACGTCGGCGAGCGGCAGGCCCTCCTGGACGACGAGGGCCGGGCCGTCGCCACCCTGCTGTACACGGGCGTGGAGGTGAAGCCCTTCGGCGAGGTCACCTGGGAGCACGCCGAGGCCGAAGGCGAGGGCGACGCGTCCCTCGAAGCCTGGCGTGAGGTCCATCTCCGCTTCTGGGAGCGGGCGGGCACCCCGGTCGACGACCGGACCCTGCTCGTCTGCCTCTCCTTCCGGGTCGTGGACGAGGACTGAGCTTCGGCGGGCGGGCGTTGTCGGTGCCGGTTGCTAGCGTGAGCGACATGACGAATCCGGAAGCGCTGGTTCTGACCGCCGGCGAGCGGGCCCGGGAGGTGCCCGTCGGCCGCGTGGTGTTCACGATGGACTGGACGGGCGAGGAGGAGCCGGGCGACCTTGCGGAGTTCGTGGCCGGGCGGCTGCGGGCCTTCGGGACGGAGCCGACCGGCGTCGACACCGACGGGGTCCGGCGCGCGGCCGAGAGCGATCCGACGCCGGCCCGGGGCGACCTGCCCGTCCGGCAGCTCGACCACCTCGCCGAGGTCCTCGCGGGGCTCGGCCACACGCTCGCGGTGTGGGAGACGGGCACGGACGCGTACGAGATCCTGGTCCTGCCGACCGGCGAGGACGAACTGCCCGACCCGGGCGGGCTGAGCCACGAGGGCTTTCCGATACGTCCCTGGGGCGCGGCCTCGGCGGGAAACCTGATCGGCCTGGACTGCCCGCACTGCTCGACGCCGCAGATATGGGACCCGCCGCCGGGCGAGACCCTGGCGGACGAGCGCTGCGACTGCGGGACCGTCCTGTTCGACTCCACCGGGCAGCCGCTGCCGCACGTGACCGTGCACGGCTGAGCCCGATGGCCGTCCGCGTACCCGAGGAGCCCATGCGACACCAGGACGAGACCAGGACCGCCTACGACGGGGTCGTCGAGCTGTACGCGTCGCTGTTCGCCGACCGGCTGGAGACCCGCCCGTTCGCCCGGTCCATGATCGACACCTTCGCCGAGCTGGTACGGGAGACGGGCAACTCCCTGACGGCCGACGTGGGGTGCGGGCCCGGCCATCTGACGGCGTTGCTGCGCGAGCGGGGGCTCGACGCCTTCGGGCTCGACCTCTCCCCCGCGATGGTCGCCCATGCCCGGCGGGCCCATCCGGAGCTGCGGTTCGACGAGGCGCGGATGGAGGACCTGCCGGTCGAGGACGGCGCGCTCGGCGGTGTCCTGGCCCACTACTCGATGATCCACACCCCGCCGGCCGACCTGCCCGCGCTCCTCGCCGAGCAGGTCCGCGTCCTCGCGCCCGGGGGCCTGATCCTGGTCTCGTTCTTCGGCACCGAGAAGGAACCGGAACCGGTCCGCTTCGACCACAAGGTGGCCCCCGCCTACTGCTGGCCCGTCGACCACCTCACCACCCTCCTCACCGAAGCGGGCCTCACCCCCTTCGCCCGCCTCCTCCACGATCCGGCTTCCGAACGGGGGTACCTGGACGCGCATGTGATGGCTCGGCGGGGGTGAGAAGGGGGTGGGCGAAGGGGGTCTCCGAGCCGGAGCCTCAGCCGTTGCCCAGGGTGCGGCCCAGAAGGGGGAGCAGGCTTTCCCAGTGGCGCTTCAGCCCGGAGGCGCTGAAGGCGTCGGTGTCGGACATGGTGAAGCCGTGGAGGGTGCCGGGGTAGATCTCGGAGGTGTAGCCGACACCAGAGGCGTCCAGAGCCCGGTTGAGTTCGCCGAGGGTCTCGGGCGTCAAGTCGCTTTCGGCGTGGCCGAAGTGGACCTCCGCGGTGAGCTTCGAGAGGCTGTCGGGCCCGTCGACTCCCACGGGGGCGTGGAACGCGGCGAGGGCGGCCACCTGGCCGGGGTGAGCCACTGCGGTGCGCGTCGCCAGGAGGCCGCCGAAGCAGTAGCCGGTCACCGCGACCGGACCGGCGGCGACCTCGGGCTGCGCGGTGAGGAACCCGAGATAGGCGTCGGCGTCGCGGAGGACCAGGTCGGTGTTGTTGTGCGCTTCGATCAAGGGCATGAGCTGGGCGATGGCCGCGGGCCGCTCCTCCTCTCCCAGGTACTCGGGAAGCTCGATCACCGGAGCCGGGCCATGCCGGTAGAAGATGTTGGGGACGAGCACGTAGTACCCGTGCCCGGCCAGCTCCAAGGCCATCTCCCGCAGCACGGGCCGGATGCCGAGGGCGTCCGGGTACATCAGCACCCCGGGGTGCGGCCCGTCGCGGTCGGGAAAGGCGGCGAACGCATCGGCCTGGCCGTCCGGAGTGGGGATCTGCAACGTGTTGATGGGCACGGGTCCTCCAGTCGTTGTTGACGCATCGAGTCTCTGACCGACACGACGGAGGCGGCGCCCGAGCGGCGGCGCAGGCTCCGCGATCGCACAGCGGGCCCGCACAGGCCCGCGCGGTGCTCAGCAGTGCACCAGGGCGCCAATCCGCGTGCGGCGCCATGCCATCCCGGCGGTCATTCCCACAAGATAGCTGCGGCACCGACCGCCCGGTGCGTCAACATGACTACAAACGCGAGCAGTTCGAAAGGTCCCCCCTCGAACCACTCGCCACCATGGAGATCCTCCGAGACGCCGACACCCAGCCCCCTGGCGCCTCCCTGTTCCGAAAGGCACGCCGTGACCGAACTTTCCCCGCGCTGGTTCACGTCTTCCCACAGTGGCCAGGGCGGCCAGTGCGTCGAAGTCGCCGCGAACCTCGCAGCCACCCGGGGCATCATCGCGCGCAGCTCCGGAGGCGCGTCCATGGCGAGTGCCCACCGGGAGCCTGACGGCAGAACCTAACGGTGGGCGGAAACAGGTCCTGCCGGATCGCCCGCCCTCGCCTCGCGGCGCGGCCTGGTCGCCTCCCAGGAGTGGGCCGCCGGGTGCCGTGCGAAGAGGAGGCACGCCTCGGCCGGAGTGTGCGTCTCGCATTCCGGTAGTGCCTCGAACCAGTGGCTCGTGTCGGTCCAGCGGAACCAGACGGCGGACGGCGTTCCCTTTGCCGTATCCCACATGTACCGGCCGTGCGCCGCGTCCCCGTGCTCCGTTCCCAGCTCGCATCGAGCGTGCTCGACCACGAAGTCGGGAAGCACGGCGGCTTCGTCGGCGCCCTGGAAACGGAGCCGTGTTTCGAGGTGGGGGAAGCGGCGCAGGGCCGTGCACTGCTGCGACATGAGGGGTCCTTTGTCGAACGAGGGGAGTCCCGCCCGCACACCATGGAGACGTACGCGCGGAGGTGATGCGGCCCGGAACGGGCGCTCGTGGTGCCGGTGACGGCCAGGCGAGAACGCCCCGCCTGCTGCCGAGCCGGCGCTTCCGCCCGGCTCTTCCCAGGTGGTTCCGTGCCTGCGTGACCTGCTGTGGGGTATCGCTCCGGTCCTGCCCGACGACCTGATCTCCCCAGCCCGGCAGCAGTTCCGGCAGCGCTTGCCGGAGCTGGACCCGGTCACCGTGCTGCCGCGGGCACTCGGCCGGCCATCCTCAGGGATATCGGCCCCGGCTCGTCGGTCCACTCGACGCGCGAACCGACGGTGTAGAACCACACCGCCAAGGCGTAGTCGCAGTCCGTGTCCCGGAACCTCGCGAGAAAGGTCGACCCGCCTCGAAGCCGTTCCCGGGCCTCCTGCTGAGTGCCGGAGTCGGTGACCCACCTCCGTATCTCGGTGGGGCAGTCGGAGTCGGACCCCCGCGTCCGGCGCAGTACGGGACCGGGTGCCCCCGAGCCCTCCGGGTCTACGTCGAGCCGGTCCGCGATCCGCAGGGCCTCACGCCGGAGCCACCGCAACGCCTGTTCCGGGGAAGGGCTCTTGAAGAGTCCGAGCCGGAACAGGGCCCCCGCACCCGTGCCGTAGACAGGCCCGTCGGCGAACACCTCGGCCACGAATCCGACGGGGTGGGGGCTTCCGCCGGGCACGGGGGTCGTGAGGACCCGGATACTGGCCCACTCTTCGGCGGTCGGTAGCCGGACCTCGGCGACCGGGACGAACCACGCGCGGCTTCCGCCGGGACGCCGCAGCATCAGCGTGTCACCCGTTCGGCTGAATACCCGCCCGATGCGGGGGCCTTCCCGCTCGTCCACGACGAAGGACCCGAGGCCGTACGCCTCTTGGGGAAACGGGTCGCGACGGTCACGCATGGGGGGGCTCCTCTCCGTAGCGCTTCCGCTACCAGGGGTCGTCAGCGTGCCCTAGAGTCGAGACCCCTTCAACTGGCCAGATCAGGAGGAAGAGTTGTGACCAACCGCAAGGAGCTGGACGCCACGGCCAGCCCACGGGCCGCGTACGGAGTTTTCTTACGCAGGCTGCGCGACCAACGAGGATGGACCCAGGACGATCTCGCCGATCGATCGACATATTCCAGCCAGCATATTTCTGCTGTCGAAACTGCCCGCAAGTCGCCTACTCTTCGATTCTCGGTGCAGATGGATGAGATCTTCGAGACGAAGGGAACCGCGGACTCCCTGGAACGCGAATGGCAGAAGACGCGCCCGGGGCCGCTCCTGGAAGGATTTCCCGAGTACGTCGCCATCGAAGGGAAAGCGGTAGAGATCCGCTTGTTCGAGATCGGCATCATCCCGGGGCTGTTGCAGACACCCGAGTACGCCCGCTGCCTGGCAGACGGCGACGTACACCGTGGCTCTATCTCGACAGAGGGGGCTGACCGGCGGATGCGTTACCTCACGGAGCGGCAGGCAGCCCTAGCCCACCCGACCCCTCCGATGCTCCTGATAGTCCTGGACGAGAGCTGCATCCGCCGTCAGGTCGGCGGGCTCCACGTCATGGCCGATCAACTCGACCGGCTTTTGAGCGTTGCCGAGCGAGCCAACTCCGTGGTGCAGATCGCCCCTTACGGAATCGGCGAGCATCGCGCCTTCGACATGCCGATCAACTTGCTGACCTTGCCAGACATGTCCGTACTGGCGTACGCGGAGTCGCAACTCCGAGGGCACATGGACCGCAACAGCAAGTCGGTACTCAGGCTGCTCATGACCTACCATCAGCTGCAAGCCGCCGCCCTACCGCATGCGGCGTCGGTAGCCATGATCCGCGAGGCACGAAAGGCTTACCCGTGAACGACCCGCAGTGGTTCAAATCCTCCTACAGCAGCAACGGCGGCAACTGCGTGGAGGTCGCCCACAACCTGGTACCCGCGCTCGGAGTCGTTCCCCTCCGCGACTCGAAGGCCCCGAGCGGCCCCGCCCTGGCCGTGCCCGCACTCGCCTTCGTCGCGTTCATCGAAGGCGTCAAGGGCGGGCAGCTCGGCGCCTGAGAGGGAACCTGAAGGTCAAACGGCCCCTACCTGCACCCTGAAGGGGGATCAGGGAGGGGCTTCGCCATACCGCCCCGCACCCCCTGGCCGAGAATCGCCCTTCGCTCCCCAGGTTCGACAACTCCCCCGATTACTCTGGGAACCGGCATCGCGTGCCGGTCACCGTCCGGGTGAGGCATGGAGGTGCCGGAGATGCCCTGGAGGCACTCTTGGCAGTCGAGTTGAACCACACCATCGTCAGCGCCCTGGACAACCGGGAATCCGCCGAGTTCTTCGCCGGACTGTTGGGACTCGAAATCACCGGCGAGTGGGGTCCGTTCGTCGCCATTCAGTTGAGCAACGGGGTCACGCTGGACTTCGCCACCGCGCCCGCGGACAAGATCACCACGCAGCACTACGCCTTCCTCGTCTCCGAGGAGGAGTTCGACGGGGCGTACGCACAGATCAAGGAGCGCGGCATCGAGCACTACGCCGATCCGCACCGGCAGCACCCCAACGCGATCAACCACAACGACGGTGGCCGGGGCATCTACTTCATGGACCCGGCGGGTCACGCCATGGAACTGATCACCGTTCCTTACGGCGGCTGGCCCGCCTAACGCTCCAGCCGTACTTCGTGATCCGGTGGCGAGCCTGTGCCGATTGCGGCCGTGGCGGGTTCGTCCCTGGTGACCTCGGCGTCCGAGGGCCAGAGGCCGGCGCCAATGCTCCACCGCCCCGACCGGCCGAGGTCCCGCACACGCGGCGGGCCCGCCGCTTCGCGCAGTGCGAAGCGGCGGGCCTCCAGAGCCGGGTCAGTGTCGGGCGGAGCGCCGACGGCGGACGGTGAACAGGATGCCACCGCCGACCACCGCGAGCGCGGCGGCGATACCCGCGATCACACCCGTACCGCTGCTGCCGGTCTTGGCGAGCCAGTCACCGGGTGCGGGCGAGGCGGATGCGCTCGGGTCGGCGGACGGAGCCGCCGTACCGCTGGTGGTGGTGCTCGCGCTGGGGGCGGGGGCGGGCGAGGTGGACGCGCTCGGGTCGGCGGACGGAGTCGCCGTACCGGCCGTGGTGACGCTCACGCTGGGGGCGGGTGCGGGCATGGTCGGCCCGCTCGGCTCGGCGGACGGGGTCGCCGTACCCGTGGCGCCACCCTCCTCGACGCCGTTCCACCGGGCGACGGCCTCGGCACTCGTCGTGGCCGTGCCCGGCGCGACGAGGATGATCGACTGGGCGTGGGCCGCCGCAGTGGGCGTGCCTCCGGGCGTGGTGGGGACCGAGACGATGTGACCGTTGACCGCCGAACCCGCTGCCGTCGCCGTGATCGTCGCGGTTCCGGACCCCTTCGTGCCTCGGAGATCGAGGTAGAGGGCCTGGCCGTCGACGATGGAGTTCGGGTCGAGAACGGCCCCGTCCGCATCGGTCAACGTGGCCGCAGGGTCGACGGAGACCTTCACTGGGGGTCGGTTGGTCGTCACGACGAACGGCCCGACGATCGTTCCGGCCTCTTGCGGGGCGCTCGGCGCGGAGAGGGAGACCGTGGTCGCGGCTTCCGCCGGCGCCATCCCGTTGCTCGCGTTCGCACCGTTGACGAGGTGGTAGTAGGCGGTCTTCGAATCGTCGGTCTCCCACGCCCAGGGCGCGTCGAAGTCGAGGTCGGTGTACCGCCAGATCGCGTACTGGGTCGCCTCGATCGCATCGGCGCGCGCGATCCCAGGGACTCCCGCCGCGGTGCCGAACTCTTCGAGGCTCAGGGCGGGGTAGCTGTGCGCGAGTACCCAGAGGACCTTGCTCTGGACCGCCGGATCGTTGAAACGGTTGGCTCCGAGATAGCTCCCGAGACCGCCCACCGTGCCCTCGATGCCGGTCTTCGCGGACACGTCGTGCTCGATGCAGTACGCCCAGAGGTCCGGCGTACCCGGCTCGCCGGGGTTCGCCGGTGCGGGGGCGTAGATGGGGAAGAGTCCCGTGCCGCCGTAGCCCTGCTGGCGACCGATGTACACCGCGCTGCCGTCCTGCGCGGACGCGGCATCGTCGGCGAACGCCGCAGCCGCCCCGGGGGCGAGGAGCAGAGCGAGGGAGAGGAAGCCCGTCGTCACCGCACGAGCGCCCCGTCTCGATCGTCTTGATGCCCAGCTTGTCGCTATCATGCCCAGTCCTTTCAGCATGCGAAGAGCCACCTCGGCAGGTCACCGGTACCGCGCCCGTCAGCGCTCGCCGGTCGGGGCCGCGGCCTCTGACACGTGGTAGTCGCGGGGCGTCAGACCGCCCTCACCGGGCCGTACTTGGATGGTTCGCCAACGGGTCACACGCATGTCAGGCGTCGCGGCAGAGCAAGCGTCGACGGGCATGGCACTGATATGCGAAGGGCTCACGCCATTGACTTCATTTAACACTGTATCAAATTATGCCCCCTTTTAGCGCTTTGGGTTACGTGTCGCATTTGCCGAGTTTCGTTCCCGAAGGGAACACAAAAAGGCCGGGAGAAGACGTCCGTCTCCTCCCGGCCCTCCCCCGGTTCCGGGGGTCTCAGCCCTCCCTCGGCTCCAGCCGAAGCGAGATCGAGTTGATGCAGTACCGCTGATCCGTCGGGGTCGGATAGCCCTCGCCCTCGAAGACGTGGCCCAGGTGCGAGCCGCAGCGGGCGCAGCGGACCTCGGTGCGGACCATGCCGTGGGAGGTGTCGGCGATCAGCTCGACCGCCTCGCTGTCCTTCGGGTCGAAGAACGACGGCCAGCCGCAGTGCGACTCGAACTTCTCCGTCGAGGTGAACAGCTCCGCCCCGCACGCCCGGCAGGAGTAGACGCCCTCGGTCCTGGTGTCCGTGTACTCACCCCGGAAGGCGGGCTCGGTACCGGCCAGCCGGAGCACCTGGTACTCCGAGGGGCTCAGCTGCGCCTGCCATTCCTCGTCCGACTTCTCGACCTCGTACGCCATGGTTTCGCTCCTCAGCGGCTGATCAGCTCGACAGGCGGGCGAGGATCAGCGGACCGAGATCCGTGACGTCTCCCGCGCCCATGGTCAGAACGAGATCACCGGGGCCCGCCATTCCCGCGATCACGTCCGCGACGGCGCCCTTGTCGTGGACCGGCGTCACCTCGGCGCCCGCCGCGCGGGCGGCGTCGACGATCAGCTCGCTGGTGATGCCGGGGATCGGGTCCTCGCGCGCCGGGTAGATGTCGAGGACGACGGACGCGTCGGCGAGGGTCAGCGCCTCGCCCATCTCCTTGCCGAGTTCCTGCGTACGGGAGAACAGGTGCGGCTGGAAGACGACGAGGAGCCGGGAGGCACCGGCGGCGCCGCGCATCGCCTCCAGGTCGGCGGTCATCTCGGTGGGGTGGTGCGCGTACGAGTCGATCACCTGGACGCCCCGGGCCTCGCCCTTGAGCTGGAGCCGGCGGCCGACGCCCGTGTAGGCGGTCAGGGCCTGGGCCAGCTCCGCCGGGTCGATGCCGACGCGGGCACCGGCGGCGAGGGCCGCGGCGGCGTTGTGCGCGTAGTGACGGCCGGGGACCGAGACGGTGAAGGTGTGCTCGGCGCCGTCGAGGGAGACCGTCACCTCGCTCTTCATCCCGTTCGGGACGATCTTCAGGATGCGGGCGTCGGCGGCGTCGTCCTCGCCGACCGTGACGATCTCCAGGCCCTCGCGGTCCGCGACCCGGCGGGCCAGCTCGCGGGCGCCCGCGTGCTCGCCGACGACCAGGGTGCCGCCGGGACGGATCTTCGCGGTGAAGGCCTCGAAGGACTCGTAGATCTCGTCCATGGAGGCGTAGTTCGCGTGGTGGTCCAGCTCGACGTTGAGGACGATCGCGACCTCGGGGTCGTACTTCTGGAAGCTGCGGTCGCTCTCGTCGGCCTCGGCCACGAAGACCTCGCCCTCGCCGTGCAGCGCGTTGGTGCCGGGGCCCGCGAGGTCGCCGCCGATGGCGTACGAGGGGTCGAGACCGAGCGCGGTGAGGGCGACGGCCAGCATGGAGGTGGTCGTCGTCTTGCCGTGCGTACCGGCGACGGCGAGTGCGCGCACCCCGTCCATCAGGGAGGCGAGCGCGTCGGAGCGGTGGACCACGGGGATGCCGAGGGCGGCGGCGCGGGCCAGCTCGGGGTTGTCGGCGCGGATGGCGCTGGAGACGACGACGGCGGTGGCGTCGTCGGCGAGGTGCTCGGCGGCGTGGCCGATGTGCACGGTGACGCCCTGCGCGCGCAGGGACTCGACGGTCGCCGACTCCTTGGCGTCGCTGCCGGCGACCTTGGCACCGCGCTGGGCCAGGATCTTCGCGATGCCCGACATCCCAGCACCGCCGATCCCGATGAAGTGCGGCCGTTCCATGGCGGCGGGAATGGCGGATGCCATGCGGATCTCTCCCCGGGGTGCGACGTGCGTGGAAGCCCCCAGCGTAGTGGCTGCGGCCGGGTGCCCCGGCGGACGCCACGGGGCGGACGGGGTACGGCCCCGGGACCGCGCCCCGCGAGCGCCGGATGCCGGAGCGCGGATCGCCGGTATCCCGCGAGATGCCCGAGCCCGGATCACCGGAGCCCGCGAGCCTCCGGCCCGCCGGGGGCCGCCGGTCCCGGACCGCACGCCGTCGGTGGCTGCGCGCCGTCGGTGGCAGACGCCCTCCGTGGCCGACGCCGTCCGGTGGCCGACGCCGTCCGTGGCTTCGGGCGGCCGGTCGCCGCACGCCGTCCCCGGGGCCGCACGCCGTCGGTCGCCGGGCGCGGTGGTCGGTTGCCGGGCGCGGTGGTCGGCCGTCGGACGCGGTCGCCCGCTGGGTGCCGTCAGCCGCCGCAGGCCGTCACTCGCTGTGGGCGAAGAGCTTCAGGACCGGGACTCCGACCTTGTGGCGGGCCCGGGAGGCCCAGTCGCGGTGGAAGAACTCCTCCACGTAGTGCGGGGCGGTCAGGACGATCACCTCGTCCGCCTCCGACTCCTCGACCACGGCCTTCATCTTGGCGAGGGGGTGGTCCTCGACCACCTGGCCGACCGCCTCGCAGCCCGCGTCCCGCAGCGCCTGGAGCGAGTGCTCAAGGGCCTGCTCGGCGGGGATCCTGGCCGCCTTGCCCTCCGGTTCGTCGCCCTCGCGGGCGGCTTCCCTCAGTTCGCCCATGGCGACGTCGTCGATGGCGCGCAGCAGTACATCGGCCTGGTCACCTCGCGGCTGCATGAGAACGATGAAGGACACGCCCTCGTTCCCGTGCAGCGTGGTGACGAACTCCACGTCGACGGCGGTCAGGGGCTTCTCGATCATCAGAACGCTTGTGAACACCTCAGGAGCCCTTCTGCGGAAACCATCCTTCCCCGTGCCCGCACGGGGTCCGGGCAGGAGTGTGCCCGGCCGACAGGAAGCGGAACGGCAAATTCCGCTGATTGTCAGATCCGAAGGTAGCGGGTGAAGAGGAAGCCGTCCCGCTCCAGCACGGAAGCCACCCGGAAATGTGTCGGGACCGACACCGAGGGTCCGCCCGCGATCCGCTGGGCCCCGCCAGCCGTCATCGTCGGCGAGAGCGTCAGGCACAGCTCGTCGAGGACGTCCGCCGCCACGAACTGGCCGAGCAGCCGGGGCCCGCCCTCGGTCAGCTGGCGCCGCAGCCCGCGCTCCGCGAGCACCGTCACCACCCTGGCCGGGTCCACTCCGGCGCCGTCGCCCGCCACCAGCACCTCGACGCCCGCGTCCCGCGCGGCCCTGACCCGCTCCGGGGGTGCGGCGGCTCCGGTGAGCAGCAGGGTCGGCACCAGCGGGGAGGTGAAGAGGGGCAGCGAGAAGTCGAGCGCGAGGGAGGCGCTGACGACGGCGATCACGGGGGCCGGGTCCTGTCCGGCGGCGGCCCTGCGCTCGGCGAAGGCCTCGCGGGCGCGGGCGGGCCGGTATCCCTCCAGGCGTACCGTTTCCGCACCGACGACGATCACGTCGGCGAGACCGCGCAGGGTGCCGAAGATCCGCATGTCCGTCTCGGAGGAGAGCGGCTGGGAGCGCCCGTCGTGCTGCCCCGCCCCGTCGAGCGAGGAGACCATGTTGGCCCGCAGCCAGGCCTTCCCGCCGGCCGGGGGATCCGGGTAGGCGTAGGCGTCGGCCAGCTCGTCGAGGGTCCATTCCCCGTCGCCCGCCGAGGCCTCCCGAGCTGTCATGTCCGTCACAGGGAGCAGTCGTCGCATCCTCGCAGTCTGACATGGCGCTTACAGTGGGGAACTGTGTCGACCCGTACCCTCCCCGAAGCCGCTTCGCCCGCCGCGGCCCCGCTCGCGCTCTGCTCGCGCGAGCCCCATGTGCCCGCCGACCGTCTGGTCGCGGAGATGGTCCCGCCGCCCCGGTTCGACTCCGTACGGTTCGACACGTACATACCGGACCCGAACCAGCCCAGCCAGTCCGAGGCGGTCACGGTCCTGGCCTCCTTCGCCGAGGGTCTCGGCGGGGCGCACGCCTCCGGCGCGGGCAAGCGCCGCTGGTTCGCCCGCAAGCCCGCCGCGCCGACGGGTCCGCGCGGGATCTACCTCGACGGCGGGTACGGCGTCGGCAAGACCCACCTGCTGGCCTCGCTCTGGCACGCGACTCCGGCGGCGCCCGAGCTGAAGGCCTTCGGCACCTTCGTGGAGCTGACGAACCTGGTCGGCGCGCTCGGCTTCCAGCAGACGGTGAAGACCCTCGGCGAGCACCGGCTGCTCTGCATCGACGAGTTCGAGCTGGACGACCCGGGCGACACCGTCCTCGTCTCCAGTCTGCTCGGCAAGCTGGTCGAGTCGGGCGTGGCGCTCGCCGCCACCTCCAACACGCTCCCCGGCAAGCTCGGCGAGGGCCGTTTCGCCGCCGCCGACTTCCTCCGCGAGATCCAGGGGCTCTCCGCTCATTTCCGGCCACTGCGGATCGACGGCGAGGACTACCGCCACCGGGGGCTGCCCGAGGCTCCCGCCCCGTACTCCGACCTGGTGGTCACGGAGACCGCGTACGCGACGCCGGGCGCCTCCCTCGACGACTTCCCGCACCTGCTCGAACACCTCGCCCGGGTGCATCCGAGCCGGTACGGCGCGCTCACCGACGACCTCACCGCCGTCTGTCTCACCGATGTCCAGCCGGTTCCCGACCAGTCGACGGCGCTGCGGCTCGTGGTGCTCGCGGACCGGCTCTACGACCGTGAGATACCCGTGCTCGCCTCCGGACTTCCCTTCGACCGTCTGTTCAGTGACGAGATGCTGAACGGCGGATACCGCAAGAAGTACTTCCGGGCGATCTCCCGTCTGACCGCGCTCGCCCGCGACGCCAAGGGACTCGTGCCGCAGTAGGTTGGAGGCCGTACCCCCGTCGAAAGGGATTCACATGGCCACCGTGCGTCACGCCCACACCGTCTGGCAGGGCGATCTCCTCAAGGGTTCCGGTGTCGTCAGCCTCGACTCGTCCGGGCTCGGCTCGTACGACGTCTCCTGGCCGGCCCGCTCCGAGGAGCCGAACGGCAAGACCAGCCCGGAGGAGCTGATCGCCGCCGCGCACTCCGCCTGCTTCTCGATGGCCTTCTCCAACGGTCTGGCCAAGGCGGGGCACACCCCGACCCGGCTGGAGACCAAGGCGGACGTCACCTTCCAGCCCGGTCAGGGCATCACCGGCATCCATCTGACCGTGCGCGGCGAGGTCCCCGGTCTGGACGCCGACGCCTACCAGTCGCTCGCCGAGGACGCCAAGAAGAACTGCCCGGTCAGCCAGGCGCTCGCGGGCACCACCATCACCCTCACGGCCGAGCTGGCCTGACGCCCTCCCGGGGCCTTCCGGCGAGCACTTCCGCCCGGTCCTCCTCCACTTGAGGCGACGCGGACCCGCATGGTTCACGGGCCACCCCCGTGCGTGGTACACACATGCGGGTCACGCGTCACACCCACCTGTCCGCCAACAGGAAGTGGTTGCCTCATGTCCGCGACCCGACGTCAGATCCTCTCCCGGGCCGGTGCCTCCGCCGCCGGGATCGCCTTCACCGGCGCCCTCTCCGAACTCTTCACGGGCAGCGCGAGCGCGGCGTCCGGCGCCCGGCCGCTCCCCCCGGAAGCAGGCGCGGGGCCGGTCTCCCCGGCCGGTTACGGTCCGCTCGTCCCCGATCCCGACGGGCTGCTCGACCTCCCCGCCGGTTTCCGCTACCGGGTCCTCTCCCGCGAGGGCGACCCGCTCCGCTCCGGCGAAGGGCCCGTCCCGAGCAACCCCGACGGCATGGGCGCCTTCGCCGGGCGGCGCGGCCGGGTGCTCCTGGTCCGCAACCACGAGAACCGGGTCACCGGCAAGGTCCCCGTCCCCACCGTCCCCGGTCTGACCTACGACCCGGCGGGCAAGGGCGGCTGTACGGTCCTGGAACTCGACGGCCGCGGCGAGGTCCTCGGCGAGCGGGTCGCCATCGCCGGGACCGCGGTCAACTGCGCGGGCGGCCCCACCCCCTGGGGCACCTGGCTGACCTGCGAGGAGACCGAGGACAGGGCCGGGACCAACGGCTATGCCAAGGACCACGGCTATGTCTTCGAGGTCGACGGCGCCGAGCCGCGCCGCACCGGGGCCGTCCCGCTCACCGCGATGGGCCGCTTCCAGCACGAGGCGGTCGCGATCGACCCGGCGAGCGGCATCGTCTACGAGACGGAGGACGCCTTCGAGCACCCCTTCGGCCTCTTCTACCGCTTCCTGCCCCGCCGTCCGCTCGGCGGCACGGGCTCGCTGCGCGCGGGCGGCACCCTGGAGGCCATGCGGGTGCCCGGGGTGCCCGACCTGTCGGTCGTCCAGGAGACCGGGACCCGTTTCGAGGGCGTGGAGTGGGTCCCCGTACCCGATCCGTCGGCCGCCGTGACCCCCGTACGGCTTCAGGACTTCGGCCCCCGGGGCATCACCCACGCCCAGAAGCTGGAGGGGTGCTACTGGGGCGGGCGGGCCGTCTACTTCGTCTCCTCCTTCGCGCGCCTCAAGGACGGCTCGGGCGCCGCCCACTTCGGGCAGGTCTGGAAGTACGAGCCGCAGCGGCGCCGGCTCACCCTCGTCGTCGTCTTCGGCCCGAGCACCGACGTGCGGCTGCCCGGCGAGTCCCCGGACAACATCTGTCTGGCACCGACCGGGGGACTGATGGTCTGCGAGGACGGCGAGGGGGCGCAGCACGTCTTCGGGGTGAGCGAGCGGGGCGAGGTGTACGCGGTCGCCCGGGGCGCGCAGGACATCGGCTCGCCGGGGGCGCCGGAGTGGGGCGAGTTCGCGGGCGTCACGTTCTCGCCGGACCGGTCGACGATGTACGTCAACTGCTACACGCCGGGGACGACGTTCGCGGTGACGGGCCCCTGGCGCTGAGCCCTCCGGTCCCCCGCCCGGCCGTCCGCGAGCGCGCGGACGGCCGGTTTCCGTCGCAGGATCGACATATACCGACAGATCACTGACAGATACCGATAGGCATCGGCAGAAATCGGCAGGGAGCGGCGGCGCGGCGAAAGGGGCCGAGGTGGCGAGGACGAGCGGGGACGGGGGGACGTCGCTGCGGGAGCTGCTGCGGCTGCCCGAGGGCGAGCGGGTCGACCTCACGGCGTACGACGCGGGTGCGACCCCGGGCGGTCCCGCCGACAAGAAGGCGGGGCTGGCCGCCACCGCGGCCCTCGGGCCCCGGCTCGCGAAGCTCCAGGAGCGCCTGTACGCGGCCTCCGCCGCCGGTGACCAGCGGCGGATCCTGCTGGTCCTCCAGGGCATGGACACCAGCGGCAAGGGCGGCACGGTCAAGCACGTCATCGGGCTCTTCAACCCCTCGGGCTGCCGCATCCGGGCGTTCAAGGCGCCGACCCGGGAGGAGCTGAACCATCCGTTCCTCTGGCGGATCATGCGGGCGCTGCCCGAGCCGGGCGAGATCGGCATCTTCGACCGCTCGCACTACGAGGACGTGCTCATCGCCCGGGTCCGGGAGCTGGTCCCGCGCCCGCAGCTCAACCGCCGTTACGGGCACATCAACCGTTTCGAGAAGTCCCTGGCCGACGAGGGCGTGACGCTGGTCAAGGTCTTCCTCCACCTCTCGTACGAGGAACAGCGCAAGCGGCTCCTCGAACGTCTGGACGATCCCGAGAAGCACTGGAAGTTCAACCCCGGCGACATCGAGGAGCGGGCGCTGTGGCCCGCCTACCGGGAGGCGTACGAGATCGCCCTGGAGCGCTGTACGACCCCGGGCGCCCCCTGGTACCTGGTCCCGGCGGACCGCAAGTGGTACCGCAACTGGGCGATCAGCGAGCTGTTGCTCGCCTGTCTGGAGGAGCTGGACCCCCGGTACCCGCCGGGCGACTTCGACGTGGCGCAGTGCCGGGCACGGCTGCTCGCCACCTGATGGCCGAGGGTCCGTCAGCTCGGCGCGTGGACTCGGGCGTTCCGGCTGCCCTGTTGCACGGACTCGCCACTTTGATCGGTTAACTTCCGCTCGTGAACATTTCTGCGCGGAATTTGACGGTGCTTGGTCTTCTGGGTGCTGTTCTTCTCGGCTGCGTCGGCTGTGACGGCAACGGCGGAGGCGGCGGCGAGCATCCGGCACCGGCGAAGGCGCGGACCGGCGCCGTCGAGAGCGCGTCACCGTCCGGAGCGGCCCGCACGGGCGCGGTGGGCTCGACGGCCGGAGTGGGCGCGGTGGGTTCCACGGCGTCGGCGACCTCCACGGCCGCGCCCCGGCCCGCGCCCGACCGGACCACCCCGCCCACCCTCGCCCCCGGACCCGGCGGTCTCGTCCCCGTCTACACCCACCGGGCCAAGAGCACCGACAAGGTCGTCGCCCTCACCTTCGACGCCGACATGACCGCCGACCAGGGCCCCCGGGCCGCCGGAGGCGAGCACTTCGACAATCCGCAGCTCATCGCCACCCTGCGCCGGCTCAA
This sequence comes from Streptomyces sp. CBMA291, assembly GCF_014596525.1. GTDB lineage: Bacteria > Actinomycetota > Actinomycetes > Streptomycetales > Streptomycetaceae > Streptomyces. The sequence continues at coordinate 160,600 of NZ_MSJP01000053.1, forward strand.
GGTGGACGCGACCATCTTCATGACGGGCCGCTGGGCGGAGGAGTACCCCGACCAGGCGAAGTCCATCGGCGGCGACCCGCGCTTCGAGATCGCCAACCACTCCTACAGCCACTACGCCTTCTCGTCCCCCTGCTACGGCCTCCCGACCGTCGCCGAGACCGACATGGCCGCCGACGTCCAGCGCGCCTTCGACGCCTTCCGGGACGTCGGAGCCGTCAACGTCGTCCCCTACTTCCGCTTCCCCGGCGGCTGCTACGACGACACCGCCCGGCGCGCCCTCGCCCCCACCGGCGTCACCGCCGTCCAGTGGGACGTGGTCGGCGGCGACGCCTTCGCCAAGGACCCCGACGCCGTCGCCGATCAGGTCCTCGCCGGGGTGAGGCCCGGCTCCCTCGTCGTCCTGCACTGCACCCGCAGCGCCGCACCCGCCACCGAGACCGCGCTCCACCGGATCGTCCCCGAGCTGCGGGCGCGCGGCTACCGCTTCGTCAAGGTCTCGGAGCTGATGAGCCGCTGACCCGGCCCGCCCCGGACGTGCGGTGGCGGGCGGGGCTCACTCCAGGCGCGCGGTGGCCGCGCGGGCGAGGAGGGCCGCACCCGCCGCCAGCAGCAGCGCGCCCCCGCCCGCGAGCCACGGCGGGTCGGCCGTCGCCGTCCGCGCTCCGGTGACGAGCGCCGCCACCGCGTGCTTCGCCGGGGAACCGGTCGTCACCAGGGCCAGCAGCGAACCGAACACGAGCGCCACCGCCGACCAGCCCGGCGCGGACAGGAAGGGACGCGAGGCCAGCGCACCGACGGCGGCGCCGGTGGCCGCGCAGGCGAGCACCGCGAGAAGCCCGGCGACGGTGGCGGCGGCCGCCCCGACCCCGCGCCGGTCGCCGGTCACGGTCACCAGGAGCACGGCGCAGACCCCCACGAGGAGGGGCCAGAGCGCCCCGGTGAGCAGCGCCGCGAGATGCGCCCTGCCCCGGCCGACGGCGGCGACGACCACGCTCCGGGCGGCGGGCGGCTCCTGGGAGAGGCAGATCCGTACGGACCAGGCGGTCACCGGCAGGAGCACGGCGGCGGCGAACCCGAGCGCGCCGAGGACCGGTTCGCCGAGGGTGATGCCGACGCCGAGGAGAGCGGCGTACGCCAGGAAGGGGGCCAGCCAGCGCTGCGAGCGCAGCAGCAGCCCCGAGTGGTACCGCACCAGCGCGGTCATGCCCGTACCGCCTCCGTCGGATCGGCGGGCCCGGCCTCGGTGACCGTCCCTTCGGGTTCCTCCGCCTCCTCAAGGCGGCGGATGTGCCAGGAGGCCGCGAGGAGGGCCCCGAGAAGCGCGTCGGAGTGGGACGCGTCCACGGTGAGGACCGTGGCGGCGCCGCACCCCGGGGCGGTGACCGGGTCCCCCGGCAGGGCCCCGGGGAGGGGGTGGGGGCCGGGGGCGGCCGTGATCCGCACGCGGAGACGGGGCGGAGACCCGGGGGTCGGGGGGTGCGGGGGGTCCGCGGGGTCCGCAGGGTCCGCCGGACGCCGCGCCTCCGAGGGGGTCAGGGGATCCCGTAGGTGCTCGCCGGGCGCCGAGGGGGTCAGGGGATCCCGTACGGGCTCGCCGGACGCCGGGCGGGACAGGGGACCCCGTACGGGCTCGCCGGACGCCGAGTGGGGCAGCGGCTCCCGTACGGGCTCGCCGGGCACCGGGCGGGACAGGGGACCCCCTACGGGCTCGCCGGAGGCCGAGTGGGGCAGCGGCTCCCGTACGGGCTCGCCGGACGCCGGGCGGGACAAGGGACCCCCTACGGGCTCGCCGGACGCCAAGTGGGGCAGCGGCTCCCCTAGGGGCGCCCCGGACGCCGGGGATACCACCGGCCCCCGCCCGTACTCCCCATGCTTCCCCGGCTCCCCGGACACCCCCGGCACCCCCGGCACCCCCGGCACCCCCGGCACCCCCGGCACCCCCGGCACCCCCGGCACCGAGCGTCGTACGCCCCGCTCCCCCACCGCATACGTCAGATCCGCCTCGCCCGCGAGACGGCGGGGGTCGTGGTCGACGAAGACGACCGTCGCGCCCGCCGCCCGGCGCTCCCGGACGGCCTCGTCGAGGACGGCACGGGCCTCCGGGTCGAGGCCCGTCCATGCCTCGTCGAGCACCAACAGACCGGGCCCGGCGAGGAACGCCTGGGCGACGGCGATCTTCTGGCTGGTGCCCTTGGAGAGTTCCGCCATGGCGGTACGGGCGTGCCCGGCGGCACCGAAGCGTTCCAGCCACTCCCCCGCCCCGGCGCGCGCGGCCGTCCGGTCGAGGCCCTGGAGCCGGCCGAGGTGGACCAGATAGCCGAGCGCCGTGAACGGCAGGGCGGCGGGGAAGCGCTCGGGGACGTACGCGGTACGGGCCGGGCGTCCGGTGATCCGGCCCTCGGTGGGCGCGTCGACCCCCGCAAGCAGCCGGAGCAGGGTGGACTTGCCGCTGCCGTTGGCGCCGCCGACCCGGACGAGGGCGGCGGCGGGAAGGTCGAGCGTGACCTCGCGCAGGCTCCAGGGCCCCCGGAGGCCGTAGCGGCGCCCGACCCCCTCCAGCCTCAATTGGCCGTCTTCTGCGGGGTCGCCTCGCTGGGCCGGACGATCACGAAGCCCTGACCCTCCAGCTTCAGCTGGACCACCTCGCCGGAGCCGCCGCGCATCATCGAGCCGAGCGACTGCGAGCGGTGCAGCGAGGTGTGCAGCTGCCGGCTCCAGCCGACGACGGCGTCGGTGTCGACGTACACCGGGACCTGCGGGGTGACGGGGATGACGATCGGGGTGCCCTCGCAGACCAGGGCGACCTTCCCGTAGCCGGAGAAGACCGAGTTGAAGAGGCCGCCGCCGGTCATACCGGCGCCCTTCACCGTCTTGATCTCGTAGTGGAGGGTGGGGTCGAAGCAGAGCACGTTCCGACCGTTGACGGAGAACGCGTCGCCCTGCTCTATCTCGACGATGAAGCAGTTCTGCGCCTCGTGCGCGAACCAGACCTCGCCCCGGCCCCGCACCGCCATCAGCGCGAGCCCCTCGCCGGTGACGGCCCGCTTGAGCAGTCCGCCGATGCCCTGCCCCTTGCGCTCGAACTGGAGATCGCCCCGATAGGCGATCATCGAGCCCTGGCGCGCGTGCATCTCGCCGTCGACGGTGTACTTGACCGACTTCGCGTTCTGGAGGGTCATCCCCGGGAAGTCGGACGTCTCGGCAAGGTGCTCTCCGGCGAAAAGATCGCTCTTCATGGGGGCATCCTGACCCGGAGGCCTCCGTTCCCACAACAAGCATCCCGTACGGGGGTGGCAGACTTGCCGGGTGAGCAGCAACGACACCGATCTCCGCGATGAGAAGCCCCAGTTCGTCCTCCCTCTGGTGGTCCGGATCGAACGGGACGCGCCCCCGGCCCGTACCGACGCCCTGGAGACCGCCGCGCGCGCCGTCCTGGAGATCCTCTCCGACGAGCGGTCGCTCGGCGACGGGGAGTGGGCGCGGGCGATCACGGACTGGGAGGACGCCCGCATCCGCAAGGTGGTGCGCCGGGCCCGGGGCGCGGAGTGGCGGCGCGCCGAGGCGCTCCCCGGGATCACGGTCACCGGGAAGGAGGCGGAGGTACGCGTCTTCCCGCCGGTCCCGCTCGACGGCTGGCCCAAGGACCTCGCGCGCCTCCAGGTCTCCGGCACCCACCTCGACGACCCGGCCCCGCCCGGTCCGGTCCCCGAGGACGCGGTGACGCTCTGGTTCAACCCGAAGCTCGACATGACGGCGGGCAAGTCGATGGCCCAGGCCGGGCACGGGGCGCAGCTCCTGTGGTGGGCGATGCCGGAGGCGGACCGTACGGCCTGGCGCGCGGCGGGCTTCCCCCTCGCGGTCCGCACGGCCCCGCCCGGAAAGTGGGCGGCACTGACGGCGAGCGACCTCCCGGTGGTACGGGACGCGGGCTTCACGGAGATCGCCCCGGGCGAGACGGTCGTCTCCGAGGGCAGCGGGCGATTCGCGGCGGGGCTACGACTGGGGGCTTAGGGCTGTCGGGGGGCTTGCGCTTTCGGTCCGGTAAGCGGCGCCCCTGCGGGTATGTGCCGGAGAGAGGGCCCCTACGCCTCGTTCCTCCCCGCGAGGGCACCGCCGTACCTCCGTACCTCCGCGGGGCATCGATCGGAGGACCGAGTCATGACCATCCCGTCCACCCGTCGACGCGTGTTCCTCGGCCTGACTGCGGGCGGTCTCGCCGCCCTGCTCGCCGCCTGTGGGGGCGGCGGCACCGCGATCGCGCCCCCGGAGGCCTCCACCACCGTGAACCGGGTCACGGCCGTGCTGTCCGACTATCACATCAAGCTCTCGACGCAGACGTACCACCCGGGCACATACGCCTTCACCGTGCGCAACGAGGGCCACCATCAGCACGCCCTGGAGCTGGAGGGACCCAATGGCAGGGACCGGGGCTCGACCCTGGATCCGGGGCAGTCCATGACCCTGACGGTACGGCTGGACTCCGGCGTCTATCAGGTCTTCTGCCCCATCGACGGGCACAAGGACCTCGGCATGAAGACGGAGATCACCGTCGGCGGCACCCCGTCCGGCACGACCACCCCCACCACTCCGCCCGGCAACGGCTACTGACGGGCCCGGTGGCCGGGTCCGGGCCGGAACGGCCAGGTCCGGGCCCGGGAACCTCAAATGAAGCTCTGAACGTCCCCCCTCCGGGGTTCGGACGTACCCCACGGGGTCATCACGTGGGATACGAGAACCGAAGGAGGGGGACATGACGGAACTCGGCATCGGCATCGGCTGGCGTCCCGAGATCGCGGAAGCGGTGGAGGGTCTGCCCGGCATCGACTGGGTGGAGGTCGTCGCGGAGAACATCTGCGCCGACCATCCGCCCGAGGCGCTGACCAGACTGCGCGAGCGCGGCGTCACGGTCGTGCCGCACGGCGTCTCGCTGGGGCTCGGCGGCGCCGACCGCCCCGACCCCGCGCGTCTGGCGGCGCTCGGCGAGAAGGCGGTGGCGCTGGGGGCGCCCCTGGTCACCGAGCACATCGCGTTCGTACGGGCCGGGGGGCCGCTCACCGCGACACCGCTTCTCGAAGCGGGCCATCTGCTGCCGGTGCCCCGGACCCGGGACGCGCTCGACGTGCTCTGCGAGAACGTCCGCATCGCCCAGGAGGCGCTGCCCGTACCGCTGGCCCTGGAGAACATCGCGGCGCTCGTCGCCTGGCCGGACGAGGAGATGTCGGAGGGCCGGTTCCTCGCGGAGCTGGTGGAGCGCACGGGGGTACGGCTCCTCGTCGACGTCGCCAATCTGCACACCAATCACGTCAACCGGGGCGAGGACCCGGCGCGCGCCCTGTCCGAGCTGCCGGTGGAGGCCATCGCGTACGTGCACGTGGCCGGGGGCGTGGAGCGGGACGGGGTCTGGCACGACACGCACGCGCACCCCGTACCGGGGGCCGTCCTCGACGTCCTGGCGGATCTGGCCGGACGGGTCGAGCCGCCCGGCGTCCTGCTCGAACGGGACGACCACTTTCCCCCGGCGGAGGAGCTGGCCGACGAGCTGACCGCGATCAGGGCGACCGTGGCGGGAGCCCGCGCGGCCACCCGCCACGGCATACGCGCCTCCCGCCGTGTCACGCCCGGCACCCACCCGCTCCCCCGCCCCCTCGCCCACCCCCTCACCCACCCGCTGCTCATCGGCGCGGGCGCCCGCGCCTCGGGCGGGGTGATGCCGGGTGGAGCGACTCCGGGTGGGGTGACACCGGATGGCGTGACACCGGGTGGCGTGACTCCGGGTGGCGTGACTCCGGGTGGGTTGCTCCTTGACGAGGCGATACCCGGTGCGGACGGTGGGGACCTGCCCGCTGAGACCTTGCCCGGTGGGGGCTTCTCGGCGGTGGAGGGGACGGCCGGGCCGGGTGTCACGGCGGGTACGGGCGGGACGGCGGGTCCGGGTGTCACGGACGGTGCCCGGCAGCGGGTCGCCGTCCGGCAGGTGGCGCTGCTCTCGGCGCTCGTGGCCGGGACCCCGGTGCCCGAGGGCTTCGACAGCAGACGGCTCGGGGTGCAGAGCCGGGCCCTCGCCGCCAAGCGGGCGGGGGTCGTCGCGAAGGTGGCGCCCGAGCTGCCCGAGATCCTCGGCGCCGGTTTCCGGCCCGCGTTCCTCGCGTACGCCAGGTCCCGCCCCATGACCGGCGGCTACCGCCGCGACGCGCTCGACTTCGCCGCGCATCTGCTCGCGGCCGGAGCGCCGGAGGACGCGGCGGCCCGGCGGCGGCTGACCGCGTGGTGGCGGGACCGCTCCGGCGACCGTCCGCCCGGCCGCGCGACCCGCCTGGTCCGAGCCGCCCGGCACGCCCTGTCGGGGAGGTGAGTGCCCGTGAACATCCTGATCGCGCTCTACTACCTCGGCGCGCTCATCGGCGCCGGGTTCGTCGTCGCCGGACTCCGCCGGTCCCGGCGCGGCCCCGACGGACCCGTTCACGACCGGTACGAGGCCGCCTTCCTCCTCGGTGGCCCGGCCAGGGTCGCCGACACCGCGCTGACCGCGCTCCGCGCCGACGGCCGGCTGACGGTCGGCGGCCCCGGCGTCGTGGCCGTCGTCCGCCCCACCGCGTACGACCCGGTGGAACGCGTCGTCCTCGCAGCGCACGCCGCGGCGCCGCACGCGCCCCTGCACCGACTCCGGCGCGCCGTGATGCGGCACCCGGCGGTCCAGGAGATCGGGATCGGGCTCGCCACGCGGGGGCTCCTCGTCACTCCGGCGGCCCAGCGCGGCAACTTCCGCCGGTGTTTCGTCCTCGGCACCTCGGCGATGCTGCTGACCCCCGTGACGATCATGATCACGGTGGTGGGCTTCTTCGTCGCCGTGGAGGAACCGGGCGTGTTCCTTCCGGAGACGGAGCCGTCGGGGATGTTCTTCGCGGGTACGGAGCCGGTGGTCCCGTTCTTCGTGAAGGTGCTGCCCGCCCTGTTCCTCGCCGGGGTCACGGCCCTGGTCTGCGGGGTGCTCGCCTCGGGCCGGGCCACCCCGGCCGGGCGCCGGGCGGTCTCCGCGTACGAGCGGGACCACGCCGCTCCGGCGGACGCCGCTCTTCCGGTGGCCCTGCGCGGGCTCTCGGCCGTGCCGGATCCGGCGCTGCGGGAACAGCTCCTCGCCGCCGCGAGGCTCGACCGGTCGATGCGGCGCGGGCGGCGTCGGCGGTCGCACGTCTCCTGGGCGGACGACGGTCTCGCGACGGAGACCGTGTGGTGCTCGGGGAACAGCGTGTACGGAGCGGGCGGCGGCTCGTGCTCGGGAGGCGGGTCCTGCTCCTCGGACTCCGGCTGCGGCGGGGGTTCGAGCTGCGGCGGAGGCGGCAGCTCGTGCGGGAGTTCCAGCTCCAGCTCCTGCGGTGGCTCAAGTTCGAGTTCGAGTTCGAGTTCGAGCGACTGAGGCCCTGTAAGGGATGTCCCCGTAAGGGGTACCCCTGTAGGGGGCACGGGGTCGGGGGAAGCCCTGGCAGTCCGGGAAAAGTCCCGGAAATGACGCCGGTGCGGCGCGCTGGCAGCGCGCCGCACCCGGAGCCGGACCCGGTGTCGCTGGAACGGCGGGCACATGGTGCCGCCCGTCGTCTGATCTTCCGGGTCGAGGGGTGGCGCACCCGGCCGGGAGCCGGGCCGCCACCAGGTCTTTCGCGGGGGCCGTCAGGCCAGGCCCGCCACCAGATCGGCGACGCTCTTGCGTCGGCCGGTGAAGAACGGCACCTCTTCGCGGACGTGCATCCGGGCCTCGGAGGCACGCAGGTGGCGCATGAGGTCGACGATACGGTGCAGCTCGTCGGCCTCGAAGGCCAGGAGCCACTCGTAGTCGCCGAGCGAGAAGGAGGCGACCGTGTTGGCGCGCACGTCGGGGTAGCCGCGGGCCATCTTGCCGTGGTCGGCGAGCATCCGGCGCCGGTCCTCGTCGGGCAGCAGGTACCAGTCGTAGGAGCGGACGAACGGGTAGACCGAGACGTAGTCGCGGGCGTTCTCGTCGGCCAGGAAGGCCGGGATGTGCGACTTGTTGAACTCGGCGGGGCGGTGCAGCGCCATGTTCGACCAGACCGGCTCAAGGGCGCGGCCCAGACGGGTGCGGCGGAAGAGGTTGTACGCCTCCTGAAGCTCGTCGCTCGTCTCGGCGTGCCACCAGATCATCACATCGGCGTCGGCGCGCAGACCGGACAGGTCGTACGTGCCGCGGACGGTGATGTCCTTGGCCCCGAGCTGGTCGAACAGCTCTTGGACCTCGTCGGCGTAGCCGCCGCGGTCCTCGGGGAGAACGTCGCGCAGCTTGAAGACGGACCACAGGGTGTAGCGGATGACCTCGTTGAGGTCCTTCGCCTTCTTACCGGCGTTCGGGATCTTTTCGGGCGCACTCATACGCCTATTCTCGCCCGTCACAGGGAGTGCCCCGCACCGGGGTCGGTCCTTTGCGACGTGGCAATGATCTCGTCCGCCGCGCGCTGGGCGGAGGCGACGCAGGCGGGGATGCCGACGCCGTCGTACGCGGCACCGGCGATCCGCAGTCCGGGGAGCGCGGCGACCGCCTCGCGGACCCGGGCGACCCGGGCGAGATGGCCGACCGGGTACTGCGGCAGTCCGTCGAGCCAGCGGGTGACCGTGGTGGCGACGGGGCGGGCGGCGAGCCCGGTGGCGGCGGCGAGGTCCTTGAGGGAGGCGGTGACGAGGTCGGCGTCCTCTCGGTTCACCTGGTCCTCCTCGCCGTGGCGGCCGACGGAGGTGCGCAGCACGAAGAGGTCGGGGGCGGCTTCGGCGACCCAGCGCCACTTCTGCGAGGAGAAGGTGGAGGCCTTGATCGTGTGCCCGTCGACGGGGGGCACGAGGAAGCCGGAGCCGCTGAGGGCGGGCATGTCGGCGCGCCGGAAGGCCAGGGTGACCAGGGCCATCGAGGCGTACTCGACGGCTCGCAGTTCACCGGCGGCGGTGGGCGCGTGGTCGGCGAGGAGGCCGGCGGCGGGTCCCGCAGGGGTGGCGAGGACGACGCCGTCGGCGTCGAGGACGCGGTCGCCGCCCACGACGACCTGCCAGCCGCCGCCTTCGGTGCGGCGGAGCGCGGTCACGGGCGCGTCGGTGAGGATCTCGCCACCGGCCGCGCGGACGGCGGCGGCGACGGCGCCGGGCAGGGTGCCGACGCCGCCCTCGATGCCGAGGAAGACGGAGCCGCCGATTCCGGTGGCGGCGCCCGCCGGGTCGGGGGTGACGGCCGCTCCGGCCCGCTGGACGGCGTGGACGGCTTCGGTGAGCGTGGGGTGGGAGCGGGCCGCGTCGAAGAGTCCGGGGACGGCGGCGCGCAGCGAGATGCGGTAGGCGTCTCCGGCGTAGACGCCGCCGAGGAGGGGTTCCACGAGCCGGTCGACGACCTCGTGGCCCATGCGGGCGGCGACGTACTCGCCGATGGCGATGTCGTCGCCGATCTCGGTCGGGGGCAGTTCGACGTCCCGGCCGACACGGCGGACGCCCTCCTCGGAGAGGAGGCCCTCGACGGCCTCGGGGGCGCCGGGGACGCCCATGACGTGGCCCTTGGGCATGGGGACGAGTCCGCCCCTGGACCACACGGACGCGGTGGTGGTGGCGGGGGCCTGGAGGCGGTCGCCGAGGCCGACGGCCCTGGCGAGGCCGATGGCCTCGGGGCGGCGGGCGAGCAGTGATTCGGCGCCCAGGTCCACGGGGGCTCCGGCGATCTCCCCGGCGAGCAGCTTGCCGCCGAGGCGGCCGCCCGCTTCGAGGAGGGTCACCCGGTGGCCCGCGGTGGCGAGCCGGTGGGCGGCCGCGAGTCCGGCGATACCGCCTCCGGCGACGACGACATGGGTTCCCGTGGTGTCCGCGTTCATGGGGTCACTCTCTCAAACCGCCGGGGGTCCGCTGTGCCGAGGCCGTTCGGCGGGGCCCGCCTGTTCCGAGGCCGGAACGTGACCACTTCGCGATCACCGAACGGCAATCCTTCCGCAGGATCGGTACGTCTAACGAAGGACATCCGCCACGATCCCTTGGGGGACGACCATGACGAACGTACGCGGCACGAGGAGAGCGCGGGCGGCGGCGGGCGGTGCGCTGCTGACGGCCGCGCTGCTGCTGACCGGCTGCGCGGGCGGCGGCGAGACGGACTCGGGCAAGTCGGACATGAGCGCGGCGCGGCCCGCCGACGGGCCGGGCGCGGGGGACGCCGCCGCGCAGGCGGACGGGAAGAGCGGGACCCAGACCGGGACCCAGGTCAAGCCGCAGGCCCGGCAGCACGTCATCCGGACGGCCTCGCTCTCGGTGGAGGTCGACGACGCGGCGAAGGCCCTGGCCACGGCCCGCCGGGTGGCGGCGGAGGCGGGCGGGCGCGTGGAGAACGAGAGGACGGAGCGGGGCGACGACACCCGGATGACCTCCGTGATCGTGCTGCGGGTGCCGCAGGAGCGGTACGACGCGGTGCTCACGGAGCTGGCGGGCACGGGGCGGCTGCTGGCCCGGAAGGCGGACGCCAAGGACGTCACCGATCAGGTGGTGGACGTCGAGAGCCGGATCGCGACCCAGCGGGCGAGCGTGGCGCGGGTGCGGGAGCTGATGGACCGGGCGGAGAAGCTGTCCGACGTGGTGACCCTTGAGGGGGAGCTGAGCCGTCGTCAGGCGGATCTGGAGGCCCTGCTCGCCCAGCAGACCTCGCTGAAGGACCGGACGTCGCTGTCGACGATCACGCTCTCCCTCTCGGAGAAGCTACGGGAGGAGGCGGAGGCGCCCGCCGAGGGCCGTCCGGGCTTCGGCGACGCGCTGTCGGGTGGCTGGAACGCGCTGGTGGGCGCGGCCGCCTGGGTCGGGATCGTCCTCGCGGCGCTGGCTCCGTGGCTGGTGGTGGCGGTGGTCCTGTTCCTGCTGTGGCGTCGGCTGGTCCGGCCGCGCCTCGCGGCCCGGCGTCCGGCCGCCCCCTCCCCCGTACGCCCTCACACCCCGCGCAACGCCGCCGGGGCTCCGCTGGCGGACGGGCCCTCGGAGGCGTCCGGGGCGGGTGCGGCGGCCCCGGCGGGGAGCGCTCCGGCGGCCGGGAGCGCCCCGGAGGCGGGGCGGGCACCCGAGAATGGGGCCCATGACTGAACGCATGGTGGTGGTCGGGGGCGACGCGGCGGGGATGTCCGCCGCCTCGCAGGCGCGCAGGCTGAAGGGGCCCGAGGAGCTGGAGATCGTCGCTTTCGAGCGCGGTCACTTCTCGTCGTTCTCGGCCTGCGGCATCCCGTACTGGGTCGGCGGGGACGTGGCGTCCCGGGACGAGCTGATCGCGCGGTCGCCTGAGGAGCACCGGGCGCGGGACATCGATCTGCGGATGCGGACGGAGGTCACGGAGATCGACGTGGCGGGCCGCCGGGTCCTCTCCCGGGATCTGGAGGCCGGTACGGAGGCGTGGACGGGGTACGACAAGCTGGTGATCGCGACGGGGGCGCGGCCCCGGCGTCCGGCGCTGCCGGGGATCGACGCGCCCGGGGTGCACGGGGTGCAGACCCTGGACGACGGGCAGGCGCTGCTCGACTCGCTCGCGGGGACGCCGGGGCGGCGGGCGGTGGTGGTGGGCGCCGGGTACATCGGGGTGGAGATGGCCGAGGCGCTGCTGAACCGCGGGTACGAGGTGACGGTGCTGCACCGGGGCGAGCAGCCGATGGCGACGCTCGACGCGGACATGGGGCGCCTGGTGCACCGGGCGATGGACGGTCTGGGGATCAGGACGGTGGCCTCGGCGGCGGCGACGGGGGTCCTGGTCGGCGAGGACGGCCGGGTGCGGGCGGTGACGACGGACGAGGCCGAGTATCCGGCGGACGTGGTGGTCCTGGGGATGGGGGTGGTCCCGGAGACCTCGCTGGCGCGGGCCGCGGGTCTGCCCCTGGGGGTGAGCGGGGGGCTCCTGACGGATCTCGCGATGCGGGTGCGGGGCCATGAGGACATCTGGGCGGGCGGCGACTGCGTGGAGGTCCTCGATCTGGTCGCCAACCGGGACCGGCACGTGCCGCTGGGGACGCACGCCAACAAGCACGGGCAGGTGATCGGGACGAACGCGGGCGGCGGGTACGCGACGTTCCCCGGGGTGGTGGGGACGGCGGTGTCCAAGGTGTGCGATCTGGAGATCGCGCGGACGGGGCTGCGGGAGAAGGACGCCCGGGAGGTGGGGCTGCGGTTCGTGTCGGTGACGGTGGAGTCGACGAGCCGGGCGGGGTACTACCCGGGGGCGGCGCCGATGACGGTGAAGATGCTGGCCGAGCGGCGTACGGGCCGGCTGCTCGGGGTGCAGATCGTGGGCCGTGAGGGGGCGGCGAAGCGGGTGGACGTGGCGGCGGTGGCGCTGACGGCGGGGATGACCGTGGAGGCGATGACGGCCCTGGACCTGGGGTACGCGCCGCCGTTCTCCCCGGTGTGGGACCCGGTCCTGATCGCGGCCCGCAAGGCGACGGCGGCGGTCAGGGCGGCGGGCTGAGGCCCTGGGGGCGCTGGGGGCTGCGGGGGCGTCGGGGGTTTCCCGTAGGGGCGCCGGGGCTCTCCGGCCGGAGCATCAGGGCTTACCCGTAGGGGCGCCGGGCCCCGCTCCGTGCCGGACGCGCGGCGGCTCCCGTACGGGATGTTCCGTACGGGAGCCGGGTGCCGTGCCGTGGACCGCCGGGTGGGTCAGACGGCCGTGCGCGTGTGGACGTACTCGACGAGACGGCTCAGGGCGTCCGGGTCCATCGAGGGCATGACGCCGTGGCCCAGGTTGAAGACATGGCCTTCGAGGTCCTTCGCGGCGGTCAGGATCTCGTCGGTCTTGGCCTCGACGACCTGCCGGGAGGCGAAGAGCACGGCGGGGTCCAGATTGCCCTGGAGCGCCTTGCCGGGGCCGACGCGGCGGGCGGCCTCGTCGAGCGGGACCCGCCAGTCGACGCCGACGACGTCCGCTCCGGCCTCGCCCATGAGGCCGAGCAGCTCGCCGGTGCCGACGCCGAAGTGGATGCGGGGGACGCCGTATCCGGCGACCGCGTCGAAGACCTTCGCGGAGGCGGGCAGCACGGAGCGGCGGTAGTCGGCGGGGGCGAGGGCGCCGACCCAGGAGTCGAAGAGCTGGACGGCGGAGGCGCCGGCCTCGATCTGGACCTTGAGGAAGGTCGCGGTGATCTCGGCGAGGCGGTCGAGCAGATCCGCCCAGAGCTGCGGGTCGCCGTACATCAGCGCCTTGGTGTGCTCGTGGTTGCGCGAAGGGCCGCCCTCGACGAGGTAGCTGGCGAGCGTGAAGGGCGCCCCGGCGAAGCCGATGAGCGGGGTGTCGCCCAGCTCGCCGGTGAGCATGCCGATGGCCTCGGTGACGTAGTGGACGTCCTCGGGGGTCAGGTCGCGCAGCCGGGCCAGGTCGGCGCGGGTGCGGATCGGGTCGGCGACGACCGGGCCGACGCCGGGCTTGATGTCGAGGTCGACGCCGATGGCCTTGAGGGGGACGACGATGTCGCTGAAGTAGATGGCGGCGTCGACCTTGTGCCGGCGGACCGGCTGGAGGGTGATCTCGGTGACCAGCTCGGGCCGCATGCACGATTCGAGCATGGGGATGCCCTCGCGCACCTTCAGGTACTCGGGGAGGGAGCGCCCGGCCTGCCGCATGAACCACACGGGGGTGTGGGGCACGGGCTCCCGCCTGCACGCCTTGAGGAACGCGGAGTCGTACGTCCGCGACTGCTTGTCCGTCTGCTGGCCCGTGGAGGGGGTGTTCCCGGCCCCGGCCGCGCCATGGGAGAGGGGAAGGTCGTTGGCACTCACGCCCCGAATCTTCGCATGTGGCGGGAAGCCGCTCGGCCGGGCCGGGTGTCCCTCCCTGCACGGAGGCCCCGTTCCGCCTACTCTTCCCCGCATGGCTGCGGCTCAGGGACATTCTTCCGATCATTCCGACGGCGAACGAGGGACAGGCGAAACGGCGGACAGCACGGAGACGAACCCGGTACCGCTCGCGTTCCGGCGCGCGGTGGAGGCGTTGCGCGCGACCCGGCCGAGGCCGGAGGTGGAGATCGATCCGACGCGCCCGCCGCAGCGCCTCGCGCCCTACGCGTACGCGCTGGAGGCGGCCGTCGTGGACGGTGAGGAGGACCTCGCGGACGGGCGGCTCGTGCTGCTGCACGATCCGGACGGGCACGAGGCCTGGAAGGGAACGTTCCGCCTCGTGACCCTGGTCCGGGCGGAGCTGGAGCCCGAGATGGCGGCGGACCCGCTGCTGCCCGAGGTGTGCTGGTCCTGGCTGACGGGGGCCCTTGAGGCGCGGGGGCTCTCGTACGGGGAGTCGAGCGGGACCGTGACGATGGCGGGCTCGCATTACTTCGGGGGGCTCGCGGAGCGCCGTCCGGCGACGCAGATCGAGATCCGGGCGTCCTGGACCCCGCGCGAGGGGCTGGGCGGGGTGCCGGACACCGGGGCGCATCTGGCCGCCTGGTGCGATCTGCTCTGCCAGATCGCGGGGCTGCCGCCCGCGCCGGTCGAGCCGGGGGCGGGGACGGTGTCGGGGGCGGGGGTCGTCTCGTTGCCCCAGCGCCGGGGTCCCCAGCAGCCCTGAGGGGCGCCCGGACGGATGCCCCGGCGCTCCCCCGTGGGGGTGACGGGGCGTGACCGCTCGTAGGATGATCGATCACGCGTCCGAATTGCCCTGATTGTTACTCACCAAAACGTGATCTTTCTCTAAAGGCGGGCGGTACACCTGCCGAAGGAGTCAGTGACCCTTCACTGCACGGGTCACCCCCCGGCTTCTTCCCCGAGCCGGCCCGTCCCGCACCCTTCCCCCCAGGAGGCCTGGTGTCCGTTCTCCTCGAGCAGCCCGCAAGCCTGGTCGCCTACCGCCCGAACAAGCCGACGGCCATGGTCGTCGTGGCCGACCCGCGCGTCCGTTCCACCGTGACCCGCCACCTGTGGGCCCTCGGAGTACGTGACGTGATCGAGGCTTCGTCCATCGCGGAGGCCCGTCCCCGCGTCGGCAACCCGCGCGACATCTGCGTGGCCGACGTCCACCTGCCCGACGGCAGCGGCCTGACCCTGCTGTCCGAGACCCGCGCCGCCGGCTGGCCCAACGGCCTCGCCCTCTCGGCCGCCGACGACATCGGCGCCGTGCGCAACGCCCTCGCGGGCGGTGTGAAGGGCTATGTCGTCACCGGCACCCGGACCAACATCGGCCACCCGACCCGGCCCGGCGCCGCCCCCATCGGTGCCGCCGCCGCCCGGCTCGGCCACCGCCGCCCCCCGGGTGCCCCGAGCCACCCGGGCGGCTACCGCGAGCTCTCCGGCCGTGAGGTCGAGGTGCTCCGGCTCGTCGCGGAAGGCCAGTCGAACAAGGCCATCGGCGTCTCCATGGGCCTCTCGGCCCTCACCGTGAAGAGCCACCTCGCCCGGATCGCCCGCAAGCTGGGCACCGGAGACCGCGCCGGCATGGTCGCGGTGGCCCTGCGGACCGGGATCATCCACTGACCCCAGCGGTCGACGACAAGCCCGCGCCTGTCGACGGAACGTTCCGTCGACAGGCGCTTGCCGTTCACCGATACCCTTGACAGGTGACCGACGCCCAAGAGACCGCAGCAGACACAGCACTGCGCACCACCGGGGGCGGCCCCCCGGACGACGATGTCCCTGCGAATGGGCTTCCGATCCCATTGCTGGAGCCCCGCGAGGGGATTCCGCCCGTCGTCGCGAGCGCGGACGCCCTCACCGAGGTGATCTCCGCCTTCGCCGCGGGCCGGGGCCCCGTCGCCGTCGACGCCGAGCGCGCCTCCGGGTACCGCTACGGCCAGCGCGCCTATCTCGTCCAGCTCCGCCGCGAGGGCGCGGGCACCGCGCTCATCGACCCGGTGGGCTGCCCCGACCTCTCCGCCTTCGGCGAGGCCCTCGGCGGCGCCGAGTGGATCCTCCACGCGGCGACCCAGGACCTGCCGTGCCTGCGGGACATAGGCATGCTGCCGACCTCGCTCTTCGACACGGAGCTGGCCGGACGGCTCGCGGGCTTCCCGCGCGTCGGCCTCGGCGCGATGGTCGAGTCCGTCCTCGGATTCGCCCTGGAGAAGGGCCACTCCGCCGTTGACTGGTCGACCCGCCCGCTGCCCGAGCCCTGGCTGCGGTACGCGGCGCTCGACGTGGAGCTGCTCGTCGACCTCCGCGACGAGCTGGAGAAGGAACTCGACCGCCAGGGCAAGCTGGAGTGGGCGCTCCAGGAGTTCGACGCGATCGCCTCCGCCCCGCCCGCCCCGCCGCGCAAGGACCCGTGGCGGCGTACCTCCGGCATGCACAAGGTGCGGCGCCGCCGCCAGATGGCGGTCGTACGGGAGCTGTGGACGGCCCGCGACCGCGCCGCCCAGCGCCGTGACGTCTCCCCCGGCAAGGTGCTGAGCGACGCCGCGATCGTGGAGGCGGCGCTCGCCGTCCCGGTGAACGTGGCCGCGCTCACCGCCCTGCCCGGCTTCGGGCACCGGATGGGCCGCCGTCAGCTGGAGCAGTGGCAGGCGGCGGTGGACCGGGCCAGGGCGCTGCCGGAGAGCGAGCTGCCGCAGCCGGGCACCCAGCTGGCGGGCCCGCCGCCGCCGCGCGCCTGGGCCGACAAGGACCCGGCAGCCGCCGCCCGGCTCGCCGCGGCGCGGACGGCGGTGTCGGCGCTCGCCGAGACGCTGCACCTGCCGCAGGAGAACCTGATCACCCCGGACACCGTGCGCCGGGTCTGCTGGGAGCCGCCGACGGCCGGGACCACCACCGTGGCCGCCGCCCTCACCGGGTACGGCGCCCGCCCCTGGCAGGTGGAACTGGTGACCCCGCTCCTGGTGAAGGCCCTGACGGCCTCCTCCTGACCCCGGCCACACCGAGACGGCCCCCGACATCCGACAGGACACCGGGGGCCGTCTCGGTGTTTCGGGGGACGGGGCGGGGCCGGACGGGACGGTGCGGGGAGGCCGCTGGGCGAGGGGCCGGGAGGGCACGGCGTGTGGATCGCGGGGCCCGTGGGACCGCAGGGCACGGCGTGTGGATCGCGGGGCCCGTGGGACCGCAGGGCACGGGGCCGGGGCGCGGGGCCGGGAGGCCGCAGGACGCAGGGCGTGGATCGCGGAGCCCCGCAGGGCCGCAGGGCCGCAGGGCAATGGCGCCATGAGGTTCCGCCCCGCCCCGCCCCCGTGCTCCCGGCATTCCCTGGCGTCGCCCCGGCCGTTCCGGCAAGGTTCCGGGTGTGACCTTCGCCGCTTGGGCCCCAAGGACTGGGCAGCCTGGTTACCCGCAAGTAGCATGGGCGGAGCAAGCGCACGCTTAGGCGTGTGCCGCGGCAGCAGTGCCATCCCGCACCCTGGAGGAGAGCCATCGTGCCTCGTACCGTCAGGGACGTCGTCTTCGTCGACGGCGTCCGCACCCCGTTCGGCAAGGCGGGCCCGAAGGGCATCTACCACGAGACCCGGGCCGACGACCTCGTCGTGAAGGCCATCCGGGAGCTGCTGCGCCGCAACCCGGCCCTCGACCCCGCGAAGATCGACGAGGTCGCCGTCGCCGCGACCACGCAGATCGGCGACCAGGGCCTGACCCTCGGCCGCACGGCGGGCATCCTCGCCGGGCTGCCGCAGTCGGTGCCCGGCTACTCCATCGACCGCATGTGCGCCGGCGCCCTCACCGCGGTGACCAGCCTCGCCGGTTCGATCGCGTTCGGCGCGTACGACGCCGTCATCGCCGGTGGCGTCGAGCACATGGGCCGCCACCCCATGGGCGAGGGCGTCGACCCGAACCCGCGCTTCGTGTCGGAGAAGCTCGTCGACGAGTCCGCCCTCTTCATGGGCATGACCGCCGAGAACCTGCACGACCGCTACCCCGGCATCACCAAGCTCCGCGCCGACGAGTACGCCGTGCGCTCGCAGGAGAAGGCCGCCAAGGCGTACGCCGACGGCAAGATCCAGCAGGACCTGGTGCCGATCTCGGTCCGACGCACCGACGCCTCCACCGGCGAGACCGGCTGGGGTCTGGTCACCGCCGACGAGCCGATGCGCCCCGGCACCACCCTGGAGTCGCTCGCCGGTCTGAAGACGCCCTTCCGCGTCCACGGCAACGTCACCGCGGGCAACGCCGCCGGTCTCAACGACGGTGCCACCGCCTCGATCATCGCCTCCGAGGACTTCGCCCGCGAGAACGGCCTCCCGGTCAAGATGCGCCTCGTCTCGTACGCCTTCGTCGGCGTCGAGCCCGAGGTCATGGGCTACGGCCCGATCCCGGCCACCGAGAAGGCCCTCGCGAAGGCCGGTCTGTCCATCGAGGACATCGACCTCTTCGAGATCAACGAGGCCTTCGCCGTGCAGGTCCTCGCCTTCCTGGAGCACTACGGCATCGCCGACGACGACGCCCGGGTGAACCAGTACGGCGGCGCCATCGCCTACGGCCACCCGCTCGCCTCCTCCGGCGTCCGTCTGATGACGCAGCTGGCCCGCCAGTTCGAGGAGCAGCCGCAGGTCCGTTACGGCCTCACCACCATGTGCGTCGGCTTCGGCATGGGCGCCACGGTCATCTGGGAGAACCCCCACTGGGAGGGCAAGTGAGCACCACCGCCGAGCTTCTGAAGGGCGCCGCCGCGCTCTTCCCCGACGAGGTCGTCACCAGCGCCCACGTACGGCACTTCGAACTGCCCGCGGGTGTGGGCAGGTTCGCCCTGATCACGCTGGACAACGGCTTCGACCACACCAAGCCGACCACCTTCGGCCCGCAGTCGCTGGCCAACCTGAGCGCCGCGATCGACCAGGTCGAGGCCGAGGCCGCGAACGGTGAGATCGTCGGCGTCGGCATCACCGGCAAGCCGTTCATCTTCGCCGTCGGCGCCGACCTCAAGGGCGTCGAGCTGCTGCGGAGCCACGAAGAGGCGCTCGCCATCGGCAAGGGCGGCCACGACGTCTTCAAGCGTCTGTCCGCGCTCGCCGTGCCGACTTTCGCGTACTACAACGGCGCGGCCATGGGCGGCGGCGTCGAGGTCGGTCTGCACTGCACCTACCGCACCGTGTCGAAGGCCCTGCCGGCCTTCTCGCTGCCCGAGGTCTTCCTCGGTCTGGTGCCCGGCTGGGGCGGCTGCGCGCTCCTGCCGAACCTGATCGGCGCGGAGAAGGCCGTCACGGTCGTCATCGAGAACGCCCTGAACCAGAACCGCCAGCTCAAGGGCAAGCAGGTCTTCGAACTCGGCATCGCCGACGCCCTGTTCGAGGGCGCCGACTTCCTGGAGCGGTCGCTGGTCTGGACGGCCGGCGTCCTCGACGGCTCCGTGACCGTCGACCGCCCCGAGATCGACCGGGGCGAGGCCTGGGACCAGGCCGTCGCCAAGGGCCGCGCCCTCGCCGACGCCAAGGTGCACGGCGCCGCTCCGGCCGCCTACCGCGCCCTCGACATCATGGCGGCGGCCAAGGACGGCGACCTTCAGAAGGGCTTCGACGCCGAGGACCAGGCCCTCGCGGACCTGATCATGAGCGGCGAGCTGCGCTCCGGCATCTACGCCTTCAACCTGGTGCAGAAGCGCGGGAAGCGCCCGGTGGGCGCCCCGGACAAGTCCCTGGCGCGCCCCGTCACCAAGGTCGGCGTCGTCGGCGCCGGTCTGATGGCCTCCCAGCTCGCCCTGCTCTTCCTGCGCCGCCTCGAGGTGCCGGTCGTCCTGACCGACATCGACCAGGAGCGCGTGGACAAGGGCGTGGGCTACGTCCACGGCGAGATCGAGAAGCTGCTGGGCAAGGGCCGGATCAACCAGGACAAGGCCAACCGTCTCAAGGGCCTGGTCTCCGGCGTCCTGGACAAGGCCGAGGGCTTCGCGGACGCGGACTTCATCATCGAGGCCGTGTTCGAGGAGATGGGCGTCAAGCAGAAGGTGTTCGCGGAGGTCGAGGCGGTCGCCCCGGCGCACGCGGTCCTCGCCACCAACACCTCCTCGCTCTCCGTCTCGGAGATGGCCTCGAAGCTGAAGCACCCCGAGCGCGTGGTCGGCTTCCACTTCTTCAACCCGGTCGCGATCCTCCCGCTCCTGGAGATCGTCCGCGGCGAGCGGACCGACGACGCCTCGCTCGCCACCGCGTTCGGCGTGGCGAAGAAGCTGAAGAAGACCGCAGTCCTCACCAAGGACGCCCCGGCGTTCGTCGTGAACCGCATCCTGACCCGCTTCATGGGCGAGATCCAGAACGTCATCGACGAGGGCACCCCGGTGGCCACGGCGGAGAAGGCGGTCGAGCCGCTGGGCCTGCCGATGTCCCCGCTGGTCCTCCTCGAACTGGTCGGTCCGGCGATCGGTCTGCACGTCTCCGAGACCCTGAACCGCTCCTTCCCCGACCGCTTCACGGTCTCCCCCAACCTGAAGGCGGTCGTCGAGGCGGGCAAGCGCGGCTTCTACGTCTACAAGCCGGAGAACGGCTTCAAGCCGGAGCTGGACCCCGAGGTCGCCGCGCTCCTGCGGCAGGGCGATGTCGTCCTGACCGAGGAGCAGGTCCGCGACCGCGTCCTGGACGCGGTGGCGCAGGAGATCGGCCTGATGCTGGAGGAGGGTGTCGTCGCCGAGGCGCAGGACATCGACCTCTGCCTGATCACGGGTGCGGGCTGGCCCTTCCACCTGGGCGGCATCACGCCGTACCTGGACCGTGAGGGCGTCTCCGAGCGCGCCAACGGCAAGCGTTTCCTGGCACAGGGCGTGGCGAGCGTCCCGGCGTAACCTCCCCTGGGCCCAAGGAGAACGGCCCCGGCACCTCTTCCAGGTGCCGGGGCCGTTCTCCGTCTCACGGGGCCGTTCCCGTCGTCACGGGACCGTTCCCGCCGTCACGGGGCCGTTCTCCATCGCCGCGGAGCCCTTTCCGCCGTCACGGGGTTTCCCGTGGTCACGGAGCCTTTCCGGCGTACGGGCCCGTTCTCGCGGTCAGCCTATGGAGCGCCAGCCCTCCAGGAGGAGCCCCTCGGCGGTCGCCTTCTGGCGGGTGGTGATCAGGGTGCTGTCGCCGACCAGGGACATGGCGACGAGCCGGCCGTCGAGCCCCCGGGTGAGGACGGTGGCGAGTTCGCCCCGGGGCTCCCCCGTCTCCGCCCATGCGATCCCCTCGTCCTCCTTCTCGCTCGGGTAGGCGGCGAGGGCCAGCCGTCCGTCGGCGGACTGCTGGGCGAGGACCGTGCAGTCGAAGCCGTCGATGAGGCAGCGGGTGGCGGAGAGCCGCCCGGTACCGGCGGCGTCGCCGAGGACCGTGGGCTCAAGGGAGCGTCCGGGGGACCAGGCACGGACCTTGGCCGTCTTGTCGACGTAGAAGAGCGTCACGTTCCCGGAGGGGCCCGTGACGGCCGCGAGGGTGCCGAAGGTGACCTCGGCGGGCAGCGGGTCCTTGCGGACGGGGCGGCCGCCGGGCTCCTCCTGGACGTAGTGGAACAGCCCCTTCTCGGTCGCCGTGAGGAGTTCGACGCGCCCCTCGCCGTTGCAGACGGCCACCGGGGAGGCGTCGGTCTTCCAGCCGTGCAGGTCCCACCAGGGGTGCCAGCCCCCGGCGTCCTTCTGGGCGCGCACGCTCAGTCCGCCTCCGGCGTTGCGCACGAAGACGTACGCGCGACCCTGGGCGTCCACGGTGACGGAGGGGTTGCCGGTCCAGGGGCTCTTGCCGTTGGAGTGGCCGATGGAGCGCCAGGCGGCGGCGGGGCGGCCGGTCTGGAACTGGACGGAGTGCACCAGTTCGACGTTTCCCTCTCCCCCGCCGACAGGGCGCAGCCCGACGAGGTGCACATAGCGGTCGGCGCCCTGGCCGACGGCCAGGAAGGGGTCGAGCCCGTCCCCGCCGAGCGAATCGGGTCCGCTCCAACTGCCGTCCGGCTGCTCGGTCCAGCGCACCACCTCCCCGTTCCGCGGCAGATAGGCACTGAACCTGCCGTCCGCTCCCCTGGTCAGCCAGGCTCCCTGGAGGTGCGGGGCGGCGGAGCCGTGGGAACGGGCAGCGGGGACCTGTGATCGATTCGCCATGGGGGGATCCAGCACTCCGGTCGTCGGAAGGAGTTCGGGTACGAGCCGACTGTAGTCGCCCTCCCCGAGCCGCTTTTCCGCGCCTTCGGCGTCGGGGCTCAGGAGTGCGGGGCGGCACTCTCCCGCGCGAGCCGACTGTGACGGCGCCCGTACAGGAAGTACACGACGAAGCCGATCAGCATCCAGACGGCGAAGCGGAACCAGGTCTCGCCCGGCAGGTTGAGCATCAGCCAGAACGAGGCGGCGATGGAGATGATCGGCAGGGCGGGCACCCAGGGGGTGCGGAAGGCTCTGGGCAGGTCGGGGCGGGCGCGGCGGAGGACGATGACGCCGACGGCGACCACGATGAAGGCGAAGAGGGTGCCGATGTTCACCAGGGTGGCGAGTTCGTTGATGCTGGTGAAGCCCGCGACGACGGCGATGATCACGCCGAGCAGGATGGTGGGGCGGTAGGGGGTGTGGAAGCGCGGGTGGGTGACGGAGAAGAAGCGCGGCAGCAGTCCGTCCCGGCTCATCGCGAAGAACACCCGGGTCTGGCCCAGGAGCAGGATCAGACAGACCGTGGTGAGGCCGATGGCGGCGCCGAAGCTGATCACGCCCGCGTAGAACGGGTGTCCGACGGCCTTGAAGGCGTCGGCGAGGGGGGCGCTCACGGACAGCTCCGTGTAGTGCTGCATGCCGGTGACGACGAGGGCGACGGCCACGTAGAGCACGGTGCAGATGAGGAGGGAGCCGAGGATGCCCCGGGGCATGTCCCGCTGCGGCAGCTTGGTCTCCTCGGCTGCCGTGGCCACCACGTCGAAGCCGATGAAGGCGAAGAAGACGACGGAGGCGGCGGTGAAGATGCCCATCACTCCGAAGTTGGTCGGCTGGTACCCGAACATCAGTTGGATCAGCGGCTCGGTCCAGTCGGAGCCGCCGCCGGGTGGGGCGACGGCGGGCGGGATGAAGGGCTTGTAGTTCTCGGCGGAGACGAAGAACAGACCCGCGACGATCACGATCAGCACCACGATCACCTTGATCGTGACGACGACGCTGGTGATCCGGGCGGAGAGCTTCATCCCGAGGACGAGGACGACGGTCAGCAGGAGGACGAGCCCGAAGGCGAGGATGTCGAAGGTGCCGCCGGGGATGTCGGGCCCTTCGAGCGAGGCGGGCAGATGCCAGCCGATGTTGTCCAGGAGCGAGCGGACGTACCCCGACCAGCCGACGGCGACCACCGCCGTCCCCAGGGCGAATTCCAGGACGAGGTCCCATCCGATGGTCCAGGCGGGCAGCTCGCCGATGGAGGCGTACGCGAAGGTGTACGCCGATCCGGCCACCGGCACCGTCGAGGCGAACTCGGCGTAGCAGAGGGCGGCCAGGGCGCAGACGATGCCCGCGGCGACGAAGGCGAGGGCGGTGGCCGGTCCCGCGTTCTCCTTGGCGACCTTGCCGGTGAGGACGAAGATGCCGGTGCCGATGATGACGCCGACTCCGAACACCGTCAGATCCCAGGCGGACAGGGACTTGCGGAGCGCGTGCTCGGGTGCCTCGGTGTCGCGGATCGACTGCTCGACCGACTTGGTCCGGAACATCCCCGAGCCGGCGCGTGGCCGTTGGTCCGTACTCATCGTCGTACCTCCCTGCCATGGGGCTGCCCGTCTTGTGGTCAGAATGCACGCGAAAGGGCCGGTCGGCACTCCGAAGAGTGAACCAACCGGCCCCTGGGGTGACGGGGAGTGAGGAAGTCCGTCAGTCGCGGGCGGGCTCCACCTCGGGGGTGGCGCTCCCGGCTGCCTGCTCGACCCGTTCGGCGTCGAGGGCGCGGGGAAGACCGTCGAGCCGCGAGACCAGACCGGTGACCTGACGGGCGATGTCGGGGGCGGTCAGGCCGATCTCGGCCAGGACCTCGCCGCGGGAGGCGTGGTCGAGGAAGCGCGGCGGGATGCCGAAGTCCCGGAGCGGGACGTCCACGCCCGCGTCGCGGAGCGCCTGGGCGACGGCGGAACCGACGCCGCCGACGCGGCTGTTGTCCTCGACGGTGACGACGACCCGGTGGCGCTCGGCGAGCGGGGCGAGAGCCTCGTCGACGGGCTTGACCCAGCGGGGGTCGATCACGGTGGTGGAGATGCCGTGCCGGTCGAGGAGATCGGCGATCTCCAGGCACATCGGGGCGAGCGCGCCGACGGAGACGAGCAGGACGTCGGGGAGATCGGTGGCGGGCTCGCGCAGGACGTCCATGCCGCCGATCCGGCGCAGCGCGGGGACGGCCGGGCCCACGGCGCCCTTGGAGAAGCGGACCACGGTCGGCGCGTCGGTGACCTCGACGGCCTCGCGGAGCTGGGCGCGGACCTGGTCGGCGTCGCGCGGGGCGGCGAGTCGCAGACCGGGCACGACCTGGAGGATGGACATGTCCCACATGCCGTTGTGGGAGGCGCCGTCGGTGCCGGTGACACCGGCCCTGTCCAGGACGAAGGTGACGCCGCACTTGTGCAGGGCCACGTCCATCAGGACCTGGTCGAAGGCGCGGTTGAGGAAGGTCGCGTAGACGGCGAAGACCGGGTGGACGCCGCCGGTGGCGAGGCCGGCGGCGGAGACCGCGGCGTGCTGCTCGGCGATGCCGACGTCGTAGACCCGCTCGGGGAAGGCCTTGGCGAAGCGGTCGAGGCCGACGGGCTGGAGCATGGCGGCGGTGATCGCCACGATGTCCTCGCGCTCCTTGCCGAGCGCGACCATCTCCTCGCCGAAGACGCTGGTCCAGTCGGCGCCGGAGGAAGCGATGGGCAGTCCGGTGTCGGGGTGGATCTTGCCGACGGCGTGGAAGCGGTCGGCCTCGTCCTGGAGGGCGGGCTGGTAGCCCCGGCCCTTCTCGGTGAGGCAGTGGACGATCACGGGGCCGCCGAAGCGCTTGGCGCGCGTCAGGGCGGATTCCAGGGCCTCGATGTCGTGGCCGTCGATGGGGCCGACGTACTTCAGGCCGAGGTCCTCGAACATGCCCTGGGGGGCGATGAAGTCCTTGAGGCCCTTCTTGGCTCCGTGCAGGGTCTCGTAGAGCGGCTTCCCGACGACGGGGGTGCGCTCCAGGATGTCCTTGCCGCGGGCGAGGAAGCGCTCGTAGCCGTCGGTGGTGCGCAGGGTCGCCAGATGGTTGGCGAGGCCGCCGATGGTGGGCGCGTAGGAGCGCTCGTTGTCGTTGACGACGATGACGAGCGGGCGGTCCTTGGCGGCGGCGATGTTGTTCAGCGCCTCCCAGGCCATGCCTCCGGTGAGGGCGCCGTCGCCGATGACGGCGACGACGTGGTCGTCCTTCTTCAGGACCTCGTTGGCCTTGGCGAGGCCGTCGGCCCAGCCGAGGACCGTGGAGGCGTGCGAGTTCTCGATGACGTCGTGCTCGGACTCGGCCTTCGAGGGGTAGCCGGAGAGGCCGCCCTTCATCTTGAGCCGGGAGAAGTCCTGGCGGCCCGTGAGCAGCTTGTGGACGTAGCTCTGGTGGCCGGTGTCCCAGAGGACCTTGTCCTTCGGGGAGTCGAACACCCGGTGCAGGGCGATGGTCAGCTCGACCACACCGAGGTTGGGTCCGAGATGGCCGCCGGTCTTGGAGACGGCGTCCACGAGGAACGTCCTGATCTCGTCGGCCAGCTGGTCCAGCTGTTCCGGGGAGAGCCGGTCCAGATCTCGCGGTCCCCTGATACGGGTCAGCAGAGCCACCCGTGCCTCCTTGCGTTTGAGCTGGTCGAGCATGCCGATTTGTCGAGTCTAATGTTCCGTCTTGGATCGTGGGCATCGGGCCGGGGAGTCGGTCGTCACTCGAATGGCCTACATGCCGCTGATCCGTACGGCCCCGCGCGGCGGGCCTCCCGGCCGGTGGGGGCCGGTCCCGGAGCGGAGCGCCGCCCCCGGGGGCCACCGGCTCTCCGCCCTCCGCGCTCCGGGGGCGCGTCAGGCCTTCTTGACCAGGCTGGACTTGAGGTACATGGCGCCGAAGCCGTCCACCTTGCAGTCGATGTCATGGCCGTCGACGCCGTCGATGAGGCGGATGTTGCGGACCTTGGTGCCCGCCTTGATGCCGCTGGGGTTGCCCTTGACCTTGAGGGTCTTGACGACGGTCACGGTGTCGCCGTCGGCGAGGACGTTACCCACGGCGTCACGGACTACCTTCGCGCCGCCGTCGACGCCTTCGCTCGCGGTCCCGGCGGCGGGCTGCCACTCGTGGCCGCACTCGGGACAGACGAGCAGGGCGCCCATCTCGTAGGTGTAGACGCCGGAGCACTGGGGGCACGGGGGGAGGTTCTCGTTCACCGCGCGATTCTACGAGCGGAGCCGCCCCAGCGCGAAAGCCCACGACGCGCGCCCCTCACTCGCGCCCCCACCACCCCCGAGCAGCAGCCGTCCCGCCTCCGCCCGGACACCCGCTTCCGCCTCCACCCGGGCACCCGCTTCCGCCACCGCTCCGGTACCCGCCCTGCCACCGCTCCGGTACCCGCCCCGCCACCACTCCGGGTACCCGCTTCACGCCGCCATCCTTCTCTCGCCGTCCCGCAGACATCACACATTGCCCGCGTTTGCATTTATCGCGCGTGTGCAATTATTGTGGCATCTCCTTAACGGCTCACTCAAGCAACCGAGAAGGGGAGACCCCGTGCCTCTCGCGCTCCTCGCCCTGACCATCGGGGCCTTCGGCATCGGGACCACCGAGTTCGTGGTCATGGGGCTGCTGCCCGACATCGCCGCCGACTACGGCGTCACGATCCCCACCGCCGGTCTGCTCGTCACCGGCTACGCGCTCGGCGTCGTCGTCGGCGCTCCCGTGCTGACCGTCCTGGGCAACCGGGTGAGCCGCAAGCGGATGCTCATGGTCCTGATGGGCCTGTTCGTGGTCGGCAACACGCTCTCCGCCCTCGCCCCGACCTTCGAGCTGATGCTGGCGGGACGGGTGGTCGCCTCCCTCGCCCACGGCTCGTTCTTCGGCATAGGCTCCGTCGTCGCCGCCGGTCTGGTCGCCCCGGACAAGAAGGCGAACGCCATCGCCCTGATGTTCAGCGGACTGACCGTGGCCACCGTCGTGGGCGTACCGCTCGGCACCTTCATCGGCCAGACGGTGAGCTGGCGCGCCGCCTTCCTCGCCGTCGCCTCGCTCGGTCTCGTCGGGATGCTCGGCATCGCCCGGCTCGTCCCCGCCCTGCCCCGCCCCGAGGGCGTCCGGCTGCGCGGGGAACTCGGCGCCTTCCGCAACCCCCAGGTCCTGCTCGCGATGGCGATGACCGCCCTCGGCTTCGGCGGCGTCTTCACCGCCATCACCTACGTCGCGCCGATGATGACCGAGGTCGCCGGTTACTCCGACGCCGCCGTCACCTGGCTCCTCGTCCTCTTCGGCCTCGGCATGTTCGTCGGCAACCTGGTCGGCGGGCGGTACGCCGACCGGGCGCTCATGCCGCTCCTCTACACCGCCCTCGCCTCGCTCGCGGTCGTCCTGGCCCTCTTCGTCCTCACCGCCCACGACAAGATCCTCGCCGCGCTCACCCTCTTCCTCATCGGAGCCTTCGGCTTCGCCACCGTGCCGCCGCTCCAGAAGCGCGTCCTCGACCAGGCCCACGGCGCCCCCACCCTGGCCTCCGCCGTCAACGTCGGCGCCTTCAACCTCGGCAACGCCCTCGCCGCCTGGCTCGGCGGGCTCGTCATCGCGGGCGGCTTCGGCTACACCGCCCCGAACTGGGTCGGCGCCGCCCTCGCCTGCTCCGCGCTGCTCCTCGCCTTCTGGTCGACCGCCCTGGAGCGCAGGACGGCGGCGACCGCCCCTGCCACCACGCCCGAACCGGCCGTCGCCACCGCCGTATCCCCGTGACCCCGCACCCTTCGGGGACCGGAAAGGGCCGCCCACTCCGTACACCCGTACGGGGAAGGCGGCCCTTTCGGCTGTCGCGGGGCGGTCGGTCAGGCGCGGCCCGCCGTCTTCTGGGTGCGGCGGGAGACCGAGTCGATGATCACGGCGATGAGCAGGACGGCCCCGGTGATCATGTACTGGATGGCGTTCGAGGACAGGTTCAGCTGGTTGAGGCCCTGGACGATCGACTGGATCACCAGGATGCCCAGGAGCGCCGACCAGACCTTGCCCCGTCCGCCGAACAGGGACGTACCGCCGATGACGGCGGCGGCGATGCACATCATCAGCTGGTTGCCGCCGCCGAGGGAGCGGTCGGCGCCGCCGGTCGCGGAGGCGAGGAACAGACCTCCGACGGCGCCGAGCGTGCCGGAGACCATGAAGACCGAGGTCCGGATCCAGGACACGTTGATCCCGGCCCTGCGGGCCGCCTCGATGCCGCCGCCGACGGCGAAGACCTGACGGCCGTACGTGGTGCGGCGCAGCACGAAGTCGGTGACGAGCAGGATCACCAGGAAGATCACCAGGGAGAGCGGCAGGCCCTGCTCCTGGTTGAAGCCGTACGCGGCGACGAGGACCAGGACCGCGAGGACGGCGGTGCGCAGCAGGATCTCGCTCGGCGGGCGGTGCGGCAGCCCGGCGGCCCTGCGGCGGCGGGCGTCGCGGAACTGGGCGAGGAAGAAGGCGACGACGACCACGACGGCGAGGCCGTAGGCGGCGGCGATGTCGGAGAAGTAGTACTTGGTGAGGTCGCCGACGAAGCTGCCGATCGGGGTGGGGATGGTGGAGCGGTCCCCCATCACCCAGGTCTGGAGCCCGGCCCAGCCGAGGAACCCGGCCAGCGTGACGACGAAGGCGGGCACGCCGATCCTCGCGAAGACCAGCCCGTGGAAGGCGCCGATCAGGGTGCCCGAGAGGATCCCGAGCAGCAGGGCGAGGGAGTCGGGCAGGTCGGTGCCGAGGACGCCCCAGACGGCACCGGCGAGCCCGGCGACGGAACCGACCGCCAGGTCGATCTCGCCGAGCAGCAGGACGAAGACGATGCCGACGGCCATGATGCCGGGGCCGACCGCGTACAGCGTGATCTGGTCGAGGTTGTACGAGGTGATGAAGTTGCCGGTGAGTGCCTGGAAGACGACGCCGATGACGATCAGGCCGACCACCACGGGCAGCGAGCCGATCTCACCGGACCGGATCTTGCGTCGGAACTCCGCCGCGTACCCCTGGAAGCCCCGCTCGCGCACGAGCAGCCGGGGGTCGACGGCGGCGGGCGTACGGGCGGGGGGCGCGGGGGCTTCGGACGTCGAGCGGGTCGTACGGGGGCCGGGCGTCGCGCTCTCCGGCGCCGACGGGGTCGTGCTCATCGCGTCACCTCCGTGGTGCGGGCCTGGCGGCGGGTCACGGCGTTGTCCGTGGCTCCGGTGATCGCGGCGATGATCTCCTCGTGGGTGGTGCCGGCCACCGGGAAGGTGCCGTTGTTGCGGCCGAGGCGCAGGACGGCGACGGTGTCGGCGACGGCCCGCACATCGGCCATGTTGTGGCTGATGAGGAGGACGCCGAGGCCCTGCTCGCGCAGGCGCTCGACCAGGTCGAGGACCTGTGCGGTCTGCTCGACGCCGAGGGCCGCGGTCGGCTCGTCGAGGATCACGATCCGGGGGTCGCCGACCAGGGCGCGCGCGATGGCGACGACCTGGCGCTGTCCGCCGGAGAGGGCGGCGACGGGGATGCGGACGCTGGGGATGCGGATGGAGAGGGTGGCCAGGAGGTCCTCGGCCCGTTTCTCCATGGCGACCTCGTCGAGGACTCCGCCCCTCACGATCTCCCGGCCGAGGAACAGATTGGCGACGACATCGAGGTTGTCGCAGAGCGCGAGGTCCTGGTAGACGGTCGCGACCCCGAGGTTCTGGGAGTCGTGGGGGCGCTGGACCTCGACGCGCTCGCCGTCCCACTCGATGACGCCTTCGTCGATGGGGTGGACTCCGGCGATGGTCTTGACCAGCGTGGACTTTCCCGCTCCGTTGTCGCCGACGAGGGCGACGACCTCTCCCGCGTGGACTTCGAGATCGACTCCGGAGAGGACCTGGACCGCTCCGAACCGCTTGAAGATTCCGCGTAACGCCAGCACGGGCGTCTGGGACACGTGAACCAACTCCTTCGCCGCCCCGGGAGCGGCCGCCTGACGCGCCGCCGTGCGGCGCCGAAGTATCGAAGGGGCCCGTCCGGCCCCCGGACCGACAGCGGGGTCTGGGTCGGCCGGGGACCGGACGGGCGGGGACGGACCGGTCGTACGCCTTCCGGCCGTACGAGGGGCTCGGGGCCCCCGTACGCGAAGCCGCGCTCTCGCGCGGGCCGGTGACGGGGCCGATCCGTGTGACCGGGCCCATGGGGGCCGGTCGGTCGCGCCGGTCCCGTGCGGGGACCGGCGGGCTCAGTGCGGCTCGGGCGGGGTGTCCTCTCCCCGCGCGGGCCGGTGGCTCACTTGACGCCGAGGGCGGTGCAGCGGGCGGCGAGGTCCGGGGTGCACAGCTCGGACGCCCGGTAGATGCCGTCCTTGATCACCGTGGACTGGATGTTCTTCCGGTCGACCACGACCGGCGGGAAGAGCGTCGACGGCACGCCGTCGGTCGCGCCCTGGGCGCCGGGCTCCTTGCCCTTGAGGAGGTTCACCGCGAACTTGGCGGCCTCGGGGGCGAGCTGGAGCGGCGACTTGTAGATGGTGAAGGTCTGGCTGCCCGCGATGATCCGCTGGATGCCGGCGGCCTCGGCGTCCTGGCCGCCGACCGGGATGTCCCTGATGCCGGCGTTCTCCAGGGAGGTGATGACACCGCCCGCCATGCCGTCGTTGGCGGAGTAGACGGCGCCGATGCCGCTCTTGCCGACGGAGGAGATCGCGGCGGACATCTTCTCTCCGGCGATCTTCGGATCCCACTCGCCGGACGCCTCGTAGACGACCTTGCCGACCTTGCCGTCGAGGGCGCTGTGGGCGCCCTTCTTGAAGAGGGCCGCGTTCGGGTCCTTCTCGTCGCCGTTGATCATCACCACCTTGGCGGTGGCCGCCTTGGCGCCGAGGGCGGCCAGCAGGGCCTGCCCCTGAAGCTCGCCGACCTTGGTGTTGTCGTGGCTGACATAGGCGTCGGCGCCCGCGACCGCACGGTCGTACGCGACGATCCGCACGCCCTTGGCCTTGGCGTCGGCGACCCACGCGGCGGCCTTGGTGGCGTCGACCGGGTCGAGGGCGATCACCTTGACCCCGTCGGCGATCAGCTGGTCGAACTGCTGCTTCTGCTTGACGACATCGGAGACCGCGTTGTTGTAGACGACCTCGCAGTCGGCACAGGCGGCGGCGACGGCCTTCTCGAACTGGGGTTTGTCCAGCGCCTCGTATCGTGCGGTCTTGTTCTCGGGCAGGAGCAGCCCGATCTTGGTGGAGCTTCCCTTGTCATTGCTGTCGCCGCCGCCCGCCTTGCCGCAGGCGGCGAGCGAGAGGGACATCGAGACCGCGGCCGTGACGATGACGGCGCGGTGCGTCACTGCGTGCATGGACTTGCCTCCCTGACGTGGCCGCGTCATGTGCGGCCGAGGTGACACGAAGTCAACTCGCCCGGCACCTTGCCGTCAAGAAGTAAATTATTAACGAGATGACAACGGTGCCGTCCGTTCTCTAAGTGAAGGCAGCCGTTTCTCTAGGTGTAGGCAAGCCGCGTCCCCGCCGAGGAACGCCCCGCCACCGGCGGCACACTCTCCAGCAGGGTCGAGTCCCCCATCTCGCTCAGCACCAGCGCGAGCGCCCCGAGCACTTCGGCCCGTCCGCCCAGCGCCCCCTGGACCACGGACAGCTGCCGGGCGGCGCTGGGAATCGCGTACCGCGCCACGGAATCCCGGACCGGTCCGAGGAGCAGCTCCCCCGCCTCGGCGATGTCGCCGCCGAGCACCACCCGGCTCGGGTTCAGAAGGTTGCAGAGGCTCGCGATGCCGCTGCCGATGTGCCGTCCCACGTCGGCGATCACCCGGCGGCACCCCGGGTCTCCCTCGCGGGCGAGCCGGACCACCCCTTCCATGGTCAGATCGGGCCCGTGACCGGGCTGGAGCAGCGGCAGCACGTACCGGGCGGCGGCGAAGGTCTCCAGGCATCCCCGGTTGCCGCAGCGGCAGACCGGTCCCGACTCGTCGAGCGTGATGTGCCCGATCTCGCCCGCGGTGCCGCCGGGCCCCCGGTAGACCCGCCCGTCGATGACGAGCCCGGCGCCGACGCCGCTGGCCACCTTGATGTACGCCAGGTCCCTGACCCCGCGCCCGCCGCCCCAGACCAGCTCGCCGAGCGCGCCCAGGTTGGCGTCGTTGTCGACATGGACGGGGACGCCGAGCCGCCCGGACAGCTCCTCGGCCGGATTGATACCGCCCCAGCCCGGCAGGATCGAGGTCGAGCCGAGCGTGCCGGACGAGACGTCGAGGGGCCCGGGGACGCCGAGCCCGACGCCGATCACCTTGCCCTGGTCGACCCCGGTGTCCTGGATCAGCCTCCTGACCAGCTGCTCCGCACGGTCGAAGCCCTCGGCGGCGGAGGCGTCCACATCGAGCGGTTCGGCCTCCTCCGCCAGCACCCGGTGGGCGAGGTTGCCGATGGCGACCCTGAGGTGGGTGTGGCCGAAATCCACCCCGATCACGATGCCGGCGTCCCCGGAGAGCGAGACGCTGCGGGCCCTGCGCCCGCCCGCCGAGGTCGGGGTGACCTCGACCGTGCCGCTCTCCTTCAGCTCCCGGACGATGTTGGAGACCGTCGCGGCGGAGAGGCCCGTCGCCCGTGCGATCTCCGCCTGGGTGAGCGAACCGGCCATGCGCACCGCGCGGACGACCCGTTCGAGGTTGGCCCGGTGCAGCGACGTCTGCGAACCCGGAGTCTCCATAGACCCACTCACTCCCACTATTTCTCCAACATGTGAACCCTAAGGGGACGCTTTCGCCTCGCTTCCCGTCAAGACCTTGAATGGCCGACCGGGCGGCCTCCGGGGCGGGTGGCGGGCTCAGGAGCGGGCCGGGACACACGCCAGGGCCCCCGGCGCGCGGTGCGCCGGGGGCCCTGGGGGCTGCGATGTGGGCTCTGAGGGGGCTGTGACGTGGGGGTGATGGGGGGCTGATGCGGGGGTGATCCCGGGTACCGCCGAGAGGGCGTCGCGGCCCCTTCCCTCACTTCACGGCTGGGGGCGTCGCACCCCCTGCCGTCACTTCACGGCGCCGGCGGTGAGGCCGGTCACCACCTGCCGCTGGAAGATGATGTACGCGGCGAGGACCGGGAGCATCGCCATCACCAGACCGGCGAAGAGTCCCGAGAAGTCGCCCTTGTAGCCCTGGCTCACCGCGAGCTGCACCAGACCCTGCGAGAGCACCTTCTT
This sequence comes from Streptomyces sp. CBMA291, assembly GCF_014596525.1. GTDB lineage: Bacteria > Actinomycetota > Actinomycetes > Streptomycetales > Streptomycetaceae > Streptomyces. Next base: position 193,799 of record NZ_MSJP01000053.1, read on the forward strand.
CTCCGGCTCGGTGTTGAGCACGGTCGGCAGCAGGTACTGGTTCCACTGGCCGAGGAAGTTGAAGATGCCGACGCTGATCAGACCGGGCTTGGCCATTGGCAGCATCACCTGGAAGAAGGTCCGGGTGTGCGAGGCACCGTCCACGAAGGCCGCTTCCGCCACCGAGGACGGCAGGGTACGGAAGAAGGCGGTGAGGAAGAAGACGGTGAAGGGCAGCGAGTACGCGATGTAGACCAGGATCAGCCCCGGCAACGTGTTGAGCAGGGACATGTTCTGCATCACGTAGAACAGCGGCACAAGCGCCAGGATGATCGGGAAACTCATCCCTCCGATGAACAGGAAGTAGATGAAGCGGTTGCCCGGGAAGTCGAAGCGCGCCAGGACGTAGGCGGCCATCGAGCCGAGGAGCAGGGTGCCGATGAGCGAACCGCCGACCACCAGGATCGTGTTCAGGAAGTAGTCGCTCATATGCGCCTGGGTCCAGGCGCGCGACCAGTTCTCGAAGTGCAGCGTGTCGGGGAGCGACCACGGGGTGGTGAAGATCGCCCGGTCGGTCTTGAAGGAGCTGACGACCGCCCAGAGCAGGGGCAGGACGACCAGGATCGCCCAGATGATCAGAACGCCGTGCGAGAAGACGTTGAGCGTCGCCCCCTCGCTCTTGGGCTCCTTGCCGAGGGCGGGCGGCACCTTGGTGACCGCGGGTCCCGAACCGCCCGGGGAGCCGGGGGACTCGACGCCGGGGGTGGCCGTGTCGGTGGTCTTCATCAGAACTCCAGCCGCTCGCGTCGGCCCAGCTTCATCACCACGGCCGCGAAGGCGAGCGTGACGAGGAGGAGCGCGACACCGATGGTCGTGGCGTAGGCGGCCTGACCGTCCCGGAACGCCTTCTGGTACACGTACAACGGAAGGACGACGGTCGAGTAGTCGGGCCCGCCGCCGTTGACGCCGACGGTCATGATCTGGACGACGGCGAAGGACTCGGCGCCGAGTGCCAGGATGCCCATGTAGATCCAGCCCGACTGCACGGTGTCCCAGAGCAGCGGCAGGGTGATCTTGAAGAACGTGGTGACCCGGTTCGCGCCATCGAGCAGCGCCGCCTCGTAGAAATCACGGGGAATGGACGCCATTCCGGCCGAGAAGAGGACGACGAAGAATCCGACGGTGGACCAGACCAGAACCACCATCACACAGATCAGAGCGAGGTTCGGATCACCCAGCCACTTCGGCTGAATACTTCCGAGACCGACCCCCCGCAATGCGGAGTTGATTGCTCCGCCACTCGGGTTGTATGCGAACTGGAAGAGCAGTGCGACGATCGCGATCGACAGCACCTGAGGGAAGAAATAGACGATCTTATAGAAAGCGGAACCGCGAACTCCGCCAATGGCTGCGCCTTTACGGCGACGACCGCCGACATTCAGCATGAATGCGAAGAACAACGCGAGCCCGATGGAGACGAGCGGCAGCACCACCGCGAAGATCAGACTGTGCTGCAACGACTTCCAGAAGATCTCGTCGTCGAGCATCCTGCTGTAGTTGTCGAAGCCGACGATCCCGAAGTCGGGGCTCAGTCCGGTCCAGTCCGTGAACGAGTAGTAGATGGACTGGATGAACGGCCAGATGACGAACAGCGCATAGAGCGCGAGGGGGGCCACCAGGAACCCCACGATGAAACGGTATTTGCCGTGTTGCATTCCTACCGACCCCGATCTTCCCGCGGAGGCGCGCCACCGATGCGGCACGCGGAGGGGCCGGGGCCCGCTCCCGGTCGGCGGGAAGGGGCCCCGGCACTGCTCACTGGTGCTTGTAGTGCTTGATCGAGGAGTCCTTGGCCGCGTCGTCCGCGAACTTCTGGATCTTCTTGATCGTCTCGGTCGGGGTGGCGCGGCCGGCCATCATCTCGCCCAGACCGGCGCCGCCGATCTGGTCCTTCTGGAGGGTGACGTACCAGTCCTGGAGGCGCGGGTTGACCACGTTCTCGCCGGCCTTCTTCAGGGCCGCGACGCCGGACGCGAGACCCGGGGTCATCTTGACGCCGTCGGTGCCGCCGTTCAGCGCGGTCAGGGACTTCACGGACTCCGTGAAGCTCTTGGAGGAGGCCTCGCTGAGCATGATGCGCAGCTGCTCCATGCCACCCTCGGCGTTGGCCGCCTTCGCCGGGACGATGAAGGGCTCGCCGCCGGCCGCCCAGATGGTGCCGAACGGCATCTTGTCCGAGGCGTCGAGGCCGGTCGGGGCGGAGACCGCCAGGTTGAAGTCGGCCGGCATGGTCTTCGCGGCCTCGTTCTCGACCCAGGAGCCGTTGGGGAGGAACAGCGCCTTGCCCTCGGTCCACGCGGTCTGCGACTGGATGTGGTCGAGACCGGGCGTCCCTTCCAGGATGAAGCCCTTCTTGACCAGCTCGTAGTACGCCTCGAGACACGACTTGACCGCGGGGTGCTCCCAGGCCTTCGGCTCCAGGTTGTCGATGGCGTCCAGGACCTCGCGCCCGCCGACCTTGCCGATCATCGGGTAGAGGGAGAAGGGGAGGTAGTACGGGTACTTGCCCGCGTACGTCCAGGGCGCGATGCCCTTCTTCTTGGCCTTCCCGCAGACCTCGATCATCTCGTCCCAGGTCTCGGGGTACTTCGCCTCCAGCGAGTCGAGGAGCTTCTGCGAGTACCAGACGCCGTAGACGGTGTAGGCGTAGTTGAGGACCCAGCACGGCTGGCCGTCGAACTGGCCCATCTCGACGATGCCGGGCCGCAGGGTGTCACGGACCTTCTTGCTCGGGTCGTCGATGGACGGCGCGTCGAGGAGCGGGGTGAGGTCCGCGAGCTGCTTCTGACCGACGAGGACGCCCATGTCCATCTGCTCGGCGCCCGAGTTGTCGATGAGGTCGGGCGGGGTGCCGCCGTTGAAGCGGGGCTGGAGCGTGGTGGCGATCTTCTGGGTCGGGGTGAACTTGACCTTCGCCTTCGGGTAATTCTTCTCGTAGAGCTTGACCGCGGCCTTGGCGTAATCCTGACCGAACCCGCCGTCGAAGAGGACGAAGTCGAACGGAGCCGACTCGTTCACACCCAGCGGGTTCTTGTCGGACTTCGTGCCCTTCTCGACCTTTTCATTACCGCTGCCGTCACCGCTGGCACACGCGGAGAGGAAGCCCATGCTCGGTACGGAGATCAGACCGATAGCGGCCGAACGCTTGATCAGATCTCGGCGTCCGAGGCCCTCATTGGTCTGTGCGGAGGTGGATCCCATGCTCAAGTCCTCGCCTTCATTCAGGACTCATGCGGTGTACCGGTCACCCGTTTTCTGGCTCGCCACAGGCGAAGGGCCCCGCCACCGCGGTCATTTGCAGCTGGGTCGTGCGGACGTCGAACCGTCGTGTGGATACGACTGGTTGGACGCCGACAGGTATAGTCCACTTCCCTTCGCCGGAGCAAGATCGTGAGAGGTTTCCCCGGTCATCTTTCCCGAGTTGAGACCTGCGGGATAAGCACCCACGATCTGCGGCGTTTCGGGCCTGATATTTGCCCTGCAAGTGTCTTGACGTCCGAACGGATCGCCCGCTAGGGGGACTCCGTGGAGTCTGGTTGACGAACGTACGGCAGAACGAGGCAAAGAGGACATACGACAGGGAACGAAACAGTTGTGTCACAGACACCCCGACCGGTGAAGGTTTCATAAGGACGATCCGGGATCATGGGGTGTCCCACCGCTTCCCTCCTCCGTGACGGACGCGCGGTGGGACCTGCCTCATTCCACTCGCATCTGGAGTACACGTGGCCAACTCTTCTGGCCTGAACCGCGCGGGCTTCGCGTCCCGTGTGACCGTCGCGGCCGTCACGGCCGCCCTCGTCGCCACCGGCACCTCCGCCGCCGTGGCCGCCGAGACCCCCGGGGCGTCCGCCAAGTCCGTCGACACGGCCCCCCGCGCGAGCACCTTCGCCGCGAACACCGCGGCCGCCGTCACCCCGATCAACGCCCTGTACGGCGTGAACAACTCCGGTGACATCTACGGGTACGCCCCGACCGACAACGGTGGCCTCTCGGCCGCCGAGAAGACCGGCTACGGCTTCCAGTACAAGAAGTACGTCACCCAGACGGACGTCAACAGCGACGGCGAGTCCGACGGCGTCTGGTTCGTCGAGAACAACCGGCTGTACTACGGGGCCTGGAGCCAGAACTCCCGTGACCTCGGCGGCGGCTGGGGCGTCTACAACCGCGTCTTCTCTCCCGCCAACGCGGGTGGCGCGGCCTCCGACGACCTCCTCGCCCGGGACGCCTCCGGCGTGCTGTGGCTGTACCTCGGCAAGGGCGACGGCACCCTCGCCCCGCGCGTCCGGGTCGGCGGCGGCTGGGGCGGGTACAACCAGATCACCGGCAAGGGCGACCTGACCGGCGACGGCAAGGCCGACATCGTCGCGCGCGACGGTTCGGGCGTGCTCTGGCTCTACAAGGGCACGGGCAACTACAAGGCCCCCTACTCCGGTCGTACGAAGATCGGTGGCGGCTGGAACGCCTACAACTACCTGCTGTCCGTCGGCGACCTGAACTACGACGGCCACGCCGACCTGGTGGCCCGTGACGGCGCCGGCGCGCTCTGGCTGTACAAGGGCACGGGCAACGCCTCCGCCCCGTACCAGGCCAAGGTGAAGATCGGCACGGGCGGCTGGAACGGCTTCCGTCTGATGTTCTAGTCGTACCGCTCGGCCTCGGGGTCGAGGGCATGACGAAGGGCCCCGCTCCTCTTCCGAGGAGCGGGGCCCGTTTCGTGCTACGGGATCCGGTGGGGTCAGCCGCGGATCAGGTTGCGGAGCACGTACTGCATGATGCCGCCGTTGCGGTAGTAGTCCGCCTCGCCGGGGGTGTCGATGCGGACGACCGCGTCGAACTCGACACCGGTGTCGGTGGTGACCTTGACCGTGCTCGGCGTGGTGCCCTCGTTCAGCTCGGTGACGCCCTCGATGGAGAAGGTCTCCTCGCCGGTCAGACCGAGCGAGTCGGCCGTCTGGCCGGCCGGGAACTGGAGCGGCAGGACGCCCATGCCGATGAGGTTCGAGCGGTGGATGCGCTCGTACGACTCGGTGATGACGGCCTTGACGCCGAGGAGCGCGGTGCCCTTGGCGGCCCAGTCGCGGGACGAGCCGGAGCCGTACTCCTTGCCGCCCAGGATGACCAGCGGGATGCCGGCGTCCTGGTAGTTCTGCGAGGCGTCGTAGATGAACGACACCGGGGCGTCACCCTGGGTGAAGTCGCGGGTGTAGCCGCCCTCGGTGCCCGGCGCGATCTGGTTGCGCAGGCGGATGTTGGCGAACGTGCCGCGGATCATGACCTCGTGGTTGCCTCGGCGCGAGCCGTAGGAGTTGAAGTCACGACGCTCCACACCGTGCTCGGTGAGGTACTTGCCGGCCGGGGTGTCGGCCTTGATGGCGCCGGCCGGGGAGATGTGGTCGGTGGTGACCGAGTCGCCCAGCTTGGCGAGCACACGGGCGCCGACGATGTCGGTGACCGGGGTGGTCTCCATCGTCATGCCCTCGAAGTACGGGGGCTTGCGGACGTACGTGGACTCGGCGTCCCACTCGAAGGTGTTGCCGGTCGGGATCGGCAGCGCCTGCCACTGGGCGTCGCCCGCGAAGACGTCCTGGTAGGACTTGTTGAACATGTCCTCGCCGATGGCGTTGGCGACGACGTCGTTCACCTCGGCCTCGGTCGGCCAGATGTCCGTCAGGTAGACCGGCCGGCCGTCCTGGTCCACGCCGAGGGCGTCCTTGGTGATGTCCACCTTCATGGAACCCGCGAGGGCGTACGCGACGACCAGCGGCGGGGAGGCCAGGTAGTTCATCTTGACGTCGGGGTTGATACGGCCCTCGAAGTTGCGGTTGCCCGAGAGGACCGAGGTCACGGCCAGGTCGTGCTCGTTGACCGCCTTGGAGACCTCCTCCGGCAGCGGGCCGGAGTTGCCGATGCAGGTGGTGCAGCCGTAGCCGACGAGGTTGAAGCCGACCTTGTCCAGGTACGGGGTGAGACCCGCCTTGTCGAAGTAGTCGGTGACGACCTTCGAGCCCGGGGCGAGGGTGGTCTTGACCCACGGCTTGCGGGTCAGGCCCCTCTCCACGGCCTTCTTCGCGACGAGCGCGGCGGCGACCATGACGTACGGGTTCGAGGTGTTGGTGCAGGAGGTGATCGCGGCGACGGTGACGGCGCCGTGGTCGATCGTGTAGGTCGTGCCGTCGGGGGCGGTCACCTCGACCGGGTTCGACGGGATGCCGTTGCTGACGGCCGGGGCGTCGGAGGCCGGGAAGGACTCCTGGCCCGCCTCGTCGGAGGTGGCGACGTAGTTGCGCACGTCCTGGGCGAACTGCGCGGCGGCGTTGGCGAGGACGATGCGGTCCTGCGGGCGCTTCGGGCCGGCGATGGAGGGGACGACCGTGGAGAGGTCGAGCTCCAGCTTCTCGGAGAAGTCGGGCTCGGCGGCCGGGTCGAGCCAGAGGCCCTGCTCCTTGGCGTACGCCTCGACGAGCGCGACCTGCTGCTCGGAGCGGCCGGTCAGCTTGAGGTAGTTCAGGGTCTCGCCGTCGATCGGGAAGATCGCGGCGGTGGAGCCGAACTCCGGCGACATGTTGCCGATGGTGGCGCGGTTCGCGAGGGAGGTGGCGGCGACGCCCTCGCCGTAGAACTCGACGAACTTGCCGACGACGCCGTGCTTGCGCAGCATCTCGGTGATCGTGAGGACCAGGTCGGTGGCGGTGGTGCCGGGGGTCAGCTCACCGGTCAGCTTGAAGCCGACGACACGCGGGATGAGCATGGAGACCGGCTGGCCCAGCATGGCGGCCTCGGCCTCGATGCCGCCGACGCCCCAGCCGAGCACACCGAGGCCGTTGACCATGGTGGTGTGCGAGTCGGTGCCGACGAGCGTGTCGGGGTACGCCTGGCCGCCCCGGACCATGACCGTACGGGCCAGGTGCTCGATGTTCACCTGGTGGACGATGCCGGTGCCGGGCGGGACGACCTTGAACTCGTCGAAGGCGGTCTGGCCCCAGCGCAGGAACTGGTAGCGCTCCTTGTTGCGGCCGTACTCCAGCTCGACGTTCTGGCCGAAGGCGTCCTTGGTGCCGAACTTGTCGGCGATCACGGAGTGGTCGATGACCAGCTCGGCGGGGGCCAGCGGGTTGATCTTCGCCGGGTCGCCGCCCAGCTCCTTGACGGCCTCGCGCATGGTGGCGAGGTCGACGACGCAGGGAACGCCGGTGAAGTCCTGCATGATCACGCGGGCCGGCGTGAACTGGATCTCCTGGCTCGGCTGCGCCTGCGAGTCCCAGTTGCCGAGGGCCCGGATGTGGTCGGCGGTGATGTTCGCGCCGTCCTCGGTGCGGAGCAGGTTCTCCAGGAGGACCTTCAGGCTGTAAGGGAGGCGCGCGGAGCCCTCGACCTTGTCCAGCTTGAAGATCTCGTACGACTCGTCGCCCACGCGCAGCGTGCTGCGGGCGTCGAAGCTGTTCGCCGACACGACAGTCTCCTTCATCAAAGTGCGCGTTTTACCGCCATGCTGCCGCCACGGCTCCTCGCCGATCCGCTAAGGTAAGGCTTAGTTAGGTAACCCTTACCCGGGTGGGGCGGCCATGGTACGCCGTAAGCAGTTATCTCGATGTCGAGATAACTCTAGTACATCACCGCCGGTCGGTCATGCCCGGCAGGACGTGCGATCCCTCGCGGGCCGGTCCCGGACCGGATGACAGAGCGCCCGCGCCCCTGTGAGGAGGCGCGGGCGCGGGTGCCCCGGCTGCTCGCCGGAGCGGGTCGGATCAGGCCGACTCGGGGTGGTGGCCCTCGCCGTAGCCGTCCTCGGGGCACTCGCCGTATCCCGGGCACGGCGGGGTCGGCTCGCCCCGGGTCACCATGACGACGGCCCGAGCCGGACCGCCGGTGACCGGCTCGCCCGAGGGGTCGTCGCCCGTCACGGTCGCGATGTTGACGACGATGCAGGTCTCCCGGCCTCCGGCGGCCGGGCGGCAGTCGGTGAGCGCGTCGGCCGTGATCACGTAGCTGCCCCGGCAGGTCGTGGTCTCACCGGGGGTGAGCCTGGTCGCGTCGCAGGTCACCGTGGAGACGCGGTCGTCGGAGACGCTGATGTCGGTCAGGAGCGTGTCACCGGTGTTGGTGACCGTGTAGGCGTAGTCGACGCGGTCGCCGACCTCGAACGGGCCTTGCGTCACCACCCGCTTGGACAGCGCCAGGGACGACTCGGCCGGCGGCGGGACGATGACGGGGACGTCGGTGGCGCACCGCCCGGCGGCGACGCACCTGCCCTCCGTGCCGGGCGTCACCGTGTTGCGCAGCCGCCGGTCGCCGGTGTCGGGGTCGTTCACGGTGACGCTGTACGTGATCGTGGTCTGGGCGCCCGCGGCGAGCGGACCCGACCAGTCGAGCCGGGTGCCGGTGACGACGGCTCCGCCGGTGGCGTCGCCGTTGTAGGTGGCGTCGTCCAGCACGTCGGAGAGGTCGTCACTGAACGAGGCGGGGTCGGCGGCGGTGTACGGGAGGTCGCCGGTGTTGGTCACGGTGACGGTGTACGTCACCGTCGTCCCCGGCCGTGCCTCGGCGGGGGTGGCGGTCTTCGCCACGGTGAACTGGCGGACCTGGACGGGGGTCGTGGTGGAGCAGCCGTCGTCGGTGACGCAGCTGCCGCGCGGACCGGGCACCACGGTGTTGGCGAGTTCCGTCCCGGACGGGACGGCGGAGTGGACCGTGAGGGAGTAGGTGAGCGTCACCGTGGCGCCGACGGGCAGGTCCAGGTCCCAGACGAGGGAGGTGCCCTGGAGGGTGCCGCCGTGGTCGGCGTCCCCGTTGTAGTCGGCCCAGGTCAGGTCTCCGGCGAGGGAGTCCTCCAGATGGGCGGGCGGGGCGTGCGGGGTGGCGGTGCCGCCGAAGTCGACCGCTCCGGTGTTGGTGACCGTCACGGTGTAGCGCAGGACGTCGCCGGGGGACGCGACGGTGGGGTCCACGCCCTTCTCGACGACGAAGGCGGCGACGGGCACCGACGAGGTGCAGTCGGCGGCGCTGACGCAGCTTCCGGTGGCGCCGGGGGTGACGGCGTTGCGCAGGACGTGGTCGCCCTGGTCGGGGCCGTTGACGGTGACCGTGTAGGTCACCGTGTGGGACTCGCCGACGGCCAGGGGGCCGGACCAGGTGACGCTGTCGTCGACGAGCTGGGCGCCGCCGGTCAGCGAGGCAGGGTCGACCTTGGCGTCGTCGGTGACATCGCTCAGGTCGTCGGTGAAGGAGGCGGGGCCTTCGGCGGTGTAGTCCACGGTTCCGGTGTTGGTCACGGTGACCGTGTACGTGACGCTGTCGCCGGAGCCGACGAAGCCGTCGGGCGCGACGGAGGCGCTCTTGGCGACGGTGAAGGACGGCTCGGCCTGCCCCGCGGGACAGGCGGTGGAGTCGGCGGAGTTGTTGCCGGGGACGAGGTCGGCCTCGTTGCCGGTGACCCTGGCGGTGTCGCTGATCGCGTCGGTGGTGCAGTCGGTGCCGGGGGTGGCCGGTGCGGTGCCGGTGATGGTGATCACGGGGGCGTCGGCGCCGTCGGCGAGCGGACCGCCGGTGCACTGGACGAGGCTCTGGCCGTTGTCCGTGGTGACGGCGCAGCCGTCGGTGCCGGTCTGGGGGTTGCCCAGGTTCGCCGGGAGGGTGTCCGTGACGATGTAGCCGGAGGAGTCGCCGGGGCCGTAGTTGTGGATCCGCAGGGTGTACGTGAGGGTGTCGCCCGGCGACCAGGTCGTCGGGCCGTCCTTGACGATGCCGAGGTCGGCGGGTTCGCCGGGGACGGAGGCGCCGTCGTTCTGATTGTTCGCCGGGCCCCTGGTGGAGGAGAGGATGGTGACCGAGGGGGCGCCGGACGTCGGGTTGTTGATGTGGAGCTGGTAGACGGTGCCGGTGACGTTGTTGGAGATGCCGATGTTGCCGTTGCCGTAGACCCACTGGGCCCCGTAGGGGTTGGCGGGGAGGCCCGGGAGGGGGATCACGAGGACGGCGCCGTCGTCGGGGTCGATGCGGTAGAGCTGGTGGCCCTCGCCGTACACGCCCCAGATGTAGCCGTCCTTCCAGACGATGTCGGAGACGTTCGGCACGTTGGCCGAGAGCGCGATCCGGGTCGAGGTCCTGGTCGTGACGTCGACCGCGTAGAGGCTGTTGTCGGAGGTGGACTGGCGGACGTAGAGGATGTCGGCGGTGGGGCCTTCTCCGAAGGTGCCCTGGTTGTAGCTGAAGGTGCCGCTGGAGGGCAGTCCGACCTGGCCGAGGTTGGTGGCGACGCCGCCCTGGCCGATCCGGGCCAGACCGTCGTTGTTGTTGATGGCGTAGAGGTAGCGGTCCAGGGTGTGGAAGCCCATGGCGTTGTAGCCGAAGGTGGCCGCGCCCTCCCTGACGAAGGTGATCTGGCCGGTGCCCTGGACGGCCTCGTAGAGGGTGGTCGGCTCGCCGGGTGCCGGCCCCTGGGCCACGAAGACGAGGCCGGGGCCCTCGGGGAAGGGGTCGCCGGGCGCGGCGAGCGCCTGGTGCTGTCCCGGCAGCATCAAACCCGCGGTCAAGCCCGCGATTCCCGCTAGCCCCCACAATCGGCGCAGCATCCAGCCTCGCTCCTTCTGTATCGACGGGGGCGCCCGGGACGACGATGACCAGGGCGCCAAAGGTAAGGAAAACCTCAAAACGCCCGTCGGTGCGCCCGTCGGGGTCCGCTCACACCGGCACTCCACACGCATGAGTGGACCGCCATCGACCATTCGCCCACCCCTCCCCCGAACGGCCGCCGCACCCTTGCCGCCTTCCTCCCATAGACGGACAATCAGGTCATGTTCATCGGCGCGCACGTGATCTTCTACACCCGCGACGCGGAGGCGGACCGGACCTTCCTCAAGGACGTCCTCGGGTTCGCGCACGTGGACGCGGGGGACGGCTGGCTGGTCTTCCGACTGCCGCCCGCCGAAGCCGCCGTCCACCCCACCACGCTCGAACCCCGGCAGGAGGTCTATCTCATGTGCGAGGACCTCGGCCGGACGCTGACCGCCCTGGAGGACCGGGGCGCCGAGATCTCACGCGCCGTCACCGAGCAGCCCTGGGGGCTGCTCGCCGCCGTACGGCTGCCCAGCGGAACCGAACTCCCCTTGTACGAACCGCGCCACCCCACCGCACTCGGACTTTCACCCTGATGGCCTACCCCAACGCGAACCCCATCTCATATCTGAGATAACGTGAAGCCATGGCAGACGACTACCTCGTACGCATCGGCAAGCTCATCCGTGACGCGCGTCAGCACCGCGGCTGGACCCAGACGCAGCTCGCCGAAGCCCTGGCCACCAGCCAGAGCGCCGTCAACCGGATCGAGCGCGGCAACCAGAACATCAGCCTTGAGATGATCGCCCGGATCGGCGAGGCCCTCGACAGCGAGATCGTGTCCCTGGGGTACTCGGGCCCCATGCACCTGCGGGTCGTGGGCCGCCGCCGCCTCTCCGGCGCCATCGACGTCAAGACCAGCAAGAACGCCTGCGTCGCCCTGCTCTGCGCCTCCCTCCTCAACAAGGGCCGCACCGTCCTGCGCCGGGTCGCCCGCATCGAGGAGGTCTTCCGCCTCCTGGAGGTCCTCAACTCCATCGGGGTGCGCACCCGCTGGATCAACGACGGCGTCGACCTGGAGATCGTGCCCCCGGCCGAACTCGACATGGACTCGATCGACTCCGAGGCCGCGATCCGCACCCGCTCGATCATCATGTTCCTCGGCCCGCTGCTGCACCGCATGGACCGCTTCAAGCTGCCGTACGCCGGAGGCTGCGACCTCGGTACGCGCACCATCGAGCCGCACATGATCGCGCTGCGCCGCTTCGGTCTCGAAGTCACCGCGACCGAGGGCATCTACCACGCCCAGGTCGAGCGCTCCGTCTCCCCCGACCGCCCGATCGTGCTGACCGAGCGCGGGGACACCGTCACCGAGAACGCCCTGCTGGCCGCCGCCCGCCACGACGGCGTGACCGTCATCCGCAACGCCTCCTCCAACTACATGGTCCAGGACCTGTGCTTCTTCCTGGAGGCGCTCGGCGTACGGGTGGACGGCATCGGCACCACCACGCTGACCGTGCACGGCGTGCCCCGGATCGACGTGGACGTCGACTACTCCCCCTCCGAGGACCCGGTCGAGGCGATGAGCCTGGTCGCCGCCGCCGTCGTCACCGAGTCGGAGCTGACGATCCGCCGGGTCCCCATCGAGTTCATGGAGATCGAGCTGGCCGTCCTGGAGGAGATGGGCCTCGACCACGACCGCTCGCCCGAGTACCCCGCCGACAACGGCCGCACGCGCCTGGTCGACCTGACGGTCCGCCCCTCCAAGCTGGAGGCGCCGATCGACAAGATCCACCCGATGCCGTTCCCCGGCCTGAACATCGACAACGTGCCCTTCTTCGCGGCCATCGCGGCCACCGCGCAGGGCAAGACCCTCATCCACGACTGGGTCTACGACAACCGCGCCATCTACCTCACCGACCTCAACCGCCTCGGCGGCCGCCTCCAGCTCCTGGACCCCCACCGCGTCCTGGTCGAGGGCCCCACCCGCTGGCGCGCCGCCGAGATGATGTGCCCCCCGGCCCTGCGCCCGGCGGTCGTCGTCCTCCTCGCCATGATGGCGGCCGAGGGCACCTCGGTGCTGCGCAACGTGTACGTCATCAACCGGGGGTACGAGGACCTGGCGGAGCGGCTGAACTCGATCGGTGCGCAGATCGAGATCTTCCGGGACATCTAGCGCGCAGATGTCACCGCACCCCCTCCCGGGCCGCCGTCCGGCGGTCCGGGAGGGGGTGCGGTCCAGGCGTCGGACCGCGACCTGGGATGTTCATGCGGGATCGAGTGACGCACACACACCGGCACCGGTACGCGGGCACTGTTCCCCGCAGGCGGCGCCGGAGCCGGTGACGGTCGGCTGCCGGGCTCCGGGGATCACCTGGCCCAGAAGAACTCCTGGTACGCCGTCAGTCCGGTCGAGCCGTAGTGGCCGACGGCCTCGACCTGGAGGTCGCAGGGGCCCGCGTAGGGGATGCGCTGGGTGATGCGGATGGTCTCGCCCTGGGACTCGTTCCAGCCGCCCACGCAGGAGAAGCTCCACCGGTAGGCCTTGATGCCCTTGCCCCGGTCGGCGTCGGCGGGCTTCACGTCGACGATCACGGCGACCCGTACGTCCTGGACGACGGTCAGCTTGGGGGCGCTCAGCGGGGCGGTGAGGACCGCGCGGTCGCGGACGATCTCGAACGGGGCCGAGGGCGCGCCCTCGGCCCCCTGGTCGTCCAGGGAGACCAGGTAGTAGGAGGCGCGGCCGACGGGGGCGGTGGTGTCGGCGTAGGCGAGGGGGTACGACTCCTGGGACAGGGTGCCGGTGGTCAGGAGCTTCCAGGGGGTGTGGGCGGCGGTGCGGCGGTAGAGCCGGTAGCCGGTTGCGGGGCTCGCGTCCGGGTCCGTGAGGTACGGGGCCCGGAACTCGATCGTGTTGGCGAGGTCGCCGGGGGCGGCGGAGTCCACGGTGGGGGCGGGGACGTCGGCCGGGACCGGGCGGGTCCCCCGCGCCTCCGTCGCCTGCGAGAGGTTGCCGTAGTGGTCGACCGCCTGGACGCGGTAGACGGTCTCGGTGCCCGTCTCGGCGGAGTCGTCGTGGTACGAGGTGCCGGTGACGAACACGGGGCCGTCCGGGTCCTGTCCGCCGACGGGCGCGGCGAACACCTGGTAGCCGGTGGTGTCGGTGGAGACGGAGGCGGTCCAGGTGATCCCGTTGCCCGCCGTGGTGCCCCGCGCGGCGAGCGCGGTGACGGGCGCGGGCGGGGTCGTGTCGGGGGCGCCGGTGGTGGCGGCGGCGGAGAGCGCGGAGACGTTTCCGGCCGCGTCGATGGCGGCGGTCTTGTAGTACCAGGGGCGCCGGATGTCGGCGGTGGTGTCGCGGTGGGTGGTGCCGGTCAGGTTGTCGGCGGCCTTGGTCCAGGGTCCGGCCGGGTTGTCGGCGCGCAGCACCCGGTAGCGGTTGGCCCCGGCCACCGGCTGCCAGGCGACGGTGACCGCTCCCGTGCTCACGGTGGCCTTGACGCCGGTCGGGGCGGCGGGCGCGGTCCGGTCGACGGTGACGACGGTGAAGTCCGCGCTGCCGGGCGACTCGTTGCCCGCGCGGTCGGCGGCGCGCAGCTCGTAGAGGAAGGTCTGCCCGGTGGGGGGCGGGGTGTCGGTGGCGGTGGCGCCGGTGGTGACGAGCAGCGGGCGGGCGGGGAACGCCTGGCCGGACAGGCGCCGGTAGACGCGGTAGCCCGCGAGGTCCATCTCCTTGTTCCGGGCCCAGGCCAGCTTGACCCGGCCGGTGGCGCGGTCGTGGGCGACGGTGACGGAGGCCGGGGTGAGCGGCTTGACCTTGTCGACGGCGGCGGCGGTGCGGGGCGCGTAGGCGAAGGCGATGTCGGCGGTGCCGGTCCAGTTCGCGAAGTCGACCCGCAGGGTGTGGCGGCCCTTGGGGACGGTGAGGTTGACGGTGCCCTTGCGGGCGGTGGCCAGGTCGCTCCAGACGTTGTACTTGCGGACGCCGTCGAGGTAGACGCGGGCGCCGTCGCGGCCCTGGACCGTGAACGTGAAGGGGCCGCCGGAGCCGAAGTCGCGGGTGAGGGTCCAGCGGACGCCGAAGCGGTCGCGGGGCAGCCCGGGGGCCGGGGCGCCGGTCCAGTGCTCGTTGATCGCGCTGTCGCAGTCGGTCCGCTTGGGGGTGCCGGTGAGCGTGGTGTTGGCGAAGAACTCCCGCTTGAAGAGCGGGGAGGCACAGCTCACCGCGGCGGAGGCGGTGGGAGCGGTGGCGAGGAGCCCACCGGCGGCGGCGAGGACCAGGGTGGCGGCCACCGAGGTCTGTCGGACGGTTCTCATGCGTTCCTTCGATCGTGATCCTGCGGGTGTCGGGAGGCGACACGCGTGATCTAGACCTTCGGGAACGGATCATGGTTGTACGGGGCTTCGACGGGTTTTCACCCGTCGTCGGCGGGGCCCGTCGGCGGCGGGCCCGGAGCGGCCCGGAGGGGTCACCCGCCGAGGGGCGGGCCGCCCTTGAGCCGTGCGAGGTCGGCGGGGCGGACCCGGATGACCAGGACGGCGATCAGGAAGGCGACGGCGGCGAAGAGGGCCGCCACGACGAAGCCCGCCGAGACGCCCGAGGTGAGGACCTGGTGGCCCCAGGGCGGGGGCAGCAGGCCCGTCCTGGCGAACCGGGCCTTCTCGGCGGGGTCCGCCTGGGCGAGGAAGGCGGGGAGCTGCCGGCCGGCCTCGTCGCGGCTGGCCGTGCCGAAGACGGTGACCAGGATGGACAGGCCCAGGGAGCCGCCGATCTGCTGCATCGTGTTGAGGAGGCCGGAGCCCGCGCCCGCCTCCCTGGGGGCGATCCCGGCGAGCGCGGTCAGGGTCAGCGAGACGAACAGCATGCCCATGCCCGCGCTGAGGACCAGCATCGGGCCGAGGATGCCGCCCGGATAGGTGGAGTGCACGTCGACCTGGGTCAGCCAGGACAGGCCCGCCGCCAGACAGACGGAGCCGAGCATCATGAAGGGTTTCGGTCCGAAGCGGGGCATCAGCCGGGCGGTGATCCCGGCGAGGACCGGGATCACCGCGCTGACCGGCAGGAAGGCGAGACCGGCTCGGAGCGGGCTGAAGCCGAGGACGGTCTGCACGAAGAGCGTGAGGAAGAAGAACATGCCGAAGATGGCCGCCGCGAGGCAGAGCATGATGCCGTAGGTGCCCGCCCTGTTGCGGTCGGCGAGCAGGTGGAGCGGGGTGATGGGCTGCCGGGAGCGGCGCTCCACCAGGACGAAGCAGGACAGGAGGACGAGCGCGGCGGCGAAGGAGCCGAGCGTCCAGGAGTCGCCCCAGCCTTCCCGGGCGGCGCGGATGAACCCGTAGACCAGGGCCACCATGCCGAGGGTCGCGGTGAGCGCTCCCGCGAGGTCGAAGCGGCCGGGGTGGCGGGCGGACTCCTTGACGTGGCGCGGCGTCAGGAAGGCGATGAGCAGGGCGATCGGGACGTTCACGAAGAACACCCAGCGCCAGTCGAGCCATTCGACGAGGACCCCGCCGGCCAGCAGACCGATCGCCCCACCGGTCGCCGAGACGCCCGAGAAGACGGCGAACGCGCGGTTGCGTTCGGGTCCTTCGTCGAAGGTGGTGGTGATCAGGGAGAGCGCGGTCGGCGAGGCGATGGCGCCGCCGACGCCCTGGAGTGCACGGGCGGCGAGGAGGTGCCAGGAGGACTGGGAGAGCCCGCCGAGCAGCGAGGCGAGTCCGAAGAGCAGGACGCCGAAGACGAAGACCCGGCGGCGGCCGAGGATGTCGCCGGTGCGCCCGCCGAGGAGGAGCAGTCCGCCGAAGGTGAGGGTGTAGGCGTTGACGACCCAGGAGAGGTTGGTGGTGGAGAAGCCCAGGGCGGTCTGGATGTGCGGGAGCGCGATGTTCACGATGGTGATGTCGAGGACCACCATCAGCTGGCAGGAGGCGATGACGAACAGCGCGATGCCCTTGCCGTCCTCCCCGCCGCGCCGGTGGGCGGTGGCCGCCTTCTTCGGCTGGGGGTGCTGGTCATCGCTGGTCATGGCGGGTCGCGCCCTCGGGAGGGGGCGTGGGCCGGTCGGTCCACCTCTCGACCCTAAGCCCGGCCCGTACGGCGGACCAGTCGATCAAGCGGGGGTGGGCTCGTCGAGGACCGCGATGCCGTCCAGCTCGATTCTGGCCCGGTCGTCGCGGAGGCGCACGACGCCGATCACAGCCGTGGCCGGGTGGTCGCGTCCGGCCAACCTGGCCCAGATCTCGCCCAGTTCGTCGGCTTCGTCCTGGTACGTGTCGACGTCGGTGGTGTAGACGGTGAGGCGGGCGAGGTCGGCGGGGGTGCCTCCGGCGTGCCGGAGCACGGTGAGGAGGTTGCCGAGGGCGGTGGCGAACTGCTCGGTGAGGGAGTCGCCCACGATCTTGCCGTCCGGGCCGTGCGCGGCCTGCCCGGCGAGGAAGACGAGCCGGGTACCGGTCGCGGTGACGGCATGCGAGGAGCCGGTGGGCGGGGCGAGTTCGGCGGGGTTGTGCCGGTACAGGCTCATGGCGACGGCTCCTCCTGACGTCGTTGGGGCGCGGACGGCCGGGACCCGGCGCCCGGCAGGGGGCCGACGGGTGCGGGGGCGGTGCTTGCCGTTACGCCTGTGGCGGGGGCAGGGCCTGCCGATACGTCCGTGACGGGGGCGGGGGCGGTGCTTGCCGATACGCCTGTGGCGGGTGCGGGGCCGGTGGATACGGTCCCGGGGCTGACGACTTCGTCCCCGGCCCTGGCCCCAGACCCAGACCCGGCTCCGCCCACGGCCTCAGCCACTTCCCCTCCCCCTCCCCCGGCTCCGGCGGGGGCGGGCCCGACAGGTGCTCGCCGCGTCCCGTACAGCTCCCTCGCGATGATCGTGCGCTGGACCTCGGTGGCGCCCTCGTAGATCCGGGGGGCGCGGACCTCCCGGTAGAGGTGTTCGAGGAGGTGGCCGCGTTGCAGGGCGCGGGCGCCGTGCAGTTGGACGGCGGCGTCGACTACGTACTGGGCGGTCTCGGTGGCGAGGAGTTTGGCCATGGCGGAGCGCCGGGGGACGTCGGGGTCGCCCTCGTCGTACGCGGTGGCCGCCGCGTACACCAGGAGACGGGCCGCCTCCGTGCGGGTGGCCATCTCGGCGACCTGGTGGGCGACGGACTGGAGGTCGGCGAGGACGCCGCCGAAGGCGGGGCGGGTCGCGGTGTGGGCGAGGGTCGCGTCGAGCGCCGCCTGGGCCATGCCGACGGCGAAGGCGCCGACGCTGGGGCGGAAGAGGTCGAGGGTGCGCATGGCGACCCGGAACCCCCGGTCGGGCACGCCGAGCAGGTCCCCGGGGCCGACGGGCACCCCGTCGAAGGTGAGGGTGCCGAGGGCGTGCGGGGCGAGCATGTCGAGGGGTTCCCCGCCGAGCCCCGGCCGGTCGGCGGGGACCAGGAAGGCGGTGACGCCCCGGGCGCCCGCGCCCCGGGTGGTGCGGGCGAAGACGGTGGCGACATCGGCCTCGGGCGCGTTGGAGATCCACCGCTTCTCGCCGTGCAGGCGCCAGCCGCCGCGCCCGTCGGGGACGGCGTCGAGGGCGAGGGCGGCGGCGTCGGAGCCCGCGCCGGGTTCGGAGAGCGCGAAGGCGGTGACGGTCCGGCCCGAGGTGATCCCGGGGAGCCAGCGGGCCCGCTGGGCTGGGGTGCCGAAGGCGGCGACGGGGTGTCCGCCGAGGCCCTGGAGGGCGAGGGCGGTCTCGGCTTCGGTGCAGACGCGGGCGAGGGTCTCGCGGAGGAGGCAGAGGTCGAGGGCGCCGGAGCCGAAGAGCCGGGCGAGCAGGCCGAGGTCGCCGAGGGCGGCGACGAGGGGGCGGTTGACCCGGCCCGGCTCGCCCCGCTCGGCGAGCGGAGCGAGGCGGGTGGCGGCGAGGTCGCGCAGCTCCGCACACCAGGTGGTCTGTTCCGGATCGAGCGAGAATGCGGGCATGCGGGCCCTCTCCGACACCTTGGGGCGTCTTCGTCCCTGTCCGCCGCCGGTCCACCGCCTGGGCCGGGGCGCTCCCGGAAGGCCGTCGCCGGGCACCGGGCGGTGCCGTGGTCCGGGCCTCCCCCGGCAGTCGTATCGCGAACCGTTGACTGCCGTCACCGACACGATACGCTCGTGGAGCGATGTGCGACCCCACCACGACAGGGGGACGGACTCTTGGAGCTGACACCCTCGGCCCACCTCGACACCTTCGCACGCGACCGGCTGCCGCCGCCCGCGCAGTGGCCGCGCCTCCTCTTCGACCTCCCGGAACTCGCGTACCCCGATCGGCTCAACTGCGGGGAGGAACTCCTCGACCGCACGGTGGAGCGGTTCGGCGCCGACCGGCCCGCCTTCCTCGACGGCGAGGGCGGTGTGTGGAGCTACGGGCTGCTCCGGGAGCGGGTCGACCGCATCGCCCATGTCCTCACCTCCGACCTGCGGGTCCTGCCCGGCAACCGGGTCCTGCTGCGCGGCCCCACCACCCCCTGGCTGGCCGCCTGCTGGCTCGCCGTGATGAAGGCGGGCGCCATCGCCGTGACCGTCCTCGCCCAGCAGCGCGCCCCCGAACTCGCCGTCATGGCCGAGGCCGCCCGCTGCACCCACGCCCTCTGCGCCGCCGCCACCCTCGACGAACTCCTCGAAGCGCGCGTCCCGGGCCTCCGCGTCACCCCGTTCGGCGGCGAGGGCCCTGACGATCTGCTCGCCCTCGCCGCCCGGCACCCCGGCCGCTACACCGCCGTGCCGACCGCCGCCGACGACGTGGCCCTCATCGCCTTCACCTCCGGCACCACCGGCCGTCCCAAGGGCTGTGTCCACTTCCACCGGGACGTCCTGGCCGTCGCCGACACCTTCTCCGCGCATGTCCTGCGCCCGCTGCCGGACGACGTCTTCGCCGGTTCGCCGCCACTCGCCTTCACCTTCGGCCTCGGCGGGCTCGTCGTCTTCCCCCTGCGGGCCGGGGCCAGCACGGTCCTGCTCGAACAGGCGGGACCGAAACAGCTGCTCGCGGCGGTCGAGCGGCACCGGATATCGGTACTGTTCACCGCCCCCACCGCCTATCGGGTGATGCTCGACGAGCTGGCCCAGGGAACCGCCCCCGAACTCGGCTCGCTGCGCCGCTGCGTCTCCGCCGGGGAGAACCTTCCCGAGGCCACCTGGCAGGCCTGGTACGCGCGCACCGGACTCCGGCTCATCAACGGCATCGGCGCCACGGAACTCCTGCACATCTTCCTCTCGGCCGCCGACGGGGACATCCGCCCCGGCACCACCGGCCGTCCGGTGCCCGGCTGGCGGGCCAGGATCGTCGACCGCGCGGGCCGGGAGGTCCCCGACGGCGAGGAGGGGCTGCTCGCCGTGCGCGGCCCGGTGGGCTGCCGCTATCTGGCCGACCCCCGCCAGACGGAGTACGTACGGGACGGCTGGAACGTCACGGGAGACACCTGCGTCCGCGAGCCCGACGGCTACTTCCGGTATGTCTCACGGGCCGACGACATGATCATCTCCGCCGGGTTCAACATCGCGGGACCCCAGGTGGAGGAGGTCCTCCTCACCCACCCCGACGTGGTGGAGACCGCCGTCGTGGGCCGCCCCGACGCACTGCGCGGACAGATCGTCGTGGCCTACACGGTGGTACGGGAGGGCGTCGCGCGCGACGCGGGCACGGCCGCCGCGCTCCGGGCCTTCGTCCGCGCCCGGCTGGCCCCGTACAAGTCCCCCCGCGAGATCGTCTTCCTGGACGCCCTGCCCCGCACGGCCACGGGCAAGATCCAGCGCTTCCGACTGCGCGGGGCGACGTGAGGGGACGGGGGGCGGGTTCGGGGACGGCGTACGGAGACGGGGACGGAGACGGGTACAGGCACAGGCAGAGGCAGAGGCACAGGTAGAGCTACGGCGTAAGGGGACGTACGGGGCCCCGAAGGCGGCGCCAGAGGCGGCCGTCGGTGGCGCGGACCTGGGTCGCGTGGCCGAAACCGCCCCACTCGCGGGACCCCGGCCGAGAGCGGGCGGGGACCGCTCCTCCCCCGCTCCCACCCCCCGAAACCATGCCTGACCGGCACGTTCCGCACCCCCGGCCCCTCTCTGCCGGGCGCGGCGCCCCGGGCACCCCCTAAAGTGATCGCGTGGCCGAGCAGCACACCCCCCGATCCCTGATCGTCTCCTTCTACGGCGCCTACGGCCGTACCCCCGACGGCTCCCCCCTGCCGGTGGCCGCCCTCATCCGGCTGCTCGGCGCCCTCGGGGTGGACGCGCCCTCGGTGCGTTCCTCGGTGTCCCGGCTGAAGCGGCGCGGGCTGCTGCTGCCGGGCCGGACGGCGGGCGGGGCCGCCGGGTACGCCCTCTCGGAGGACGCCCGCAGGCTCCTGGACGACGGCGACCTGCGCATCTACGCCCGTACCGAACCCGAACTCGCCGACGGCTGGGTCCTCGCCGTCTTCTCGGTCCCCGAGGCCGAGCGGCACAAGCGGCACCTGCTGCGCTCCCGGCTCGGCCGGCTCGGTTTCGGCTCGGCGGCGCCCGGCGTCTGGATCGCCCCCGCGCGCCTGTACGAGGAGACCCGCAACGCCCTGGAGCGGCTCGAACTCTCCCCGTACGTGGACCTCTTCCGGGGCGACCACCTGGGGTACGCGGCGACGACCGAGGCGGTGGCCCGCTGGTGGGACCTGTCCGCCATCGCCGGACTGCACGAGGAGTTCCTCGCGGTGCACGAGCCGGTGCTGCGGTCCTGGCGGACGGCCCCTGCGGGGCCCGAGGACGCCTACCGGGACCATCTGCTCGCCCTCGACTCCTGGCGCCGCCTGCCGTACGCCGATCCGGTCCTCCCGGCGGAACTCCTCCCGGCCGACTGGCCCGGCCGCCGCTCGGCGGAGGTCTTCACCGCCCTGCACGAACTGCTGAGGGAGCGGGGCGCGGAGTACGTACGCCCGTTCCTGGCCGGGGACACGGCCTGAGGGCCGTCGCGTACGGAGGAGGCCCCGGGTCCGGGATTCCGACGGGGTGCGTTCCGTCCCACCGGGCGATGATGACGTGCATGGGGCCTCCCTGCTGCGCGAGCCCGCTGCGCATCAGAGTTGCGAACCGCCCGTGGCGTCGATGACCTGTCCCGTTACCCAGCGGGCGTCGTCCGAGGCCAGGAAGGCGACGATGTCGGCCACGTCCTCCGGGCGGCCCACCCGGCCGAGCGCCGAGAGCTGCGAGGCGGACTGCTCGGCGCCTTCGTTGCCGCGGAGCCAGGAGGCGTTCATGTCGGTGTCGATGATGCCGGGCGCCACCGAGTTGACGGTGATGCCGCGGTCGCCGAGGGCCTTGGCGAGCGTGAGGCTGAAGGTGTCGATGGCACCCTTGGTCATGCCGTAGGCGATGATGTCGGTCAGGGCGATGCGCGTCGCCCCGGACGAGACGTTGACGATCCGGCCGCCGTCCCGGAGTCGCTTGAGCCCCTGCTGCACCAGGAAGAACGGGGCCCGCACGTTGACGGCGAACATCTCGTCGAAGGACTCGGGGGTGGTCTCCTCGATGTGGCCGCGGGACGTGATGCCGGCGTTGTTCACCAGGATGTCGAGGTCGGCGCTGTCGCCGTGCTCCATCACCTGACGGTCGAACTCGGCCCACAGGCTCTCCACGCCGCCGTCCGCGCCCAGTTCGGCCCGGATGGCGAAGGCCGTGCCGCCCGCCGCCCGGATCGCGCCCACGGTCTCTTCGGCGGCGGCGGCGTTGTGCCCGTAGTGCACGGCCACGAGGGCGCCCTCCCTGCCGAGCCGCTCGGCGGTCGCCCGCCCGATGCCCCGGCTGCCACCCGTCACAAGAGCCGTCTTGCCCGTGAGCGAACCCATGGTGTCCCCATCCCTAGATCTGTAGTGATGACTATGGAAAGCAGAGTACACGGAATCCATAGCGATCGCTGTAAAATTCAGGCATGACAGTGACGAAGCGTGGGCGCCCGCGAAATTTCGACCGCGACGTGGCCCTCGCGCAGGCCACACGGCTCTTCTGGGAGCACGGCTACGAGGGCACGTCCATCGCCGACCTGACCCGGGCCATGGGGATCTCGCCACCCAGCCTGTACGCGGCCTTCAGCGACAAGCGGACCCTCTTCACGGAGGTCGTCGACCACTACGGCGGCACCTTCGGCGCCTTCATGGGCAGGGCCCTCGACGGAGAGAGCGACGTCCGCGCGGGGTTCGGCAGGATGCTGCGCGAGGCCGCCGTGTCGTACACCGATCCACTGCATCCGGCCGGCTGCCTGGTCATCACGGCGGCGACGAACTGCTCGACGCAGACGGCCGATGTCGAGCGGGACCTGCGGGAACGGAGGGTTTCGAACGTCCGCGACTTCGAGAGGCGGCTGACCGAGGCCAAGACGGCAGGGACGCTGCCCGAAGGCGTCGAACCACGCGACCTGGCGGTCTACTTCGCGGCCGTGGTCCAAGGCATGTCCCAGCAGGCACGGGACGGGGCGAGCGCGGCGGAACTGGGGCGGGTGGCCGAGCTGGCCATGGCCGCGTGGCCCGCGCGAAGGGAGGGGTGAGCACGGCTTCCCGGTCCGCCGTTCGACGTCCGCCCTCGCACAGGCGGACCCGGTGATCACCCGTCCGGGCACTCCCGGACGGCGGTACGGCCTTCGCGCGATCCCGAACCCGGCCGGGGGAACAGGGTCACTCCCCTCGTCGGTACGGGCGTACCGACCGGCGCACCGGGGGTGCATCGGTCCGCGCCCGCACGCCCCGGGCGGGGCGTCGGAGCGGGCCGTTCCGGACGGTCCGGGGCCGGATCGGTCTCCGGGACCGGGGTGATCGTCCGGAACCGGGTCCGGTTCAGGTCGTGCGCCCGGTCGGGGGTGGTCGGCTGCCCGCCCGGTAGGGGGCGGGCCAGGGGGCGGCGGGGCCCTCGTAGCCCTGTTCGGCCGCCGCGTGCAGGGTCCAGTGGGGGTCGTAGAGGTGCGGGCGGGCCAGCGCGCAGAGGTCGGTGCGGCCCGCCAGCAGCAGGGAGTTGACGTCGTCCCAGGAGGAGATGGCGCCGACGGCGACGACGGGGACCCCGGCCTCGTTGCGTATCCGGTCGGCGTACGGCGTCTGGTACGAGCGTCCGTAGGCGGGGGTCTCCTCGGGGACGACCTGTCCGGTGGAGACGTCGACGGCGTCGGCTCCGTGGGCGGCGAAGGCGCGGGCGATCGCGACGCCGTCCTCGTCGGTGGTGCCGCCCTCGGCCCAGTCGGTGGCCGAGATCCGTACGGTCATGGGCCGCTCCGCGGGCCAGACCTCCCGTACCGCGTCGAAGACTTCGAGCGGGAAGCGGAGCCGTCCTTCGAGGTCGCCGCCGTAGTCGTCGGTGCGGTGGTTGGTGAGCGGGGAGAGGAAGCCGGAGAGCAGGTACCCGTGGGCGCAGTGCAGTTCGAGCAGGTCGAAGCCGCTGCGGGCGGCCCGGCGGGCGGCGGCCGTGAACTCTTCCCGTACGGCGGCGAGTCCGGCGCGGTCGAGGGCGCGCGGCACCTGGTTGACGCCGGGCCGGTAGGGCAGCGGCGAGGCGGCGACCAGGGGCCAGTTCCCGGCGGGCAGGGGCTGGTCGATCCCCTCCCACATGCGCCGGGTGGAGCCCTTGCGGCCGGAGTGGCCGAGTTGGACGCCGAGCGCGGTGCCGGGCGCGCCGGTGTGGACGAAGTCGGCGATCCGGGCCCAGGCGTCGGCCTGCTCGTCGGTCCACAGTCCGGTGCAGCCGGGGGTGATACGGCCCTGGGGGCTGACGCAGACCATCTCGGTCATGACGAGCCCGGCGCCGCCGAGGGCGCGGGAGCCGAGGTGGACGAGGTGGAAGTCGCCGGGGAGGCCGTCCTCGGCGACGTACAGGTCCATCGGGGAGACGACGATCCGGTTGCGGAGGGTCAGTCCGCGCAGCCGGAAGGGCGTGAACATGGGCGGGGTGCCGGGCGGGCAGCCGAAGTCGCGTTCGACGGTGGCGGTGAAGTGCGGGTCGCGTAGGCGCAGGTTGGCGTGGGTGACCCGGCGGCTGCGGGTGAGCAGGTCGAAGGCGAAGCGGCGGGGCGGCCGGTCGACGTGCTCGGCCAGGTCCTCGAACCAGCGGAGGCTGGCGGCGGCTGCGCGCTGGGTGGATTCGACGACGGGGCGGCGCTCGGCCTCGTAGGCGGCGAGGGCGCCGGGCAGGGCGGTGTGTCCTTCGAGGCTGCGGGCGAGGGCGACGGCGTCCTCGACGGCCAGTTTGGTGCCGGAGCCGATGGAGAAGTGCGCGGTGTGGGCGGCGTCGCCGATGAGGACGGTGTTGCCGTACGACCAGTGGGCGTTCACGACGGTCCGGAAGGCGGTCCAGGCGGAGCGGTGGGAGCGCAGGGGCCGGCCGCCGAGCGCCTCGGCGAAGATCTCGGCGCAGCGGGCGGCCGACGCGGTCTCGTCGAGGTCCGGGAATCCGGCCGCCTCCCAGACCTCCTCGCGCATCTCCACGATGACGGTGGAGGCGCCGGGCTCGTACGGGTAGGCGTGCAGTTGCATCACGCCGTGCCGGGTCTCCGCGATCTCGAAGCGGAACGCGTCGAAGGCGAAGTCGGCGGCGAGCCAGATGTAGCGGCAGCGGTGGGTGGTGATCCGGGGGCGGAAGTGGGCGGCGTGGGCCTCGCGGGTGCGGCTGTGGACGCCGTCGGCGGCGACGACCAGGTCGTGGGTGGCGGCGAGGTCTCCGGGGGGTGGGGCCTCGGTGCGGAAGCGGAGCCGTACGCCCAGTTCGGCGCAGCGGTTCTGGAGGATCTCCAGGAGTCGGCGGCGGCCGAGGGCGGCGAAGCCGTGGCCGGTGGAGGTGGTGCGGTGGCCCCGGTGGACGACGTCGATGTCGTCCCAGCGGACGAGGGCGTGGCGGAGTGCTTCGTGGACGGCGGGGTCGGCGTCGCCGATGCCGCCCAGGGTCTCGTCGGAGAGGACGACGCCGAAGCCGAAGGTGTCGGAGGGCGCGTTCCGCTCCCAGACGGTGACCTCGCGGGCGGGGTCGAGCCGCTTGAGCAGCGCGGCGGCGTAGAGCCCGCCGGGCCCGCCCCCGACGACGGCGATACGGGTGGGGGCGCGGGGGGCGGGGGTGCCGGGGTAGTCGCTTTCCTCGGGGTAGGCGGGGCAGTCGCGGGAGGCGAGGTGGGGGCTTTCGGTGGGGTGGGGGCCTTCGGCGGCGGGACCCGGGGCGGGGTCTGCGCCGGGGGCGGGCTCGGGCTCGGGTTCGGAGCCGGGGGCCGGGCCGGGGTCGGGGGGCCGCATGCTCAGTGTCCCTGCCAGTTCGGGGGGCGTTTCTCCGTGAAGGCGGCGTGGAACTCGGCGTAGTCCGCGCCGTGCATCAGGAGTGCCTGGGTGGAGGCGTCCAGTTCGACGGAGGCGGCGAGTGGCATGTCGAGTTCGGCGGTGAGCAGGGCCTTGGTCTGGGCGAGGGCGAGGGCGGGTCCGTCGGCGAGGCGGCGGGCCAAGGCGGCGGCCCGTTCGCCCGCCCTGCCCTCCTCGGTCAGCTCGGAGAGCAGGCCGATGCGGTCCGCTTCGGCGGCGTGGACGGGTTCGCCCAGCATGAGGAGCCGGGTGGCGTGGCCGAGTCCGACGACCCGGGGCAGCAGATAGGCCGCGCCCATGTCGCCGCCGGAGAGCCCGACGCGGGTGAAGAGGAAGGAGAAGCGGGTGGTGGGGTCGGCCACCCGGAAGTCGGCGGCGAGGGCGAGGACGGCCCCGGCTCCGGCGGCGACGCCGTGCAGCGCGGCGACGACGGGGAAGGGGCACTCGCGCAGGGCGCGTACGACCTGGCCGGTCATCCGGTTGAAGTCGAGGAGCCGGGCGGTGTCGAGGGCGAGGGTGGCGCCGATGATCTCGTCGACGTCGCCGCCGGAACAGAAGCCCCGGCCCTCGCCGTCGAGGACGAGGGCGCGGACGGACCGCTCGCGGGAGAGTTCGGCGAGGAGGTCGCGCAGATCGGCGTAGGCGCCGAAGGTGAGCGCGTTGAGCTTCGCGGGGCGGGCGAGGGTGACGGTGGCGACGCCCTGGTCCACGGCGAGGCGCAGATGGCGCCACTCCTCGGTGCGGGGCGCGGAACCGGTAAAGGGGCTCATCGGACGGCGGCCTCCTTCCTCCGCTCGGAGGTTATCACCGTATGGTGACTGTCGTCACGAGTACGCGATACGGGTTGCCGGGGCGGGCGCGGGGTGCCGTGCGCCGGATGCCGGGTGCCGGGTGCCATGCGCCGGATATCAGGCGCCGATACGGGCCGGACGCCGCGCGCCGATACGGGCCGGGCGCCAGGTGCCGATACAG
The DNA here is from genome assembly GCF_014596525.1 of Streptomyces sp. CBMA291. Taxonomy (GTDB): domain Bacteria; phylum Actinomycetota; class Actinomycetes; order Streptomycetales; family Streptomycetaceae; genus Streptomyces. The sequence continues at coordinate 220,667 of NZ_MSJP01000053.1, forward strand.
ACCGGAAGCCGGACGCCCATACGGGGCGGGCGAGGGCTCGGCCGCCGTCGGGTGATCGCGCCCTCGCCTCCGAGTCGGCTCCGGCGGCCCCTCGCCCCCGGGTCAGCTCCGGTGGGCCGTCGCCCTGGGGCGCAGTCGGCGCGTGAGGAGGATGCCCGCCACGGCGAGCAGCCCCGTGAGGACGAAGACGCCCAGGAGCGCGGTGCCGGTGGAGCCGTCGTGGTTCCCGGCGAGTGCGATGGCCACACCGCCCAGGCCCGCGATCAGGGCCGTAGCGAGGGTCTGCGCGAGCTGGAGGGCACCGCCCGGCCTGGAGGGCGGAACCGACGACCCAGGTGATGGCTCCGGCCGAAAGCCCCAGACCGGCCAAGGTAGCGCTCATGCCGCGCCCCTCCTGCAACCCCAGCGGAAGGAACGCCGCGCTGCCGCAGCAGACGCCGCACAGAAGGCCGCGCAGGACGACGCCCGCGCCGAGGCCGGGCCGGGCCGGGCGCTGAGCGTGCCCTCGGGCGCGACCCAGCGCAGCGCGGGAACGGCGACGGCGAGGCCGGTGACGGTCAGGACGATCAGCAGGGGGAGGTTCTTGAGCAGCAGCGCCCGGGAGAACACGCCGGTGCCCACGGTGAGCAGGACGGCGCCGGGCAGGGGGCGCTTCCACCACCGGGAAGCGGGCGTCGACGCGGCGGAGGAAGCGGCTTCCGCGGGTCGCAGCCTCCGCAGCGGCGGCAGGGTGAGCGCCGCGGCGACGACCGGCCGGGCGGCGCGGGCCAGGCAAGTACCGAAAGACACGGCCCGGGTCCCCGCCGTCCGTGACCGAGGTCCCGCGTGGCAAAGGAGGGGCGCCCCTGGATCCGGGGCTTGCACCTCGTAAGGTGGAAATCAGGACGTCTCGGGACGTCCGCCCCACCCGCCTCCGGCGAAGGGAGCCCGGACCCATGCCCGAAGCCAACGGACCCCCCGTCCCTGGCGTCACTGTCGACGGCCCCGTCCCCGGCGTCACCGTCGACGACCCCGTCCCGGACGAGCCTCCCGCCGCCGGGCCGGCCGCCTCCTGGCGGATCGCGCTGCCCCACACCACCGCCGCCGTGCCGGTCGCCCGCGCCCTGATCCGTACCGCGCTCACCGACATCGACCCCGCCGCCGCCGGGCGCCCCGACTGCGACACGGCCGAGCTGCTCACCGCCGAGCTGGTCGCCAACGCCGTCGAGCACACCGCGGGCCGGGGGCCCATCGAGCTGGTGGTCGAGCTGTTCGCGCCGCCGGGCGGCTGTCAGATCGAGGTCCACGACCCCGAGCCCGCCCACCCCGGTCAGCTCGTCTGCCCCGACCCGGAGACCGAGGTCGACCCCTGGCAGGAGCACGGCCGGGGTCTCCTGCTCATCCGGGCCCTCAGCAGCGACTGCGGACACCGCCCCACCGCGCACGGCAAGGCGGTCTGGTTCACGCTTCCGGGAGCCCCTCCCCCGCGCCCCCGTCCGGAGCGGTGAGGCCCAGGCACGAGTGGCGGCGCCCGTAGCCCGCGTACACCAGCGAGCCGACGGCCAGGAAGGCCGCGAACTGCACCCAGGTCGTCCAGCCGGTGCCCCGGATCAGGTAGAGGCAGAACACGATCCCGAGGATCGGGCTGAGCGGGAAGAGCGGCACCCGGAAGGAGCGCGGCAGCTCGGGGTCGCGGCGGCGCAGCACCATCACGGCCAGGTTGACGGCCACCATGGTGGAGAGGGTGCCGATGGTGGTCAGGTTGACGACCACGTCGAGCGAGGAGAAGGCGGCGGGGACGGCGAAGACGGCGGCCACGATCCAGGTGTTGGCGACCGGTGTCGCCGACTTCGGCGAGACCCGTTCGAAGACCCGGGGCACGAGTCCGTCGCGGGACATCGACATCAGGATGCGGGTCTGCCCGTACATCACCACGAGGACGACGGAGGCGATGGCGACGACCGCGCCGAAGGCGATGATCCCGCCGCCGACCGACGAGCCGGTGACCTGGTCGACGACGACGGAGAGCGCGGCGGGCCGGCCGGCCACCTCGTCGGCGCCGAGGGCTCCGATCGCGGCGAGCGCGACGGCGCAGTACAGCAGGGTGACGATGCCGATGCAGACGAGGATGGCGATCGGGATGTTCCGGCGCGGGTTCTTGACCTCTTCGCCCGCCGTGGTGATCGCGTCGAAGCCGATGTAGGAGAAGAAGGCCACCGAGGCGCCGCCGGTGATCCCGGCGAGGCCCTCGCCCGCGAACGGCGAGAGGTGCCCGTCCTGGAACGCCGAGAAGCCGATGGCGCAGAAGACGATCAGGATGCCGATCTTGAGGACGGCCATGGCGGCGGTCGCCCGCGCGCTCTCCCGCACCCCTCGGACCAGCAGGGTCGCGGCGAGCAGGATGACGATCACGGCCGGCAGGTTGACCACTCCGCCGTCGGCGGGGCCCGCGGACAGGGCGGTGGGCAGCTGCAAGCCGGTCAGGCTGTCGAGCAGTTCGTTGAGGTACTGGCTCCAGCCGACCGCGACCGCCGAGACGGAGACGCCGTACTCCAGGAGCAGGCACCAGCCGACGAGGAAGGCGACGCGCTCGCCGAGGCTCGCGTAGGCGAAGGAGTACGAGGACCCGGAGACCGGGATCGCGCCGCCCAGCTCCGCGAAGGAGAAGGCGGTGAAGATGCAGGTGATCGCCGCGAGGATGAAGGAGATCACGACGGCGGGGCCCGCCTTGGCGACGCTGTCGGAGAGGCCGACGAAGATGCCGGTGCCGACGATCGCGCCGACGCCGAAGCACACGAGCTGGAAGAGGCCCATGGTGCGCTTGAGGCTGTTGCCTTCGAGGTCGGCGCCCGATTCGGCGAGGAGCTGCTGGGGGGTCTTGATCCGCCGGGGGGAAAGGATCCCCCGGCGGGTGTCGCTCCGTGGGGCGGACGGGGTCATGCGGCGGTTCTCATCTCTGGTGGTGCACGCGAAAGGGGGGTTCGGGCATATCTGCCGAAACCCCCCTGAAGTACGCGATCCTAAACCGCGTCCTGCATATTCACCCAATCGGGCGTAAAACTATGCCGCCGGGAGCGGATCGCGAACGGCTTGACCGCACTACGCCTTCGGGAGCGGTCCGCCGGCCATCGTCGCGACCATGACCGCCTTGATCGTGTGCATCCGGTTCTCCGCCTCGTCGAAGACGACCGAGTGGGCCGACTCGAAGACCTCGTCGGAGACCTCCAGCTCGGTCAGTCCGTGCCGGGCGTGGATGTCCCGGCCGACGGCCGTGCCCAGGTCGTGGAAGGCGGGCAGGCAGTGCAGGAACTTGACGTCCGGGTTCCCGGTGGCCCGCAGCACGTCCATGGTCACGGAGTACGGGGAGAGGGCGACGATCCGCTCGTCCCAGACCTCCTTGGGCTCGCCCATGGAGACCCAGACGTCGGTGGCGACGAAGTCGGCGCCCGCGACCCCCTCGGTCACGTCCTCGGTGAGGGTGATCGTGGCGCCGCTGCCCTCGGCGAGTTCGCGGGCGGCGGAGACGACCTCCTCGGCGGGCCAGTAGGCCCGGGGGGCGACGATCCGCACGTCCATGCCGAGCAGGGCACCGGTGACCAGGTAGGAGTTGGCCATGTTGAAGCGGGCGTCACCGAGGTACGCGAAGGCGATCCCGTCCAGCGGCTTGTCGCTGTGCTCGGTCATGGTGAGCACGTCGGCGAGCATCTGGGTGGGGTGCCAGTCGTCGGTGAGCCCGTTGAAGACCGGCACTCCGGCGAAGGCGGCGAGTTCCTCGACCGCCTCCTGACTGTCACCCCGGTACTCGATGCCGTCGAACATGCGGCCGAGGACACGGGCGGTGTCCTTGGTCGACTCCTTGTGGCCCATCTGGGAGGCGGCGGGGTCCAGATAGGTGGTGGAGGCGCCCTGGTCGGCGGCGGCCACCTCGAAGGCGCAGCGGGTGCGGGTCGAGGTCTTCTCGAAGATCAGCGCGATGTTCCTGCCGCGCAGCCGCTGGACCTCCGCGCCCGCCTTCTTGGCGGCCTTGAGTTCGGCGGAGAGCGCGACCAGGCCGCGGAACTCCTCGGCGGTGAAGTCCAGCTCCTTGAGGAAGTGGCGGCCGATGAGGTCTGTGGCCATGGGACGCGCTCCTGGGGGTACGGGTCGAGGGGACGGCGGTCAGAACCCTGGAAGTGTATACACACTTCAACATTTATATACAGCCTGATCTCGTATGCGTGTCGGTCTCCCGTACTCGCGTCCTGTTCCGGTACGGACGTCAGACCGCGTCCCGCTCCACCGGGCAGCTCATACAGCGCGGTCCGCCCCTCCCCCGCCCCAGCTCGCTGCCGGGAATCTCGATCACCTCGATGCCCTGCTTGCGCAGATACGTGTTGGTGGTGGCGTTCCGCTCGTACGCGACGACCACCCCCGGCTCCACCGCGAGGACATTGCACCCGTCGTCCCACTGCTCCCGCTCCGCCGCGTGCACGTCCTGCGTCGCCGTCAGCACCCGGACGTCCTGAAGCCCCAGCGCCGCCGCGATCGCGCTGTGCATCTGCTCCGGCGGATGGTCGGTCACCCGCAGGGACCGGCCCTCCTCCCCCGGCTCGATCGTGTAGGAACGGAGCATCCCGAGCCCCGCGTACTGCGTGAACGTGTCCTGGTCGACCATCGTCATCACCGTGTCCAGATGCATGAACGCGCGCCGCTTCGGCATGTCGAGCGCCACGATCGTGCGCGCGGAACCCGCCTCGAACATGCGCCGGGCCAGCATCTCCACCGCCTGCGGGGTCGTCCGCTCGCTCATCCCGATGAGCACGGCGCCGTTGCCGATCACCAGGACGTCCCCGCCCTCGATCGTCGACGGATAGTCCGCCTGCCCCTCGGACCAGTGGTGGAACGGCCCCGCCTCCGCCCCCGTGAACAGCGGGTGGTGCTTGTAGATCGCCTCGAAGTGCACGGTCTCGCGCTGCCGGGCGGGCCAGCGCATCGCGTTGATCGACACCCCGTCGTAGATCCACGCCGAGGTGTCCCGGGTGAAGAGGTGGTTCGGCAGCGGTCCGAGGACGAAGTCGTCCAGGTCGAGCGCGTGGAAGCGGACGGAGGTCGGCTCGTGGTGCGCCGCCAGGAACTCCCGCTTCGTCATCCCGCCGACCAGCACCTCGGCCAGCGCGTCCGCGTCGAGGGAGTCGAACGCCGCCCGGAGGTGGTCGGCGGCGAGCGGCCCGTACTCCTTCTCGTCGAACACCCGGTCGAGGACCAGGGCGCGGGCGGCCGGCACGTCCAGGGACTCGCTCAGCAGCTCCCCGAAGAGATGCACCTCCACGCCCCGGTCCCGCAGCACATCCGCGAACCCGTCGTGCTCCTGCCGGGCCCGGCGCACCCACAGGACGTCGTCGAAGAGCAGCGCGTCCTTGTTGGTCGGGGTCAGCCGCTTCAGTTCCAGATCAGGCCGGTGCAGGATGACACGGCGCAGCCGCCCGGTCTCGGAATCGACATGGAATCCCATGCGCCCATCCTGACGGAGCGAAGGGTCCGGGGCACGCCTTCGGCCGGGGGCGGGTGGCGTCATGAGAGCGCGGCCCTCAGCAGACCCACGCCCATCAGGGCCATCCCGAGCAAGGCCTGGCCCCCCAGCAGACGCCCCCGGGAGTCGAGGCCCCGGCCACCGGAGTGACCCGGATCCGGCCCGGCCCGGTGTCCCGTCCCACCCGGGTGCGGTGCCGCGCGCGGCAGGCCGCACGCGTCCTTGAGGAGCACCAGCCAGACCGCGTCCGGCAGCCCCGGCCGCTCGCCGTCGACGATCTGCCAGAAGGCCTCGCGGGCGGAGGGCTCCGGGCTCGTGCGGAGCCGGGAGAGCAGGTCGGCGACCGTGCCGACGGGGGCGTCCCCGGCGCCGAGCAGGGGGCGGACGGCCCAGCGGTGCAGCTCGGCGGCGTTGGCCGCGCGCTGCGCCTGCGACGTCTCGCCCTCGCCGGGCGACCCGACCGCCCACAGACCGTGGTGGAGGGCTGCCTCGCACAGCTCCCGCAGCAGCGGGTACTCCCAGGAGGGCATCCGGCGGGCGATCTCGCCGAGCAGGACGGTACGGACGGAGTACGCCTGCCGACGCCTCAGCGCGTCGAGCAGCTCACGGTTCCCGGCCCGTTCGACGAGGTCACGGGCCTCGTCGACCGTGCGCGCGTCGGACAGCTTGTACACAAGCCCGGTCTCGACGTCCCACCGCCGACGCCGCCGCTTCCTCCCGGGCGCGGGCCCGGTCCACTCGGGCGCACAGCGGGCGAGGGCGGGGCGGGGGTAGGGGTCGGAGGGGGGCGGGGGCAGATCCGGGGCGGGAGTGGGGGTGGGGGTACGGGTAGGGGTGGGGGTGGGGTCTTGGTCGGGCTCGGGGGCCCTGGAGGACTCCGGTGGCTCCGGGGCCTCCCGGTAGCCGGTGGAGCCGGTGGAGCCGGTGGAGCCGGTGGAGCCGGTGGGCTCCAAGGGCTCCAAGGGCTCCAAGGAAGGGTGACGGGAGGGGTCAGAGGTGCCGGGCGGGCTGGTCGGGGTCGGTGGGGCGGCCGAGGCCTCGGGGGCGGGCGACGCCGAGGTGCCGGTCGGCGCGGGAGAGCCGATGGGCGCGGGAGAGTCGGTCGGCGCGGAGTGGCCGGGGCGGGGCGGGTGGTTCGGGCGAGGGGGGAGAGCCTGGCGGGCAGGATGGGGCGGGGCGTCCACGTACACGGGCCTGTCGGGGTCCGACCCGTCCGAGGCCGACGGGCCCTCCGCGCGGACCGGGTTCGCCGATCCCTCCCACGCCTCAGGGCGGGCAGGGTTCTCCGGTCGGCCGGGCTCCCGGTCCCGGTCGGTCGGGGTGTGGCTCCACACCTCGGCACTACCAGGCCGCTCCGGACGGTCGGACTCCCAGTCCCGGTCGGTCGCGGCATGGCTCCACACGTCGGCCCCCACGGGCCGCTCCGGTCGGTCGGTCCCCACGGGCCGCTCGGGCCGCTCCGAGCGGTCGGGGCGGTCGGGTCGCTCCGGGCGCTCGGTTCCCACGGGCCGCTCAGGGCGCTCGGGCCGGTCGGGCCCCACGGGCCGCTCAGGTCGCTCCGGGCGCTCGGGCCCCACGAGCCGCTCCGGCCGCTCAGCCCCCACAGACCGCTCCGGTCGGTCCGTCCTCGCGTACGGCTCCCGTCGTCCCGGCTCCTCCGGTCGGTCCGGCCGCCCCCACCTCTCCGACCGGTCCGGCCGGTCCCACTCCTCCGGCCGGTCCCACTCTTCCGGCCGGTCCCACTCCTCCGGCCGGTCCCACTCTTCCGGCCGGTCCCACTCTTCCGGCCGATCCGGCCGACGTGTCCCTTCCGGCCCGCCCGGCTCCCTCCCGTCCCGGTTCCGCGTGTCCGGGCGCTGCCAGGGGTCCGGGGTCGCCCGGGGGGCCGGACGGGGGGTGGCTCCGGGTGGTTCCCTGCGGGGACCCGTAGGGGTGCCCCGGTACGAGTCGGGGAGGCGGCCCCGGTCCAGTGCGCCGAGGGCCCGTGCGGCCACCTCCAGGAGGGAGGCGCGGCGGGTCGCTCTGGCCATGTGGAGCGCGCCTGCTACGAGACGGTCGCCGCCCTCCCCCGCCGCCACGTCCCGCAGATGGTGGGCGACGAGTCCCGCGGCGACGTCCTCCGCCCGATCGCCGATCCGTTCGCTCGGGTCGACCCGACGGCGGCCGGTGTTACTGCTCGCGGCCCCGGACCAGCGGCTGACGAACACGAAGCGGAGGGCGGGGAGTTCGACGGTGTCGTGGGTGGCGAAGGTCCACCGGCGTTCGGTGACCTCGCCGAGGATCCCGTGCAGCCCCCGGAGGACGGGGGAGGCGGTGTCGCCGCGCTCGTCGAGGACGGTGAAGCGGTCGTCGGGGCGGCGCAGCAACTCGGCGACCATGCCGGTGAGTTCGTCGGCCACGCCCGCGAGGCGCCGATCGAGTTCCGCCTGCCCTCGCCGGGCCGAGCGGGCGAGTGCGGCCTCGGAAACGACCGGCAGCGGCTCCCGGCCCCCGGCGGCGGCCTGGTCGGCGCCCGTCCAGTCCCAGGCGTGGAGCCCGAGGCAGGTGTCGGGTTCGAGGAGGCCGGACACGCCCACGAGGGCGTGGCAGAGGACGGAGGTCCCGCCGTCGGCCTCGACGAGAGGGGCCCGCCGGATGAGCATCACCTCGGCGCGGCGCTGGAGCCGGACGAGGGCGGGCCGGGTCTCCTCGCCGCTGGCCCGCAGGACCGGCCCGGAGAGACGGAAGAGGGATTCGGCCTCCTCCCGGGGCCCGGACCAGGCGACCGGGCCGAAGCCGGTGCTGCCGGAGAGGTTCTCGCTGTCCCAGCGGAAGACGATCTGGTCGACCTCGTTCTCCGACCGTGTCATCGGTTGTTCCCCTCTCCGGCCCCCAGGGGACCGGCTGTGTCCGCCCCGGGCAGCAGCCCGCACGAGGCGAAGAGCGACAGCAGTGGCGCGAGGACCCGGCGGGGCCGGGCTCCGTGCGGGAATCGGTCGCCGCGCGCCTGCCCCCCGGTGGCGGCGACGAAGTGCAGGGTGCAGTCCGCGCAGTCGTCGAAGGGCTTGAGCCAGGCGGCGCTCGCGTGGTGGGCGAGGAAGGCGTACGCGTCACGGCTCTCGGCACGGACGGCGCCGGGATCGTGACGTCCGGGCAGCTCGCGCCCGAGCCAGCGGTCGACGACGGGCTCGTAGCGGACCAGGTCGCTCTTGTTGACGGCGAGCGCGGCAGGGGCGGCGACGAGCCCGCCGCGCTGTCGGGGGATGCGGTTGAGGACGGTGGCGAAGGCCTCGTCGCCGAGTTCGCGCCGTCGGAGTCCGCTCTGTTCCCGTACGGGGTCGAGGGAGGTGAGCCGGAGCGCGCGCAGCGGGTCGAGGACGAAGACGAAGGCGTCGACGCCCATGAGGAAGCGGCCGACCTCGCTGTCCTGGGCGAGGTCCTCCCCCGCGAGGTCGAAGAAGACGACGGGCCGGGGCTGGGCACCGCTCGCCGAGACCAGCAGCCCGTCGGCGAACCGGGCGAAGGTCTGCTGTCCGGTGCGCCCCAACTGCCGTCCCTGCTGGAGGCTCTGCACCCGTTCGCGCAGATAGGCGCGGTGGGCCTCGGGGTTGAGCGGCAGACACTTCAGTCCGTACGGTTCGAGCCCGCCTTGTTCGACCTCGCCGAGCATGGCGGCGAGGAGGTGCGTCTTGCCGACGGAGGAGCTGCCGACGAGGGCGATGGTGAGCGGCTCGCCGTTGGTGAGGTAGGGCACGGGGAGTTCGTGCTCCTCCTCGCCCTTCCCCGTGTGCGGGCAGCGGTGGTACGCCTTGCGGCGGGCCTCCTGGAGGTGTCCGGGCCGGTGCTCGCCGCCGAGGTCCAGCGGGATGCGGTTGCCCTTGGCGTCGATGGTGACGAGGAGCCGTTCGTCGTACACCACGGGGAGCAGGCAGTGCGGGCACATCCGGCCCGGCGGGGGCGGCGGCGGTGCGGAGGGGTCCGGTCCCGGCACCCGGCCCGGCGGGGGCGGGCCCACCGGTTCGCCACCGCCGAAGATCCGGCCGAGGAAGGAGGAGCGGGCCGGACGGGATCCGGGGGCGGGGGCGCCGGGGGACGCCTGACCGCCCCCGACACCACCGCCACCGCCACCGCCACCGCCACCACCGCCACCGATGCCGATGCCGATGCCACCGGCTCCGGCTCCGGCTCCGGTCAGGGCGCGTTTACGGGAGATCTGCTGGTCGTACGCGGCGCGCCAGCGGTCCAGCGGGTCGGCCGCGCCCGAGCCGCCTGCGAGCGGGTCGCGGACGTGGAGGAGCCTCAGGAGGTCGGCGGGATAGGGGCGTTCGGCGGCGCGGGGCGAGAAGAGACCGCTCTGCCCGAGGGCGGCGAGCCTCCGGTAGTCGGCGAGGTCCCCGGGCGGTCCCTCACCCCGGTCGGGGCGTCCGGCGAGCAGGTAGTAGGCGATCTCGGCGACGGACCACAGGTCGTCCCGGGGGTCGGCGATCCCGCGCCCCGCGCGCTGCTCGGGCGAGGCCCAGGGGGCGGCCCCGTAGGGGTCGCGCGGTTCCCCGACGCGCAGGGAGGCGTACGGCTCGCACAGGCGCACGCGTCCCTGGGTACCGTCCCACCGTACGGTGTCGGGGGTGATGGCCCGGTGGACGAGACCGGCCTCCGACAGGAGCCTTACGGCCATGGCGAGTTGGCCGATGATCCGTTCCTGGTCCTCGACGGCGAGTCGGCCCGCCCATTCGGCGAGCGGGCGCCCGGTCGGCGGCCGGTACAGCACGAAGGGTTCGGGGGCGGTCAGGCCGAAGCCGACGACCCGGGTGAGCACGGCCCCGAACTTCGCACCCCGGTAACGCCGTTCGAGAGCGACGGCGGCCTCCACCTCGCGCTCCAGACGCCGATAGGCGCCCGGGTCGGCCAGCGCGGGGGACGCGAGGCGGTACTGGACGACGGGCTGCCCGGAACTCCCGAGAAACGCCCGCCGCACGAGAAACCCGGGCCGCTCCACAGGCCGCTGCTCCTCCCCGTACCGCACGGCGAACCGGGCGGTGTCCTCCCCGGGGGTGAGGAATTCCAGTTCCTGGTAGTACGGGTGGGGCGGCAGGCTCGGCGTACGGAGATGGTCCGGATGCCCCGGCCCGAGGGAGCGCGTCGATTCCGCGGGGTGATGAGGATCGGCGGGGCGGCTGGGGCCGCCAGAGCGGTTGGGATCCCCGGGACGGCTGGGATCACCGGGGCGATCGGGACTGCCTGGCTCGTAGGGGGCGGAGGGGTGGTCGGAGCCCCCGGCCCCCTCACGCCCGCCGAGCCTCTCAGGACTGCCGAGCCTCTCGGAACGACCGGGCCGCTCGGGCGGATACCCGGCGTCGACGGGAAACTCGATGTCGGAGAACCCTTCGTCGGAGAAGCCCTCGTCGGAGAAGCCAAGGGTGCCCGGCGGACCGGCGTCGACCGGCCTGCCCGGACGTCCCGGGTCAGGCCGGTCCGGGTCATACCGATCCGGGTCAGGCCGGTCAGCGTCCGGTGAAGGCGTCTGCCCCCTACGGCGCTTCGGTCCCGTCGGCCGGTACGGATCCGGCAGCCGGCCCGGGGCCCTCAGCCGGTGCGGGTCCACCGGGCCCTGCGGACCCACCGGACCACTCGGGTCCGTCGGCCCGCTCGGGCGGTCCGGTTGGATCGGATGGTTCGGATGGCTCGCGTCGGTCACTGTTCTCCCGCTTCCTCGGCGCGGACGGTGTGCACGACGTCCGCGCGCAGGGGGACGAGGCGGAGGATTCCGGCGTGGCGTCCCGCGCCGGTCCATACGACGTCCTCGGCGGTGCCCCGCCAGACGTCGTCGCCCGCGGCACCGCGCCGCATGGCCTCCGGCACGAACCGGACCTCGCGGGCGGCGAGCGGGTCGTGCGAGAGCAGCCGCAGGTGCTCGGGCCCGCACAGGGTGATCGTGCGCCCGGGGTCGTCGGCGAGCAGCAGCCGGGCCACCGCGTCGGGGGCGACCCCGGTGAGCCGGGCGGCGTCCGGCCGGTCGGCGCGGTCGGCGAAGGCGGCGAGCCCGCCGGGATCGCGCGGACCGTCCTGCCGGGACGGCGGCGAGGCGGCCACGTCACGCTCCAGACGCAGCCGGGTCTCGTCCAGGAGTTCCGCGATCCGCCGCTCGTGGACCGGAGAGGCCGGCGCGCCGGGATCGCGTTCGACCCCCGCCCAGCACCGGTCGAGGATCACGAGGGTCCCGGCGACCAGATCGCCGACGAGGGTGTCGACGAGCAGGGGGCCGCCGTCCCCGTACCGCCGCTCCAGCCAGGCGGGCGCGGGCAGGGACGACGGCCCGTAGGGGTCGTCCTCGGGGTCCGGCGCCGGGGCGCCGGAGGGCGTATCCGGGTACCCGTACGGGTCCCAGGCGGCTCCCGGGCCACCGCCGGGGGGCGCGGGAGGCTCGTCCATGTCGGACCAGACGTCCTCCTCGTCGGAGCCGTCCCAGTCCTCCCAACTCCACGATGTCGTACGGGCGTCGGCGCCCGCGCCGGTGGAGGTGTCGGGCCCGTGTCCGTGCGGGGCGGGCGCGGTCCGCTCGTACGCCCGTCCGTGGGTGTCGGCGGTCTCCGCGAGGTCGCGGAGCAGCCGGGAGACCGCGCCCGCGCCCGCCGAGCAGTGGTGGCGCACCTCGGCGAAGAGCCAGTCGTGCACGGCGGTGGTGACGACCAGGTTCCGGACTTCCCGCAGGATGTGCCAGGCCTCCTCGGGGTCGGCCCGTGCCCACCAGTCGTCCACGGCGCGGCTCCAGTCGCGCAGCGCGAGAAGGACGACGGCCGCCAGGGAGGCAGCGAGCGCGAGGGCACCCGCCCACGGCGGCAGACCGAGAAGGAGGCCGAGACCCGCCCCGAGGAGCCCGCCGGCGAACCCTCCGGCGAGCCGGGGCGCCGCGCCCGTCGCCCCGCCGCCGTCGATCCGGCCGTCGGGCGACCGGTTGGGTCTGCGGTGCAGCATCAGCCGGGCGAGTCCGGCGGCGAGCACGCCGACGGCCGGGCCGAGGATCCAGCCGAGGACCGGCCACACCCCGGCGACGAGGGCGAGCAGGCCGGTCACCGCGAAGGCCGCGGGGCGCGGTCCGCCCGCCGTGAAGGCGTACTGTCCGGCGATCCGTCGCAGCCGTTCGGGGCCGCAGAGCGCGTCGAGCCGGGCGAGCCGGGCGGCGCTGCCGACGGGCGCGGTGCGCGCGGAGAGGGCGGAGAGCCGGGCGGCCACCGAACGCAGTGGCAGGCCCTTTCCGATGAGGTCGTGGGTGTGGTCCCGCAGGGCGGGGACGATCCCGGCGCGGGTGATCTCCCTTGGCAGTTCGGGCAGTTCGACGCCCCGGTCCCGCAGGAGGCTCCGGTGCTCGGCGGTGAGGCGGCTGCCTCCGGCGGCGGCGAACACATCGGCGACCACCGCCCGGACCCGGCCCAGCTCCCGCGCCACCCGCTCGATGTCCCCGGGCAGGTCGGTGTCCGCGCCCGCCCGGGTGAGGAGTCCGGCGGCGCCGCGCATCCGCTGCCAGCCGTCGGCGGCCTCCGCCACGGCCTCCTCGCAGACGGCGATCGCGGCCCCCGCCCTGCCGCCGGACGGCAGCCAGGAGTGGCCCGCCAGGGAGCGGGGCACGCCTTCGTCGAGGAGCAGGGCCAGGGTGCCCGGCACCTGCTCGGCGGAGGCGTTGCCCGCCGGTACTTCCTGGCCGACGAGCCCTTCGACCGCCTGCCGCCAGGCCCGTGCCCGTGCCTCGTCGGTGAGGTCGTGCTCCAGGACGAGGGCGGCGGGCACGGCGACCCCGTGCACGACCTCGCCGAGCGCCCGCAGGACCGCGTCGAAGACCTCGGGTGTGGACAGGACCTCGACGAGCGGACGCAGCACAGCCTCGCGGGGGACGTCCTCCTCCACGGAGTCGAAGAGCCAGAGGACGCCTCCGACGGGCGGGCGCAGGGTGACGGTGCGGCGCACGGCCCGTTCGCCGCGCTCGCCGACGGCCAGGCAGACGACGCGCGCGGGCCCGTAGAAGGAGAGGCGTTCGTAGAGCCGCTGGTGGGCGACGAGCCGGTCCGCCGCGTCGACGACGAGGAAGCGGCGCTCGTCGCCGCGCTGCGGGGTGTCGAGCGCCGCCCGGACGAGGTCGTCGGGGTCGTACGCCTCCGCCGTCCGCAGGTCGAGACAGACGGCGTGGCCCGGCAGGGGCCGCTCGGGAAGGACGCGCGGGCTCATTCGCCTCCCCCTTCCGGGTCACGGCGGTGGCGACGACGCCCCTGGGGGCCGTCGTCGGCGTAGCCGTCGCCGTAGCCGTAGTCGGGGTCACGGCCGGACGCGGGACCGGGCTCGGTCCCGTAGTCCGACCTGCGGCCCGGCCCGCGCTCGGGCCCATAGTCCGGTCTGCGGCCCGGCCCGCGCTCGGGCCCGTGCTCCGGCCCGTGGTCGGGCCCGTAGTCCGACCTGCGCTCGGGCCCGTGGTCGGGGCTGCGGTCGGGGCTGCGGCCCGGCCCGTGCTCCGGCCCATAGTCCGACCTGCGGCCCAGCCCATGCTCGGGCCCTCGCTCGGGGCCACGCTCGGGCCCGTGGTCGGGCCCGTAGTCGGGGTCGGAGTCGGGGTCGGGGTCGGAGTCCGGCTCGGGTTCCAGCTCCCAGTCGCCCTCGTAGGCGGACGCGCGCCGGGCGGGACGGCCGTCGTGCCCCGGGGCGCGGGTTCCCCGGTCGCCGTAGGCGGTACGGGGGTCGGGCGCGGGGCGGTCACCCTCGTCGGGCGCCTGCGGGGGCTCGCTCCCGGACGAGCGGCGGTCGTCGTCCCCGTAGGGGCTCTCCCTGTACGGTCCCTCCCCGTACGGGCCGCTCCCGTAGGGGCCGCTCCCGTAGGGGCCTCGCCCGTACGGGTTCTCCCGGTAGGGATCCTTCTCGTAAGGGCCGTTCCCGTACGGGGCTTCCCGGTGGGGGCCGTTCCCGTAGGGGCCCCGGCCGTCGTTCCTGCCGCCGGAGGACCGGGCGCCGTTCCCGTACGGGGGCCGCTCTCCGTCCCGGTACGAGGGCCGCTCGCCACCGCCGTGCCCAGGGCGCTCGCCCTCCCCGTAAGGGGGCCGCTCTCCCTCTCCGTACGGGGGCCGGGCCGGGTGGGTTTCCCTCGTGCCGTTCGGGCGCTGGGCGTAGCGGTCGTACAGGGCGCGCAGGGTCGACTTGGTGGCGCGGGCCGCCCGGGGGAAGCGCATGTCCAGGGCGCCGGGGAAGGTGACCTCCCAGAAGTGGCGGAGCGGGGCGAGCCATTCGCTGTCCGAGGCGCCGTACTCGGCGACGAGTTCGTCGATGAGGACGAGCTGGCGCGGGGCGACCTGCTCCACGAAGCGGGCGAAGAGCGGGGACGGCGGCACCGGCACCTGCGCGAGCCCCTTCGGCAGGGTCTGCATCAGGCGTTCGCAGAACTGCTCGATGATCTGCCCCTCGTCGAGCAGCGCCCAGCGTTCGTACGCGCGAAGCAGCCCGGCCCAGCTGGAGAGGGAGCCGTCGAAGTCCTCAAGGCGCAGCGACATGGTGGCGGAGCCGCCGTCCTGGAGCCGGATGCGGACGAGGTGGGGCGAGCCCGCCGGGCCCTCGGTGTCGATGTGCCCGTTCCACATCGCGCAGAGCAGCCGGTGCAGGATGCGCTGCCGGTCCTGCTCGGTGGAGACCAGCCAGTCGTCCTGGTAGCCGAGCCGCTGGCGCCAGTGCAGGAAGTCCTCCTCGCCGCCCGCGTCCCGGGCTTCGGACCAGAGGCTGAGAACACCCCGGACCTCGGAGATGTCGGTGAGGTTCATCCCGCTGCGGAAGAAGACGACGGTGATGGAGTCGGTGTCGCCCGCACGGCTCTCCGGGGTGACCCGGGCGGGCAGGTTGAGTTCCTGTTCGAGGAAGTCGCGTGCCCGGCCGTCGGCCTCGCTCGCCGGGTGCACGATGAGGATCTTCAGGGGTCCGCTGCCGTCGGGGACGAAGCCCACCGGGATGAGCCCGGCGAGCCGGGCCCGGAACTGGTCGAGCCAGCGCGGGTCGACCTTCGCCTCGGCGCTCTCGTCGCCCGAGGCGGCGCGCAGCAGCAGCTCCATGGAGGGCAGCAAGGGCCGGGTGAAGACGTCGTCGTTGGCCTCGCCGAAGAGACGCTTGACCCGGCGCTCGACGACCTGCTTGATCTCCTTCACGGCCGCCCCGCCGGAGCGCCGGACGGTGTCCAGGGCCCGTCGCCAGTCGTCGGGGCCGACGAGCCGGCTCAGGATGGCGGCGGGGTCGGCGGTCTCGGGCAGGCTGAGGCTCTCCGCGAGCCGGTCGACGACGTCGTCGTAGAAGGCGCGCAGGGTGTTCTGCGGCGGCAGGAGGTAGGCGATGCCCGCCCGGTCGTCGCGGTAGAGGTCGCGGCGGCTCTCGGCGAAGGACTTCGCCTCCTCGTGCTCGTGGGCGCGCAGCGCCTTGGCGAGTTCGGCGACCTCGACGGTGGCCCGGTGCAGGGAGGGCCGCCACTGCGCCTCGCCCGCCTGCCAGCCCCGGTGCCAGAGGGTGCGGGCCCGCCACTGGTACCAGGCTTCCTGGGCGGCGAGCGCGTCCTGCACGTCGGGGTCGCTCCACCGGACCGGCACGACACCGCCGACACCGCCCCGGACGAGGGGGATGGCGGGCGCGGAGGTCTGCACGTTCGGCGGCCGTTCGGGCTCGTTGCGCCGGTTGTCGAGCATGCCGGTGAAGCCCTCCCTGGCCACCCGGTCGGGGTGTCCTGGCAGTCCGGCGAGGACGACTTCGACCTGGAAGGGGTCCATCCGGCCGAGGAGTTCACGGACGCCCGTGCCGGGCCGGAAGTCCTCGGTGAGGCGCGGTATCTCGCGGGCGAGGCCGCCGTCGAGCCTGCGCAGGGCCTCCTCCATGTCGCCGAGCCGGTTCCGCAGTTCCTGGGTGATCCGGTTCCGGCCCCGGGGAAGCTGCTCGGGCGCGGGCACGTCGAAGGCCTCGCGGCTCCAGAGGCGGCCGATGCCGGAGCGGTTGAACAGTTCCCGTACGTGGTCCTGGCCCTCCCGGTCGGGCCGGGCGGCGCGTTCGGCCATCCCGCGTACGGCCTGGGCGAGGAGGCGGGCGGCGACGATCTCGGCGAGGTCGTCGACGGGCACGGTGAGGGAGGCGGCGAGGCTCGTGGACATGCCCCGGTAGCCGATGCCGGTACGGGCCGGGGTCGAGCGTTCGACGCTCTTGTTGATGAAGCTGGCGGCGAAGGACTGGTAGTCCTCGTCGGCGCGGGTGGCGGAGCCGCTGTCGTCGCCGATGTCGGTGCCGATCAGCGACATCACCATGGCGGCGATGGACCGGCGCAGGTCCTCGCTGCCGATGACGGCGGGTTTGGAGAACAGGAAGGCGGTCTGCATGGTGGCGGGGCGCAGCGCGACGACGCCGTCGCCGGGGTAGGTGACGCTGAGCCTGCCCCGGTCCTCGACGTCGCCGACCTGGTCGAGGGCGTCGGGCACGTTCTGGTCGTCGACGAGCCGGGAGAGGTCGACGAGGGCGCGGGCCGAGTTGAGTTCGGCCTCGCGTCCGCCGCCCGCCTCGGGCGGGAAGGCGGAGGGCATGACGACGAGCGGGTAGATCTTCACGCCGGGGACGCGGGCGTTGCGGAACTCGTGGCCGATGAGGTGGATGAAGTCGTAGAAGATTCCGGCGCCGGTGCCTCCGGCGACGGAGAAGGCCACGAAGACGTCGCAGCCCCTGATCCGGCCGCCGCCGACCCGGCGCAGATCGCCCGCCGACTGGCCGATGGCGCCGATGGCCTCGCGGAGCTGGCGCAGGACGGGTTCGAGACCGGAGCGCAGGGTCGCGAAGAGCGCGGCGCGGCCGACGGTCGGCAGCTGGCCCGCGCCGCTGTTGAGGGGGGCGACACGGGGCTGGCGGGCCTGCGGCGGCAGCCAGAGGCGGGTCTCCTCGGGGAGGGAGACCCGCAGCATGCGGGTCACGGCGGGCGAGGAGTCGAGATCGGTGGGCAGCAGGTCGCGGACCATGCGGGAGGTGCGGGCGAAGGCGGCGCCCTCGGCGCCCTTGGCGCGGAACTGCGGCTGGTTGAGCAGTTCGCTCTCGCTGAAGTCGGCGTAGACGAACTGGAGGCAGTCGGGCAGCTGGAAGGGCAGCCGTCGGCCCGCGTCGACCAGGTCGGTGCCGTCGGGTCCGCAGAGTTCCCGGCGCAGGCTGCGCTCCAGTTCGCTGCCGATACGTCCACCGGTGCCGCCGAGTCCGACGAAGAGCATGGGCTGGTAGATCTTCATGTGGTTCTCCTCGCTGACCCGTTCAGAAGTTGCCGTCGTAGGGGCTGCCCGCGTCGGGGAAGGCGTCGGGGCCCGCGTCCGCCGCCGCACCGGACCGCCCGGCATCACCACCGGCCCGCCCGCCACCGGACCGGCCGCCGTCGGACCAGCCGCCGTCGCTGCCGGACCAGCCGCCGCCGCCGGACCACCCGTCCCCGGGCTGCGCGTCGCGGCCTTCGGCGCGCCCGGAAAC
>NZ_MSJP01000054.1 GCF_014596525.1 Streptomyces sp. CBMA291
CTCGCCCGCGTGCGCGGCGAGCAGGTCACCGGAGGCCGCGACCGGTCCGCCGCTCGCGGCGGCGTCGGTGTACGCGGCGGACACGAGGCGGCACAGCCGTGCCCACCCCGACGCGTCCCGCGCCAGGAGCGTGACCCGGTGGGGTGCCTCGGGTACGTGGGCGCCGCCGCGCACCGGGGTCCGGCGGCGCCCGGCCGGTGCGGGCTCACGGGCGGCGACGCCGAGGTCCACGCCGAGCACCGGGCGGATTCCGGCCGCCGTGGCCGCCTTCACGAACCGTACGGTCCCGGCGACGGTGTCGCGGTCGGTCAGCGCCAGCGTCCCGATGCCGCGCTCGGCGGCCCGGGTGACGAGGTCGGCCGGGTGCGAGGCCCCGAAGCGGGCCGAGAAACCGCTGCTCACATGCAGGTGGGGAATCCCGCGCATCGACGCTTCCCTCCTTTCTCGTGTCCCCCGGGTCCATGGCACCGGCCGGCCGGCTCCTTCTCCCTCCCCTCTCGAATCTATCGAACATAAATTCGAACACGCGAATTCGGGCAAGTTGGATCAAGCCGGGAGGGTGAGGGGTGGGGTGCCGGGGCCCGAGCAACGGGTCCAGCGCGGCAGAGGTCTGGTGCGGCGTGCTCGCCGGTCTCGCGCGACGGCTCGTTGTCAGTGGTGGGTGACAGGCTGGAAGCATCATCCAGACGGATCCAGGGGGGACCCGCCATGTCCGGAAACCAGAACTACATCAACCACGTCGCCCTCGTCCTGGACGCCAGTTCGTCCATGGCCGGTCTGAGCCACAAGGTCGTCGAGGTCGCCGACCGGCAGATCGCCTATCTGGCCCGCCGGTCCAGGGAACTGGACCAGGAGACCCGCGTCACGGTGTACGCCTTCGCCGACCAGGTGGAGTGCGTCATCTACGACAAGGACGTGCTGCGGATGCCGTCCCTGAAGCGGCTGTACCGGGTCGGCGGCATGACGGCGCTGCTCGCGGCGGCCCTGAAGTCGCAGCACGAACTGGCGGAGACGGCGCAGCTCTACGGCGACCACAGTTTCCTCACCTTCATCCTGACCGACGGCCAGGAGAACGCGAGCCACCGCTGCCGGGACGCCGGCGACAGGGGGCCGGAGGGGATGACCGAGGCCGTCGCCTCGATGATCCGGGCGCAGCGGGACAACTGGACGCTGGCCGTCCTGGTGCCGGACCGGAGGGGGCGGCAGGAGGCCGTCCGGTGCGGCTTCCCCGAGGACAACGTCGCCGTCTGGGACGCCACGAGCACCCGGGGTCTCGAAGAGGCCGGCCAGGTCATCCAGGAGGCCACCGAGAAGTTCATGATCGGGCGGACCAAGGGCATCCGGGGTTCGCGGGCGGTGTTCTCGACGGGCGCCGACGCGGTCAACAAGGAGACCATCGAGGCGGCGGGGCTCACCCCGATGGAGCAGGAGGCGTACGAGCTGATCCCGGTGACCGACGCCGTCGCGATCCGGGACTGGGTCGTTGCCAGCGGACGCGCCTACCGCTCCGGGGGCGCGTTCTACCAGCTGAGCAAGGCGGAGAAGATCCAGGCGCGGAAGCGGATCGCGGTCCTGGAGAAGGGGACCGACCGGGTGTACGAGGGGCCGGAGGCGCGGGCGCTGCTCGGTCTGCCCGACGCGGAGGCACGCGTCAAGCCCGACCACAACGACGACTTCACGATCTTCGTCCAGAGCACCAGCGTGAACCGGAAGCTGGTGACGAACACCCGCCTTCTGCTCATGCTCTGATCCCCGGGCCCACCGCTGGTCCCCGGGTCCGCCGGGTCCTGGTCCGCCGCGTTCCGGTCCGCCGGGTTCTGGTCCGCCCGCCGTCCGCCCGCCAGAATGCGCCCATGACCGATGACTCCGCGCCGCCTTCCGTACGTGTCGAGCGGACCGGGGCGGTGACGACCGTCGTGCTGTCCCGGCCCGCCGCGCGCAACGCCGTCGACGGGCCCACCGCCCTGCTGCTCGCCGACGCCTTCCGGGCGTTCGAGGCCGATCCCGGCGCCTCGGTCGCCGTGCTGTGGGGCGAGGGCGGGACCTTCTGCGCGGGGGCCGATCTCAAGGCGATCGGTACGGAGCGGGGGAACCGGGTGGCGCCGGACGGGGACGGTCCGATGGGGCCGACCCGCCTTTCCCTGTCGAAGCCGGTCATCGCGGCCGTCGCGGGGCACGCCGTGGCCGGTGGGCTGGAACTGGCGCTGTGGTGCGACCTCCGAGTGGTCGAGGAGGACGCCGTCCTCGGGGTGTTCTGCCGCCGGTGGGGCGTGCCGCTGATCGACGGCGGCACGGTGCGGCTGCCCCGGCTGATCGGGGAGAGCCGGGCGATGGACCTCGTCCTCACCGGCCGTCCGGTACCGGCGTCCGAGGCGTACGCGATCGGCCTCGCCAACCGGCTCGTCCCGCCGGGCGGCTCCCGGGCCGCCGCCGAGGAACTGGCCCGGGAGATCGCGGCGTTCCCGCAGTCGTGCCTGCGGCACGACCGGCTGTCCGTACGGGAGCAGCACGGGCTGCCCGAGGCCGAGGCGCTGGCGGCGGAGCTGCGCCATGGCATGGTGCCGCTGGCCGCCGGGGAGACGGCCGAGGGAGCCGCGCGGTTCGCCTCGGGGCGGGGACGGCACGGCTCCTTCGACGGGGAGCACGAGTAGCGGCGGCTGCCGGGGCTCCGGCTCCTCCCCTGTCGTCGGCGGGGCTAACGGGGCGGGGCCGGGAAGGTGTTCTTCGCGGCAAGGCCTCGGGACGGGGCCGGGAGGGCGTTCTTCGCCAGGAGTGCCTTCTTCGCCGCGAGCCTTCGGATGCGTGACAGGTCCGCGTAGAGGTTCCTGCCGGGGCACTCCGTCGGATAGCCGTCGCGGTGGCCGGATATGCGCTTCATCCGGACGATCTGGCCCCGCCGGTAGAGGCCGTTGTCCGCCCCCGCCACCAGGTTGACGGTGCCCGCCGGGTCGTGCCCGCGCAGACCGAGCTTCCAGGCGGCCACGTCCGCGAGGGCGTCGAGTATCCGGGGGTTGGAGGCGGCGGCGCCGTAGTCGCCGAGGACGGCGATGCCGGTGGTGTCGGCGTTGAAGCCGTAGGTGTGGGCGCCGAGGACCGGCTTGTCGATTCCGCCCGCACGGCCTTCGAAGACGGTGCCGCACTTGTCGACCAGGAACTGATAGCCGATGTCGTTCCAGCGCTGCCCCCGCACGTGGTAGAGGAAGATCGAGCGGATGATGTCGGCGGACTCGGCGCAGCTGTAGCGGTTGGTCCCGGCGGTGTGGTGGACGAACACCGCCTTCGTCTCCGCCGTGTACCTCGGTCGGGCCAGGACCAGCGACTCGTCGGCGCCCCAGCCGGACCTCGGTATGACGGCAGGCCGCCCCGCTCTGCGCGGCGCGGCGATCCGCGCCCCCGGGCGGGTCCCCGAGCCGGCCGGGTCGACGAGTTCCACCCGCAGCCCCTCGGGCAGTCGCACCCCGGCGGCGACCCGGACCTGGACGCCGTCCGAGAGGCCGGTCCAGAGCGGCTGGGTTCCCGCCCTGGTCCCGATGGCGTCGGGGCCCGACTCGGGGGTCCGGACGTCCGGGTCGAGGGTGCGCCAGACCGACCAGATGCCGGTGCGCCGGTCGCGGGTGCGCACCTGGGCCGTGCCGTCGAGTACCGCACGAGGGTCGGACCAGGTGAGGCCGACCATGCGGAAGGGCGCGGTGCGGCGGGCGGAGAGGGCGCGGTGCGCGGGGTCGACGCCGTCGAGGGCGATGCTCCACAGCCCCTGTCCGGCGACGGCGGACAGGGGCGCACGGCCGGGCGCGGGTATGAGCGCCGAGCCGGGCATGGGTACGGGCATGGGTACGGGGCCGGGCATGGGCGCCGGGCCGGATACGAGGCCGGACGCGGGGGTGGCGAGGCCGGTGGTCGTCAGGACGACCACGGCGATGGCGGCGACGGTGGCGGTGCGGACGGTCCGGCGGGACAGGCAGGGCAGGTGGGACAGGCAGGACAGACGGGAGTTCACAGGGCTCCTTGCGGGATTCACGGGTCCGGAGAGTCCGGCTCTTCCGGCTCACTCCGAGAACAGCGGGTCTCCCGTGGCCTTCGGTATCGTTCTCTTTCGCCCGACGGGGGATTGCCCGGTTCCATTTCCCTTCGAGTTCCCTGGAATTAAGCCTGGAGAACATCCACGCATTCCCTCCCCTACCGTCCCCCACCTGCCGATATGCCATCAAAAAGCCATAGGGGAAAGCAGGTGGAAGAGGGGCGCGAAAGAATATTTTCGGTGTACGACGGGTTCTTTGAAGGGGGTGAAGGACTCGGGAAGCCGGACACCGCCATTTCCCGCGCGGGCAAGGGAAACCCGCCGTCTCCCTTCTCCCGGGCCGCGCATCCGCTCCCGCTCCCACTCCCGGCAGGGCTCATGTCTCTTTTCACCGGGTTTCCCCTGGGCCGGTTACAGCCAACTCGGGGAACGCGCCTCGGCCGTACCGGCTCCGACGGGCGGAAACGTCGTGCGGCCCGTCCCTGAGCGCGATCCGAGGCGGCGGGTCCGCGCCGCCGTCGCGGAGGAATCGCAGCGGTGTCATCGTGCGGTCACAGACCCGTCGTCGTCCCATCGCACTGCGCGGTCCGGCCGTGGCCGGAAACCGGAGATCCCGACTCCCCCGGCCCTGACCGGCGTTGATCGTCCGCCGTCGGCCCTCACATACTGCGCTGACCGGTGACGGGCGCCACGACGCGTCCCGGCCGGATCGACCACTCCACACCCATTCCCAAGCTCCTGGGGGAGACTTGCGCGCACATGTGAAGAGAGCACACGCCTTCACCGTCGCAGCGGCCACATCGGTGGCCCTGGCAGCAGGCATGACCGGCCCCGCGACGGCGGTCGTCACCCGCACGGCGGCCCCGTCCGACCTCACACGTGTCTCCGGCGACCAGCGGATTCCGCTCGTCACGGGCGACCGTGTGCTGGTGAACGCCCAGGGCCGCATGGTGGGCTTCGAGCCCGCACCCGGCCGTGAACACATACCCGTACAGGTCCAGCGCGTCGGCGACCGCACCCTGGTGGTGCCCGGTGACGCCCGGCAGTTGCTCGCCTCGGGCCGGCTCGACCAGCGGCTCTTCGACCTCGGCGTCCTCAGCGACCCCCGGCTGCGCAAGAGCCACGGCTCCGGGCTCAAGCTGATCGTGCGGTACGCGGGAGGCGCCGCCACCGCGCGGGCCGAGGTCCGCGCGGCCGGTGACACCGAGGTGCGGCGCACGTTCCCGACGCTCGGCGCCGAGGCCGTCACCGCCTCCCAGGACGATCTGGCCAAGGTCTGGGAAGCGCTGACCAACCGGCAGAAGAGCGGTGCCCGCACCGCCGCCGCAGGCATCGCCACGGTCTGGCTCGACGGGGTCCGCTCCGCGCGTCTGGACCGCAGCGTCACGCAGATCGGCGCCGACAAGGCCTGGGAGTCCGGGTACGACGGAACCGGCGTCAAGATCGCCGTCCTCGACACGGGCGTCGACAAGACCCATGAGGACCTGGCGACCCAGGTCGTCGGCGAGCGGAACTTCTCCTCCTCGCCCGACGCCGTCGACCGGGTCGGCCACGGCACGCACGTCGCGTCGATCGCCGCGGGCACCGGAGCGAAGTCCGGCGGCCGGTACAAGGGCGTGGCGCCCGGCGCCAAGGTGCTCAGCGGAAAGGTCCTCGACGACGACGGCTACGGCGACGACTCCGGCATCATCGCGGGCATGGAGTGGGCCGCCGCCGAGGGCGCGGATGTCGTCAACCTCAGCCTCGGCAGCCCCGACAGCCCCGGGACCGACCCGCTGGAAGCGGCCGTCGACCGGCTGTCGGCCGAGAAGGGCATCCTGTTCGCCGTCGCGGCGGGCAACGAGGGAGAGTACGGCGCCTCCTCGGTGGGCTCCCCCGGCAGCGCGGACTCCGCACTGACCGTCGGCGCGGTCGACAAGGACGACAAGCTGGCGCCGTTCTCCAGCATCGGGCCGCGCGTCGGCGACGGCGCCGTCAAGCCGGACCTGACCGCTCCCGGCGTGGCCATCGCCGCCGCCGCGGCGGCCGGCAGCACCATCGACACCGAGCCGGGCAGGCCGCACCCCGCCCCGGGCTACCTCCAGCTCGACGGCACCTCCATGGCGACCCCGCACGTGGCGGGCGCCGCCGCGATCCTGAAGCAGCGGCACCCGCTGTGGAAGCCCGCCGAGCTGAAGGGCGCGCTGACCGGCTCCACGCGGGGTGGCGCGTACACCGCGTTCCAGCAGGGTTCGGGCCGGGTCCAGGTCGACAAGGCCCTCGGCCAGAGCGTGATCACCGAGCAGGTCTCGCTGAACTACGGGACGGCCCGGTGGCCGCACCAGGACGACACGCCCGCCACCAAGAAGGTCACCTACCGCAACCTCGGCAGCGCCGATGTCACCCTCGATCTGTCGGTGGCCACCCTGGACCCGGCGGGCAAGCCCGCCCCGGCCGGTTTCTTCTCGCTCGGCGCCTCCCAGGTGACCGTGCCCGCCGGTGGCACGGCCGATGTCGACCTCGTCGCCGACACCCGTGTCGGCGACACCGACGGCGCCTTCTCCGGCTACGTCACCGCCACGGCGGCGGGCCAGTCGGTACGGACGGCCGCGGTGGCCGTCCGGGAGGAGGAGTCGTACGACGTCACGATCCGCACCCTGGGCCGTGACGGCGCCGACGCCGCCTTCTTCGCCAACGACCTGATCGGCGTCGCCGGTCCGGCGGCGCACTTCCAGGGCCGGATCGACGACCAGTCGGGCAGCCGCACCCTCCGGGTGCCCAAGGGCTCGTACACCTTCAACACGGCCGTCTACGCGGATCCGTCGGACTACACCCAGGGCACCGACTGGATCGCCCAGCCGAAGCTGGAGATCACCGGCGACACCACGCTCGTCGCGGACGCCCGTACCACCAAGCCCGTCGACCTGACCGTGCCGGGCATCGACCAGGCGGACTACGCCGGTACGTACTACGAGCGCGCGACCGACATCGGCCGGGTCGGCAACGGCTGGGTCCTGCGGGGCTTCACCGGCTTCCGTACCGCGCACCTGGGTCCCGCCGTCACCGACGGCTCGCTCCTCCAGACCTGGGACGCGCACTTCCTCAAGGACGCCACCAGCCAGTACTCGGTGGCCTACGGCGGTGCGACGAACACGCTCGCGACCGGCTACACCAAGCACGTGCGGGCGAACGAGCTGGCCACGCTGAAGGTCCGTCTCGGTGCCTCCGCGCCCGGCAAGACCTCTCTCACCTCGCCGTTCGCGCACCTGCCCGGCGCGCCCGAGGGCAACGGTTTCTCCGCGCCGCAGCCCGCGCCCGGCACCCGTACCTTCTACGTCTCCACCGGTGACAACGTCAGCTGGCTCACCAGGAGCACGCAGGCGGGCGAGCCCGACGAGTGGGGCTACCCCGCCTGGGAGGGCGACCACGCGATGGCGCGGCCCAAGCGCTACGAGGCCGGCCGGACCTATCAGGAGACGTTCAACACGGGTGTCTTCGGTCCTCTTCTGGACGAGAACTCCGGGGTCTTCCGTACCGCTCCCGACCCGGAGACGGGTGCCGAGCAGATCGTCGGATCCCTTTCGCTGTTCGCCGACGGCCAGGGCCACCCGGGCTCCGCTCCGTTCGGCCCGGTCACCTCGACGCTCTACCGCGACGGGGTCAAGGTCGGCGAGAACAGCGACCCGCTGACCGGCTGGGAGCCCTTCACGGTCGGCGCGGACGACGCCGCCTACCGGTTGACGACCTCGGTGGAGCGCCCGGCGGGCATCGCCCCGGTGTCCACCCGGGTCGAGACGGACTTCACGTTCCGCTCGAAGCGGGTCGCGGCCACCACGGCGCTGCCGGTGTCCACCGTCCGGTTCGCCGCCCCGGTGGACCTCGGCTCGCGCCTCCCGGCGCGGGCGCTGATCCCGGTTCCCCTGAAGGTGCAGGGCTCGGCGGCCGGTGGCAACCTCAAGTCGCTTACGGTGTCGGCGAGTTACGACGGCGGGCAGACCTGGCAGCCGGTTCCGGTCCAGGGCGGTCTGGCCATCGTGAAGAGCCCGGCGAAGGACAGTGGCGTCTCCCTCTCCGCCAAGGTCACGGACAAGCAGGGCAATGTGTCGGCGGTGACGATCCACAACGCGTGGCTCGGCAAGTGACCTCGCGACACCAGTGAACGGGCCCGGCGTCACCCCCATGGGGGAGGTGACGCCGGGTCTTCCGTCTCAGCCGGGTCTCCCTGCCCGGTGGGCCCTTCCGTCCGGCAGGTCTTCCCGTTCAGCAGGGGTCGCGCCACACCCCCAGTTCAAGCCGCTTCAGCATCGAGGAGAGCCGCAACTCCCTTGCCTGGGGGCAGAAATCGCTCGTGGACTCCTCGTACTCCACATGGAAGACCGCCTTGCCCGCGGCCACGAAGGGGGCGAGCCTGGCGCACTCGCCGAACTGCGCGCACTCCTCGTTGACCGCGAAGTCGAAGTGGTCGAGAAGCTGCGGGATCTGCTCCAGGTCGTTCTTCAGACCGACGGAGAGACCCCGTTCGTGCGCGATCTCGGCGATCATCCGGTTGTACCGGAGCTGGTCCCGCGCGGTGATCGGGAAGCCGGTGTCGGCGGCGTATCCCTCCACGAGGTCCGGTTCGACCGCGTCGAACCCCTTGTCGCGGCACATGTCGAAGCGCCGTTCCATGAGTGGCCGCAGCACCTCGGTCCTGCGGATGTCGAGCCACCGTTCGCCGTTCCAGCCGTTCGGCCCGCCGAGGACGGAGTCGGGGAAGGCGGCGTGGTCCGGCCGGTACTTCTCCCAGGCGCCGACGTTGACGTAGCAGATGACCTTCCGGCCCGCCCGGTGAAGGCGTGCCACGTCCTCGGCGGTGTTCTCGAAGGCGTCGATGTCGTAGACCGCCACGTCGACCGAGGGGTCGACCTTTCCGTTCAGCTGCCACTGCCAGGTCAGACCGGGCCGTGGTCGCCAGCGCCCGGCCGCCGCCCCCGGTTTCGCCGGTTTCCGCGTCGGCTCCCCGGTGCGGGGGGCCGTCGTGGGCGACGGACTCGGGCCCCCGGTGGTCGGCGGGCCGGTGGTGGCGGCGCTCGGAGTGGCGGTCGGGGGCTTCGGGGTCGGCGGGCTGGTCCCGGGTGGTCCGGTGCGGTCCGGGGTGCCGGGGGGAGCCTCGGTCCGGGTGGGCCCGGGGCTGCCCGCGCCTTCCGCGCCGCCGGGGGAAGCCGTTCCCGAGCAGGCGGTGAGTACGGCGAGGAGCGCGAGGACGGCGGCGGTCCGCGCCGGCCGGGTGCGGCGGCTCACCGGTCCGTCTCCGTGAGCGCCGGGGTGAGTCCCGCCCAGGGGTTGGGTAACTCCCCCGTGACCGGCCCGCAGACCGTCGCCCCGCGCTCGCGGGCCGTCCGCACGGCGAGCGGCACCAGCGGCAGGGGCACCCCGTAGACGAGATGGCAGATCCGCCCCGCGGGAAGTCGCGCCGTCCACGCGGGGCGGCTGAACCCCGATACGTAGGTGCTCCAGGAACCTTCGAAGGTGACCGTGAGGTCCGCGAGCTTGGCGTAACCGGGGGCGGGATGGACGCCGGGGTTGAGGACCACGGTCTCCGCTCCGGCCCTGCGCAGGGCCCGCACCAGGCGCCGGCAGTCGGCGAGCCCTTCCTGGCGCGCGGTCGTCCGGTCGAGGAAGCAGCCGTCGACGCCGTACCACGCGCGGTGGCGCTCCCAGTCGGCGATCACGTCCTCCTGGGCGCGGACGCCGTAGTCCGTGTCGACGTAGCCGAGCAGGCGCGCGCCCGCCTTGCGGAGGGCTCCGACGGCCGCCGCGAAGGCGGGATCGGGTGTCTCCCCCGGGCCGTTCGCCGGGTTGATGACGACGCCGTAGGTGCGTTCGGTGGCCGTGATCAGGCGCCGCCAGGCGTCCGGGTCCTCGGCCGGGTGCACGTACAGCGGGACGAGCAGGCTCACGGTGCCGCCACCCCTTCGGGGGCGCGGGCGGGGCGGCGGGCGGCCCACAGCTCCGCGAGGGAGGAGCCGAGGGAGTGGACGGGGCGCCAGCCGAGGGCCCGGTGGGCCTCGGTGATGTCGGAGCACTGCCAGGACACCTGGGCCGAGCGGGCGGAGCCGTCGCCGGTCTCCACGATCCGGCCGCGGAAGCCCGCCGTGTCGGCCAGGGCCTCGACGAGTTCCCGTACGGGACGGGCCTGGCCGCCGCCGATGTTGAGGACCGGTGGGAGTGGTCCGGGGGTGGTGGCGGCGAGTTCGACGGCCCGTGCCACGTCCCGGGCGTCGACGAAGTCCCGGTAGGCGGAGAGGTCGCCGAGCCTCAGTTCGGCGTCGGGGCCCGGCGGTCTCGTCGCCGTCCCCGAGCCCGTCCCCGTCCTCGGTCCCGGCACGGTCACCAGTCCCCCCACCGAAACCATTCCCATTCCCGGTCCCGGTCCCGTCCTCGGCACCGGCTCCGCGAGGAGGCCGGCGAGGAGGCCGGCGACCCGGCCGGGGAGTCCTTCCGGCGGGGCTCCGGCGCCCACCGGATTGCCCACCCGGAGCACCACCGCGTCGAGACCGGAGGCGGTCACCGCCACGGTCCCGGCGAGTTTGGTGGCGCCGTACGGTCCGGCCGGGGCGCACGGGGCGGTCTCCGGCACGGTCAGGCCGGGGGTTCCGGGGCCGTACTCGGCGGCCGAGCCGAGGTGGACGAGCCGGGCGTCGGGGGCCGCCTCGCGCAGGGCGGCGCAGAGGACGGCGGGGCCGCGCGCGTTGACCTCCGCGAGGTGGACGGCGTCGCCGCCGGTCGCGCCCGCGCAGTTGACCACGGCGTCGGGCGCCACCGCCGCGAGCGCCCGTG
The DNA here is from genome assembly GCF_014596525.1 of Streptomyces sp. CBMA291. GTDB lineage: Bacteria > Actinomycetota > Actinomycetes > Streptomycetales > Streptomycetaceae > Streptomyces. The sequence continues at coordinate 10,817 of NZ_MSJP01000054.1, forward strand.
CCAGTTCGGACGGGCGGACGGCGGAGAGGTCGGCGGTGACGTCGGCGGCCGGGGAACGGCCTCCGACGAGCACCCGGGTGCCCGGCCGGGCGCGCAGCCGCCGGACGACGTGTCCGCCGAGGTATCCCCCGGCGCCGAGGACGAGGATCCTCATGGTGGTTCAGACTCCCTTGAGCAGGAGGGACTTGCGGGTGGTGAACTCGGCGTTGGCCCGGTCGTAGTCGTCGGGGCGGCCTATGTCGAGCCAGTATCCGTCGAACTCGTAGGCGTGCGGCGGGGTTTCGGCCTTCAGCAGGTCGAGGACGAGTTCGTCGAAGCCGAGCGGGAGGCCCGGGGTGTAGGCGTCGAGGGTGCTGCGGGAGACCCCGTAGACGCCCATGGAGACGCGGTAGTCGATGCTGGGCTTCTCGGTGAAGGCGACGACCCGGCTGGCGTCGGTGGTGAGCACGCCGAAGTCGATGCGGACCTGGCGGGCGTAGGTGGCGATGGTGAGCGGGGCGGCCGTCTCGCGGTGCCTGCGCAGGACGTCGGCGTAGTCGAGGTCGGTGAGGACGTCCCCGTTCATGACGAGGAAGTGTTCCGGGAGCCGGTCCTTGAGGTTGAGCAGCGGCCCCATCGTGCCGAGCGGGCTCTCCTCGGTGGCGTAGTCGATGTTCATGCCCCACTGGGAGCCGTCGCCGACGTAGGCGCGGATGATCTCGCCGAGGTGGCCGATGGCGAGGGTGCAGTGGGTGAAGCCCGCGCCGGAGAGCTGGCGCAGGACGATCTCCAGGATGGCGTGTTCGTCTCCGATCGGGACGAGGGGCTTGGGCAGGGCGGTGGTGTACGGCCGCAGCCGGACGCCCTTGCCTCCGGCCAGGATCACAGCGTGCATGGCAAACCTCCTGGGGGTGCGGGCCGTCAGATGTTGTAGATGCCGGTCTTGTACCGGGCGAGGTTGGCGGGCTCGGTGAACCATTCGGCGGTCCTGGCGAGCCCTTCCTCCAGCGTGTGGCCGGGCTGCCAGCCGGTGGCGGCGGTCAGCCGGGAGGCGTCGGCGACGAGCCGCATGACCTCGGAGGCGGCGGGGCGCAGCCGCTCGGAGTCCTCGCGGACGTCCAGCGGGGCGTCCATGACCTTGCCGATGAGCTGGACCAGGTCGCCGACGGAGATCTCGCCGCCGGTGCCCGCGTTGAAGGTGCGGCCGACGACCCGCTCCGCCGGGGCGGTGCCGACGGCGAGGAACGCCTGGGCGGTGTCCTTGACGAAGGTGAAGTCGCGGGTGGGGCGGAGGTCTCCGAGGGTGAGGGTGCGCTCGCCCGCGGCGACCTGGCCGATGACGGTGGGGATGACCGCGCGCATGGACTGGCGGGGGCCGAAGGTGTTGAAGGGGCGCAGGGTGACGACGGGGGTGTCGAAGCTTGCGTGGTAGCTGTCGGCGAGCCGGTCGCCGCCCGCCTTCGAAGCGGCGTACGGGGACTGGGTGTTGATGGGGTGGTCCTCGGTGATGGGGACGGTCTGGGCGGTGCCGTACGTCTCGCTGGTCGAGGTGTGGACGAGCCGGGGGGTGCCCAGGGCGCGGACGGCCTCAAGGACGTTGAGGGTGCCGGTGACGTTGGTGTCCACGTAGCTGTGGGGTGCCTGGTAGGAGTACGGGATCGCGATGAGCGCGGCGAGGTGGTAGGCGCAGTCGGCGCCGTCGAGGAGGCCGCGGACGGAGCCGGGGTCGCGGACGTCGCCGAGGACGATCTCCACCTGGTCGAGGACCTCGGGCGAGAGGGTCTCCAGCCAGCCGTAGGAGGAGAAGGAGTTGTACTGGGCCATGGCGCGGACCCGGTGGCCGGAGGCGACGAGGGCTTCGGTGAGGTGCGAGCCGATGAAGCCTTCGGCTCCGGTGACGGCGGCGAGGGGTGCGGTGGTCACGGACGGGGGTCCTTTCGTCGGGGTCACGGGGGTGTGAGCGGGTTGGTTCGGGGCATGGGGGTGCCGTTCGGCCGGGTGCGGCGGTCCGGTTCCGGCCGGGTCAGGCGTGGGGCGAGGGCCGCCCGAGGAGGGCGAGCGTGAGGGCCACCAGGCTGAGCGCGGCGGGGGCGCAGATCGCCGGGAGCAGCGCGGCGGGGCCGGGTGGTCCGGTGGTCCAGGCGACGGCGGCGGCCACGGCGGCGGTCGTCAGGCAGACGAGGGCCGGTGGCCAGGCGACGCCGAAGGCCTGGAGGAGCAGGGCGGTCCAGAGCACGGCGGCGAGGCCGAGGACGGCGGCCGCGGCGGTGCCGGAGCCGTGGCCGATGAGGAGCGCCGGTGGCAGCAGGAGGAGCAGGTAGACCGTCAGGCAGAGGCCGAGGACGCCGCCGGAGCGGAGCAGGAAGCCGGTGGGTGACGAGGTGGCGCGCAGGGCGGTCACCGACCAGCCCCGGTAGCGGTAGAGCAGCCATTCGGCGGGGCCCATGCTGAGGGTGAGGGCGATGACGGCGTAGGGGGCGTGCCGTCCTTCGAGGGTGGTGAGGATCGCCGCGGCGAGGCCGAAGAGGCCGTAGGGGAGGGAGGAGCGCAGCGGGGGCCGGGGGTCGGGGCCGGGGGCCGCGGGTTCGGCGAGGCAGCCGCCGAGGACGCGGGCGGCGGCGGCGAGGGTGGCGAGGACCGCGAGCAGGGGCAGGGTGAGCCGGATCAGGGCGCCGGGTTCCCACCAGAACAGGACGGCGGCGCCTGCCGTGAGGGGGGTGAGGGTGAGGAGGAGCAGGCGTTCGCGGCCGAGGACGAGCAGGACTCCCGCGGCGGCCAGGTAGAGGGACTGGGCGGCGGCGACGGCGGTGACGGGGCCGCCGCCCGCGGGTATGGCGGCGAGGGCGGTGGCGACGGTGGCGCCGAGTGCGGAGCCGCCGGCGAGGGTGCGGCCGGCTTCCCTGCGGCCGGTGACGAGCCGGACGTGGGCGCGGTGGCCGAGTGCCTGGCCCCAGGCCCAGGAGACGGTGCCCGCGACGATGAGGACGGGGGCGTGCCGGGTGACGTCCCAGAGGGGCGAGGTGAGGAGGTAGGCGAGGGCGGGGAGGGCGAACAGGGCTCCGCGCAGCAGACAGCGGAGGGTGTCCGGGCGCCAGGGGTCGGGGGCCTGGGGTGGTTCGGGGAAGGTCCGGGGGACGCGTTCGTAGAGGGCGGCTGCGAGGGAGAAGAGGGTGGGGTGGCCGTACTTCTCCTTGATGAGGGAGGCGGAGAGGCCGTCGGCTTCGAGGAGGGCTGCCACCTCGTAGGGGTGGACGGCGGGGCCGATCCGGTCGGCGAGTTCGGCGGCGAGTTCGCTGACGGCTTCCTCGTCGGGGCCCTTGCGGGGGATGCGGATCGCGAGGGTGGGCGAGTCGCTCGTGTTTCCCGCGCCTCCTGTGCCTCCCGTGCCTCCTGTGCCGAAGGGGCGGCGCGGTCGGGGCGTCGCCAGGCGGATGGCGAGGGTGTCCTGTTCGGGCCCGCCGGGTTCCAGGGACATCGGACCGCTCATCCCGCGAAGCTCCCCGCACCGCTGGCCGCCGGGACGGGCAGGGTGACGCGTGGGGGTGCGGGGGCCGGGCCGCGGGCGAGTTCGTGGTAGATGGTGCGGAAGGTGTCGATGGTCTGCCGGAGGGTGAACTGTTCGACGACGCGGGCGCGGGCGGCGGCGCCCATGGCGTGGCGCCTCGCGGGGTCGGCGAGGAGTTCGAGGGCGGCGGCGGCCATGGCCTCGGGGTCGCGCGGGGGGACGACGAGGCCGGTGTCGCCGACGGCTTCGCGGACGCCTCCGACGTCGGTGGAGACGGTGGCCCGGCCGCAGGACATGGCTTCGATGAGGGTGAAGGGGAAGCCTTCGCTGATGCTGGAGAGCATGACGACGTTGCCTGCGGCGTAGGCGTCCTTGATGTCGTCCACGCGTCCTTCGAAGGTCACGTGGGCGCCCTGGCCGAGTTCGGCGGCGAGGGCCTCGCAGCGCTCGCGGTAGGCCTCGCCGCCGCGCGGGGTGCCGCCGAAGAGGCGCAGCCTGGCCTCGGGGAGGCGTCCTCGGACGAGGGCGAAGGCGCGGATCAGGGTCTCCAGGTCCTTGATGGGGTCGACGCGACCGGCCCAGCTGAGGGTGAGGGCCTCGGGTTCCGGTCCGGCGGGCGGGAAGGCCGCGGGGTCGACGCCGTTGTAGACGGTGCGGATGGCCTGGGGGTCGGCGCCGCCTTCCTCCTCCCAGAGCCGGTTGTAGCGGTTGCCGGGGGTGATGAGGGCGGCGCGGCGGTAGCTCTCCTCGGCGAGCAGCCGGAAGAAGCCGAGGATGACTGCCTTGACGGGCCAGCGGTAGGGGGCCGTTCGGTAGCCGAGGTAGCGCTCGCGCAGGTAGACGCCGTGCTCGGTGAGGAGCAGGGGGACGCCGTGGCGTTCGAGGGCGGCGAGTCCCGGCAGGACGGCGACGCCGCCGCTGACGGCGTGGGCGACGCCTTCGGTGGGCGTGGGGGCGGCCAGCGGGCGCAGCGCGTGTTCCAGGAGGGCGGTCGCGGTGAGCGCGTCGTGGACGGTGGGCCGGGCTTCGGCGGCGGGGACGCCCGGCCGGCACCAGACGGAGGTGAGGACGGAGATGGCCGTGTCGCCGCGGAGGAAGGGGCTGAGGGCTCCGTCGGCGGCGGCGCGGGCGAGTCCGTGCAGGGCGGGGGCGAAGCCCGCTTCGGCCGTCGGGTCGAGCAGGGCGGTGAGGAAGGTCTCGTAGATCTCGGCGAGTCGTCTTCCGGTGCGGCCGCGCGGGGGGCGGCCGGAGGGGGCGGGTCCCCACATGGGCACGGAGAGGACGTCGCCGACGTGGTCCGGCAGTTCCCACGCGATCGGTTCGCGTCCGGTGCCGGTGACGGCTATGACGTCGAAGCGTATGTCGGGCATCCCGGTGACGAGCTGGTCGCACCAGACGCTTACGCCGCCGTGGCTGTGCGGGTAGGTGCCTTCGGTGAGCAGGGTGACGCGCGGGGCGTCGGCGCGCCGGGCGCCCTGGTGTACGTGCATGGGTGTGTGTGCTCCACGGCCGTGGTGGGGAGGGTGCTGCCGGTCCCGGCCGCCCTGGGGCGGCCGGGACCTCGTACTGCCGGTGTACTGCCGGTGGTTCGGGTCAGCCGTCGGTGCCGGGCGTGACCGGGTCGAGGACGCCTGCGGGGACGCGGGCGGCCGGGGCGGGCGCGGGGACGGGGCCCTGGACGCCGGTCGCCGCGAGCGGGGCGGGGGCGGCGGGCAGGGTGAGGGTGAGCGGGGTGGCGGTGGCGGCGGTCCAGCCGGAGCGGGTGCCCGCGTAGGCCTCGGCGTAGGCGGTGCCCGCGCGGAGGGTGCCGGTGGGCATGGTGGCGGGGACGTTCAGTCCGGCCGGGGCCTCGACGGTCACGGTGTCGCCGATGCGGTACGCGGTGACCTGGCCGGCCTGTACGGCGGTCTGCCAGGCGGTGCGGCGCTGGAGTTCGCGGCCGATGTCCTTCATCCGCAGGTTGACCACGGGGGTGCTGGCGGCGAAGAGGGCCTGGTAGGTGTCGAGTACGCCGTCGAGGACGGGGTAGGCGATGCGGTCCTCGGCCAGGTTCGACTGGTGGATGAAGTGCGGCTTGGGGTCGTTGGCGAGGACGTGGCCGAGGGCGATCCGGCGCTCCAGCGGCACGATGTGGTTCGTGTAGCCGGTGGCCGGGTCGAGGGGGGTGGGCAGGCAGGTGGTGGTCGCGGGGTTGTCCTCGCAGATCCCGCTGCCGCCCTGGGCGCGGCTGGTGTAGATCCAGTTGTACTCGTCGACCTGCTCGGCGGCCCGGCCCGCGTTGTAGAAGATGTTCATCGGGTAGCGGGGGACGGTGGTGGCGGGGCCGACCTGGCGCTGGCCGGTCTCGCGGGAGTTGTCCGAGCCCAGCCAGGTGATGCTGTTGTCGGCGAGGGCGAGGGCGAGGTTCGGGTTGTCGGCGGTCTGCTGGGGCAGGACGCGCAGCCCGGAGTGTTCGCCGGTGACCAGTTCGCCGTTCTCCAGGGGCAGTCCGGCGGTCTGGCCCCAGACGCGGTTGACGGAGATCTCGTCGGAGATGGCGGTCCGGCTGACCCACTTGACGGAGCCGCCGGGCAGGGTGGCGCAGCGCCAGGGGACGACCGAGATGTCCTGCTCGCAGCCGAGGAAGGCGTGCGTGTAGGTGTGGTTGATCCAGCGGAACTCGTTGCGCTGGTTGACGAAGCGGTCGGCCAGCGGGTCGGCGCCGTTGTTGTCGTTGCGGTAGTCGACGCTGCCTGCGGCGTTGTAGGCGAGGTCGAACTTCAGGCCCCGGGCGTTCTGCCAGGCGACGGCCGCGTCGACGTCGGCGGCGGTCATCCGGATCGGGTCGGGCGTGGCGTTGGGGTCGGTGCAGTCGACGTCGCCGGGGGTGCAGTTGAGCACCGAGTTCCAGCGGTCGTCGGCGGCGAAGACGTCGTCGACGTGGACGGCGAAGTAGTTGCGGGAGGCGCCGAGGTGCACGCCACCGGTCATCCAGTCGACGATGCCGCGGGCCAGCAGGCGGAACTGCTGCTGGTAGCGGTTGTAGACGAAGGTGACGACGAGTTCGCGGCGTCCGCCGTGCCGGTACTCGCCGACCAGCGAGCCCTTCTTGGTGGTGCCGGGGATGGGTGCCTCGACGTAGGGGGTGAAGTCGGCGCCCGCCACGGGGGTGGAGAGGTAGGCGTAACTCTCGCCGACGGTGGGCGAGTTGTCCTCGAAGGGGACGGCCCCGGCGAGGTAGCCGAAGGCGCCGCTCCGGCCCGCGGTGGTCACCTGGGCCTCGACGCCGTCGAGGCTGCCGGAGTAGCCGCCGTAGACGGGGTACTGGAGTCCGGCCTCGGGCCTGGCGTACGTGTACGCGTCGACCTGCGGGATGCCGTAGGTCTGCTCGTAGGCGGCGAGGGCGGTCATCTCGGCGGAGTTCGCCGGGAACGGGTTGTCGTTCGGCAGGACGACCGCCTGGAACTTGGCCCGTGCGCGGCCGCCGACGGTGTCGGACAGGTAGGCGGCGTTGATGACCGGCCGGTCGGCGCGGTTCAGGTCGATCTCCGTGTACGGAGTCCCCGCCGTCTCCAGCTCGGCCGCGATGGCCTGGGTGGCGGGTCCGCCGTCGGTGACGACCAGGACCCGCAGGTCGACGCGGGCCGGTGTGTCGTCGGCCCGCGCGGTCGTGGCGGGCAGGACGAGCCCTGCCAGGAGCGCGCCCGTGGCGAGCAGTGTGGTGCTGGTGATCCGCTTCATGCGGTGGTGTTCCCCTCCCGGAGCAGGGGTGAGTACGGCTCCGTGGAGCGGACGCACCCCCTCGTGCACGCCGGCATCCCCCTCGAAGGCCGGTCGTTCACGCATCCGTCGCGTCAAATGGTGAGGTATCTGTGAGGTTTTTGTGGTCATGCCGCGCAAGGTGACGAAAAGTCGCGGGTCCGGATGGGGGCGGTGACGGCGCCGCCGGAGCGTTCCGGAGGTCCGTCCGTATCACCGGAGGCGCCCCCTCCGATGGCCTTCGAGTCAGTGCTGGCGGGCATGGGGGCCACCGGCGGGCCGAGAGGGCCCGCCGGCGGCACCGCCATTGGTGTGGACCTGCCGAACTCCCCACGCTTGGGGCGGTTTTCGGCCGTGGTCGAACCCGTGCCGGTGGATCAGACGCAGAGGACGCGGGTGTCCGGGGTGTAGACCGGGCCGCCGCTGAGGCTCGTGGTGTCGCTGAACTCGGCGTAGAAGTACGAGTAGAAGCCGATGTTGCCGTTGCAGCCGGAGTCGGAGGCGACCTGGAGGGTCAGCGTGACGGTGCGGCTCTGGCCGGGCGGGATGGTGGCGCCGTAGTTGCCGCCCAGGTTGGCGGGGCCGGTGCCGGAGCAGGAGGTGCTGCCCGAGGGGCCGGTGAGCGTACAGCCGGTGAACGAGTACTTGAGGTCCGGGCGCTGGGTGGTCAGCCAGGTCGGGTCGATGGTCTGGTAGACGAACCAGATGTCGTAGGTCTTGTTGTTCGTGAGCGTCATCGACAGGTCCACGGTGCCGCCGGGGGTGGTGGTGGCGGAGCTGGTGGAGAACGTCAGCTGGGCGTCGGCGGGGGTGGCGCTCGCGGCCGGGGCCAGACCGAAGAGGGCCAGGCAGAGGGCGAGGACGGCGGTGAGACCGAGGCGTCGGTTCAGAAGTGATCGCATGGCCCGGGAGGCTAGGCACCCGGAGGGCTCCCCGTCTTCCCGGCGAGGCGGAAGCCGGGGCTCCCCACGGCCGAAAGTAGTCCTCTCGTGAAGGCTGTGTAGAGAAATCGTGAAGGCCGGACACGGGGTCCTTTCCGCAGGCCGTGCCGAGTGTGACATCTCGCCAGAGGGCATATGCGGAGACCGGCGCGAACTCCCCTTTCCCGCCTCAGATTTGGCGCGTACGCAACAGACCGATTTTCACGGAAAGCCCTTTCGCCCCAGACGTCCGGCAACCCTTTTCAGACAGTCGGCGCGTTCTCGACGTACGCCAGGGAAGCTCGGAGACGACCGCCGGGATCGCTTGAAAATGATCAACCCTGATCGATTACTTTCCGTTATTTTCTTTGATTTTCCTGTGCACGTTTGGGCCCCCGTGATCGCTGATACCGGTGGAGGCGATCGCCTCCGGTACCGCGGGGAGGGGGTGGCGGGCGGTGCTCACGATCGACGGGAGGGGGCCATATGCGGCACGGCATGACGGTGTCACCGGGCGGACTCGCCGCGGTGGCCGGGGCGCGGGGGGACATCGCGCGGACCGGGGGACGCGCACCCGCGGCCACGGCGGAGGGGGCCGCCCGCCAGAGGCGTTCCGATACGGACACAGGGGTGCTTCGGTGAGCGATGTCGGTACGGAGGAAACCGGCGCCACCGGGCCGCCGCGGACCCCCCTCCACCTGGCCGGGTCCCCCGCCGGGTACTGGGAGTTCCACGCCCGGACATACGACCGCTTCGTCCGGTACGCCCGCTACGACCTGCGCTCGGACGAACTCGCCGAGGCGGCCGTCGAGACCACTTTCACCGAGCTGCTGCACCAGTGGCCGAGGATCGAAGCACGGGACAATCCCACCGCCTACGCCTGGACCGTCCTGAAGAAACGCCTCATCGACCAGGGACGCAGGCGGCTGCGGACCGCTCTGCCCGTCGACGATCCCACGCTGGGAAGCCTGCTCGACGAACGCGCCGGAACCGGCGACACCGCCGACGCGCTGACCCTGCGGATCACCGTACGCGACGCCGTCCGCCGTCTGCCCGAGCGGCAGCGCGACGTGATCGCCCTCTACTACCTGCTCGACCAGCCCACCCCCGTGGTGGCCGAGGTCCTCGGCATCAGCGAGGCCACCGTCCGGTCGCACATCAACCGGGCGCTCCCCCGCCTCGGGCGGCTGCTCGACCTGCCGGGCAGCCGCCCGGAGCACGGAGGGGCCGGCTCATGAACGAGCACACCGGGGCCTTCCGGTCCGTGGAGGAGGCCCTCGCCGCGGCCTCGCCCCGCTTTCCCCGCCCCGACCTCACGACCTCCCGCGCCCGGCTTCTGGCCCACGCCACCGGCCTCCCGCACCCGCCCGCCACCGACCTCGCCGCCCCACCCGAATCCCTCACGGAGAGTCACGACGCACCGGAGCCGCTCGACGCCGACGAGGCGGCGCACCGGCTCGACGCCCTGTGCGCCACCGTCGTCCTGTCCGCATCGGCCGGGTCCTCGCTCGCCGCCTTCGCCGAGTACGCGGCGGCCGACCCCGGAGGCGCGCTCGTCTTCGCCTGCGTGCTGCACCTCGCCGGGGACGGCGAAGGAGCCACCTTCTGGTGGCGGTTGGCCGCCGGAGCCGAGCAGGACGTGGCCGCCCACTGCCTGTTCCTGGACCACTCCCGCCGGGGCGAGTACCACGACGCGACCCTCTGGGCCCGCCGTCTCGCCGACCCCGGCGCCCTCCGCGCGCTCTGCGTCGACGCACCCCTCCCCCCACCCCGGCTGCGCCAGGCACTCACCCGGATCGGGCGGCTGACGGACCGCCACGACCACGAGGACCACGGCCCGGTCCCCCTGGCGAGCCCGGCCCTGGCCAAGGAGGTCTTCACGCTGGCCCTCCGGCGTGACGAACCGGCCCCGGGACACTGGATGGTCCCGCACCCGACGACGGCGCACCGGCCCGACGCGCGGGACACCGGGCCCGACGGGCGGGACGGGGGGCCCGGGGAGGCCCGTCGAGCGAAGCCGTCGGTGGGGCTCCACGCGGCCGAAAAACGCCCGATGCCCGACGGAAAGACGACGGCCCGCACGTCCGACGGAGCGGCAAAGGCCCGGACACCCGACGGAAAGGCGACTGCCCCGACACCCGGCCAAGAGGCGACGGCCCCGGCGCCCAGCGGAAAAGCGAAGGCCCCGACACCCGGCCGAGAGGCGACGGCCCCGGCACCCGACGGAAAGGCGGTGCCCCCGGCACCCGCCGGATCCGCCCGCCCCACGGAAACCACCCGCCCCCTTGGCCGCTTGGACACCACCCGCCCCGTCACCCCCTTGGAGACCGCCCGCCCCACCCTCCTCACCCGGCCCATGGAAACCCCCCGCCCCGCCGCAAGCACCGTCTTCTCCGGCAGCCCCCTGCGGCACACGACCCTCACCGCGCTCGCCCAGCGGATGCCCGACGCGCCCCACGCGCCGGACCGGTGGACCGAGGCGATGCGGGTGCTGGACGTCCTGCACGCGGTGCGGGGCGCTCGCCGCCCCCTCGCCCCGGCCGAGATCGCCTCCTCGGCGGGGCTCGCCGGAGTCGACCTCACCCAGCTGCTGCGGTGGCTGCGCGGGCATCTTCTGCTCAGCCGTCTCACCGACGGTTCGTACGGCGTCGGACCGCTCTTCTCCCCCGCCCCCGCGGGGGATCCCGTCCTCCGCCACGACACCCTCACCCGACTGCTCGACGAGCTGAGGGACACCACGGGCGCGGCCGTCTACCTCTCCCGGTACACCGACGGGGAGATCGACATCCAGCACTGCTCGGACAGCCCCGCCGCCCCGGCGATCACCCAGTGGGTCGACCTCAGGGAAGCCGCCCACGCCAGCGCCAACGGCAAGAGCCTCATGGCCCAACTCGACTTCGAAAGCCGGATGGACCACCTGGCCCGGCATCGCCCCTACGCCCTGACGGAGCGGACCATCACCGACCCCGCCGCCCTCTTCCGCGCCCTCGACGGACACGGTCCCCACGCCAGCCAGTTCGACGTCCTGGAGTACTCGCGGCGGGAGGTCTGCGTGGCGGTCCCGGTCGCGCTCGGCGAACAGCCCGCCTGTGTCGCCCTGTCCCTGCCCTCCGACCGGCTGCCCCGCCTCGTCGACGCCGCCCGGATCCTCTCCGGGCAGTCGGCCCTGATCCTGCTGACCCTCCTCGCCGTGCTGCCCGCCGAACCCGCCCCGGCGCCCGGGGAGACGGCGAAAGACGCGTCCTCGGCCGGACCGCCCAGAGGAGGAACGGCCTCCCGCCACGCCGTCCCTGGGCTGCTCCTGCCGACCGGCTCGCCCGGACTCCCGCCCGCCGGCTGGACCGGCTTCCTCACCGGTACGCGGTAGCCCGCCCGGACCGCCCGCGTCGCCCCGCACCCGTGAGCCCGGGGGTGCACCGCCCTGCCCGACCCACCGTGAACGGACGTCGGCGCGCGACCGGGTTCCTCCGGCGCGCCCACCCTCCATCGATGAAGGACCTCCTCCTCTCCGCGCTGCCGGAGTTCCTCGGCAGCCTCTGCGCCGCCCTCGTCCTCGCCGCCGGCACCCGGACCGCCCGCCGTCCGCGCACCCGAAGGGCCCGGCACGCCCGCCGCACCGGGCCCCCGAACACCCGTACCGCGCCCGGCGCCCCGCCCTCCCCGGAAATTCCCGGCAGGACGGGAAACGGACTGTTACGCTCAAGGAGACGTTGACCTTTGATCGAGGAGTCGCAGACGTGGTGGGTGACGACGACATCTCCGGGTGAGATCCGGAGCTGACGGCCACCGGGAGCGCCGAGGAGCGCAGCCGGGGTGGTTTGTCTCGTCGTACCTCTTTCCGCACGTCTGCCCGGGGCGGAGCTGTCTTCGCCCCCACCCCCTTCGAGGTTCTCCATGTCCGACGTCTCCGTCGTCTGCTCCGGCCTGTCCTTCTCCTGGCCCGACGACACCCCCGTCTTCCACGATCTGTCCTTCGCGCTCGGCGCCGGCCGCACCGGGCTCGTCGCGCCCAACGGCTCCGGCAAGAGCACCCTGCTCAAGCTGATCGCCGGGGAGCTGCGGCCCTCGGCGGGCTCCGTCTCCGTCAACGGCACGCTCGGGTACCTCCCGCAGAGCCTGCCCCTGACCGGTGACCTGACCGTGGCCGAGGTGCTCGGCATCGCCCCGGTGATCCGCGCCCTCGACGCCGTCGAGTCCGGCGACGTCGACGAGAAGCACTTCACCACCATCGGCGACGACTGGGACATCGAGGAGCGCACCCGCGCCCAGCTCGACCGCCTCGGGCTCGCCGGGCTCGACCTCGACCGGAGCCTGAGCACCCTCAGCGGCGGCCAGATCATCTCGCTCGGTCTCGCCGCGCAGCTCCTGAAGCGCCCCGACGTACTCCTGCTCGACGAGCCGACCAACAACCTCGACCGGGACGCCCGGCACAAGCTGTACGACGTGCTGTCCGACTTCAACGGGCTGCTCCTCGTGGTCGCCCACGACCGGGCGCTGCTCGACCGCATGGACGGCATCGCCGAACTCGGCGGCTCGCGGCTGCGCTTCCACGGCGGCAACTTCAGCGCGTACGAGGAGGCCGTCCGCGCCGAACAGGAGGTCGCCGAGAAGAACGTGCGCAACGCGGAGCAGGACCTGAAGCGCGAGAAGCGCGAGCTTCAGCAGGCCCGGGAGCGCGCCGAGCGACGCGCGAGCAACGCCGCCCGCAACCTCAAGAGCGCCGGTCTGCCCCGTATCTTCGCGGGGAACATGAAGCGCGGCGCGCAGGAGTCGGCGGGCCGGGCCGGACAGATGCACGCGTCCCGGGTCGGCGAGGCCAAGGCCCGGCTGGACGAGGCGGGGCGCGCACTCCGCGACGAGCAGCGGCTCTCCCTCGACCTGCCCGACACCCAGGTCCCGGCCGGCCGCGACCTCTTCCTCGGCGAGGGGCTCCAGGTCCGTCACGCGGGCCGGGACGTCTTCGCCGCAGGAGGCATCGACCTCTCCGTGCGCGGGCCCGAGCGGATCGCGCTGACCGGGCCCAACGGGGCGGGGAAGACCACCCTGATGCGGCTGATCACCGGGGACCTCGTCCCGGACGGCGGGCGGATCAAGCGGGGCGACGGGCGCATCGCGTATCTCTCGCAGCGGCTGGACCTGCTGGACACCCGGCTCACGGTGGCGGAGAACTTCGCCGCCTTCGCGCCCGAGCGGCCCGAGGCCGAGCGGATGAACATCCTCGCCCGGTTCCTCTTCCGGGGCGCCAGGGCCCATCTGCCCGTCGGCGCGCTGTCCGGCGGCGAGCGGCTGCGGGCCACCCTGGCCTGTGTCCTGTGCGCCGAACCGGCCCCGCAGCTCCTGCTGCTCGACGAGCCGACGAACAACCTCGACCTGGTCAGCGTGGGTCAGCTGGAGGGCGCGCTGCACTCGTACCGGGGCGCCTTCCTGGTGGTCAGTCACGACGACCGGTTCCTCGCGGAGATCGGGGTGAACCGCTGGCTGCGGCTCGCCGACGGCAGGCTGGAGACGACGAGCGCCCCCGGGGCGTGAGCCGCCGGTGTGTCCCGTGCCCGCGTCCGAGGCCTCGTGCCCGGCGGGCCGCCCACCGCGCCCACCCGGAGGTCTCTTCCGTGTCCCAGCCCGCTCTGCTCGCCCATGACCTCGTCCGTGTCCTCGGGGGCCGTCGTGTCCTCGACGGCGTCTCCCTGACCGCCGCCCCCGGCCGCCGTATCGGTCTGATCGGGGAGAACGGCGTCGGCAAGTCCACCCTGCTGAGGGTGCTCGCCGGGGTCGACGAACCCGATGCCGGGAGCGTCTCGCGCCCTGCGTCCCTCGGCTTCCTCCACCAGGAACTGCCGCTTCCCGCCGGGGCCACCGTCGCCTCGGTGCTCGACGAGGCGCTGCGCGAGTCCCGTGAGGGCCTCGCGCGGCTCGAACGCCTCGGCGAGGAACTGGCCCGCGCCCCCGAGGGCCATCCGGAGCACGCCGGGCTCCTGGAGGCGTACGGCCGGTGTCTCGAAGAGGCCCAGGACCGGGAGGCGTGGGACGCCGACCGCAGGGCCGCCCTGGTCCTGGACGGTCTGGGGCTCGGCGCCCTCGGGCACGGGCGGACGCTCGGCTCGCTCTCCGGCGGGCAGCGCGGCAGGCTGGCCCTCGCCGCGCTGCTCGTACGGCGTCCGTCGGCGCTGCTGCTCGACGAGCCGACCAACCACCTCGACGACGGGGCCGCCGCCTTCCTTGAGGAGCAGCTGCGCGCCCTGCCCGGAGCGGTGGTCGCCGCCAGTCACGACCGGGCGTTCCTCGACGCCGTGTGCACCGATCTGATCGACCTCGATCCCTCGGCGGAAGGACCGGTCCGCCACGGTGGTGGCTACGGCTCCTACGTACGGGAGAAGCGTGCCGAGCGGGCCCGTTGGGAGCGCCGGTACGCCGAGGAGCAGGAGGAGATGGAGGGGTTGCGGCACCGGGCGGGGGTGAGCGCGCACCGGCTCGCTCCGGACCGGGGCCCGCGCGACCACGAGAAGATGGGGTACGGCCATCGGGCGGGCCGGGTGCAGAGCCAGATCTCCCGCCGGGTGCGGGACGCGAGCCGCCGTCTGGAGGAGTGGGAGCGCACCCGGGTGGCGGAGCCGCCTCCGCCGCTGCGGTTCGCGGCGCCCCGGGCGGTGGTGCGGGCCGAGACCGTATGCGGCCCGGCGGAGCCCTTGGTGTCGCTGCGGGACGTACGGGTGCCGGGGCGGCTCGCGCTCCCCGGGCTCGATGTCTCGGAGACCGACCGGCTGTTGGTCACCGGGGGCAACGGGGCGGGCAAGTCGACCCTGCTCGCCGTGCTCGCGGGCGTTCTGGCCGCCGAGGGCGAGGTCCGCAGACGGAGCGGCCTCACGGTGGGGCTGCTGACGCAGGACACCGTGTTCGACCGGCCCGGCCGCTCGGTCCGTGACACCTATGCGGGGGCGCTGGGGCCTGAGCGGGCCGAGCGGGTGCCGCTGGTCCGGCTCGGGCTGCTGGCCGAGGCCGATCTGGACAAGCCGGTCGGTCAGGTGTCGGTGGGGCAGCGCCGTCGGCTGGCCCTTGCCCTGCTCATGGCCAGGCCGCCCCGGTTGCTGCTGCTCGACGAGCCCACCAACCATCTCTCGCCCCGGCTCTGCGACGAGTTGGAGGAGGCGCTCGGCAGCGGGCCCGGCGCGGTCGTGGTGGCGAGCCACGACCGCTGGCTGCGGCGGCGCTGGCAGGGGCGGGAACTGCGCCTGGAAGGGTGAAGGGGAAGAGGGAGGGGCGGGGGCACCTCGTGGGCGCCCCCGCCCCTCCCCCGCCGTGTCCCGTGGGATCAGTCCTCGTCGCCCTCGTCGGTGTCCTCGTCGTCGCCCTCGAAGAAGTCGCCGACCTCGTCGATGACTTCCGAGGCGACCATGCCGCCGACGACGCCCACGGCGAGGCCCGCCGCTCCGGCGGCGACGGCTGTTCCGATGCCCGGTCCCGAGTGGTGGCCGTCGTGGTGGCCGCCGTGCCCGTGGCCGCCGTGCCCGTGGTCGCCCTTGTGGGCGTGGCCGCCGTAGGGGTCGTGGCCGTGGGAACCGTGACCGGCGTAGGGGTCGTGGCCGCCCTGGGCGAAGAGCGAGCCACCGTGGCCGCCGTGCCCCGCGTACGAGGAGCGGTGTTCGACGAGGCGGCGGATCCAGTCGTCGACCTCGGCGTTCCAGTCGGTCAGCTCCACGCCGTGGTGGCTGACGGTGAAGCGGGTGAGGGCGTCGTGGCCCTCGGAGAAGAAGCCACCGCGCTTGTCGGCCTCCAGGACGACCTCAAGGCCCGCCGGACCGGCCAGGAAGGTCACCTCGATCTCGTTGACCTGGTGGGCGTAGCGCGGGGAGGGCGAGAGTTCGATCTCCTGGTAGAAGGGCAGCTGCTGGCCGGTGCCGCCGATGTGGCCCAGCTCCAGATCGGCCGACTTGAAGCCGAAGCCGAGCTGGCCGAGGGCCTCCAGGATGGCTTCCTGCGCGGGCAGCGGGCGGACCGCGAGGGGGTCCAGGTCGCCCTTGTCGCGTCCGCCCGCGACGGCGAGTTCGGTGCGTACGCCGAGCACGATGCCGAGGCCCTGCCCGTACAGCTCGGTGATCGGGGTCTCCCAGGGCACGGCGAGGGAGAAGGGGACGCTGTACGTGCCGCCCTCCGCGAGGCGGAAGCTTCCGCCGACGACGTGCCGGTGGAAGACCACGAAGCCTTCGGACTCGCCGTGCTCGTGCTCCGCCTCGACCCGTGCCACGAGTTCCAGGGTGATGTGCTCGATCGTGAAGTCGGCGCCGCCGCCCTTCAGATGGACCTGCCCGCTCAGGACACCGCCCGGCGTGACCGCGCCGGGGTCGAGTACGGTGTCCACCGAGGGGCCGCCGACGCCGAGCGAGCCGAGCAGACGCTTGAACACCATCGGGCGTTCACTCCTTCATGTCACGTGGGTGGTTCGGCGTTTCAAGGGCCTGACCAGCAGGACCTCTTCACGCGTGGAGAAGCATAGAGCCCCGAGGAGCGGCCCGGAGCCGGGAGTTCGGCGGCCGAAAGGGGTGCGTCCCGCCCGTGGTCAGGGGCTCGCCGGGTCGAAGCCGTACCGCAGTCCGCCCTGCGTCCGCCCGTCGCGCCGGTAGACGAAGAGGGCGTCGACCCGCAGTCCGTGCTCCCCGTCCGGCAGTTCGCACGGGTAGGTCACCTGGACGATGTCGGGCCGCCGTGCCACCCGTACGCGTACGCCGTCGGCGGGGCCTCCGCTGAGCACCCCGTCCTCCCACACTGCTTCCTCCGCCTGCATGGCACCCCCCGGTGTACGAAGTCGCGCCCGCTCGGGAGCCGTTCGCCGGGCGGGACGCCGTCCGCCGCCCCGCCCGTGCGGGCGGGGCGGCGGCACGCACGGTACGGACTACTTGGCGGCGGCGTCCAGTGCCGCGAGGGCCTGCGCCCAGCGGACGTACTTCAGCGCCGCGAGGTCGGCCACGGTCTTCACGCCGAACGCCTCGTCGAGCAGCTCACCGTCCCGCTCGGACACGCCCTTGAGCGCGGCGACGGGCGCGGCGAGGATCTCGGACAGGCCCTTCTCCGCCCACGCCTTGTCCAGCACCTTGTCCAGATCGATCGAAGCCATGAGGCCCTCCAGCCGTCGAGCAGGCGCGACCGCCGCGCCTCTACACAGCTGTAGAAGATACGCGGTTGATCATTTACGGAAGCGCCCGCGCCGCATCTCGGCCAAGAAAGTCCGAAAGACAGCGCGGGCGGGTGACGGGGGTCGGCGGCCATCACTCGTGGCCTACGGTCACCACCAGGGACACACGATTCACGCAGGTGTACGGGCGGCTCTGAAGCGGGTCTGCTCGGAGTGGGCGTGGACAACACCCCTGAGTGGTGGGCCTGGTCCATCCGGCAGCCCTCCGACGGGTCGGCCCTGGGCATCGCCGCCGTACTGTGGCTGACCGCGCTTCTCCTGCCGGCGGCGGCGCCCAGAGCGGAGGACGAGACGGAGGCTTGAGGCGCGGCGTGAACAGGTGTGGTCGTGCGGCGGATGCCGGGCCGCGCCCTTCGGATCGGGCCGGGCTCGCGGCGCCCGTCCTGATCCGGAAAGGCACGACCTAGTCGCCGCCTCCCCCGCCTCCGTCGGAGCCGCCGTCTCCTCCGCCCGAGTCCCCCGCGGCGCCGCCGTCGGAGCCCCAGCCGTCCGCGCCGCCCGTCTCGCAGTCGTCGCCGCCGGTGCCGAGGTTGCTGTACCAGGAGCAGTCCCAGTCCGCGTCCCCGCCGGTCGGTTCCCCGCCGTCCGTTCCCTTGCGGCGGGCGGGGAAGCGGGCCAGGCCCGTGGTGTCGCCGAGGCCGAACGCGGCGGCGAAGGCCTGGGCCATGACGGCGTCCAGCGGGTCCGAGGTCTCGTACCGGACGGGGCCGAGCGGCAGCAGGACCTCGCCCGGTTCGGCCGTCGGGCGGCGGGCGGGGCGCGTCAGGAGGGCGACCCGCCGGCCGTCGCGCAGCAGCCACGAGCCGGTGGCGTCCTGCCGCGACAGCGTCCACCGCTGTCCGGGGAGGGTCGCCTCCACCGTGCTCTTGGCCTTGCGGAACCGTTTCGTCAGGGTGAGTTCCGCCGTCGCCTCGCCGACGGTCAGGCCGAGCCCCTTCGACGGGATGGTCGAGTCGGGGCGGAAGCCGTGCGGGGCCCGTATCCGTACGACGGGGGCGTGCGGCCCCCAGACGTCGACGCGGACCAGACGCCGGTCCACCGCGACGGCCACCGGCCCTGCGGGGCCCGGGGCGAAGCGCCGGGCCAGCCAGAGCGGTACGCCTTCGGCCCTGGCCGACTCCGCGAGCGCGGCCACCCGTTCCGGGCCACCGCTCAGCCGTACGGCCAGCTCCCCCAGTTCACGGGCGAACGCGGCGGCCTGCCGTACCTTGAACGCCTTGGCGGTGCCGGATATCCGGGTGACCGGCACGATGCCGGGCCCCTCGAACACCCGGTGCAGCGGCCGCTCGGAGCCTCCGCCGCCGAGCCAGCACCCGCGCAGATACGCCTCCGCCATCGCCGCCAGGTTCAGCTCGTCCAGCGGCATGGTCCGGCCGCCCCTGCGCAACCGCTTCCCGGTCAGCTCGACCGTACGCGCGAACGGGTTGCGCGACTGTTCGCCGTAGAGCACCTCGTCCATCTCGCCCCCCCCTGCCCCGACTCCCCTTGCTTGCCCCTGCTCGCCCTACTTGCTGACCGCGAAGCGCATCAGGGCATGCTCGTCGCCCTGCTTGATCTTCCCCGTCGTGTTGATCACTTCGAGCTTCCAGGAGCCGCCGACTCGGAGCGCCTTGACCACGGCGCAGCCGTTGTCCTGGGTGAGCAGGCTGGGCCAGATGTCGGCGACCTGCTGGGAGCTGCCGCCGGTCGCGTCGTACACCTTGAAGCTGATGTTGCGCGCCTTCTGGAAGGAGCTGCCCTTCTTGTACGCGGCGGCGACGAACACGATGGCCGTGATGTTGGCCGGGACGCGGGCGAGTTCGACGGTGACGGTCTCGTCGTCGCCGTCGCCGTGTCCGGTCTGGTTGTCGCCGCTGTGGAGCAGGGAGCCGTTCCCCAACGGGTCGAGGGAGTCGAGCCCGGCGAGCCGCACGGGTTCACCGCCCTGCATGGCGATGGCTATCAGGTCGAGATCGGTGCCGGTCTTGCGGCGCAGCTTGCCCAGCACGCCGCCGCTGCTGCCCGCGGTGGGGTCCCAGGACACCCCGATGGACAGGTGGGTCACTCCGTCCAGGTCCGCCGGGCCGTCTTCCTTGGTCAGCGTGATCATGCGTGTGTCGTCCTTTGTTCGAAAACTTCTTCCACACGCAGAGTGTGCCCGGCCGTCCCGCGGTTCCACGCGACGGGGCCCCGGCACGGCGCGCCGGGGCCTGACGAAACGGGACGGGATGGGCGGGCGGGGCGAGATGAGGTGGGGTGGGGTGGGGTGAGGTGGTGTGGGGTAGGGCCTGACGGGACTGGGCCTGACGGGATGCGTGTGGTGCGAGGGGGCGGTGGGAGGCCCGGGGTGGGGGTCAGCGGGAGAGCGGCGCCGCTCTCCTGGTCTGGTAGGTGTCGTCCCAGTCGTCGTCCGAGACCGTGCTGGAGGTCACGTGGACCCCGATGCCGAGCAGCAGGAAGAGCCAGACCAGTACCTTCGCGGGCGTGCCCAGGACCAGTGGCCGGGTGGCGGAGACGGGGCGCTCCGCGAGGGGGCCCGGGGCGTCGCCCAGGATGCCCTTCGGGTAGACGGGCGTCAGGAGCGAGCCGTACGCGGAGAGCCGCATCCGGTAGCGGACCACGGCCGCCGTGGCGCCGAAGACCGGTTCGGGCAGTCGGCCCAGGACGATGCCGATCAGCCAGAACACCCAGCCGAGCGCGAGCCATCCGCTCTGCGCGAGACTGCCGATGATCGCCGCCGGGATGATCAGGATCAGCCGGAAGAAGACCGCGACCCGGTTGAGCGGGGTGGCGCGCAGTTCGATCCGCGCCGGGTAGTCGGGGGCGTCGAAGGAGAACGGCGGGTACCTGTCGACGAGCAGGAAGGCGCTCGCCGTGACCCGGGTCTGGTAGGCGAGGACCGAGCCGAGGAAGGAGGCGATGGGGTCGGGCAGCCGGCCCAGGAACAGGGCGGCGAACCAGCCCGCGACGGTGACGAAGAACGCGGCGAAGGAGAGCAGCGCCACCACCAGGAACTGGGGCACGAGCAGCAGCCAGCGCAGCAGCACCGTCCAGCGGCGTTGTCGGCCGGGTGGGGGCACGTCGAGGACCGGCCGCCATTCGGCGCCCTCGGCGTCGCCTTCGGGGCGGGGTCCCCAACCGGTCGTCATGGGCGTCTCCGTCTCCTGCTGGTCCGCGTGGTCACTTCGATGGTGACGCGGCCCTCGGGTCCCCGCACCAGGACGGCGGCCAGTGGGGGGTACCCCGGATCCCTCCCCTGCGCGGTTCGGTGACGGTGTGGCCACCATCACGGTGCATCACGCTCACGGATGGCCGAAATGCATAGGGTTCTCCAAACGGCCGATTCCGGATCGAACGCCTGGCGACATTCCGGCATCCTCCCACCTGCTGTTCGTACGGCTGACGTTTCGGCGAGATGCATCGTTCACCCTGGTCAGGACCAAGTAGACGGCCGGAAAACGATGGTCGGGGATCTCGGGGCGCTTCAACGGACATACGGAGTCGGCCACTCATGACCGCAAGAGCTTCCGCCTACGGAGTGAAAAGCAGCCAATTTTCTCATCGGAAGCGCGCCACCGTCCGCGCGCGCCGGTGCTGGGGCGTACGCGCCGGTAGCTGCCCGCATGCTGGACACCACCTGTCATGACCTCGTCTTCTTTCCCGGGTGACCCTCTCGGCTCCACGGAACTGCATGTTCCAGCCCTTCGCGTCAACCACTCCGCCGTAGTTGACCGGAAGGTTCCCGGCCCCGTCCCCTCCGCGCCACGCCCCCTGTACCTTCCTCCTGATCCCGCCGATCCCGCCGAACCGACCGGGGTCACACACCCGCTCACCCCCCTCTCTTCGCGCCGCCCCCACGGCCCCGGCAGCTCAGCGCGTCCCCCCTCTCCTCTTTCCCCCGGTGGTTCGCCATGTCCACTGCACCCTCGCGGCACCCGTCCCACCGGGCGGGGGCGGCCGTGCGTTTCCAGTTGCTCGGACCACTGAGCATCACCGACGGGCGGGACGTCGCGGTCCTCCCGCCCTCCAAGCCGACGTCGCTGCTCGCCGCACTGCTCCTCCGGCCCGGTTCCATCGTCTCCGCCGAGCGGCTGCGCGGTGTCGTCTGGGGCGAGGAGCACCCCCCGACGGCCAAGACCGCGCTCCAGAGCTGCGTACTGCGGCTGCGCCGGCTCTTCGCCAAGTACGGCATCGAGAACCAGGCCATCGTCGCGGTGGCCGGCGGGTACCGCGTCGACGCCGACGCCGAGACCCTCGACCTGCTCCACTTCCGGCGGCTCGTCGAGCACGCGACCGCGTCCGACCCCGAGTCCGAGCTGTACACCCTGCGGACCGCGCTGGGCCTCTGGCAGGGCGCTCTCCTCGCGAACGTCCCCTCCGACCTGCTCCACCGCGACGAGGTGCCGCGCCTCTCGGAGGAACGGCTGAGGGTCCTGGAGCGCGTCTGCGACATCGAACTGGAGCACGATCGATGTCGGGAAGCACTCGTTGATCTTTGGGAGGTTACGCGCGTATACCCGGCCCACGAGCGGTTCGCCGAACAGCTCATGGTCGCCCTCTACCGGACCGGTCGGCAGACCGAGGCGCTGGCCGAGTACCGCAGGATCAAGGAGCATCTGCGGGAGCGGCTCGGCGTCGACCCCCGGGCCGAACTCCAGCGCCTCGAACTGGCGATCCTGCGGGGCGAGGACCTCGGCCCGGTCGACACGGCACGCGGACCGCTGAGGCTCGGCGCGACGCGCGGACCGCTGGGCCAGGGGGCGGGGCACGGAACGCCGGGCCCCGGCGCGGCGCACGGGCCGCTGTCCCCCCATGGGGCGCGCGAGCCGCTGCCCCTCGGGACGGCCTCCGATGACGCGCCGAGCCCTTCGGCGTACTCCCCTGCGGCCTCCTCGCCGCACTCCCCGGCGGGTTCCGTCGCCCCTCCGGCGTATCCCTCGCCCGGCCCGGTGGCCTCGGCCGTGCCTCCGGGCGGTGTGTCCGTGTCCCCGCTCGGCCCGTCCGCCACGTCCGGCGCGCCCTCGGCGGGCGCGCGCCCGTCCGGCGTGTCGACCGGCGCCGGAGGGCGCGCGCCTTCCTCGGCAGCGGCCTCCACCTCCCCCCTCCCCACCGTCCCGCACTTCACCGGCCGTGCGGGGGAAGTCGGCGCCTTGGAGGCCCTGTTGACGGCCGACCGGCCCGCCGAGGGGTCCGAGCGGCTGCCGCTCGCCGTCCTGTCCGGCGCCCCCGGCATAGGCAAGACGGCGCTCGCGCTCCACGTGGCCCATCGGACGGCCCGTCATTTCCCGGGCGGCTGCGTCCTGGTGGCCCTGACCGAGCCGGACGGCACCCCGCGCCCGGCCGAGGAAGCCGCCGCCGAGCTGCGCCGCGCGCTGCCGCCGGGCTCCGAGGAACGCGGTCCGGTCCTGCTCGTCCTGGACGACGTCGTCCACCCCGACCAGGTCCGCCCGCTGCTGACCGCCCACCCGGACGGCGCCGCGCTCGTCACCAGCCGGATGGGGCTCACCGGGCTGGTCGCCACCCACGGCGGCACCGTGCACCGGCTCGGCGCCCTCGAACCCGAGCAGTCGCGGGCCCTGCTCACCGCCGTCCTCGGGCGGGAGCGGTTCGCCGCCGAGCCCGCCGCCGCGCACGCCCTCGCCGCCGCCTGCGGCCACCACCCGCTCGCCCTGCGCATCGCCGCCGCCAGGCTGCTCACCCGGCCCCGACTGCGCGTCGCCGACTACGCGAACTGGCTCCGGCGCGATCCCGTCGGACGGCTCAGCCTCGCCGACGACCCCCGGATGTCCGTGCCGCAACGCTTCGACGAGGCCCTGCGGCGTCTTCCCCCGGGGCTCGCGGAGGCCCATCTGCGCCTCGCCGCCTCCCCGTACGAACCGCTCACCGCCGCACGGAGCGCCGAGGCCCTCGGGCTGCCGGAGGAAGCGGCGGAGGAGGTCGTCGAGCGGCTCCTCGACGCCGGGTTCCTCGAAGAGGGCCAGCCCGGCGCCTTCTGGGCGCACGATCTGCTGCGGGCGCACGCGCGCCGGACAGCGGGCACCTCCGCCGGGCACGTACCGGCGCTGCTGCGACCGCCCCGGCACGGTGAACTCCCGCAGCGGGACGGCATCAGGGGGCGGCTCGCCGAGACGCCCCCGAGGCCGCCCGCGCTGCGCTGACGGACGGATCCTCCCGGACCCTTCCCGGACACCGGCCGGACCGACGACGGCCCGGACCGTCCCCTGTCAGACCCCGTCAGACCCCTGTCGGACCCCGCAGCGCCGGTCCCCCCGGCACCGCCCCCTCCGTACCCACCACACCCACCACACCCGCCCCGCCCGTCACTCGGGCCTCAGCTCGCCACCCCCCATCTCGCCACCCCCAACGAGAGGTGTGACGCACGCATGACCGCAACGCCGTACGCGGAGATCGCCGGAACCCGGCCCCGAGTCCGCCGCGATGTCCTGTTCACCCAGACGCCCGACGGGGTGATCTTCCACAACGCCGACGGGGGGTTCCAGCTCACCGCGAAGTCCGGCTACCGCTTCGCCTCGCTCCTGGTGCCGTACCTCGACGGGACCCGGGCGGTCGAGGAGATCTGCCAGGGCTTCGGCGAGACCCAGAAAGCGATGGTGGGCGAGCTGGTCAAAGCACTCTACGCGCGGGGATTCGCCCGCCCGGTGCCCGCGCCGGTGGACGGCGCCGCCCCCGCGAACCCGCCGGAGGTCGCGGCCCGTTTCGCCCCGCAGATCGGCTATGTCGACCACTACGCCGATGACGCGGACGCCCGGTTCGCACGCTTCCGGGGGACCCGGGTCGCCGTGCTCGGCGCCGGTCCTACGGCCCGCTGGTGCGTGCTCTCCCTGATCCGCAACGGCTGCGCCGCGATCGGCGTCGAGCCGTCCTTCGCCGACGGCACCGGGGGCGTCACGCCCGAGGAGTTCACCGCCGTCCACGCGGAGGCTGCCGCCCTGACCGAGGAGGGCTGCCCGGTCTCGCTGTCCCTGCTCGAAGGGACGGAGCGGGACCGGGGGCAGGACGGCTGGGCCGCCTTCGAGGGATACGACGTGGTGGTGGCCGCCGCCGGGGACGGGGTTCCCGGGCAGGTCCTTCCGCTGCTGCGGGAGGGCGTGCCGGAGGGCCGGACGCTGCTTCCCGCGTGGACGTTCGGCGGACTGGCCGTGATCGGGCCTGCCATGGCCGCCGGCACGGCGTCCTGCTGGGCCTGCGCCGCCCTCCGGCTCGGCGCCTCCGCAGGGACGTCCGCGGGGGACGCCGCCGAACTGTGGAGCGGTCTCGCCCTCGGCACCGGCACCCCCGGCACCCGGCCCGCCGGTCCGCTCGCGGCCATGCTCGGCAACCAGCTCGGGTACGAGGTGTTCCGGCTGGTCACCGGGGCGCTGCCGGACGAGAGCCGGGACCGGGTGCTCGTCCAGTCCATGGCCACTCTCGACGTGGCGTCGGAGCCGCTGCTCGCCCACCCGCGCTGCCCGTTCTGTTCCTCCCCCGCCGAGCTTCCCGAGCCGGTCGACCTGGCCTCGGCCCCCGCGCGTCCGGCGTTCCTGCCGACGGTGGCCACCGCCCCCGACGACGACGCGGCGCAGGGCCCGCTCGCCGCGCTCGACCGGCGCTCTGCTCTGGTCCGCCCCTTCACCGGCGTCTTCACCGAGTACGCCGACGAGCCGTTGACGCAGACGCCCCTGAAGGTGGGCGCGGTCGTCCTCGGGCTCGGCGCGCGAGGCACCCGTACGGTCACCGCCTTCGACGTGCACCACACGGCGGGCGCCCGGCTCCGGGCACTGAACGCGGCGGCGACGGTCTACGCCGAGCACGTGGTCCCGACCGCCGCCCTTCCCGAACAGCTCTACGCCCTCCCGGCGGTGGACCCGGACACGCTCACCGTCGCGTCGGGAACAGGCGGTTCCGGTGGTCTCCTCGGCTGGAGCGCCGCCTCGTCCCTGATCACCAAGGAGGCCGTACGGGTCCCCTCGGGCGCCGTGCGTCCCTTCGGCCCGTACAACGCCGACCGGCGTTTCGAGCCCACCCGGGCCGGGGCCGGAGCCGGGGAGGACCTGCCGGAGGCGGCGGCGGCCGGGCTCCTCTCGGCGCTCTCCCACGAGGCGCTGCGCCGGGCCGTCGCGGGCGCCGGAGAGGTCGCCGTGCTCACGCCTGACGTCTTCGGCGAGGACCCGGAGACGATCTTCCTGCTGCGGTCCGCCGTGCTGCTCGGCCTCCCGGTCGAACTGCTCGACCTCGGCGAACGGGAGCACTCCGGCGTCTCGGTCGTCCTGGCCAGGGCGACCGGCGGCGAAGGCGCGGGCCGGTGGGCCGTCGGCGCCGCCCTGGACCTGGCGTCGGCCGCCGTCGACGCGGTACGGGACCTTCTCGGGGCGGCCCAGCTGACCGCGGAGGAGGACGGGGTCGCGGCCGACGGCGGGGATCCGCTGATACGCGACCTGGACGCCTCGCTGGTGCCGGTCACCGCCGCCGGGCCCGCGCGGGCCCCTGGCGAGCCGCTGGAGTGGAGCCACGTCCTGGAACGCCTCGCGGCCGCAGGGCGGGACGCCCTGGTCGTCCCCACCCACGCCGCCGACCTGCCGAGCGCGGGCATCCACACGGTCCGGGTCCTGCTCACCCGGGCGGGCGGCCGATGAGAACGGAACCGGCCGGGGCCGTGGCGCAGCCGGGTCCCTCGGCGGCCGTGGCATCCGGCTCCGCGCCCGCCGGCCATGACGCCGCCTTCCCGCTCTTCGCCACCGCGCTGCGGACGGCGCTGCGCGAGCTGGGGCCCGCCGGGGGCGGGGGGCCGCTGCCCGGTGTGACGGTCGGCGCCCTCGGGACGCGCGACGCGTACGCCGGGGCGGACCCGTCCTTCACCGCGCCGGGCGCTTCCGGCGGGGCGGACCCGTCCCTGACCACGCCGGGCGCGTCCGACGGCGCGAGCCCGTCCCTCACCGCGCCGGGCGCGTCCGACGGCGCGAGCCCGTCCCTCACCGCGCCGGGCGCGTCCGACGGGCGGCTTCCCGTGCACCTCTACGGACGTCAGGTGCTCGTCGGGCCCTGGCCGTCCGGCGGGGGCGGGCGCGGCTGCGCGACCT
>NZ_MSJP01000055.1 GCF_014596525.1 Streptomyces sp. CBMA291
ACACGGCCGCCGCGCTCATCACCGAGCCGAAGGCCTGGAGCAGCAGCCCCAGCCACAGCGCGGTCCCGGTGAGGAGCAGCGCGAGCAGCCCCGGCAGCGCGGGCCAGGGCGCCCCGGGCCAGGCCCGGGTCACCGCGAGGGCGAGCCCGGTGAGGACCGTGAGGTAGCCGCCGAGGCAGAGCACCAGGGTGCCGGTGACCGCCCGGCGGAACTCCCGGGCGGTGGCCAGGGTCCTCAGCCGGGTCAGGCTCTCGTGCCGGAAGCGGTGGAGCAGCCACTCGGCCGGGCCCATGGAGAGGGTGAGGGCGACGACCGCGCCCGCCCCGCCGACCGGCACGTCACCGGTCCCCGCCCGGAGCACCAGGAGCCCGCTGCCGAGCGCGAAGAACCCGTACGGCAGCGAGACCGCCCGCGAGGGTCCCGCCCGGCCCGCCGTGCCCCGCCGCAGGCCCGGCCGCAGGGCGGCCCCGGCCAGGGCGGTGCTCGCGCCGAGCGCGGTGAGCAGCAGGGCGGTGCGCAGCGCGTCCGGCAGGTCCCAGCGGAGGGCGGGGACGGCCCCGGCGAGCGGTACGAGGGCGCCGAGCAGGGCCCGTTCCCGGCCGAGGACCAGGAGGACGGTGGCGGCGGCGAGGTAGAGCGCCTGCCCGGCGGCGAAGAGGGCCGCCGGGAACTCGCCGGGCCCGGTGACGGCCAGGGCGACGCCGGTGCCCGCGAGGGCGCCCGCCGGGGCGCCGAGGAGCAGGCTCCGGGCGGCGGCGGGCCGGTCGCCGAGACCCAGCCAGGTGTACGCCCGGTGGGACAGGGCCTGGTTCCACACCCAGCCGGTGACGGCCCCGGCGAGCAGCGGGACGGTGCCGCCGGGGAGCCCGTACCGGACGGGCCCGCCCGTCAGCAGGGGGGCGGCGAGGACGTACGCGAGTCCGGGCAGGGCGAAGACGAGCCCGCGCAGGAGGCAGCCGGCGAGTGCGCCGTGCCAGGGTCCTGCGGGCGGCGCCTCGGGGGCGGGGTGGTAGCGCTCCACACGCGCGTAGAGGTCCTCGGCGAGGGCGAAGGAGTCGGTACGGCCGTAGGCGAGCCGGATGTGGTCGTCGGTCATGCCGTCGGATTCGAGGACGGCGGCGATCTCGTCCGGGTGCACGGCGGTGGCGGCGAGCGCCCCGATCCGCTCGGCCAGCGCGTCCAGGGGGTCGGGGGCGAGGGGGTGGGGGGTGGTGGGGTCGGTGAGGGGGGTGGGATCGGTGAGGGTGGTGGGGCGGGTAGGGCCTGTGGGGTGGGTGAGGGTGGTGGGGTAAGTGGGGCCTGTGGGGTGGGTGGGGAAGGTGGGGCCTGCTGGGTGGGTGAGGCTTGCGGGGTGGGTTGGGCCTGTGCGGATGATCGGGCTCGTGGGGTCGATAGGGCTGATCAGGCCGACGGGGAAAATGGGGCCTGCGGGGTTGGCCGGGCCCGTGAGGTCGGCAGGGCCCGTGAGGTCGGCAGGGCCCGTGAGGTCGGCAGGGCCCGTGAGGTCGGTCGGGCCCGTGGGATCGGTCGGGCCCGTGGGGTCGGCAGGGTGGTCGTTCACGCTGGGGTGCCTCCCGCCATGAGGGGGCGGAGGGTGCCCCGGGGTGCGGTGCGGCGTGCCGGGTGGTGGGCGGGTCGGGGCGGTGGGCGGTGGGCTGCCGCCAGTTCGCGGTAGATCTGCCGGAAGCCGTCCACCGAGCGGTGCAGGGTGAAGCGGTCGACGACGCGCTGCCGGGCGCGGCGGCCCAGTTCGGCGCGGCGGGCTCCGTCGTGGAGGAGCCCGGTGACGGCCGCGGCCAGGAGGGCCGGTTCGCGGGGCGGGACGACGAGCCCGGTGTCGCCGACGGCCTCCCGTACCCCGCCGACGTCGGTGGAGACGGTGGCTCGGCCGCAGGACATGGCCTCGATGAGGGAGAACGGGAAGCCCTCGCTGATGGAGGAGAGCACGACCACGCTGCCCGCCGCGTAGGCGGAGGGGACGTCGGTGACGCGGCCCTCGAAGGTGACGCCGTCGGCGACGCCGAGTCCGGCGGCGAGTTTCTCCAGGCGGGTCAGGTACTCCTCGTTCCCGGCCGGGACGGGCCCGAACAGGCGCAGCCGCAGCGCGGGGAGTCCGGCGCGGCAGAGCGCGTACGCCCGCAGGAGTGTTTCGAGGTCCTTGATGGGGTCGATGCGTCCGCACCAACTGAGGGTGGGGACCTCGGGTTCGGGTCCTGCGACGGGGAAGCGGGCCGGGTCGACGCCGTTGTAGACGGTGCGGATGCGGGCGGCGGGGGCTCCGCCGCGCTCCTCCCAGCGCCGGTTGTACTGGTTGCAGGGGGTGATGAGGTCGGCCTTGCGGTAGCCGAGGGTGTTGAGTTCCCGGTAGAAGCCGAGCATCAGGGCCTTGACCGGCCAGCTCTGCGCGTCGGCGCGGGAGCCGAGGTAGCGCTCGCGGAGGTAGATGCCGTGTTCGGTGAGCAGGAAGGGCACTCCTTCGAAGTGCTGGGCGGCGAGCGCCGGGAGCGTGGCGAGGCCGCTGGAGACGGCGTGGGCGACACCGTCGCCGGATATCCGGGCGGCGAGCGGGCGCAGGGCGTGTTCCAGCAGGTCGGTGGCGGTGAGGGCGTCGTGGACGGTGGGGCGGGCCGCGAGGGTGGGCAGATGCGGCATGGTCCAGATCCACATCAGGGAGCGCAGGGCCGCCTCGGAGCGCAGGGCGGCGGTGAGCCGTCCCCGGCGGGCGAGTGCGGCCAGTTCGTGGAGACCGGCGGCGAAGTCGCATCCGGCGCCGGGGTCGAGCAGGGCGAGCAGGAGGTTCTCGTACGCGTCGAGGAAGCGGCGGTACGCCGGTCCCCTCGGGGAGCGGCGGGCGCGGGCCGGTCCCGGCGGGGGTCCCCAGAGGGGGCAGGCGGTGTGCCGGGTGACGTTGGGCGGCAGTTCCCAGGCGACGGGTTCGCGTCCGCTGCCGGTGAGGGCGAGGATGTCGAAGTCGACCTCGGGCATGCCCCGGACGAGCTGGTCGCACCAGGTGCTGACGCCGCCGTGGACGTGCGGATAGGTGCCTTCGGTGAGCAGGGTGACCTTGCGGCCATGGCTCGGCATATGGGTTCCCCCCGGAACGTGCTGGTCAGGCGGTCGGGAGCGTGAGGGTGACGCTGGTCTGGAGCGGTTCGGGCGCGGTCCAGGCGGAGCGGGTCCCGGCGTAGGGCGTCCCGAAGGCGGCGGCGCCGAGGAGGAGTTGCCTGCGGGTGCCTTCGGGGGCGGTGACGGGTGCCTCGACCCCGGCGGGCGCCTTGACGGTGACGGTGGCGCCGACGCGGTAGGCGGTGACCTTGCCCGCGTCGAGGGCCTGGTCCCAGGCGGTACGGCGGGCCAGCTCGGCGCCCGCTTCGCGCTGGGCGGGGACGACGAGCGGGGCGCTGGGGGCGAAGAGGGCCCGGTAGTCGCCGAGGACGCGGTCGAGGACGGGGTAGAGGAGTCGTTCCTCGGCCAGGTTCGACTGGTGGACGTAGTGCGGCCGGGGGTCGTTGCCGAGGAGGTGGGAGAGGGCGGTGCGGGCCTCCTGCGGCACGATGTGGTCGGCGTAGCCGGTGGCCGCGGGGAGCGGGGCGGGCAGGCAGGTGGTGGCGGGGTTCGCCTCGCAGGTGCCGCTGCCGCCGTCGGCGCGGGAGGTGTGGATCCAGTTGTACTCGTCGGTCATCTCGGCGGCGGTGCCCACGTTGTAGTAGACGTTCACGGGGTGGCGGGGGACGGTCTTGGCGGCTCCGTAGGCGGGGCCGAGGGAACGTTGCCGCGGTTCGCGGGAGTTGTCGCTCGCCGTCCAGGAAACGCCGTTCTCGGCCAGGGCTCCGGCGAGGTGGGGATTGTCGGCGGGCTGCTGGGGCAGGGTTCTGAGGCCGGAGTGTTCTCCCGTGACGAGTTCACTGCGGTCGACGGAAATCCCCTTGCCGAGGGCCCAGTCGAGGTTGTCGCGGATTTGCGCGGACAATTCCTGACGGGTCGTCCAGAGAGTGTCGCCCTTGCTGTCCCGGGCGCACCTCCAGGGGACGACGGTGGTGTCCTGGACGCAGCCGAGGAAGGGGTGGGTGTAGGTGTGGTTGATCCACCGGTAGCGGGCGCGGTCCGCGACGAGCCGGTCGGTCAGCGGGTCGGCGCCGCCGTGCTCGCTCTTCCACTGCTCGCCCTGGCCGCCGTTGTAGACGAGGTCGAGGGTGAAGCCGGCGGACTTCTGCCAGGCGGCGGCGTACCGGGCGTCGGCGGCGGTCATCCGGATCGGGGTGGTGCCCTCGCCTTCGCCGCCCGCGCAGTCGGCGTCGCCGGGGGTGCAGTCGCGGGCGGTGTCCCAGCGGGCGTCGGGGGCGAACACGTCGTCGACGTGGACGGAGAAGTAGTTGCGGCTCCGCCCGAGGTGGACGCCCTGGGTGAGCCAGTCGACGATGCCCCGGGCGAGGGCCCGGAAGGGACGCTGGTGGGCGTTGTAGGCGAAGGTGACGACGAGTTCGCGGCGCCCGTCGGTGACGTACTCGCCGAGGAGGCCGGCCCGTCCGCCGCCGACGGGCAGGTCGAGGTAGCTGGTGTAGCCGGGGCGGGGGCGGCCCGCGAAGCCGTGACTCTCGGCGGTGCCGGGGGCGTTGTCGTCGAAGACGAGGGGACCCGCGAGGTAGCCGAAGGGGCCGGACTTCCCCGCGGTGGTGACGTCCGCCGTGGCGCCGTCGAGGACGCCGGACCAGCCGCCCGCGTCGGTGTAGTCGAGCCCGACGCCGGGGTGGGCCCAGGTGGAGGCGTCGACCTGCGGGATCCCGAAGGCTCGTTCGTACGCGTGGAGGGCGGTCTGTTCGGCGGAGCCGGGGCCGAAGACGCTCTCGTGGGGCAGGACGACGCCCTGGTAGCGGGCGTGGGGGCGGCCGGTGACGGGGTCGGACGCCTCGCCGAGGAAGGCGGCGTCGAGGACCGGCCGGTCCGGGTCGGTCAGGTCGATCCGGCGGTACGGGACGCCGGAGCCGTCCAGTTCGGCGGTGATCGCGCCGACCGCGCCGCCGCCGTCGTCCACGACGAGGACGGTGAGGTCGATCCGGGGCGCCGGGGCGGTGACGGCCCGCGCGGACGGTATGGCGGTGGCGAGCAGCGCGGCGGTGGCGAGGACCGCGACGCGGGCGCCCCCGCGGGTGCGGGAGGTGGGCGCGGGAGCGGTTCCCGGCCCTCCTGGAAGCGTGCTTCCCGGCTTCCCCGGTGCGGATTCGGACGCTCCTCGCGCGGATTCGGGCGTTTCCGCCGGGGTTTCGGGCGTTCCTGGCGTGGTTTCGGGCATACGGATTCGACCGGAGTCCATCGGTTCGGGTCCCCCTCTACGGGTCCTCCCGCGTCCGGGACGGGGGCGGGAGGCCTGTGGAGATGTCGCGGATGATGCGAAGACGAAGGCGTCGTTCTCGCGGGAATGAGGCGAGTGTGAAGGAGTACTCCGGGTTTGAAAGGTAAACATGAAAGAGACACCACGGATGAGTGAATCAACGCCGCCGTGAGCGAACCGAGTGAGCGAGCGTAGGCTCGTTCCCGGCGCTCTCCGGGCCGAAATACGATGCGGCGGGCACGGTCGGCCCATCCCTCGACCGCCACAGAACTCAATGGAAGCGAGATTTCACCACCGTGACTGCTCTCACTCTCAGCACTGCCGGCGCGGCGACGCTGCGCGCCGACGCCCTGGTCGTCGGCGTCGCGAAGTCCGGGAAGACGCTGATCGTCGCCCCGGGCGCCGAGGCCGTCGACAAGGCCTTCGAAGGCCGGCTCGCCGACGTCCTGGAGACCCTGGGCGCCTCGGGTGCCGAGGGTGAGGCGACGAAGCTGCCCGCCCCCGCCGGCCTCAAGGCCCCGCTCGTCCTGGCCGTCGGCCTGGGCGCCGAGCCCGAAGCCGCCGAGGAGGAAGGCCTCGCGTCCTACGACGCCGAGGTCCTGCGCCGCGCGGCGGGCACCGCCGCCCGCGTCCTGACCGGCACCAAGAAGGCCGCGTTCGCGCTGCCCGTCGACTCGGCCGAGGCCGTCGGCGCCGTAGCCGAGGGCGCCCTGCTCGGCGCGTACGCCTACACCGCATACCAGGAGACCGGCAAGGACTCCAAGAAGCCGCTGGCCGAGGTCGCCCTGCTCGGCGCCAAGCCGCGCGACAAGGCCCACAAGGCCGCCGCCGAGCGCGCCCAGGCCCTGGCCGTCGAGGTCAACCGCGCCCGCGACCTGATCAACATGCCGCCGAACGACCTGACCCCGGCCGCCTTCGCCGCCGAAGTCCAGGCCGCCGGCAAGGAGCACGGCCTGAAGGTCCAGATCCTCGACGAGAAGGCGCTCGCCAAGGGCGGCTTCGGAGGCATCCTGGGCGTCGGCAAGGGCTCCGAGAACCCGCCGCGTCTGGTCCGGGTCGCCTACACCCACCCGGAGGCGGAGCGCACCCTCGCCCTGGTCGGCAAGGGCATCACCTACGACTCGGGCGGCATCTCCCTGAAGCCGGCCGGCCACAACGAGACGATGAAGTGCGACATGAGCGGCGCCGCCGCCGTGTTCGCCACCGTCGTCGCCGCGGCCCGCCTCGGCCTTGAGGTCAACGTCACCGGCTGGCTCGCCCTGGCCGAGAACATGCCGTCGGGCTCCGCCACCCGCCCGGGTGACGTGCTGCGCATGTACAGCGGCAAGACCGTCGAGGTCCTCAACACGGACGCCGAGGGCCGGCTCGTCCTCGCCGACGCGCTGACCAAGGCCTCCGAGGAGAACCCGGACGCGATCGTCGACGTGGCGACCCTGACCGGCGCCATGATGCTGGCCCTGGGCAACCGCACCTTCGGCATCATGGCCAACGACGACGACTTCCGCACCGCGATCCACGAGACCGCGACCGAGGCGGGCGAGGCGTCCTGGCCGATGCCGCTCCCGGCGGACCTGCGCAAGGGCATGGACTCCTCCACCGCCGACATCGCCAACATGGGCGAGCGGATGGGCGGCGGCCTGGTCGCCGGTCTCTTCCTCCAGGAGTTCGTGGGCGAGGGCATCACCTGGGCGCACCTGGACATCGCGGGCCCGGCCTTCCACGAGGGCGCCCCGTACGGCTACACCCCGAAGGGCGGCACCGGCTCCTCGGTGCGCACCCTGCTGAAGCTGGCCGAGCGCACGGCGGCCGGCGAGCTCTGAGCGCGTCGGTGACGGTACGGCCCCGGGGACCTGGTCCCCGGGGCCGTACCCGTTCGCCCGCGACGAAATCCGCACCCGCGCACCCCGGGATAACCGCCGCGTACGGGCGAGAGGCCGGTCTCACTCACCGGCCCCGCGTCCCGTCGGCCGTCAACAAGTGCGAAGATGGGTTCTCGGCAGGACAGGGCCCCCACCACAGGGCCGAAAATAAGCGGCCGCACACCAGCCGCCGCCTGGTCATCGAGGACCGGCGACGAGCGCACATGCATGGAGGACGTGACGTGGCGAACGACGCCAGCACCGTTTTCGACCTAGTGATTCTCGGCGGCGGTAGCGGCGGTTACGCCGCGGCCCTGCGCGGAGCGCAGCTGGGCCTGGACGTCGCACTCATCGAGAAGAACAAGCTCGGCGGCACCTGCCTGCACAACGGCTGCATCCCCACGAAGGCCCTGCTCCACGCCGGCGAGGTCGCCGACCAGGCGCGCGAGGCGGAGCAGTTCGGTGTCAAGGCCTCCTTCGAGGGCATCGACATCAAGGCCGTGCACAAGTACAAGGACGATGTGATCTCGGGCCTGTACAAGGGCCTCCAGGGTCTCGTGGCCTCCCGCAAGGTGACCTACATCGAGGGCACCGGCCACCTCTCCTCCCCGACCTCCGTGGACGTCGACGGACGCCGCGTCGAGGGCCGCCACATCCTGCTCGCCACCGGTTCCGTGCCGAAGTCGCTGCCCGGCCTGGAGATCGACGGCAACCGGATCATCACCTCGGACCACGCGCTGACGCTGGACCGGGTGCCGGAGTCCGCGATCATCCTCGGCGGCGGCGTCATCGGCGTCGAGTTCGCCTCCGCGTGGAAGTCCTTCGGCACCGACGTCACGGTGATCGAGGGCATGAAGCACCTCGTCCCGGTCGAGGACGAGAACAGCTCGAAGCTTCTTGAGCGCGCCTTCCGCAAGCGCGGCATCAAGTTCAACCTCGGCACCTTCTTCCAGACGGCCGAGTACACCGACAACGGCGTCAAGGTCACCCTGGCCGACGGCAAGACCTTCGAGGCCGAGGTGCTGCTGGTCGCCATCGGCCGCGGCCCGGTCTCCGCCGGTCTCGGCTACGAGGAGCAGGGCGTCGCCATGGACCGCGGCTACGTCCTGGTCGACGAGTACATGCGGACCAACGTGCCGACGATCTCGGCGGTGGGCGACCTCGTCCCGACGCTTCAGCTCGCGCACGTCGGCTTCGCCGAGGGCATCCTCGTCGCCGAGCGCCTGGCCGGTCTGAAGGCCGTCCCGATCGACTACGACGGCGTCCCCCGTGTGACGTACTGCCACCCCGAGGTCGCCTCCGTCGGCATCTCCGAGGCCAAGGCCAAGGAGATCTACGGCGCGGACAAGGTCGTGGCCCTGAAGTACAACCTCGCGGGCAACGGCAAGAGCAAGATCCTGAAGACCGCGGGCGAGATCAAGCTCGTCCAGGTCAAGGACGGTGCCGTGGTCGGCGTCCACATGGTCGGTGACCGCATGGGCGAGCAGGTCGGCGAGGCGCAGCTGATCTACAACTGGGAGGCGCTGCCGGCCGAGGTCGCGCAGCTCATCCACGCCCACCCGACGCAGAACGAGGCGCTCGGCGAGGCCCACCTGGCCCTGGCCGGCAAGCCTCTGCACTCCCACGACTGACGCTCACGTCATCACAGGGCGCGACGACCACTTTCCGCAATTCGTTAGGAGCAACTGAAACCATGTCGGTTTCCGTAACCCTGCCGGCGCTCGGCGAGAGCGTCACCGAGGGCACCGTCACCCGCTGGCTCAAGGCCGAGGGCGAGCGCGTCGAGGCCGACGAGCCGCTGCTCGAGGTCTCGACCGACAAGGTCGACACCGAGATCCCCGCCCCCGCCTCGGGCATCCTGGCCTCCATCAAGGTCGCCGAGGACGAGACGGTCGAGGTCGGCGCCGAGCTGGCCATCATCGACGACGGCTCCGGCGCTCCGGCCGCCGCTCCGGCCCCCGCCGCCGAGGCCGCTCCGGCGCCGGTCGCCGAGGC
>NZ_MSJP01000056.1 GCF_014596525.1 Streptomyces sp. CBMA291
GCCACCCCGGGCGTCGACCCGGGTGCGGGGAGCGGCCGGCCCGAGACCCCGCAGGTCCCGGCCCCGGCCGACGCGGCGGCGGGCGGAGCCGGAAGCGGCAGCACGGGAAGCGGCGGCGCGGGAACCGGCGGTACGGGGGCGGTTGGTACGGGGGCGGGCGGTGCCCCCGCAGCCGAGCCCGGCGCCGGGGCCGGGTGATCCGTCAGTCGCCCAGCACCCGCCGCAGATGGTCGTTGGCGAAGAGCCGGTCCGGGTCGAGCCGGTCGCGCAGTGCGGCGAACTCGGCGAAGCGCGGATAGGCGGCGGCGAGGTAGGCGGCGTCCCGGGTGTGCACCTTGCCCCAGTGGGGGCGGCCCGCGTACGCCGTCATGATCCGCTCCACCGCCGTGAAGTACGCGCGGTGGGGCGTCCCCCGGTAGAGGTGGACGGCGATGTAGACGGTGTCCCGCCCGGAGGCCGTGGACAGTGCGATGTCGTCCGCCGGGGCGGTCCGTACCTCCACGGGGAAGCCCACCTTGAGCGGCGAGCGCTCGATCATCGCCTTGAGCTCCCGCAGCGCGCCGACCGCCGTCTCCCGCGGCAGCGCGTACTCCATCTCCAGGAAGCGGACCCGGCGGGGCGAGGTGAAGACCTTGTACGGGATGTCGGTGTACGTACGGGCCGACAGGGCGCGGCTGGAGAGGCGGGCGATCGAGGGGACGGCCGGGGGCACGGCCTTGCCGAGCGAGCAGGCCACCTGGAAGAGGCCGTTGGACAGCAGCTCGTCCTCGATCCAGCCGCCGACCCTGCCGAGGGGAGCTGCGGGGCCCGCGCTGCGGTTGTTGCGCTTGGTGACGCAGTTGTCCGTGTGGGGGAACCAGTAGAACTCGAAGTGCTCGTTCTCCGCGTGCAGTGCGTCGAACTCCGAGACGACCCGCTCGAAGCCCATCGGCTCCTCGCGCGCGGTGAGCAGGAAGAGCGGCTCCACCGCGAAGGTGATCGCGGTGATCACCCCGAGGGCGCCGAGTCCGATCCTGGCGGCGGCGAAGACCTCGGGATGCTCCTTCTCCGAGCAGGTCAGCAGCTCGCCCGTGCCCGTCACCAGCTCCAGCTCGCGGATCTGCGCGGCGATCGAGGCCGAGTCGCGGCCCGTGCCGTGCGTCCCGGTGGAGACGGCCCCCGCGACGGTCTGCTCCATGATGTCGCCCATGTTGGCGAGCGAGAGCCCCTCCCGGGCCAGCGCCACGTTGAGCCGCTTGAGCGGAGTGCCCGCCTCGACCGTGACCGTCATCGCCGCCCGGTCGATCCGCCGGATGCCGGTCAGCAGCCCCGGCCGGATCAGGACGCCGTCGGTGGCCGCTATCGCGGTGAAGGAGTGGCCGGTGCCGACCGTCTTCACCCGCAGCCCGTCCCGGGCCGCCCGCCGTACCGCCTCGGCGAGTTCCCCGGCCGAGGCGGGGCTCACCTCCCGGGCGGGGCGGGAGACGACGTTTCCCGCCCAGTTGCGCCAGGGGCCGTCCGCCCGGTCGCGCCGAGGGCCGTCCGGCCTACGCCATGGTCCGGCCGTCGTCCTGGTGTTCCCCGGCCCCGCTGCTGTCGTCCCGCTCACGCGTCCCCTCCCGGTCCGGCACCGGCTTGCGCAGCCGATGGTGTCCGAGC
Source organism: Streptomyces sp. CBMA291 (assembly GCF_014596525.1). Classification (GTDB taxonomy): domain Bacteria; phylum Actinomycetota; class Actinomycetes; order Streptomycetales; family Streptomycetaceae; genus Streptomyces. Next base: position 1,639 of record NZ_MSJP01000056.1, read on the forward strand.
AGACCCACCACGACCGCGAGCGCGCCCGAGACGACGGGCACCACGTACGCCGCCTCCGCGCCCGACGCGTCGACCACCCAGCCGGCGGCCGACGAGCCGAGCGCCACGCCGACCGCGAGCCCGGTACCCGTCCAGGTCATGCCCTCGGTCAGCTTGGTGCGCGGTACGTGCGCTTCGACGAGGGCCATCGTGGTCACCATCGTCGGTGCGATGGACAGGCCCGCGACAAAGAGCGCCACGGCAAGGAACGGCAGGCTCCCGGCCAGTAGGAGGGGGATCATACTCACGGCCATCGCGCAGACGCCCAGGAGCCAGCGCCGGGACGGCTCGCTCTTGAGGTGGAGCAGTCCGAAGACGGCTCCGGCCAGACAGGAACCCAGCGCGTAGACGGCGAGGACCAGACTCGCGGCGGCCTTCTGGCCCCGCTCCTCGGCGAAGGCCACGGTCACCACGTCGACCGAGCCGAAGATCGCACCGGTGGCGACGAAGGCGAGGGCCAGGACCTGGAGCCCGGGGGAGCGGAGCGCCGAACCGCCCTGGTCGCCCTCCTGCGCCGGGTGGGGGACGGGCTCGGTGGCGCGCTGCGAGGTGAGCCAGAAGACGCCGATGGTGAGGAACGCCCCGGCGAAGAGCGGACCGGCCTCGGGGAACCAGGTCGTCGAAAGCCCGATCGAAATGATCGGGCCGAAGATGAAGCACACCTCGTCGACGATCGACTCCCAGGAGTACGCGGTGTGCAGCCGCCGCCCGTCACCCCGGTAGATCTCCGCCCACCGGGCCCGGGTCATCGCGCCGATGCTGGGCACACAGCCGATCACGGCGGTGAACACGAAGAGCGTCCAGTCCGGGGTCCGCTGCTGTACGCAGAGGAGGAGCCCGGCGGCGGCCACGAGGGAGACCAGGGTCACCGGGCGCAGCACCCGCCGCTGTCCGTACCGGTCCACCAGGCGCGAGACCAGGGGACCCAGCACCGCGGCGGACATCGCGAGTGTCGCGGAGAGCGCGCCGGCCAGCCCGTACCGGCCGGTGACCTGGGAAATCATGGTCACGATGCCGATGCCCATCATGGACAGCGGCATCCGGCCGAGGAGTCCCGCGACGGAGAACGAGGCGGTGCCTGGCGCCGCGAAGATGGCGCGGTAGGGACTGGGCAAGGGGGTCTCCGGATCTCCGCGTGGGCGCGCGGCTTCCGCGCGGGCGCCCGGAGCGGGCACCCCCACGTGTAGTTGAAGGCTAAAGCCTACGGTGGTGAAGTCGATGGGTCACCCCTGTTTTTCGGCACATGCCGGACCCCGGGTCTTTTCGGACAGGCCGGACCCCGCGCCCGCCGGGCCGGGTGGCAGGATCGGTGCCATGTCCGATCAGCACGATCCCGCCCCGTACGACGCCCTGCTGCTGCTCTCCTTCGGCGGACCCGAGGGCCCGGACGACGTGGTCCCGTTCCTGGAGAACGTGACCCGCGGCCGGGGCATCCCCAAGGAACGGCTCAAGGAAGTGGGGCAGCACTACTTCCTCTTCGGTGGCGTCTCCCCGATCAACGAACAGAACCGCGCGCTCCTCGAAGCGCTGCGGACGGACTTCGCCGCCGAGGGCCTCCCGCTCCCCGTCTACTGGGGAAACCGGAACTGGGCGCCGTATCTCACCGACACCCTCCGCGAGATGGTGGGCGACGGCCGACGCCGGATCGCCGTCCTCGCCACCAGCGCGTACGCCTCCTACTCCGGCTGTCGCCAGTACCGCGAGAACCTCGCGGACGCCCTCGCCACCCTGGAGGCGGAAGGCATCCCGCTGCCCCGGGTCGACAAGCTCCGGCACTACTTCAACCACCCCGGCTTCGTCGAGCCCATGGTCGAGGGCGTCCTCGCCTCGCTCGCCGAACTCGACCCGGCCGTCCGGGACGGGGCCCACCTCGCCTTCACCACCCACTCCATCCCCGACTCCGCCGCCGACTCCTCGGGCCCGGTGGCCGAGCACGGCGAGGGCGGCGCCTACGTCCGCCAGCACCTCGACGTCGCCCGGGTGATCGCCGACGCGGTCGCCGAGGCCACCGGCGTCGACCGCCCCTGGAAGCTCGTCTACCAGTCCCGCAGCGGCGCCCCCCACATCCCCTGGCTGGAACCGGACATCTGCGAGCACCTGGAGGAGCTGCACGGCGCCGGGGCCCCCGCCGCCGTCATGGTCCCGATCGGCTTCGTCTCCGACCACATGGAAGTCCGCTACGACCTCGACACCGAGGCCACGGCCAAGGCGGCCGAACTCGGACTTCCCGTCCGGCGCTCCGCGACCGTCGGCGCCGATCCGCGCTTCGCCGCCGCCGTCCGGGAACTCCTCCTGGAGCGGGCCGCGACCGAGCGCGGCACCACGCCGGAGCGGTGCGCCCTCGGGGCCCTCGGCCCCTCCCACGACCTGTGCCCCATCGGCTGCTGCCCGGCACGGGCGGAGCGGCCCGCGGCCGCCGGTGCCGACAGCCCCTACGCGTAAGGAGTCCCCGTGACCGACGTGACCGAGGCGAACGGACCGCAGGATCCCCTGCTCGCCGAGCTGCTCGGCCTCGCCCTTGAGGCCGCGCGACGGGCCGGAGCCCTGCTGCGCGACGGCAGGCCCGAGGACCTCGCCGTGGCGAAGACCAAGACCAGCGCCATCGACGTGGTGACCGAGATGGACATCGCCGCCGAGAAGCTGATCACCGGCTATCTGGCCGAGCACCGGCCCCAGGACGGCTTCCTCGGCGAGGAGGGCGCCGCGAGCCCCGGCAGCAGCGGCGTCCGCTGGGTCATCGACCCGCTCGACGGCACCGTGAACTACCTTTACGGCCTGCCCACCTGGGCGGTCTCCATCGCAGCCGAACGCGAAGGCGAGACCGTGGTGGGCGTCGTGGCGGCCCCGATGCGCGGCGAGACCTACCGGGCGACCCTCGGCGGCGGCGCGTACGAGGGGGAGCGGCGGCTCGCCGTCCGCCCCTCGCCCGCCCTCGACCAGACGCTGCTCGGCACCGGCTTCGGATACGTCCAGGCCCGCCGGGTCCGGCAGGCGGACGTCGTCCAGCGGATGATCCCGCGCGTCCGTGACATCCGGCGCGGCGGATCGGCCGCCATCGATCTCTGTGATGTGGCGGCCGGACGGCTTGACGCCTACTACGAGCGCGGGCTGAACCCCTGGGACCTCGCGGCGGGGGAGCTGATCGCCCGCGAGGCGGGCGCCCTCACCGGGGGGCGGCCGGGAGAGCCCGCGTCCGGAGAGCTGACCCTGGCCGCCTCCCCCGGCCTCTTCACGCCCCTCCAGGACCTCCTGGAGGGGCTGGGGGCCTGGCACGACTGAGAAGCGGGTGCGGTCGGAACGTGCGAGGGCCCCGATGCCGGGAACGGCGTCGGGGCCCTCGCACGGGTGACGTCATGCCAGGTCAGTGGCCCGGAGCGGAGACCTCCACGCCGTGCTCGGCGGCCAGCCGGTGCAGGTCCTCCAGCTCGGCCTGCTCGACCTCGGCCAGGTAGTCGTCGCCCGTCTCACGAGCCCGCGTGAGGTCGGTCTGTGTGGCCTTGATGCGGTGCAGCAGGCCTGCGGTGAAAGCGTCCATCGTGCGCCCCCTCGTCATGGGTACGGCGGCACAGCGCTGTGCCGGGGGTGGGTGGATCACACGCTGCGACCTCTGGGGGACAGAGAGCGGTAGGTGGCGCGCCACATACAGGGCGTGATCACGGGGTGTGCAGTCGTCCTCCCCAAGCCCTTCCTTCCAGAAACCTCAACTGGCCCGGAAATCCGATGAATTCTTGGGAACCGGCCACACTTTCTCCCGCCCCTCCCGCCTCGCCGTACCGCTGCCCACGCCTGCCGCACCACCGCCTTACAGCCGGTTTACGCGCGTACGGGGCAGGATGGACACGCACAGTCAGTGCTCAGGTTTCAGCCGGTCCCGTCCCGGACCGAGGCTCGATGGGAAGGAAACGACGTGCGCGTACTCGTCGTCGAGGACGAGCAACTGCTCGCCGATGCGGTGGCCACCGGACTGCGCCGGGAGGCCATGGCCGTCGACGTCGTGTACGACGGCGCCGCGGCCCTGGAGCGGGTCGGGGTGAACGACTACGACGTCGTGGTCCTCGACCGCGACCTGCCCCTGGTCCACGGCGACGACGTCTGCCGCAGGATCGTGGAGCTGGGCATGCCCACCCGGGTCCTGATGCTCACCGCCTCCGGCGACGTCAGCGACCGCGTCGAGGGCCTGGAACTCGGCGCCGACGACTACCTCCCCAAGCCCTTCGCCTTCACCGAGCTGACCGCGCGCGTACGGGCCCTCGGGCGGCGCACCAGTGTGCCCCTGCCGCCCGTCCTCGAACGCGCCGGCATCAAGCTCGACCCGAACCGCCGCGAGGTCTTCAGGGAGGGCCGTGAGGTCCAGCTCGCGCCGAAGGAGTTCGCCGTCCTGGAGGTCCTCATGCGCAGCGAGGGCGCCGTCGTCTCGGCCGAGCAGCTCCTGGAGAAGGCCTGGGACGAGAACACCGACCCCTTCACCAATGTCGTCCGCGTCACCGTCATGACCCTGCGCCGCAAGCTCGGCGAGCCGCCGGTGATCGTCACGGTGCCCGGCTCCGGGTACCGGATCTGACCCGATGGCCACCACCCCCGCGCCGCACTTCCAGGCGCCTCCGAAACCGACGTGGGACCCCCGGGACCCGGTCCGGCCACTGCTCCGCCCGACCATCCGGATACGGCTCACGCTGCTGTACGGCGGGATGTTCCTCATCGCGGGCATCCTGCTGCTCTCGATCATCTACCTGTTCACCGCGCAGGCCCTCACCGACAGCGTCTCCGAGCTGCCCTTCAAGGTCGTCGAGGGCAGGGTCCAGCCCACCACCTCCTGGTGCGAGCTGCCCGTCCAGGGCACCGGCGAGCAGCTGAACGACGCCGTGTCGGTCTGTCTGCGCCACCAGAGCGATCTGGCCCTGGAAGACCTCCTGCGCCGTTCCCTCTTCGCCCTCCTCGGCCTGAGCATCATCGCCTTCGCCTTCGGTTACGCGATGGCGGGCCGGGTGCTCTCCCCGCTGGGCCGGATCACCCGGACCGCCCGCCAGGTGGCCGGTTCGGACCTGTCCCGGCGGATCGAGCTGGACGGACCCGACGACGAGCTGAAGGAGCTGGCCGACACCTTCGACGAGATGCTGGACCGTCTGGAGCGGGCCTTCACCGCCCAGCAGCGGTTCGTCGCGAACGCCTCGCACGAGCTGCGCACCCCGCTCGCGATCAACCGCACCCTCCTTGAGGTGCACCTTTCGGACCCCGGGGCGCCGACGGAACTCCAGCAGCTCGGCAAGACCCTGCTCGCCACCAACGAGCGCAGCGAGCAGCTCGTGGAGGGCCTGCTGCTCCTGGCCCGCAGCGACAACCAGATCGTCGAGCGCAAACCCGTCGACCTCGCCGAGGTCGCCGAGCGCGCGGTCGACCAGGTCCACGCGGAGGCCGAGACCAGGGGCGTCGAGATCCGGGGCGTACGCGCTCCGGCCGTCGCCCAGGGCAACGGCGTCCTGCTCGAACGGATCGCGCTCAACCTGCTCCAGAACGCCGTGCGGTACAACATCGCGCGGGACGGGTGGGTGGAGGTCGTCACCGAGACCCAGCCAGGCCAGGCGATCCTGGTGGTGACGAACACGGGGCCCGTGGTCCCCGCGTACGAGATCGACAACCTCTTCGAGCCGTTCAGACGCCTGAGGCAGGAGCGGACCGGGAGCGACAAGGGCGTCGGTCTCGGCCTGTCGATCGCCCGGTCCGTGGCCCGCGCCCACGGCGGCCGTATCATCGCGGAGCCCCGCGAGGGCGGCGGCCTCGTGATGCGTGTCACGCTGCCGATCTGACACACTGCACGAGCCGACCGGTTCCGTTCGCTTTGGGCGGAATTCCGGGGCCCCACCCCTGAGACGCTCATGTGTGATCGATCACAAGGGAAGGTGGCTGGTTCCCCACTCTCCGTGACCGGGAAATCCTTCGGAAAACACGGAAAAGTCCGGGTTTCCCGGGCCCGGAATGACGGGAAGTACACGGGGTGGCGCCTGTCCGGCGCACCCCCAGGACCGTGTACGGTCCGGTTCGCCACCCGAAGCCGATCCCTCGCGAGAGGGCCGGACGGGTGTCGATTGAGTAACAGACCTTGATGTGAGGCAAAATCTCCGCCTCAGGTCGGGCACAAGTCCGACCTCTCACGCGTTACGTGCGCTGAGACAACCCGCAACCACCCAGAGGGGGAGAGCGACATGGCAACGGATTACGACACCCCACGCAAGACCGACGACGACGTCGACTCGGACAGCCTTGAAGAACTGAAGGCCCGCCGGAACGACAAGTCCACCTCGACCGTCGACGTCGACGAGTTCGAGGCCGCCGAAGGCCTGGAGCTGCCCGGCGCCGACCTCTCCAACGAGGAGCTGGCCGTCCGGGTCCTGCCCAAGCAGGCCGACGAGTTCACCTGCATGAGCTGCTTCCTCGTGCACCACCGCAGCCAGCTGGCCAGGGAGAAGAACGGCCAGCCGATCTGCCGCGACTGCGACTGAGGTCGCCCGGCCGTGGCAGGCGACACACCGTCCCGGAAACGGCGTCTGAGGCTCCCCGGGAGCCCGAAGGCGTACAAGGGCGGCACAGGCCCGGCAGAGGGTGCCCACGAGGCTCCCGAGGCCGAGCAGACCGCCGCCCCGTCCTCCCTCGGCGTTCATGACGACGAGCGAGGCCATCCGGCCTCGCTCGCGGCGGTCGCCGGGCCGGACCCGGTCCGCCCTCCGGCGGAGCGGGAGACGGGACACGGCGACGCGCTCGACGGACCCCGGCGCGACGGGCGTTTCGGCGCCGTCAGGCGCCTCGCCAACCCCGCGCGCGCCCAGCTCGACAGGATCAGGATCGACTCCGACCGGATCGAGACGGTCCGGCGAGGCGTCGCGCAGGGCGTGCGACGCGGCGGAGACAGCGCCAGAGCCGGCATCGGTCATCTGGCCGACCGGCTGATCGATCTCGCCCCGCGCGTTCCCGTCCGCGATCTCGCGACCCTGCGCCGGCAGTTTCCCGGGCTCGGCCCGGAGGAACTCGCCGACAAGCTCGTCAGCGGAGCGGCCAACGCCAGCTCGACCGTCGGCGCGAGCATCGGCGCCGCCGCCATGCTCCCCGTCCCCCCGGCCATGCCGGCGGAACTCGCGGCCGAGATCACCGGCGTCGCCGCCATCGAGATCAAACTCATCGCCGAACTGCACGAGGTCTACGGGCTGCGCCCGCCGGGCCGGCTCACCCAGCGTTCGGCCGCCTATCTGTCCTCCTGGGCCGAGGAGCGGGGCATCGACCCCACCAGGCCCACCACCGTCAACGCGGCACTCGGCGGACAGCTCAAGCGCGAACTGCGCCAGCAGATCACCAAGCGCCTGATGCGCAACCTGCCGAACCTCATGCCCTTCATGGTGGGCGCGGCCGTCGGCGCGGTCATGAACCGCCGCGACACCCGAAAACTCGCCGGGCACATCCGCGAGGACCTGCGCAAGCGCCGGGTCCCCTGGGAATCCCTCCGCGAGCTGCCCCCGCTGGACCAGCCCGAGAACCCCCGGGAACCGGGCTTCTAGCACCCTCAGGCGGGACCGGGCGCCCTTCTGGTCCCCGTCCCGCCCCGCGGCCCCTCAGCCCGCCGTACGGGCTTGTGCGCGCTCGGCCTCAAGGGCCGCGACCAGCGCCTCAGGCTCCCGGCTGGACAGATACACGTACGGGGTCGGGTCCGCCGGGTCCGTCACCTCGACCCGCACCGCGCGCGGCACATAGCTGCGCATCACCATGAAGGCCCGCGGATCGGCCTTGTGCGTACGCCAGGCGCGCGCCTCCTCGGCGTCGAGCACCTCGGCCGCGCCCAGGGCGGACACCGGGATGCGCGCCTCGCCCGCCACCAGCGAACCGGCCACCACGCGCACGCGCGCGGAACCGTACGAGGAGACCGCGACACCGGCGACCACCGCCGCCACGATCAGACCGCCCAGCATCGGGACCGTACCCAGCGGGAACATGATCAGACCGCCGGAGAGGCCGAGCAGACCGGCGATGCCCCACCACGAGCGGGGCGCCGTCAGCCGCTCGTCGAAGCGCGGAGCGGCGGACTGCGCCGACGAGGAGGCGGAGGAGGCCGGGGGCGGTGCGGAAGGCTGCATGCGTCCAAGCTTGGCACGGCGCGACCCGCGCCCATCCGCGCGGGTAAGGTCTGCGCCTGTGACTGCAACATCTGCCGCCCTCACCCCACCGGCCGACGCCACGGCGCCGGTACGCCACCCCGACGCCCCGGCCCCCGGGGAGCCGCTCGGTTCTCACTACGAGCACTGTTTCGGGTGCGGCGGCGGCCAGCCCCACGGCCTCCACCTGGAGGCGCGCGCGGGCGAGGGCGTGACCGTCACCGCCGAGTTCACCGTGACCCCCGACCACCAGGGCGCCCCCGGTCTCGCGCACGGCGGCGTGCTCGCCACCGCGCTCGACGAGACCCTCGGCTCCCTCAACTGGCTGCTGCGGGTCATCGCCGTGACCGGTCGCCTGGAGACCGACTTCCTGCTCCCCGTCCCGGTGGGCACCGCGCTGCACCTCAAGGCCGAGGTCACCGCCGTGGACGGCCGCAAGATCTACTCGACCGCCGTCGGCCGCCTCGGCGGGCCCGAGGGCCCCGTCGCCGTCCGCGCCGACGCCCTCTTCGTCGAGGTCAAGGTCGCCCACTTCATCGACAACGGCCGCCCGGAGGAGATCCAGGCCGCCATGTCCGACCCCGACCAGCTCCGGCGCGCCCGCGCCTTCGAGGTGAACCCGTGATGCGCGCCCCCGTCGACGTACTGATCCGGCGCGTGGACCCGGACGTCCCGATCCCGGCCTACGAGCACCCCGGCGACGCCGGGGCCGACCTGGTGACCACCGAGGCCGCCGAGCTGGCCCCCGGCGAGCGCGCGGTGCTGCCCACCGGCATCTCCCTCGCGCTCCCCGACGGCTACGCGGCCTTCGTGCACCCGCGCTCCGGGCTCGCGGCCCGCTGTGGAGTGGCGCTCGTGAATGCCCCGGGGACGGTGGATGCCGGGTACCGTGGAGAGATCAAGGTGATCGTGGTCAATCTCGACCCGCGCGAGACCGTGCGGTTCGAGAGGTTCGACAGGATTGCCCAGCTTGTCGTCCAGCAGGTCGAGAAGGTGCGCTTCCACGAGGTGGCGGAGCTTCCCGGTTCGGCGCGGGCCGAGGGGGGCTTCGGTTCCACCGGCGGTCATGCCGCCGTGGACGGCACAACGGGTGGGAATCGATACGCTTCGGCCGTATCCGACCGGGAAGGACAGTGACGTGTTCGGACGTCGCAAGAAGAGCGGTGCCGCAGAGGACGCGGCGGGCGAGGCCGAGCAGGTCGTCGACGCGGTGGACGGCGAGGACGCGGACGCCGCGACCCCGCGCCGGGTGAACCTTCCGCCGGCGCCCCGGCCCGACGGACCCTGGGACATCTCCGAGGTCACCACGCCCGATGAGGGCCGAGTGGACCTCGGCGGAGTCTTCGTGCCCGGAGTCGAGGGCATGGAACTGCGCGTGGAGGTGGCGGGCGACGCGATCGTCGCGGCCACCGTCGTCCTGCGCGACAGCGCCGTACAGCTCCAGGCTTTCGCCGCCCCGAAGAACGAGGGCATCTGGGGCGAGGTCCGCGACGAGATCGCCGCCGGCATCGTCCAGCAGGGCGGTGTCATCGACGAGGTCGAGGGCCCGCTCGGCTGGGAGCTGCGGGCCCAGGTCCCGGTGCAGCTGCCGGACGGCAACCGCGGGGTGCAGCTGGTCCGCTTCGTGGGCGTCGACGGACCCCGCTGGTTCCTGCGCGGAGTGATCTCCGGACAGGGCGCGGTCCAGCCCGAGGCGGCCGGTCTGCTGGAGCAGATCGTCCGGGACACCGTGGTCGTCCGCGGCGAGGGCCCGATGGCCCCGCGCGACCCGATCGTCCTCAAGCTGCCGAACGACGCGCAGATGGTCCCGGACGGCGTGCAGCAGGAGGAGCAGGAAGGCTCCCGCTTCGCCGGCGGCATGGGCCAGCTCCAGCGCGGACCGGAGATCTCCGAGATCCGCTGAACCACCCGGGCTCCCGGCGGCACCAGGCAGCACGGGGCCGCCGCGTGGGCGAACGTCCCGATGGGCCGCTTCCCGTACCTCTCGTACGGGAAGCGGCCCATCGGCTTTTCCTACCTACCGCGTACGGGGCGGGCCCCTCGGGGTTTTCCACAGGTTCCGCCCGTCCGCTCTGGCCCTCGGGCCGGGCGGCGGACCATACTGGCGGCCACAGGTCCGAGGAGGGGGAGCACAGCGTGAGTGAGAGCAGCACGAGGTCCGCGACGGCCGTCGCGGAGGACCCGGCGGGCCCGCCGATGGTCCGGGTGGAGAACCTGCGGCGTTCGTACGGCACGGGGGAAGCCGCCGTCCACGCGCTGAAGGGGGTCTCCTTCGAGGTCGCCCGCGGCGAACTCGTCGCCCTCAAGGGCCGCTCGGGATCCGGCAAGACGACGCTGCTCAACCTGGTCGGCGGCCTGGACAGCGCCGACGGCGGCTCCATCGTCATCGACGGCATCGACCTCTCCACGCTCGGCGAGAGCGGACTCCTGGAGCTGCGCCGCGACCGGATCGGCTTCATCTTCCAGTCCTTCGGCCTGCTCCCCATCCTCTCCGCCGCCGAGAACGTGGGCGTGCCCCTGCGGCTGCGGAAGGCAGACCCCAAGGAGCGCGAGGAGCGGGTGGCCCTCCTGCTCGGCCTCGTGGGCCTCGCCGACCACGTCTCCCAGCGCCCCGGCGAGCTGTCCGGCGGCCAGCAGCAGCGGGTCGCCATCGCCCGCGCCCTGGCCAACAAGCCCGCGCTGCTCATCGCCGACGAGCCGACCGGACAGCTGGACCAGGAGACCGGCCTCGCCGTCATGGAGCTGCTGCGCGCGGTGGTGCGCAGCGAGGGCTGCACGGCCCTGGTCGCCACCCACGACCCCCAGCTCCTCGGCCTGGCGGACCGTGTCCTCGAACTGAGCGACGGCGAGATAACCGAGCACTGACCCGGTACGCGCCGACCCCCGTACGAACCGACCCTGTACGCGCGCCGACCCCGCGCGCGCCGACCCGTACCCGCGCCGACCCTGTACGAGCCGATCACGTGCGCGTCGACCCCGTGCGCGGGGCGGGTGCCGGGTGGTCGGCGAGCGGGTGCCGGGCGGGCCGTGGCGGCTCCGGTGCGGGGGAGCGGTCCCCGGACATCAGAATCACGTCAAGACCGCTCAGGGCCCGACTTCCCGTACGGAATGTCCGATTGGCTGGACGTATGGTCATCGCATGGGACGCGGCAAGCTTCGGATCTACCTCGGCGCTGCGCCGGGCGTCGGCAAGACCTACGCGATGCTCTCCGAGGGGCACCGGCGGGTGGAGCGCGGCACGGACTGCGTGGTCGCGTTCGTCGAGCACCACGGCCGACCGCGTACGGAAGTCATGCTGCACGGTCTGGAGCAGGTGCCGCGCCGCGCCCTGGAGTACCGGGGTGCCACCTTCACCGAGATGGACGTCGACGAGGTCCTGGCCCGCCGCCCGGCCGTCGCCCTCGTCGACGAACTGGCCCACACCAATGTGCCGGGCTCCCGCAACCCCAAGCGCTGGCAGGACGTCGCCGAACTGCTCGCCGCCGGGATCGACGTCGTGTCGACCGTCAACATCCAGCATCTGGAGTCGCTCGGCGACGTGGTCGAGGCGATCACCGGCGTACGGCAGCGGGAGACCGTCCCCGACGAGGTGGTCCGCAGGGCCGACCAGATCGAGCTGGTCGACATGTCCCCGGAGGCGCTGCGGCGCCGGATGGCCCACGGCAACGTCTACACCTCGGACAAGGTCGACGCGGCCCTCTCCAACTACTTCCGCCCCGGCAACCTCACCGCCCTGCGCGAGCTGGCCCTGCTGTGGACCGCCGACCGGGTCGACGAGTACCTCCAGCAGTACCGGGGCGAGCACAACATCCGCTCGACCTGGCAGGCCAGGGAGCGGATCGTCGTCGGTCTGACCGGCGGGCCCGAGGGCCGCACGCTCATACGGCGCGCCACCCGGCTCGCCGAGAAGGGCGCGGGAGGCGAGGTCCTCGCCGTCTACATCGCCCGCAGCGACGGGCTCACCGGTGCCTCGCCCAAGGAACTGGCCGTCCAGCGCACCCTCGTCGAAGACCTGGGAGGAACGTTCCACCACGTCATCGGCGACGACGTGCCCGCCGCGCTCCTGGAGTTCGCCCGGGGCGTCAACGCCACCCAGATCGTCCTCGGCTCCAGCCGCCGGCGCTCCTGGCAGTACATCCTCGGCCCCGGCGTCGGCCAGACCGTGGCCCGCGACTCGGGGCCCGACCTCGACGTCCACATCGTCACCCACGGCGAGGTCGCCAAGGGCCGGGGCCTGCCCGTCACCCGGGGCGCCCGCCTCGGCCGCTCCCGGATCATCGCCGGGTGGCTGGTCGGCGTCGTCGGCCCGGTCGCCCTCGCCCTGCTCCTCACCCATGTCGACGCCCATCTCGGCCTCGCCAACGACATGCTGCTCTTCCTCGCCCTCACGGTCGCCTCCGCCCTCCTCGGCGGCTTCCTCCCCGCGCTGGGCTCGGCCGCCGTCGGTTCGCTCCTCCTCAACTGGTTCTTCACCCCGCCCGTCCACCGGCTCACCATCGCCGACCCGGCGAACATCGTGGCCATCGCCGTCTTCGTGGGCGTCGCGATGTCCGTGGCCTCCGTGGTGGACCTGGCCGCCCGCCGCACCCATCAGGCGGCCCGGCTGCGCGCCGAGTCCGAGGTGCTGTCCTACCTCGCGGGCAGTGTGCTGCGCGGCGAGACCAGCCTCGACGCCCTGCTCGAACGGGTCCGCGAGACCTTCTCCATGGAGTCCGTCGCCCTTCTGGAGCGGGCGGACGAGGTCGAGCCGTGGACCCGCGCCGCGAGCGTGGGCCCGCACCCGGCGGCCCGGCCCGAGGAGGCCGATGTGGACATGCCGGTCGGCGACCGGCTCGCGCTCGCCCTCTCCGGCCGGGTGCTGCCCGCCGAGGACCGACGGGTCCTCGGCGCCTTCGCCGCGCAGGCGGCCGTCGTCCTCGACCGGCAGCGGCTCGTCGACGAGGCGGAGGAGGCCCGCAAGCTCGCCGAGGGCAACAAGATCCGCACCTCCCTGCTCGCCGCCGTCAGCCACGATCTGCGGACCCCGCTCGCCGGGATCAAGGCCTCCGTCTCCTCCCTGCGCTCCGACGACGTCGAGTGGTCCGAGCAGGACCAGGCCGAACTGCTCGAAGGCATCGAGGCGGGCGCCGACCGCCTCGACCACCTGGTCGGCAACCTCCTCGACATGTCCCGCCTCCAGACCGGCACCGTCACCCCCCTCGTCCGCACGGTCGACCTCGACGAGGTGGTCCCGATGGCCCTCGGGGGAGTGCCGGACGGCAGCGCCGAACTCGACATACCCGAGACGCTCCCGATGGTCGAGGTCGACAAGGGGCTGCTTGAGCGGGCCGTCGCCAACATCGTGGAGAACGCCGTCAAGTACAGCCCCGAGGGCGTGCCCGTCGCCGTCGCCGCCAGCTCGCTCGGCGGCCGGGTCGAACTCCGGGTGGTCGACCGGGGACCCGGCGTGCCCGACGAGGCCAAGGACGGCATCTTCGAACCCTTCCAGCGCTTCGGCGACGCCCCGCGCGGCTCCGGCGTGGGCCTCGGCCTCGCCGTCGCCCGGGGCTTCGTCGAGGCCATGGGCGGCACGCTCGGCGCCGAGGACACCCCGGGCGGCGGACTGACGATGGTGCTCACCCTCCGGGCCGCGCCGGGCGGCTCCCCGGCCCCGACCCCCGGCCTCCCGGACCACGTGGTGACCTGACGGGGCCGCCGCGGGGCCCGGAAGTGCGGCCGGACCCGAGCCCTTCGCCGTACGCCCGCCCCTTCGCCGTACGCCCCCGCCCTCCCCGTGCGCCCACCCCCGCCGTACGCCCGCCGCAAGGTCCAGCGGGTCCCGGTCCGCCTCGCCCCTCCGACGTACAAGCGCCACATGGCCCCTGCCCTCCCCGTACGCCCCAGCCGCCCCACCGTCCCCGTCCGTCCCTCCCGTACCCTCATGCTCCCCGCCCGAACAGGCGGCCGAAGAAGGAAGGCACCACCATGACCCGGGTCCTCGTGGTCGACGACGAGCCGCAGATCGTCCGCGCCCTGGTGATCAACCTCAAGGCACGGAAGTACGAGGTCGAGGCCGCGCCCGACGGTGCCACCGCCCTCCGGCTGGCCGCCGAGCGCCATCCCGACGTCGTCGTCCTCGACCTCGGACTGCCCGACATGGACGGCGTGGAGGTCATCAAGGGCCTGCGCGGCTGGACCCGGGTGCCGATCCTCGTCCTCTCCGCCCGGCACACCTCCGACGAGAAAGTCGAGGCGCTCGACGCAGGCGCCGACGACTACGTCACCAAGCCCTTCGGGATGGACGAGCTGCTGGCCCGGCTGCGCGCCGCCGTCCGCCGTGCCGAACCGGTCGGCGGCGCCGAGGACGGGGTCGTGGTCGTCGAGACCGCGGGCTTCACCGTCGACCTCGCCGCGAAGAAGGTCCACCGCGACGGGCGGGACGTCCGGCTCACCCCCACCGAGTGGCACCTGCTGGAAGTCCTGGTCCGCAACAGCGGCCGTCTGGTCAGCCAGAAGCAGCTGCTCCAGGAGGTCTGGGGACCCTCGTACGGCACCGAGACCAACTACCTCCGGGTGTACATGGCCCAGCTGCGGCGCAAGCTGGAGCGCGATCCCTCGCACCCCCGCCACTTCGTCACCGAACCGGGCATGGGCTACCGCTTCGAACGCTGAACCGGGGGCCGTACGGAGAGACGGCCGGGCCGACGGTGGCGAGGAGGGCGGCCGGTACGCTTTCGGTATGAGTGCAGCACCGCGTACAGAGAAGCCGGCCGGTAGGTTCCGCCGGATGCTCGACCGGCTCTCCTCGTCCACCGAGGACCTGGAGTCGGAGAGGCTCCAGGAGGACGCCGAGGCGTCGGGGTGCACGCGCATCAGCGACTGCTCCGACCGCCAGATAGTCAAGGTGACTGGTACCTTGCGCACGGTCACCTTGCGTCCCCGGGCCGGTGTCCCCGCCCTGGAGGCCGAGCTGTTCGACGGCACGGCGCCGCTCGACGTCGTGTGGCTCGGCCGCCGCTCCATCGTGGGCATCGAACCGGGCCGCAAGCTGATCGCCTCCGGCCGGATCTCCATGAGCCACGGTCGGCGGGTCCTCTTCAACCCCAAATACGAGCTCCGACCGCTCGGACAGGAGTAGCCGGTGACGTCCCTCGACAAGCCGACCACCACGGGCCAGGACACCCGGGCCGACCAGGACGCCCAGGCCTCCAGGGAGGTCACCGAGGCAGCCCTGTTCGAGGCCTTCGGAGGGCTCCGGGGCATGATCGAGACGGTCGTGCCCGGTCTGCTGTTCGTCACGATCTTCACGATCAACAAGGACCTGCACGTCTCGGCCATCGCCGCGCTCGCGGTCTCGCTGGTCCTGGTCGCCGTGCGGCTGGTCCGCCGGGACACCGTCAAGCACGCGTTCAGCGGGGTCTTCGGCGTCGCCTTCGGCGTGGTCTTCGCGATGATGACCGGGAACGCCAAGGACTTCTACCTGCCGGGCATGCTGTACACCCTGGGCCTCGCCCTCGCGTACCTCGTCACCGCGCTCGCCGGCGTCCCGCTGATCGGCCTGATCCTCGGCCCGGTCTTCAAGGAGAACCTCTCCTGGCGGAGCCGCAACCCCGGCCGCAAGAAGGCGTACACCAAGGCCAGCTGGGCCTGGGGCCTGATCCTGCTCGGCAAGTGCGCGATCCTCTTCCCCATGTACTGGTGGGCCGACACCACCAAGTTCGGCTGGGTCCTGGTGGCGCTCAAGATCCCGCCGTTCCTGCTCGCCGTCTACCTCACCTGGGTCTTCCTCGCGAAGGCTCCGCCGCCGATCGACGTCTTCGCCGAGATGGAGGCCGAGGAGCGCGCCGAGGAGGAGCGCAAGGCGGCGGCGGCCGCGGCACGACAGCAGCCGGAGGCCTGACGGAGGCCCGGCCGGACGCCTGAGCGGCCGGAGGCTTCGAGGGTTCCACGGCCTGCGGGCTTGCGGGCCTACGGGCTTACGGGGAAGGGCCCGGACCTGTCATCAGGTCCGGGCCCTTCCCCGTGTCGAAGCCCCCGGCCGTTCGGGCGGCCCGTATCCCACCGGCTACCGGACCGCCTTGTCGAACAGGCTCAGGAGTCCGAGGGCGCCCGGCGGACCTGGAGCAGGTCCTCCAACTGCTCCTCGCGCGCCTGCGCGGCCACGAACAGCAGCTCGTCACCGGCCTCCAGGGTCTCCTCGCCGCTCGGCGTCAGGACCCGCGAACCGCGGATGATCGTCACGAGCGAGGTGTCCTGCGGCCAGTCCACGTCCCCGACCGAGGTGCCCGCGAGCGCCGACTCCGGCGGCAGCGTCAGCTCGACCAGGTTCGCGTCGCCGTGGCTGAAGCGGAGCAGCCGGACGAGATCGCCCACGCTCACCGCCTCCTCCACGAGCGCCGACATCAGACGCGGCGTCGAGACGGCCACGTCCACGCCCCAGGCCTCGTTGAACAGCCACTCGTTCTTCGGGTTGTTCACCCGGGCGACGACCCTCGGCACGCCGTACTCGGTCTTGGCGAGCAGCGAGACGACCAGGTTCACCTTGTCGTCGCCGGTCGCCGCGATCACCACGTTGCAGCGCTGGAGCGCCGCCTCGTCGAGCGAGGTGATCTCACAGGCGTCGGCAAGCAGCCACTCCGCCTGCGGCACCCGCTCCACCGAGATGGCGGTCGGCGCCTTGTCGATGAGCAGGACCTCGTGCCCGTTCTCCAGAAGCTCGCCCGCGATGGAACGGCCCACCGCACCCGCGCCCGCGATCGCGACACGCATCAGTGACCACCCTCCTCGGGACCCTCGGCGAAGACTTCCTCGACCTTCGCGATCTCCTCCGTACGCATCATCACGTGCACCAGATCGCCCTCCTGGAGCACCGTCTGCGAGGTCGGGAGAATCGCCTCGCCCAGCCGGGTGAGGAAGGCGACACGCACCCCGGTCTCCTCCTGGAGCCGGCTCACCTTGTGACCGATCCACGCGGGGGAGGTGTGCACCTCCGCGAGCTGCACGGCACCGCTCGGGTCACGCCACAGCGGCTCCGCGCCGGACGGCAGCAGCCGTCGCAGCATCTGGTCGGCGGTCCAGCGGACCGTCGCCACCGTCGGGATGCCCAGCCGCTGGTAGACCTCGGCGCGCCGCGGGTCGTAGATCCGCGCCGCCACGTTCTCGATGCCGAACATCTCGCGCGCCACCCGCGCGGCGATGATGTTCGAGTTGTCACCGCTGCTCACCGCGGCGAAGGCACCGGCGTCCTCGATCCCGGCCTCGCGCAGGGTGTCCTGGTCGAACCCCACACCCGTGACGCGCCGACCGCCGAAACCCGAGCCCAGGCGGCGGAAAGCCGTCGGGTCCTGGTCCACGACCGCGACGGTGTGCCCCTGCTGCTCCAGGGTCTGCGCGAGAGCGGCTCCCACTCGCCCGCAGCCCATGATGACGATGTGCACGTCCCCTTACCCCGCACTCCTGATCGCCCTGCCGACCTGCGCAAACACCCTGCTCACAACTTTCCTCACCCGAAGGGC
Organism: Streptomyces sp. CBMA291; assembly: GCF_014596525.1. Classification (GTDB taxonomy): domain Bacteria; phylum Actinomycetota; class Actinomycetes; order Streptomycetales; family Streptomycetaceae; genus Streptomyces. The sequence goes on from NZ_MSJP01000056.1 coordinate 19,307, forward strand.
CCGGGTCGTGGCGGGCGACGCCCTACCGGGTCGCCCGGTCCGAGCTTAAGCGGCAACGCTGGCCGGGACCGCATCCGAGGTGGTACCCAGGGAGATTCGGTGCCGATCGGGGGTGCCAGTACGCCTGGCTCTTTTCGAACGCTTACGATCCTCTCCGTGTCCAAACTGACCGACGTGCCCAAACGGATTCTCATCGGGCGCGCCCTGCGCAGCGACAAGCTCGGAGAGACCCTTCTCCCCAAGCGGATCGCCCTCCCCGTCTTCGCCTCCGACCCGCTGTCCTCGGTGGCGTACGCACCCGGAGAGGTGCTGCTCGTCCTCTCCGTCGCCGGTCTCTCGGCCTACCACTTCAGCCCGTGGATCGCCCTCGCGGTCGTCGTCCTGATGTTCACGGTCGTCGCCTCCTACCGGCAGAACGTCCACGCGTACCCGAGCGGCGGCGGCGACTACGAGGTCGCCACCACCAACCTCGGACCGAAGGCCGGACTCACCGTCGCCAGCGCCCTGCTCGTCGACTACGTCCTCACCGTCGCCGTGTCGATCTCCTCGGGCATCGAGAACCTCGGCTCGGCCGTCCCCTTCATCGTCGAGCACAAGGTCGCCTCGGCCGTCGCCGTCATCGTGCTGCTGACGGTGATGAACCTGCGCGGGGTCAAGGAGTCGGGCACACTCTTCGCGATCCCGACGTACGTCTTCGTCGCCGGCGTCTTCCTCATGATCGCCTGGGGCGCGTACCGGGGAATCGTCCTCGACGAGACCATGAAGGCACCCACGGCCGACTTCGAGATCAAGGCCGAGCACCAGGGGCTCGCCGGTTTCGCCCTCGTCTTCCTGCTGCTCCGCGCCTTCTCCTCCGGCTGCGCCGCCCTCACCGGCGTCGAGGCCATCTCCAACGGCGTCCCCGCCTTCCGCAAGCCCAAGTCGCGGAACGCCGCCACCACCCTCGCCCTCATGGGCGGCCTCGCCGTCACCATGTTCTGCGGCATCATCTTCCTCGCCATGGCCACCGACGTACGGATGGCCGAGAAGCCCGCCCACGAACTGCTGCGCGACGGCGTCCCGGTCGGCGAGGGATACGTCCAGGACCCGGTCATCTCCCAGGTGGCGGCCGCCGTCTTCGGTGACGGAACGTTCTTCTTCGTCATCCTCGCCGCCGCCACCGCGCTCGTCCTCTTCCTGGCCGCGAACACCGCGTACAACGGCTTCCCGCTCCTCGGCTCGATCCTCGCCCAGGACCGCTACCTGCCCCGCCAGCTCCACACCCGCGGCGACCGCCTCACCTTCTCCAACGGCATCGTGCTCCTCGCCGGCGCCGCAGCCCTCCTCGTGGTGATCTACGGAGCCGACTCGACCCGGCTGATCCAGCTGTACATCGTCGGCGTCTTCGTCTCCTTCACCCTCAGCCAGATCGGCATGGTCCGGCACTGGAACCGGCACCTGCGGACCGAGCGCGACCCGGCCAAGCGCCGCCACATGGTCCGCTCCCGCGCGATCAACACCTTCGGCGCCTTCTTCACCGGACTCGTCCTCGTCGTCGTCCTCGCCACCAAGTTCACCCACGGAGCCTGGGTCGCCCTGCTCGGCATGGTGATCTTCTACGGCACGATGACCGCGATCCGCAGGCACTACGACTCCGTCGCCGCCGAGATCGCCGCCGCCGAGGAACGCCCCGACGAGTACGTACGCCCTTCCCGGGTCCGTTCCATCGTCCTCGTCTCCAAGCTCCACAAGCCCACCCTCCGCGCCCTCGCGTACGCCAAGCTCATGCACGCGAACCAGCTGGAGGCGCTCACCGTCAACGTCGACCCGCCGGAGACGAAGGAACTCAAGGAGGAGTGGGAGCGGCGCGGGATCAACGTCCCGCTCAAGATCCTCGACTCGCCGTACCGCGAGATCACCCGGCCGGTCGTCGAGTACGTGAAGAGCATCCGCAGCGAGAACCCGCGCGACGCCGTCTCCGTCTACATCCCCGAGTACGTGGTCGGCCACTGGTACGAGCACCTGCTGCACAACCAGAGCGCCCTGCGCCTCAAGGGCAGGCTCCTCTTCACCCCCGGTGTCATGGTGACCTCCGTCCCCTACCAGCTCCAGTCCTCCGAGGCGGCCAGGAAGCGGGCCCGCAGGCGCCAGGAGTGGAACGCGCCGGGATCGGTCCGCCGCGGCCCGGTCGAGAAGGGCCAGAAGGAAACCGCCGGGAAGAACAACTAGACTGGTGGGCTGCCGTCCCTGCGGCAGCCCGTCGTTCCTTCCCCTTGGAGACTCCCCGCCATGCAGAACACCCCTGTTTCGTCGTTGGTCGGGGAGGAGTACGAGGTGGAGGTCGGTCCGGTGGCGCACGGTGGCCACTGCATCGCCCGCACCGAGGAGGGCCGGGTCCTCTTCGTCCGGCACGCCCTGCCCGGCGAGAAGGTCGTCGCCCGCGTCACCGAGGGCGAGGAGACCTCCCGCTTCCTGCGCGCCGACGCCGTCACCGTCCTGGAGGCGTCGAAGGACCGCGTCGAGGCCCCCTGCCGCTTCGCCGGACCCGGCAAGTGCGGCGGCTGCGACTGGCAGCACGCCAAGCCCGGCGCACAGCGCCGCCTCAAGGGCGAGGTCGTCGCCGAGCAGCTCCAGCGGCTCGCCGGGCTCACCCCCGAGGAGGCAGGCTGGGACGGCACGGTCATGCCGGCCGAGGGCGACAAGCTCCCTGCGGGCCAGGTGCCCCAGTGGCGCACCCGCGTCCAGTACGCGATCGACGCCGAGGGCCACGCGGGTCTGCGGCGGCACCGCTCGCACGAGGTCGAGGTCGTCGACCACTGCATGATCGCCGCCGAGGGCGTCTCGGAGCTGGGCATCGAGAAGCGCACCTGGGAGGGCATGGCCTCGGTCGAGGCGATCGCCGCCTCGGGCTCGAACGACCGCCAGGTCATCCTGACCCCCCGACCCGGCGCCCGCCTCCCCCTGGTGGAGCTGGACAAGCCGGTCTCCGTGATGCGGGTCGACGAGAAGGACGGCGGCGTCCACCGAGTCCACGGCCGCCCCTTCGTCCGCGAGCGCGCCGACGAGCGCACCTACCGCGTCGGCAGCGGCGGCTTCTGGCAGGTCCACCCGCAGGCCGCGCAGACCCTGATGCTCGCCGTCATGCAGGGCCTGACCCCCCGCAAGGGCGAGACGGCCCTCGACCTCTACTGCGGCGTCGGCCTCTTCGCGGGCGCCCTCGCCGACCGCGTCGGCGACCAGGGCGCGGTCCTGGGCATCGAGTCCGGCAAGCGCGCGGTCGAGGACGCCCGCCACAACCTGGCCGACTTCCCGCGCGTCCGCATCGAACAGGGCAAGGTCGAACAGGTCCTCCCGCGCACCGGCATCGACAACGTCGACCTGATCGTCCTGGACCCCCCGCGCGCGGGCGCGGGCAAGCAGACGGTCGCCCACCTGACGACCCTCGGCGCCCGCCGCATCGCCTACGTGGCCTGCGACCCGGCTGCACTGGCGCGGGACCTGGGGTACTTCAAGGAGGGCGGATACAAGGTGCGGACGCTGCGGGTGTTCGATCTGTTTCCTATGACGCACCATGTGGAGTGCGTGGCGATTCTGGAGCCGATCAAGTAGGGGACCTGGGCTGGGCCTTTGTCGTTGCGCGGTATCTGTCGTGTGGGCGTGACGGGCGATACCGCGGCGCTCATTTGACGCTTGTTCTGATGGGATGCCAGGTCAGGTCAGGGCTTGGATACTCAGGTCATTCCCCCCGTCTTGCCGACTACGCGATGCCCCGGCACGGCGGGCGGGCGCTCCGTTCAGCGGGGCGGCAGCGGCGGATTGAACGGCGATGCCGCCGCCAGAGCCCAGCGGAGGGGGGACGCGTGGCGGATTTCGATCACTCGCTCGATGTCGAAGTCGATGAACTTCAGCGCACCCGGCACGGTCGCGGCGCGCTGAGGGTCCCAGTCGACGCTTGCCCTGCCGGTCAACTGGAGGGTGTGGCCCTCTTCCCAGTCCAGGAAGAGCAGGCCGCAGGCCGGGTTGAGATGCATGTTCCCCAGGGTCATATAGAAAGAGTTGCCGACGTAATCCGGCCAGGAGAGGCGGCGGGGGCCGACGGTCACGAAACCGGGGGCGCCCCCTCGGTGCGAGGCGTCCGCGCCATGGTCCGGTGAGTGGCTGGCGATGAAGAAGGTGTCGGCCCGGGAGATCCAGCGCTGCTGTTCCGGGTCGAGATCGTCCCGGATTCCGGCGAGGGCCGGTTCGGGGGACCGGGTGCCGGAGGTGTCGAGAAGGTCCCGGCGCTGGATGTACTTGGGGCAGTTCCCCAGCACCTGTCCGGCCCGGAAGTAGAGGACGTCCCCCTGTCGTTGGGCGATGCCGTTCAGCCGGATGCGGCGCGCGGTGTGCGGTTCCACCGCCACCATCCCGATGTGCCCCGGCGCGTCGAAGGCGTGCTCCAAGGGGTCGCCGGGGGCAGGTAAGCCGGCGATCACCAAGTGGTGCCGGTCGACCGGGATGACGAAACCGGCGTCTCCGGTGACGAGCGATGTCCAGAGGGATCCCCCGGCGTCGATGCCTCCGACGAAGAGCATGCGCTGACTGTCCAGGAAATGGGCGAATGGTGGCTCGATCACATCGCGGAACATAGGGGTGCCCCAGCCGGGGTGCCCTTCTCCCGCGCGCCGCTGCACGGCCTGCTCGCCCTCGTGGTACGGCGAATTCATCACACCGGCCTCCTCTTGATGCCTCAACTGTGGTGCATATCTGGTCACTTGGCGTGGTTTCTGTCCGGCTGACGCGCCCGGCAGCCGACGCCAGGGACCAGCCTCGGCCACTTGCCGACCGACGTCCACCCCGGGCCGACCGGGCCTGTGAGCCCAGGTGACGGACGCTGCGCACGCGTGCAGACGGCCCCTCCGATTGACTAATCGCGCACGGCCCGTGACTGAGTTGCGTCCTTTCTGAGGCCTGATCGTGAGGGTCGCCGCGGTGGCCGGGCGGCGCATCCGTGCAGCAAGCGCCGGGCGCGGGGGAGTCGGAACGCGTCCGGGGTGCTGTCCAGGGGGCTGGAGCGCTCCATAGAAACGAGCATCCGGGTATGTTCCAATGAACGCTGCTATCGGATGCAGGGGGACAAACGCACCCGCCGTGGGTGTGGCGGCCGTAAAGAAGCGGCCGTTTAGTTGAAAGCTCCCCCTAATCCTCGGTGGACGGGGGGTTTGATTGATGACGCGTGTCGGTGTTCGGGCCGAGAGACGACCCATTATCCGGTTCAACGCGCCCGCGCAGTCCCGTGACTGTGTGCAGATTGTAAAAGACCATGATGAAGAGCCGCACGGTACGATCGTGAGTAATCGATTCGGCGAGGTAAGGACCCTTCTCGTCGAAGGCGGCCCGCGTGAAATGCTGAGACCCAGCCGACTTCTGGAAACAAGCAAGGAGGCCTATTTGAGCATATGCCGGCCGTTGGCCGGCCAGATATTAGTGTTCCAGGACGGGAAGCATGCGGCGGCTCGCGGGGCGCAGCTCGTTTGCTACGACAGTTCCCGTCCGTACAAGGTCATCATGCCGGAGCGCTTCCGGGTGGTGACCCTCATGGTGCCGCGGCGCCTGATGGGGCTCACGTCCAAGGACACCGAGATGCTCACGGCCAGGGTGTGGCCCGGCTCGCACGGTCTCGGGGCGCTGCTGTCCAATCTCCTCGTCGGCCTCGAACAGCACGGCGACTCCGTCGACACCGGCGTTGACCTGCTGGGTGGCAGCATGGCCGGGTTCGCGGCGGCGCTCTTCGCGGAGCGGCTGCGCTCGATGGCGGAGGAATCGGGGACCGGTCGGCCGACCCTGATGCTGAGCATCCAGGCTTTCATACGGGAGCGGCTCGCCGACCCCGGGCTGAGCCCGTCCGTCGTGGCCCAGCAGCACAACGTCTCACTCCGCTACTTGCAGAAGATTTTCCACGAGCACGACACGAGTCCGGCTCGGTGGATCAGGGACGAAAGACTGGCCCGCTGCCGGTCCGAGTTGGCGGATCCGCGTTTCGACCATCTCTCCATAGCGATGATCGGCGAGCGCTCGGGATTCTGCGGTGCTTCACACTTCAGTCGTCTCTTCAGGGATCGGTACGGCATCACGCCCCGGGAATTCCGCAAGATCCGCAGGGGCGTCGCACTCTGAAGGACGCATGACGCGCTTTCTCCGTTCCAGGTAGTTTCGGTCCCACGGGAAGGTAATGCATTGACCAGCTTTGAATTCCCCGGAAAGTACTACGAGATCATGCGTGGTGATTTCCGCAGCCTCGCTGCGGAAACGGAGTTCCTGTCCTCTCTCGCACCGGCCGGCGGGCGCGTTCTCGACCTCGGCTGCGGCACGGGTACCAATCTTCGGGAGCTTGGCGCGCGAGGCTTTTCCTGCCTCGGAATAGATCAGAGCGCGAAATTCGTGGAATACGCGCGGGCCGTCGGCGGCACCGGCGTCGAGTACGTGCACCAGCGGGCCGAGGCCTTCACCACCGATGACCGGTTCGATCTGGTCTACAGCCTGTTCATGACCCTCAACTACCTGCCGCGCGCCGAGTTGCGTCAAGTGCTGCGGAAGCTGCGGGAGTTGCTACGGCCCGGTGGCCATGTAGTGCTGGAGTTCGGCCATTTGCTGAACTTCGTAGAGGGTTTCCAGCAGCACACGGTGGCTCATCACCGGGGCGACGACGGAGTGCTCGTCACTCGCCTCGCCCGTCAGTCGATCAACCCGCACGCGGCGAACTGGCGGAATGAGGAGACCCTGCTCGTCCGCGAGCACGACGGCCGGGTGTCCATGTACGACAACTTCTTCGATCAGTCGGTTCTCACCGGACCGGAAGTGCGGGAACTGCTGACGGAGGCAGGACTGAGGACGGTCGCGGAGTACGGCGGCTTCCGCAAGGAGCCCGCGCCCTTCCATGGGCGTGGCCCGCTGGTGATCGTGGCGACCGCGAAGGAGGCTGACTCGGAATGACGAACTCCGACATCTCGTACCTCGACGGCGGACCGGCGGTTCCCGCCGAGGTGGCCGATCTCGGCGAGGCGCTCGTGCGCGCGGCCGAACGCGCCGACGCGACCGAGGAGAGCATCCGGTTCATCGGTGCGGACGGCACCGAGGAGGGCAGGACGTATCAGCGGCTGCTCGACGACGCCGCGCGCATGCTCGCCGGACTCCGCGCGGCGGGCGTCCGGCCCGGGGAGACCGTGGTCCTCCAGGTGGCCGACGACCCCGAGCTGCTGACCGCCTTCTGGGCCTGTGTCCTGGGCGGGTTCGTCCCGATGCCGGTCAACGCCGGGGCCACCGCCGAACAGCGCGCGGACGCCCCCGGCCTGTTACGGCGGGTGTGGAACGGTTACGGCGCCCCGAGGGTCGTCACCGGCGCGGGACAGGAGCCGGCGCCCGAGGTCACGGCCGACCCGCGCTGGGCGGACGCGTGGCTGGGGAGCACCCGCGACCTGCTCGCGCACGCTCCGGACCGGCTCTGGCACCGGGCCGGTCTCGACGATCCGGTCGTACGGCTGCTCACCTCGGGCAGCACCGGCGTGCCCAAAGCCGTGGTGCTCACCCATCGCAACGTGCTGAGCCGTACCGCCGCCACCGTACGGACGAACGGGCTGAGCGACCGGACGCGCACCTTCAACTGGATGCCCATGGACCATGTGGGCGGCCTGGTCATGTTCCATGTACGGGACGTCTATCTCGGCTGCCACCAGGTGCACGCCCGCTTCGAGTGGGTGCTCGGCGACCCGTTGCGCTGGCTCGGGGCGATGGACCGGTACCGCTCCGACACCACCTGGGCGCCGAACTTCGCCTTCGGGCTCATCAACGACCAGGCGGACCGGTGCGAGGGGCAGTCCTGGGACCTCTCCTGCGTGCGCTACATCATGAACGGCGGCGAGGCCGTCCGCAGCGGTGTGGTCCGCCGGTTCATGGAGGTGCTGGCCCCCTTCGGGCTTCCGTCGGACGCCATGTTCCCGGGCTGGGGCATGTCGGAGACGTCCGCCGGGGTGGCGGACTGCGAGTTCTCCGCCGTCAACGCGGGGGACGAGCGCTACGTCCCCGTGGGCCGTCCGCAGCCCGGCACCGCCCTGCGGGTGGTCGACGAGCGCAACGAGCTGGTGCCGCCCGGTGTCACCGGCCGGCTCCAGGTCAGCGGTGCCACCGTGACCTCCGGCTACTACCTCAACGACGAGCAGAACCGGCAGTCGTTCACCTCCGACGGCTGGTTCAAGTCCGGTGACCTCGCCTACGTCCAGAACGGCATCCTCACCGTGACGGGGCGGGCCGACGACGTCATCCAGCTGGACGGCGTCACCTATCACGGTCACGAGATCGAGGCCCGGGTGGAGGAACTCGACTGCGTCGTGCCCTCGTACACGGTGGCCTGCGCGGTGACCGCGCGGGACGGGGAGACGGAGGAGCTCGCGGTCTTCTTCCATCCGCGTGAGGGCGTGGACGCGTCCGAGGCCGAGTACCTGGTGCGCGACCGTGTGACGGAGGCCTTCGGGGTCGAGCACCCGCACGTCGTCCTGGTCACCAAGGAGGACGTGCCGAAGACCGGCATCGGCAAGCTCCGCCGGGCCCAGTTGCGGGAGCAGTTCGAGACGGCCCGGGGCGTGGTGCGCGTCGGCGCGGCGGGGCCGCGTTCCTGACCCGACGGGGGCGGGACATCACGGGAGGTGGCGCCGGGGCGGGTACCCGGCGCCATCGGCCGTTCCGGACGGGCCCTGGCCGGTGCCATGGCGCTTGAGGAAGTCCGCGACCAGGTCCGCGATCTCGGCGCAGTGGGTCTCCAGGGCGAAGTGTCCGGTCGGCAGCAGTCGTACCTCCGCTTCGGGGAGATCGCGGCGGAAGGCCCGGGCGCCTTCGGGACCGAAGATCTCGTCATGGGCTCCCCAGACGGCGAGCAGCGGGACCCGGCTCTCCCTGAAGTAGCGCTGGAAGTCCGGGTAGGCGGCCAGGTTGGCGGCGTAGTCGCGGATGAGCCGGAGCTGGGCGGCGGCGCTGCCGGGTCGCTGGAGCGCCGCCGCGTCGAGGTGCCAGGCGTCGGGGTCGAGCAGGGTCTCGTCGGGGACTCCGTGGGTGTACTGCCACCGCACCCCTTCCGGGCTGAGGGCCTGCCGGAGGGCGGTCTCGGTCTCCGGGTCCGGATCGGCGATGTAGGCGTGGACGGGGGCCCAGAACTCCGGGAGCAGGCCGTCCAGGTAGGCGTTGCCGTTCTGGCTCACGATCGCCGTGACGCGTTCGGGGTGGGCGGCGGCGAGGCGCCAGCCGATCGGGGCGCCGTAGTCGTGGACGTAGAGGGCGAAGCGCGAGAGCCCGAGCAGCCGGGTGAACTCCTCGGTGATCTCGGCCAGTCGGGCGAAGGTGTAGTCGAAGTCCTCGACGGACGGCAGGGCGGAGTGGCCGAAACCGATGTGGTCCGGGGCGATGACCCGGTAGTCGCCCGCCAGACGGCCCATGAGGTCGCGGAAGGAGCGGGAGCTGGCCGGGAAGCCGTGGAGCAGCAGCAGGACCGGGGCGTCGGGGGAACCGGCCTCGCGGTAGAAGACGTCGAGCCCCCGCACGGTGACGGTGTGGTGGCGGATGCGCGGATCCATGGAATCCCCTTGTGTGGTCGGAGGTTCGGCGGCGGGAGCGTGGGCGGCGGGTCCCGTCACGCGCGGGCGCCGCGGGTTCTGGCGTAGTGGCGGGCGACCTTGGCGCGGTTGCCGCACAGCGCCATGGAGCACCAGCGGCGGGTGCCGTTGCGGGACGTGTCGAGGAAGTAGCTGCTGCATTCCGGCTGGTCGCAGAGCTTGATGCGGTCCGGGACGGTGGCGAGCAGGCGCAGATAGTCGCGGGCGGCGGTCCAGGCGGCGCCCCAGGCCGGGTCGGTGAACTCGGCGCGCTCGGCGGGGCCTTCGGGGCTGAGGGTGGGTCTGATCCGGCCGTGCCGCAGGATGTCGTCGATGCCGCGGGCCGCCTCGGCGGAGTCCGGCCGGGCGAGGGCGGCGGCCAGTGCGCGACGGGTGGCGCGTACGGCTCTGAGGGACGCGGCGTCGGCGGGGAAGCGGTCCGCCAGCCCGTGGCCGGTGAGCCACGCGCGTAGACCGGCCGGGGTTTCCAGCAGGTCGTCCTGCCGTCCGTGCTGCCGACGTCGGGTGTTCAGGAGATCGAGGGCGAGGGGCTCGCCGGCTGACGGTCGTGGGTCGGCCTCGGTCATCGCACCACCTTCCATCCGATCCGTTTCTAACCACTCAAGCGTATGTGACCGGTTGCAGCAAGGATGTCTAACCTCTAAAGTCGCTCCCGTTGGTTAGCCCACTCGGTGTGTGCGGACATGCCAGAACGCGTGCGCGTTCACACGAGAGGCGAGAGGTCGCCGTCCCTAGCGTGAGGACGGCGCAGACCGGCCGGATCTTTCCGCCGCTCGACTGCCCGGGGTACCGCCTGTCCGGCGGTCCGGGCGGGCGGCGGTCGGCCGTCGCGCCCGAACAGAGAAGAGCACGCAGGTACAGGAGGGGTTCAATGACTGTGACCGAGACTCTCAATCCCACGACGGGCGACGAGCAGGGCCCTGACTCGGCGGCGGAGATCCTGACGCGAGCGCGGGCCGTGGCCCCGCTGCTGCGGGAGCGCTCCGAGGAGATCGCGCTCAACCGACGCCTCCCCGAGGACGTCGTCGAGCTGGTGCGCGGCACCGGCGCCTTCCGCATCGGCATGCGGAAGGAATGGGGCGGACCCGAGCTCACCTTCGCGCAGCAGACCGAGGTCATCGAGGCGCTGTCCTACGGCGATTCGGCGGCCGGCTGGTGCGCCATGATCGGGATGGACACCTGGATCTACGCGGGCTACCTGGACGAAGCGGTGTCCAAGGAGATGCTCGCCAATCCGGACGCGATCACCGCCGGACTCATCTTCCCCGTCGGTCGCGCCGACCGGGTCCCTGGCGGCTACCGGGTCAACGGCCGCTGGCCGTTCGGCAGCGGCGTCTCGCACGCCGACTGGGTCGTCGGCGGCTGCGTGGTGCACTCCGACGGCAAGCCGGAGCCCGGTGAGGGCGGCGCCCCGGTGAACTGGCGGCTGATCATGGTCCCGCGCGCGGACATCGAGACCGTGGACACCTGGCACACCACAGGTCTGTCGGGCAGCGGCAGCATGGACTACCAGGCCGTCGACCTGTTCGTGGCCGAGGAGAACACCTTCGACTTCACCACCCCGCACGGCACCGGCCCCCTCTCCGCCCCCGACGCCTTCCTGGGCAATGTGCCCGGCGTGCCGCTGGGTGTGGCCCGGGCTGCCCTCGACCACGTGCGCGAACTGGCGGTCGGCCGGGTCGAGAAGGGCACCGGCGTCCCGTGGGCGGAGAGCTACCGGGTGCAGACGGCCATCGGCCAGGCCGAGATGGAGCTGGCCGCCGCGCGCTACGCGGTCTACGGCACGCTCCACGAGCTGTGGGACCGACTGGAGTCGGGCATCCCGGCCACCCCCGACCAGCAGGTGTCGTCGGCGCTCGCCCGCGTCAACGCCTTCAAGACGGCCCGGTCGATCGTCATCCGTCTCGCCGACCTCGTCGGAACGGCCTCGATCTACCGGAGCTCCCCCCTGGACCGCTGGCTCCGCGACCTCCACACGATGTGCCAGCACATCCTCGCCCAGGAGCAGATCGTGCAGTCGGCGGGAGCCCACCTCCTCGGAGGGACGCCGCTGGCGCCCTTCCCTCTCGGACTCAAGGGATAACCCGGACGCGGTGGATGGCGGTTGATGGGCTGGGGCGTCGCTCCGTCTGTCGGCCGTCTCGCCGGTATCGGGTCGAAGTGACCGGCACGTGACTAGATGAGGACAGTCGAATGGCAGCAACTCCCAGTGATGTAGAGGTCGACGTGGTGCCTGGTGGTGGTGGGCG
>NZ_MSJP01000057.1 GCF_014596525.1 Streptomyces sp. CBMA291
AGCCGGGCAGCGCGGCGCGGGCGGCGCGCACGGCGGCGTCGACGTCCTCCGCGGTGCCCGCCGGGACATGACCGATGACCTGCTCGTCCGCCGGGTTGATCACGGCGAGGGTGTCGGAGCCCGCGGCGGGGCGCCACTCCCCGTCGATGTACATCGCGTCGTGCGCCTTCATCCGCTGTCCTCTCACGGTGTCCACGGGTCCGTCGACGCACCAAACTAGCGCCGTTAGTTTTTGGGCGCCAGGGCCTGCGGAAGTGCCCCCGGTCTCACCCCGGCGGCGCTCCCCCCGCGCGCCGGACACACCACCGGGCCGGGCGGGCAGGCGCCGGGTGGCGCGGACCCGCCCGGCCCGGTGGAGAGCGGACGGGCTCCGCCGGGACGGCGGGACCGGGCGCTCAGATCTTCTGGGCGATGTCGGTGAGATGGGCGAAGACGACGATGTTCGCCTCGTAGCCCGTCGCACGGTCGAAGGCCCCGCCGCAGGTCAGCAGGCGCAACTCGGGGCGGCCCGTGGAGCCGTAGACCTCCTCGTCGGGGAAACCGGTCTTGGGGTACGTACGGACCCGGTCGACCGTGAAGACGGCGACCCGGCCGTCGGCGCGGGCGACCCGGACCGTGTTGCCGGGGCTGAGCGCGTTGAGGTTGAGGAAGACGGCGGGTCCGGTGAGGGTGTCCCGGTGGCCGACGACGACGGCGGTCCCGCGCTCCCCCGGGGTCACCCCCTTCGCGTACCAGCCGACCATCCTCGGGCTCCCGACCGGCGGGGTGGCGAGCCGCCCCTGGGCGTCGAGACCGAGTTCGACCACCGGCGCCTCGATGGTGATGGCCGGGACGGCGACCGTGGTGGGCCGCGAGCGGGCCAGGGGTGCGGGCGGGGGCCCGGGGCGGGGCGGGACGGCGGGCCGGGACGGGGCCTTGGCCCTGGGGGGGGGGTG
>NZ_MSJP01000058.1 GCF_014596525.1 Streptomyces sp. CBMA291
CGTCCACGACCTGCTCGTCGTTCACGTCCTCCACGGCGCCGCCGGGGCGGCGGGCGCGCTCGGCGGGTGTGTCACTTGACCTCCCCCTCGGTCGCTGACATCGGCCGGTCAGCAGTATGGCCGCAGGGGGCCTCCCGCACACCGGGATTGACTGGATCTTGTTCCTATCGTGCCGCACACCCGCGGTCCCTCCACGGGCGTGCCCCCCTCACCTTGAATACGTCGCCGGACCCGCACCGGTTCCGCATCACCCGTCGCTCGAACAGGTGAACATGCGGAAGGGGCGCCCTTTTCCCGTACGCATCCGCAAGGAAGGGAACGCCCCGGGGCGGACACCCGGGCCCGGCGGCCGGACCGGACCGGGCCGGACCGGGCCCGCTCGCGCCCGCTCAGGCCCCGTAGTGCTCCCGCAGTCGGCGGGCCGCCTCCGGGGGCGCCCCCGTCTCGTCCAGGGCGAACAGGCCCGCGCCGAGGACCGGCGGCGCCGTCACGAAGCCGACGACGGCCTTCGGCGCCCGCTCGGCGAGGAGTTCCCCGAGCCGCTCGTCCAACTGCGGGTGGCGGGCGGCGAGCACGCTGCCGCCCAGCATCACCGGGGCCTCCTCGTCGAGCAGCCCGAGCCGCCCGAGCGCCACCGACGAAAGCGCCACGACCTCCTCGGCCAGCCGGTGGACCAGGGAGAGCGCGACCGGGTCGCCCGCCGCGCTCACCCGGAAGAGGACGGGCGTCAGCTCGTGCCGCCGCTCCATCGGCACCCGGCCCAGATGCAGCGCCTCGATCAGCGCGTACATCGTCCCCAGGCCGAAGTGCGCGGGCAGCGCGCGGGCCAGTTCGGTCGGCTCGCCGCGCCCGTCCTCGGCGCGCGCCGCGTACCAGAGCGCCTCCTCGGCCATGCCGCTGCCGCCGCCCCAGTCGCCGGAGATCTTCCCGATGGCGGGGAAGCGGGCGGTCCGCCCGTCCGGGGTCATGCCGACGCAGTTGATCCCGGCGCCGCAGACCACCGCGACCCCGCGCGGCTCGTCGATCCCGGCGCGCAGTATCGCGAAGGTGTCGTTGTGCACCCGCACCGAGCGGGACCAGCCGCGTCGCAGGACCTCGGTCCGCAGCGCGGCCTCCTCCACGGGCAGATCGGCATTGGCGAGACAGGCCGTGACGTGCGCGAACGCGGGAGGCAGCCCGGCGCCACCGGCCGCTTCCCAGGCCCGGTCGACGATCTCCGCGAGCCCGTCGACCGCCGTCTCCACCCCCACCACGGGGGGCTGGAACCCGCCGCCGCGCGCCGCTCCGAGGACGTTTCCGTCCGGGGAGAGGACCGCGACGTCGGTCTTGCTGTTCCCGGCGTCCACCGCGAGGAGGACGCCGTTCGGGTTCAGGCCCACGCGAGGTGCTCCCGGTTGTGCGCGACGAGTCTGTCCGTGAGTCCCTCGGCGTACTCGTACTGGCCGACGAGCGGGTGGGCGAGCAGCGCCTTGAACACCCGGTCCCTGCCGCCGCGCAGGGCGGCGTCGAGCGCCAGGTCCTCGTAGGCGGTGACCTGGGAGATCAGCCCGGCGTACAGCGGGTCGACGGGGGCGAGGGGCAGCGGGGTCGCGCCGTGCGCGCCGACCGACGCCTGCGTCTCGATGACGGCGTCGTCCGGCAGGAACGGCAGCGTGCCGTTGTTGTACGTGTTGACGACCTGGTGCGGCGAGCCCCCGTCGCCGAGGAGGGCGGCGGCGAGGTCCACGGCGGCTTCCGAGTAGAAGGCGCCGCCGCGCTTGGCGAGCAGGGCCGGCTTCTCGTCGAGCGCCGGGTCCCCGTACATCTCCAGGAGTTCCTTCTCCATCGCGGCGACCTCGGCGGCCCGGGAGGGCTTGGTGCCCAGCTCCCGGACGACCTCGTCGTGCGCGTAGAAGTAGCGCAGGTAGTACGAGGGGACGACGCCGAGCCGGTCCAGGACCGGGCGCGGCAGCTTCAGGTCGTCGGCGATCCGCTCGCCGTGCTCGGAGATCAGGCGGGGCAGGACGTCCTCGCCCTCGGGTCCGCCGAGGCGCACCGCGCGCTCCCAGGTGAGGTGGTTGAGGCCGATGTGCTCCAGGTGGACCTCGGCGGGGGTCACGTCGAGGAGGGCGGCGAACTTGCGCTGGAAGCCGATGGCCACGTTGCACAGGCCGACGGCCTTGTGTCCGGCCTTGAGCAGGGCGCGGGTGACGATGCCGACGGGGTTGGTGAAGTCGATGATCCAGGCGTCCGGGTTGGTCCGCCGGACCCGTTCGGCGATGTCCAGGACGACGGGGACCGTGCGCAGGGCCTTGGCGAGGCCGCCCGCGCCGGTGGTCTCCTGGCCGACGCAGCCGCACTCCAGCGGCCACGTCTCGTCCTGGAGCCTGGCCGCCTGTCCGCCGACGCGCAGCTGGAGCAGGACGGCGTCGGCGCCCTCGACCCCGGCGTCCAGGTCGGAGGTGGTGACGATCCGGCCCGGGTGGCCCTGCTTGGCGAAGATGCGCCGGGCGAGGCCGCCGACCAGGTCGAGCCGGTCGGCGGCCGGGTCGACGAGGACGAGTTCGCTGATGGGCAGGGTGTCGCGCAGCCGCGCGAAACCGTCGATCAGTTCGGGGGTGTAGGTGGACCCGCCCCCCACGACAGTGAGCTTCATGATGTGCTTCAGCCCTTCACTCCGGTCAGTGTGACTCCCTCGACGAACGCCTTCTGGGCGAAGAAGAAGACGAGGATCACGGGGGCCATGACCAGGACGGTCGCGGCCATGGTCAGATTCCAGTTGGTGTGGTGCGCGCCCCTGAAGGACTCCAGGCCGTAGCTGAGGGTCCAGGCGGCGGGGTTCTCGGAGGCGTAGATCTGCGGTCCGAAGTAGTCGTTCCAGGCGGCGAAGAACTGGAAGAGGGCGACGGCGGCGATGCCGGGCTTCGCCATCGGCAGGACGACCCGGAGCAGGGTGCGCAGCTCTCCGCAGCCGTCGATCCGGGCCGCTTCGATGTACTCGTCGGGGATGGTCAGGAGGAACTGGCGCAGCAGGAAGACGGTGAAGGCGTCGCCGAAGGCCAGCGGGACGATCAGCGGCCACAGGGTGCCGGAGAGGTCCATCTGCTGGGCCCAGAACAGGTACATGGGGATGATGACGACCTGCGGCGGCAGCATCATCATCGAGATGACGAGCAGCATCGACAGCCGTCGGCCGCGGAAGCGGAACTTGGCGAGCGCGTACGCCACGGGGACCGAGGACACCACCACGAGGACGGTGCCGGCTCCCGCGTACAGCAGGGAGTTGCGCCACCAGGTGAGGAAGCCGTCGGTGTGGAAGACCTTGAGGTAGTTGTCCCAGTGCCAGCTGTTCGGCGTCAGGTCCCGGGTGAGCGCCTGCTGGTCGCCCATCAGGGAGGTCAGGAAGACGAAGACGAACGGGAGCACGAAGAACAGGGCGGCGGCGACGCCGAGGGAGTGGACGGCGATCCAGTGCAGCAGCTCCGTGCGGCGGGCCTTGCGCCGGGCGGGGGTGGAGAGGGTGGCCGGGTTCGTCATGGTCAGTCACCCGAGCCGATCAGGCCGCCGCGCCGGCGCATCAGGAGCGCGGTGAAGGCCATGGAGAAGACGAAGAGGACCAGGGCGACCACGCAGGCGGCGCCGTAGTTGAACTGGCTGAAGCCGAGGCTGTAGACCAGCTGGGGCAGGGTCAGCGTGGAGTCGTCCGGGTAGCCGGGGACGAAGGTGGCGCCGGAGCCGCCCAGCACCCCCGAGGCGACCTTGGAGGCCACGATCGGCTGGGTGTAGTACTGCATCGCGCCGATGATCCCGGTGACGACCGCGAAGAGCACGATCGGCGAGATGTTCGGCAGGGTGATGTAGCGGAAGCGCTGCCAGGCGGAGGCGCCGTCGAGGGACGCGGCCTCGTACTGCTCCTTCGGCACGTCGAGCAGCGCGGCCATGAAGATGACCATGAGGTCGCCGACGCCCCAGACGGCGAGGACGGTGAGGGCGGGCTTGGACCAGGAGGCGTCGTTGAACCAGGAGGGGCCGGGGACGCCGACCGCTTCGAGGAGCGCGTTGACCGGCCCGGTGCCGGGGTTGAGCAGGAAGACGAAGGCGAGCGTGGCGGCCACCGGCGGGGCCAGGTAGGGCAGGTAGAAGAGGGTGCGGTAGATCCTCGCGCCCTTCTTGATCCGGGTGACGAGCAGGCCCATGGCGAGGCCGAAGACGACCCGGCAGGTGACCATGACGACGCAGAGCCAGAGGGTGTTGCGCAGGGCGGGCCAGAACTGCGGGAGGTCGGTGAGGACGTACGTCCAGTTGTCCAGGCCACGCCAGGTGGGGGCGTTGAGGCCGTCGTACCGCATGAAGGAGAAGTAGACGGTGGAGACGAGCGGGTAGGCGAAGAAGGCGCCGAAGCCGATCAGCCAGGGCGACAGGAACGCCAGGGTGCGCAGCGCGTTCCCGCGGCGCCGGGCGCGCAGGGTGTTGCGGCCCCGGGGAGGGGCGGCGACCGGGGTGGCCGCCGCCTTCGCGGGCAGGGTGCCGGTGCTCATGGGGGGAGTGCCTGCCGTCACTTCGCGGCGGCGATGTCGCGGTCGATCTGGGCCGCGGTGTCCGCGAGGCCCTCCTTCAGATCGGTGACCTGGCCCTTCTCGTACTGCTGGGAGAAGCGCTGGATGGTCTCCTGGTAGGAGGAGCCGTTGACGGCGTTGTCGGAGGTGTCGGAGCGGGGGTGGCGGGCGATGTCGAGGAAGACCTTGAACCGCTTGTCGAAGGCGAGGTCCGGGGAGTTCAGGGCGTCCAGGGTGGAGGGGACGTTGCCGATGTCGTTGGCGAAGCCGACCACCGCGTCGGTGTCCGTGGTCATGAACTTGATCAGTTCCCAGGCCGCGTTCTGCTTCTTGCTCTGCGGGGCGATGCCCATGATCGTGCCGGAGAGGAAGCCCTTGCCGTAGTCGGCGACGTCGGCGTCGGCGACCGGCAGCGGGGCGACGCCGACCTCGAAGGGCACCTTGGCCTTCTTGGTGAAGTTCAGCCGCCACTCGCCGTCGAGCTGCATGGCGACCTGCCCGGTGTGGAAGGGGTGCGTGGGGCCCCACTCGTCGCCGAAGGTGGTGCGGTACTTGTCCAGCTTCTGGAAGCCGCCGAGCGCGTTCACCAGGGACTTCTGGTACGTCATCATCTCGGCGAACGCCGGGTCGGTGCCGACCGTCGACTTGCCCTGGGCGTCGAAGAACCCCTGGTGCTTCCACTGCGGCATGTAGTGCTCGACGACGGTCTCGTAACCCAGATAGGTGGGCATGAAGCCGAGCTGCTCGTAGGAGTCGCCCTTCGGCTTGGTGAGCCGCTTGGCGACCTCGGTGAACTGGGACCAGGTCTTCGGCGGGGCCTCGGGGTCGAGTCCGGCCTTCCGGAACGCGTCCTTGTTGTAGTAGAGGCCGTACGCGTCGGAGAGCAGCGGCATCGAGCACCGCTTCCCCTCGAACTGCGTGTACTCCTGGAGGACCTTCGGGAAGATCTTGTCCAGGTCCAGCCCGTCCTTCTCGATGAACGGCTTCAGGTCGGCGAGGGCGCCCGACGCACAGAACTTGCCCACGTTGGAGGTGGTGAAGGAGGACACCACGTCCGGGCCCTTCGAGCCGCCCGCGCGCAGCGCCTGCCCCAGTTTGTCGTCGTTGATGCCGCCGACGGCCTTCACCTTGATGTTCGGGTGGGCCTTCTCGAAGCGGGCGATGTTGGCGTTGATCGCCTTCACCTCGGCGGGGTCCACCCAGCCGTGCCAGAAGGTGAGGGTGGTCTTGGCCTTCGGGTCGTCGGCGGCCGTGTCGTTCGCGGAGCCCGTGCAGGCGGAGGCGAGGAGGGCGACCGAGGCGGTGGCGGCGAGCGCGGCGGCGGTCGCGCGCGGACGTACGGGCATGACGATGTCTCCCTGTGGCGGAGGGGGCTGACGGGGAAGGGGCGGGGCCGGTGGGTCAGCGCGAGGTGTCGAAGACCTCGTCGCGCGTGGTGGCGAGGGCGCTTTCGAGGGCGCCGCGGACCACGGGGCGCTCGGGGACGGTGGTGAGGACGAGACGCGGCCGGGAGGCGGCGAGATCGGCCAGCTCGGACTGGACGCGGGCGCGCAGGGGTTCGCCGCCCGCGACGAGGACCGCGCCGGAGAGCACGATCAGTTCGGGGTCGAGGACGGCGACGACGGAGGAGAGCCCGGTGGCGAGGCGCTCGGCGTAGCGGTCGAGCAGCCGGGCGTACCTGGGGTCCTCGCCGTGCGCCTCGGCGGCGTGCGCGAGCAGCCCGCAGGCCACCGGGACGTACGGCTGCTCCGGGGTGTCGATGCCGAGGGCGCGGGCGATCCGGGGGACGGCCTGCACGCCCGCGAGTTCCTGGTAGCCGCCCGAGTTGGCCTTGGCGACCTGCCGGACGAGCGGGGTGCCGGGCACGGGCAGGAAGCCGACCTCCCCGGCGCCGCCGGTGAAGCCCCGGTGCAGCCGTCCGCCGAGGACGAGGGCGGCGCCGATGCCCTCCTCGTTCCACAGCAGGGCGAAGTCCGTGTGGCCCCGGGCGGCGCCCACGCGCTGTTCGGCCACGGCGACGAGGTTGACGTCGTTCTCGTACTCGAACGGCATGGGCAGGGCCGCGGCCAGCTCCTCCAGGAGGGTGGGGGAGTGCCAGCCGGGCAGATGGGAGGCGTACCGCAGCCGGCCGGTGGCCGGGTCGAAGGCGCCGGGGGTGCCGATGACGAGGCGGCGCACCTTCTCGCGGGTGATCCCGGCCGCCGCGACGGCCCCGTCGAGGGCGTCGGTGACCTGCCGGACCACGTCGGACGAGGCGCGGCCGGGGGTGCGCAGCTCGTACTCGCCGACGATCCGGCCGGTGACGTCGGCGACGGCGGCGTGGATACGGGTCTTGCTGACGTCGAGCCCGGCGGCGTACGCGGCGCGCGGGTCGACCGCGTAGAGCTGGGCGTTCGGCCCGGGGCGGCCCGCGGTGGTGCCGGTGGCGACGACCAGGCCCGCCGCTTCGAGCCGGGCGAGGAGCTGGGAGGCGGTCGGCTTGGACAGGCCGGTGAGCTTGCCGATCCGGGTGCGCGAGAGCGGGCCGTGTTCGAGCAGCAGATCGAGGGCGGCGCGGTCGTTCATGGCGCGGAGCACGCGCGGCGTACCGGGGGTCACCGGGGTCGTACCGGCCATGAGTCGCACCTGCCCTTCGACGCTCACGGGCGCTCGCGGCGGCTGCCGGACGGCCCGTTCTCCCCTTGCACTGTTAGGAAAGTTTCCTATTCGGTGAAAGGAAGGTAAGGCGGGCGCCGAGGGGCCGTCAATACCGGGAACGGCGCACACCCGCGCGAGCACGCCGCCCGAACCAGGCGGAAACGGGCGTTACTTGGAGAGGTCCGGCTCCGGGGGCGGGTGCTACTTGGAGAGGTCCGGCTTGGGCAGGGGGGTCGCCGCCGCCGACTGCGGCGAGGTCGCCGAGGCGAACGCGGAGGGCGCGGCCATCCCCGCCGTCGGATCGGCCTTCGGCTCCTCCGCCTGCGCCGGGAGCCCGCCCACGATCCGGATACCGGCCTCGTCGAGCCCCTGCTTGATCCGCCAGCGCAGCTCCCGCTCCACCCCGAGCGCCTTGCCCGGCATCGTCTTCGCCGCCACCCGCAGGGTCATCGAGTCGAGCAGCACCTCACTGAGCCCGAGCACTTCCACCGGGCCCCACAGGCGCTCGTTCCACGGCTCCTCCTTCGCCATGGACTCCGCCGCCTCGACGACCACGGACCGCACCTTCTCCATGTCCTCCGTCGGCCGCACGGTCACGTCGACCCCGGCCGTCGCCCAGCCCTGGCTGAGGTTGCCGATGCGCTTGATCTCGCCGTTGCGCACGTACCAGATCTCGCCGTCCGCCCCGCGCAGCTTCGTCACCCGCAGGCCCACCTCGACGACCTCGCCGGAGGCCACGCCCGCGTCGATCGAGTCGCCGACGCCGTACTGGTCCTCAAGGATCATGAAGACGCCCGAGAGGAAGTCCGTCACCAGGTTCCGGGCGCCGAAACCGATCGCCACACCGGCCACACCGGCCGAGGCGAGCAGCGGCGCCAGATCGATCTTGAAGGCGCCCAGGACCATCAGCCCGGCGGTGCCCAGGATCAGGAACGACGCCACCGACCGCAGGACCGAGCCGATCGCCTCCGAGCGCTGCCGCCGCCGCTCGGTGTTGACGAGGAGACCGCCGAGCGCCGTCCCCTCCACCGCCTGCGCCGACCGGTTCATCCGCTCGATCAGCTTGGTCAGGGCGCGCCGTACCGCCATCCGGAGCAGCAGGGCGACGACCAGGATCAGCACGATCCGCAGACCGGTGTTCAGCCAGGTGGACCAGTTCTCCTCCACCCAGCTCGCCGCGTTGGTCGCCCGCTCCGCCGCCTCGTCCAGGGTGACCGGAATGGGTTCGGGTTCGGTGGCAGCCGCCAGGGCGGACCAGGACACGGGACAACCTCCAGACATCGCGTACGCAGGCCATCCACACTAACGGGGGACCCGGAGTGCCCCCTTTCCCCCGAACGAGGGAGAGAACGGCCTCACCCGGGCAAAAAGACCGGGGAGAACATGCCGATGTGGTCGAGAACACTCCCGGCCCACCACCCCGATCCGGGTACGTGGTGGCGTTCCGGCCAGGCATGAGGAGAGACTGAGAGCAGTTTCGTCCCGGCGCGAGCCACGCGCCGCCGGCGTCATAGGAGGCATCCGTGCCGCACGTCCTGGTCCTCAACGCGTCGTACGAGCCGCTCGGCGTCGTACCGCTCCGCCGCGCACTCGTCCTCGTCCTGGAGAACAAGGCTCTCTGCCTCGAGGAATCCGGCGCCTTCCTGCACAGCGAGACCCAAGTCGTCCCCGCGCCCAGCGTGGTGCGACTGAAGCGCTTCGTGCGGGTCCCCTACCGGGGGCCCGTTCCCTTGACCCGCAGAGCCCTCTTCGCCCGTGACGGCGGGCGCTGCATGTACTGCGGAGCGGTCGCCACCAGCGTCGACCACGTCATCCCGCGCAGCCGTGGGGGCACCCACGCCTGGGAGAACGTGGTGGCCGCCTGTCGCCGCTGCAACCACGTCAAGGCCGACAAACACCTGCGGGAGATCGGCTGGCGGCTCCACCATCCACCGGCCCCGCCGACCGGTCTGGCCTGGCGGATCATCGGGACCGGACACCGGGACCCCCGCTGGCTGCCGTACTTGCAACCGTACGGAGCCGAGGACGTGATGGCCCGGATCGACTCCGTCGCCGACGCCCCCGTGAGGGCGCTGACGACGAGTTGAGCCGGGCCTTTCGCGTACCCGGGGACGGACTCCCACGCGCGTGCGGGGCGGTGCCTTGTACGCGTGCGGGGCGGGGTCCGGTGTGTGTACGGGGCCGGGCCTGGTGTGTGTACGGGGCCGGGTCCCGCGCGTGCGGGACCCGGCCTCCGGTGAGCGGCGCGTCCCTCAGGGGGCGGGCCGCTCCTCGGGTGTGCCCGTGTCCGGGCGCCCGGCGGGGCTGTTCGGGCCCACAGGGGCCTTCCCGGCGGTCTCCGGGGCCTTGCGCGGTGTCCCTGGGGTCTCCCGGGCCTTCCCCGGCGACCCGGACGACGATCCGGACGGCGATCCGGCAGGTCCCCCGGTCGAGGCGCCGGTCGCGTCCCCTCCCGGGGCGCCCGTCGCCGTCCCCGCAGGGCTCTTCGGCCCGGCTCCCTCCGGCGCTCCCGTGGCCGTCGCTCCCGGGATCCCCGGCGCCTGGGGCTCCCCGGGGGCCACCGCGTACGCCTCCACCGACCAGAGCGAATAGCCGTACCGGGTCGCGCGGGCCTCGCCCCGTACCCGCAGGAAGCGGGTGTCCGCCGCGTCCATCCGGACCGACTCCCGACCGCCCCGGCCCTCCGTCACCGTCGCGGCCGTACGCCAGTTCCGCCCGTCCGCCGAGACCTCGATCCGGTACCGGGAGGCGTACGCGTCCTGCCAGTGCAGCACCACCTGCCCCACCCGCACCGGGCCCGGCAGTTCGAGCCGCCACCAGGCGTCGTCCTCGGCGGGGGAGGACCAGCGGGTCGCCGCGTCGCCGTCCGAGGCGGCCGACGCGGGGAAGTCCGGCGTCTCGTCGCCCGAGGAGGACGCCGTCCCCGTCCGCGCCAGATCCGGGCCCGCCGTACGCGGGAACGCCCGCACGGTCAGCACCCGTTCCTCACCCGCGAACGTCACCGGCACCCGGTAGGAGCCTGGCGGGGTCCCCGGCGCCACCGCCACGTCGAGCGGGACCGCCGTCCGCGCGCCCCGCCCCACCGACGCCCGCTCCGGCAGCCGTACGCTCACGCCCCGGGGCGCCCGCGCCGTGAGCGGCCCCGCCACCTCGTCCGTGCGCCGCCCCGAAAGCTCCACGTCCACCCGCTGGGCCGGACCGCCGATCACCGCGTCCGTCTCCGTCCGGGCCAGCTCGACCCCGGCGCGCGGCCCGTCAGCGAACCACGGCACGAGCGCCCGCACCCCGGGCTCCGGCCCCGCGCCGTCCCACACCACCCGCAGCGCGTCCGCCCGCAGCCCCGAGGGCCTCGTCTGGGTCCACCCGGACGCCGAGAGCGGGCCGAGCGCCCGCCATCCCTCGCCCGGCACGTACGCCTCCACGCGCGCGTGCCCGCCGTCCGCCGCGCCCGGCTCCGCCATCACCGTCAGCGCCTCCACGGGCCGCGCCCGGTCGAGCCGCACGGTGTACGAGCCGGGCGCGCGCTCCGCACGGCCCGCCGGGGGCCGGTCCGCGCCCGTCCAGGCCCCGGCCCGCTCCACCACGCGCGCGAGGAACGGATCGAGGACCCCCGCGCCGACCGTCACCCTGCCGCCCTTCAGCTCCTCGCGCAGCGCCTCCAGACGGGTCTGGGCCCGCCAGGCGGCCACGCCGTCGCCGCGCTCCTGGGCGAGCAGCAGATCGACCGCCGTCTCGCCCGCGAGGCCGTACCGGGAGAGCCGGCCGAGCCAGGGACCCGCCTCCTCTGCGAGGGCGCCGCCCGCCGTGTCCGCGAGCCGCCCGGGGGCCTCCCGCATCACGGAGAACGCCTTCCGCAGCGCGCCCGCCGCCTGCGCGCGCCGCGCCTCGGCCCCGGCGTCCGAGGCGTCCCGGGAGTCCCAGAAGGCGGCGAGCAGCGGCTTCAGGGCGGCCGATTCGCCCGTCGGGTCGAGGACCGAGGAGGCGCTGTTCCCGGCGAGCGCGGCGAGGGCCTCCCGGGCGGCGGGCGCCGGACCCGCGAGGTCGTCGACGGCCGCCCGCCAGGACTCCTCCGGCCGGTAGCCGCGCGGGTTCCAGGCGTAGTCGGCGGCGGTGAACAGCGGCACCCGGGAGGCCACCGGCTGCTCCATGGCGTGCGCGAGGAAGGCGGCGGAACCGGTGGCCACGGCCGGGTCCCGGCCCGTCAGGGGCCCGAGGAACAGGCGGTCCTGCGCGTAGTCGTTGACCGGGTAGTCGTCCATGGTGACCAGCGGGTGCCCGAGGGCGTCGAGGGCCCCGGTCAGCTCCCCGCCGCTGATCGTGCGCGGCACCACGCCGACCCCGGTCCACGCCACCCGCACGCCCGCGTCCAGCGCCTCGGCGAGCTTCGCGCGGTACTCGGTGGCGCCGTCCTGGTAGTACTCCGTCGGCATCACCGTCAGCGGCTCGCCGCCCGGGTGCCGTTCGGCGAGGTGACGGGCGAGCGCCCCGGCCACGCGCGCGTGGGCGGCGGCAGCGGCCCCCGGACCGCGCCCGAAGGCTTCGGCGTCCCGCTCGCAGTGCCATTCGTCGTACGAGGAGTCCTGGAACTGGAGCTGGAAGAACCGCACCCCGAGCGCCCACATGTCGTCGATCTTGCGGGTCAGCGCGGCCAGATCGGCGTCCGACGACAGACACATGGACTGGGCGGGCGCCACGGCCCAGCCCAGCGACACGTGCCGGGCACCGGCCCGCTCGGCCAGCGCCCGGAATCCGGCCCGCTGCTCCGCCGGGTAGGGATCGCGCCACTGGGCGCCCCGGTAGGGGTCGTCGCCGGGCGCGTACAGATAGCGGTTCTGCTTGGTCCGGCCGAGGAAGTCGATCTGGGCCAGACGCTGTTCCGTCGTCCAGGGGCGCCCGTAGAAACCCTCGGTGACCCCCCGCTCGGCCGTGCCCGGCCAGTCCCGGACGACGACCCCGGGGACCTCCCCGCCCCCGTCCAGGAGCTGACGCAGTGTCTGCACGGCGTGGAACAGGCCGTCCTCGCCCACCCCGTCCAGGGCGACGGTGTCCCGCCCGCCGACCCGGCCACCGGCCAGCCGGTAGCCGCCGGACGGCAGATCGAGCCGGTCCTTCGCCTTCAGGGCGGCCAGCGCCTCCCGGGCGGCCCCGCCCCCGGGCCCGGCGGCCCTGAGCACCGCCCCGCGCCCCGGCAGCCCCTCGTGGACGGTCCGCACCCCGGCGTCCCGCAGCAGCCCGCGCAGCTCCTCCAGGGCGTACGGATCGGCGTCGGCGTCCGCGACCAGCGTCACTTCGTCCCCGAGCCGTACGGAGGACCCGGCGGCGACCAGGGACTGCGGACGGGGCCAGACGGCGGGGGAGGAGGACGTGACGGGCTTTCCGGGCACGGCGGGTGTGGCTGCCTTGGCGGAAGCGGCGGAAGCGGCGGGTGTGGCGGAAGCGGCGGGTGTGGCAGGTGTGGCGGAAGCGGCGGGCGTGGTGGCCGGGCGGCCCGTCGCGGGAGCCCCTGTCGCCGGAACCCCGCTCCACGCGCGGGTGCCCGCCGGAAACGGCCGGGCGGGGAACGGCTGGGCCGGAAACGCCTGGGCCGGGACCGTCGCCGCTCCGGTGAGGAGACCGCCGAGGACGGCGACGGCCACCGCCGTCGCGGTGGGCTTTCCATACCGGGGGCGTACGGGACGCACGGGTTCTCCCTTCGACGGGCCGGAAGCTCCGCAGGTTGACGCCGATTGATAACGAGTCGGTCACGAGCCCACCACCCGTCCCACGGGGGTGTCAATGAGAGTGACCCTTGTGTCGGGTTTGCCCGGAGAGTCGTCGGCGAGGTGACGTCACTTCGGCCCCCTCCGCCGGTAAAACGAGGTGCCGTGGGTAGGGCACAGCCATGACCCAGGTCCCACCTGTCGAGACGAATCGGGAGACCCCCGTGACCACGACCGCCGACAACCTCGGACGGATACGGATTCCCCTGCAGGCCCCCACCGGCGAACCGCTCACCAGCGAACCGCCGCTTCCCGAAGCGGCCCCCCTCACCAGCGAACCGCCCCTCACCACGGCGGCGCCCCTCACCAGCGAAGCCACCGCCCCCGGCGGCGCGGTCGGCGCGGAGTCCCCCGGAGTGTAAGAAGTGACCCTGGCCCGTCTCGCCGCCCGTCACGGCGTCGCCACCGCCCACGACTCCTCCGGAGGCGCCACCACGCCGGTCCCGGAGGCGACCGTGGTCGCCGTCCTCGGCGCCCTCGGCGTGGACGCGGCCACACCGGAGGCGGTCGCCACCGCCCTCGGCGCGGCGGACCGGGCCGACCGGGAGCGACTGCTGCCCCCGACCCTGGTCCGCTGGCACGGCGCGGAGCCCGTACGCCCGCCGGAGGAACTGCCGCCCGGCACCCGGCTCCGCGTCACCACCGAGGACGGCGCCCGCGTCACGGGCCCGGACTGGGAGCGGGTGCCCCCGGGCGTCCACACCGTGGAGGCCCAGGCACCCGACGGGCGGACCGCCACCGCCACCCTGATCGTGAGCCCCGCGCGCGTACCCGCCCCCGAACGGCGCTCGTACGGGCTCCTCGTCCAGCTCTACTCGCTGCTCTCCACCCGCTCCTGGGGCATGGGCGACCTCGGCGACCTGCGCGAACTCGCCACCTGGGCGGGCCGCACCCACGGCGCCGGATTCCTCCAGGTCAACCCGCTCCACGCGGGCGTGCCCGGGGCACCCTGTGACCCCTCCCCGTACCGCCCCTCCTCCCGGCGCTTCCCCGACCCCGTCCATCTGCGGATCGAGGAGATCCCCGAGTTCGCCCTGGTCGGACCCGAGCGGCGCGAGGAACTCGACGGCATCCTGGCCGACGCCGCCGAACTGCGCGAGAGGGTCCTCTCCAAGGGCGCGCCGATCGACCGGGACGCGGTGTGGGAGGTCAAACTGCGGGCCCTCGAACTCGTCCTCGCGGACGTCGTCCCGGGACCCGGCCGAAGCGCCGACTTCCACGCCTTCCTCGCGGAGCGGGGCCGCGCCCTGGAGGACCACGCCACCTACCAGGCCCTCGCCGAGCGGCACGGACCCCACTGGCGCGGCTGGCCCGGGGAACTGCGCGACCCGCGCACGGCCGAGTCCGTCGTGCGCGCCGATCCCCTCCTGGCCGCCCGGGTCGACTTCCACTGCCGGCTTGCCTGGCTGACGGACCGGCAGCTCGCCGCCGCCGCCGGGGCCGCCCGCGATGCCGGGATGGGCGTCGGGATCGTCCACGACCTCGCCGTCGGCGTCCATCCGGAGGGCTCCGACGCCTGGGCCGGGCAAGGGGACTTCGCCCCCGGCATGTCGGTCGGCGCCCCGCCCGACGCCTTCAACGCGCGCGGCCAGGACTGGGGCCTGCCGCCCTGGCGCCCCGACGCGCTCGCCGCCACCGGCTACGCCCCCTACCGGGAGCTGCTGCGGGAACTCCTGCGCCACGCGGGCGCCCTGCGGATCGACCACGTGATGGGCCTCTTCCGGCTCTGGTGGGTGCCGGAGGGCCGCGAGCCCGCCGAGGGCACGTACGTCCGCTACGACGCGGAGGCCATGCTCGCCGTCCTCGTCCTGGAGGCGCACCGGGCCGGGGCCCTCGTCATCGGCGAGGACCTGGGCACGGTCGAACCGGGCGTCCGCGAGAAACTGGCCGACCGGGGCGTGTTCGGCACCTCCGTGCTCTGGTTCGAGCGGGACTGGGCGGGCGGCGGACGCCCGCTGCCGCAGGACTCCTGGCGTACCGCCTGCGTCGCCACCGCCACCACCCACGACCTGCCCCCGACCGCCGCCCGGCTCTCCGGCGACCACATCGCCCTGCGGCACCGGCTCGGGCTGCTCCCCGGCGATCCGGAGCGCGAGCGGGCGGCGGACGCGGCGGAGACCGCCGAGTGGCTCGGCCTTTTCGAACGGCTCGGGCTGCTCCCGGACGGGCCGGGCGACGAGGAGACCGCGATCAGGGCCGTCCACCGGTTCCTGCTCGGCACCCCGGCGCGGATGGTGGGGGTGTGGCTGCCCGACGCGGTGGGGGACCGGCGGCCGCAGAACCTGCCGGGCACCTGGGACGAGTACCCCAACTGGCGGCTGCCGCTGGCCGGTCCGGACGGTCAGCCGCTCACCCTGGAACGGTTCGCGGCCTCGCCCCGCGCCCACGCGCTCCTTCGCGAACTGCGCGCGGGCACCGCCCCGCAGGGCCTCCGGGGAGCCTGATCCGGGACCACCGGAAGCGCCCCGGACGCCCGTACGGCACCCCCGGGCGCGCGGCCCGATCGGGCGTTCGCTACGTTTGCACCGTGGACAAGAAGAACGCTCTGCGCGCCGGCTCGCTCGCGGCCGGTACGACGCTGATGATGCTGCTCATGTCGTCCCCCGCGCTCGCGCTCACCCGCGACGACGGCGACGACCCGGCCCCCAAGCTGGAGGTCATCGAGACCCTCGGTCTGTTCGTCGCCGCACCGCTGGTGCTTTTCCTGGTGATCGCCGGCCTGGTGATGGTGCTCGACAAGTCCAAGAAGGCCTGACCCGCCGCACTCCTCCGCTGCGCCGAGGGCGCCGCACGGTGACGACACGCCGTGCGACGCCCTCGTACGCGTACCCACGCCTCGACACGGTCCGGTGGGCCCTTGGGCGCCCCCGTCGGAGCACGCCTAGCCCCCCCCGTCGGAGCACGCCTCGCCCTCCGTCGGTGCATGCCTCGCCCCTGCCGGAGCACGCCTCGCCCCCGTCGGCGCGCGCCCCGGCCCTGCGGGGCAGGCCCCCGCACGCCCTTCGGGCCGGGGCCTCGCCCGTACGCCTGCCCCTGTCTCTGCCCTTCCGGCCGGGCCCCGTACGCCTGCCCTCTGCCCCTCCGGCCGGGTCTCCCCGTCTGCCAAGCCCTGAGGCTCAGGCCGAGGTCGCGAGCAGCTTGCGCAGCAGGCCGGAGAGCTGGGCCGCCTCCTCGTCGGTGAGGGCGTTCTCCAGTGCCGTCCGCTGCTCGGCGAGACCGGCGGACACCGCCAGGTCGACCAGTTCCCCACCGCGCTCGCTGAGGGTGACCCGCAGTCCACGCCGGTCGTTCGGGTCGGGGCTGCGGGTGAGCAGTCCGGCCCGCTCCAGCTTGTCGAGACGGCCCGTCATCCCCCCGGTCGTGATCATCAGCGTGGCGGTCAGCTCGCGCGGCGAGAGCGTGTACGGCTCCCCTGACCTGCGCAGGGTGGCGAGCACGTCGAACTCCCCGAGGCCCAGGCCGTAGGGCGCGTACGCCTTGTCGACCTTGCCGCGCATGGCGCCCGCCAGGCGGTAGATCCGCCCGAACACGGCCATCGGCGCGGTCTCCAGATCGGGGCGGACGGCCGCCCACTGGTCGGTGATGGCGTCGACGGCGTCGTGGGCGGGGCCGGGGTTCTTCGTGTCCATGGGGCCAGTCTCCTCTTCCCGGCGTCTCGACGGCAAGAAGGCCACTTGCACGTAATTAACTTAGTGCTAAGTTAATTACCGCCAAGCAGGTTCGGGTCCCCGAGGGGCACGGGCCGCATCCGTGTCAGGGGGGAACCCGCATGTCCCGCAAGGCAGCCGTCGTCGCGCTGACCGCCCTCGCCCCGATCTCCTGGGGCTCCACCTACTACGTCACCACCGAGTTCCTGCCACCCGACCGGCCGCTCTTCACCGGTCTGATGCGCGCCCTGCCCGCCGGACTCCTCCTCCTGGCCCTCACCCGCAAGCTCCCCCGGGGCGTCTGGTGGGGGAAGGCGGCGGTCCTCGGCGTGCTCAACATCGGCGCCTTCTTCCCGCTTCTGTTCCTCGCCGCCTACCGGCTCCCCGGCGGGGTCGCCGCCGTCGTCGGCTCCGTGGGACCGCTCTTCGTCGTCGGTCTCGCCGCCCTCTTCCTCGGCGACAGACCCACGGCGAAATCCCTGCTCACCGCCATCGCCGCCACCTTCGGCGTCAGCCTCGTCGTCCTTCAGGCGGGAGCCGCGCTCGACCTCCTCGGCGTCCTCGCCGGACTGCTCTCCGCGCTCTCCATGGCCGCCGGCGTCGTCCTCACCAAGCGCTGGGGCCGCCCCGAAGGCGTCGGCGCCCTCGCGCTCACCGGCTGGCAGCTCACCGCCGGCGGTCTCGTCATCCTGCCCCTCGCCTTCCTGATCGAGGGCGCCCCGCCCGCCCTGACCGGCACGAACCTCGCCGGATACGCGTACCTCGCCTTCGGCAACACCGCGATCTCCTACTTCCTCTGGTTCCGGGGCATCGAGCGGCTCAGCGCCTCCTCCGTCACCCTCCTCGGCCCGCTCTCCCCGATCACCGCCGCCGTCATCGGCTGGGTGGCGCTCGGTCAGTCCCTCGGCCCGGTGCAGCTCCTCGGCATGGCGATCGCCTTCGGCGCCACCCTCGCGGGCCAGCTGAGCCCCCGTACCGCCAAGACCGTCGCCAAGCCCGCCCCCGGGGCCGGGGACGCGGGCGAACCGTTCGACACCGCTGAACGGAACAGCCGGGAAGCGTCGAAGGAACTGGATGGCTCCGCCGTACGGCGATAGGTTGCGCCCCATGACCGAGTGGGACCTCAAGAAGCTGCGCGTCCTGCGCACCCTCCGCGACCGGGGCACCGTCACCGCCGCCGCGGAGGCCCTGCGCATGACCCCCTCGGCCGTCTCCCAGCAGCTCACCAACCTCTCCCGGCAGCTCGGCGTCCGGCTCCTCGAAGCCCACGGGCGCCGCGTCCGGCTCACCGACGCCGCCCATCTGGTGCTGCGCCACGCCGAGGTGGTCTTCGCCCAGCTGGAACGGGCCGACGCCGAACTCGACGCCCATGAGCGGGGCGAGGCGGGCCGGGTGCGGGTGGCGGCCTTCCCGACCTCCGTCACCGCCCTCGTCGTCCCCGCCGTCCGGCGCCTCCGCACCGCCCACCCCGGGCTCGACGTCCGGGTCCGCGAGGCCGAGGCGGCGGAGGCGTACGGACTGCTCGCGGCGGGCGAGGCCGATCTGGCGCTCTCGCTCGCCGCCCACGCGCCCTCCGCCCGCGACCCCGAGTTCAGCAGGGTGCCGCTGCTCGCCGACCCGCTCGACGTGGCCCTGCCCGTCGGACACCCGCACGCCGGGACGCCCGGTCTCCGGCTCGCCGACCTCGCCGCCGAGCCCTGGATCTTCGGCGGCTCCGGGCCCTGGTCCGAGATCACCACCGCCGCCTGCCAGGCCGCCGGGTTCGTGCCCGAGCAGGCCCACAGCGCCTCGGGGTGGACCGCCATCCTCGCCATGGTCGAGGCGGGCATGGGTATCGCGCTCGTCCCCCGGATGGCGGCGGCCGAACGGCGGGGCGTCACCGGCGTCGTCACCCGGGTCCTCGCCGCCGACCAGCCGCGCCGCCATGTCGTCGCCGCCGTCCGCAGGGGCGCGGAGGAGGGCCCGGCGGTGGCCAGGGTGCTGTGGGCCCTGCGGCAGGCGGCGGAGGCCCGGGACGCCTCGCCGACCTTTCAGCAGAACTGAAAAGGAACCCCGGAAACATTCGATGGACCCGGGGCCGGGGGCGCGGGAGAGTCGGCACATGAGCAGCCTCGACGCGCACGCAGCCCACCCGGACGCCCCGCACCCGGCCGACCCGGACGCCCCGCAGGCCACCGCCCCGCAGGCCACCGCCCCGGAGGCCACCGCCCCGGAGGTCTCCGCCGCCACCTCTCCCTCCGGCGACGACCCGCACGCCAACGACGCCGCCCCCTACTCCGGCGGCGACCCGTACGCCGACTACCGCTCAGGGGACTTCCCCTTCACCGAGCTGGTCGACCTCGCCGACCGGCGTCTCGGCGCCGGGGTCGTCGCCGCCAACGACGAGTTCTTCGCCGAGCGGGAGAACCTCCTCGTCCGCGAGCGGGCCGTCTTCGACCCGGAGCGCTTCGGCCACAAGGGCAAGATCATGGACGGCTGGGAGACCCGCCGACGCCGGGGCGCCGACGCCGGGAACGTCTTCCCCGCGCCCGAGGAGCACGACTGGGCCATCGTCCGGCTCGGCGCCCCCGGCGTCATCCGGGGCATCGTCGTCGACACCGCCCACTTCCGGGGCAACTACCCGCAGCGGGTCAGCGTCCAGGCCACCGCCGTGGAGGGCTCGCCGAGCCCGGAGGAGCTGCTCGGCGCCGACTGGGAGGAGCTGGTGCCGCCCACCCCGGTCCGGGGCCACGCCGCCAACGGCTTCACGATCACCGCCGAGCGCCGCTGGACCCACATCCGGCTCTGCCAGCACCCGGACGGCGGCATAGCGCGCCTGCGGGTCCACGGCGAGGTCGTCGCCGACCCCGAGTGGCTGGAGCTGCTCGGCACCCTCGACCTGATCTCGGTGCTCAACGGCGGCACGTACGAGGACGCCTCCGACCGGTTCTACTCCTCGCCGACCCAGATCATCCTGCCCGGCACCTCCCGCAAGATGGACGACGGCTGGGAGAACCGGCGCCGCCGGGTGCGCGGCACCCACGACTGGGTGCGCTTCCGGCTCGCCGCGCAGGGCGCCGTCCGCGCCGTGGAGATCGACACCGCCTACCTCAAGGGCAACTCGGCGGGATGGATCGCCCTCCACGGGCGCGACGGCGAGAGCGGCGAGTGGTTCGAGATCATCCCCAGGACCAGGCTCCAGCCCGACACCCCGCACCGCTTCAAGCTCCCCGCCCACGCCGTGGTCACCCACGTGCGCCTGGACGCCTTCCCCGACGGCGGCGTCGCCCGGATGCGCCTGCACGGGACGCTGACGGAACAGGGCGCGGCCGAACTGCGCGCCCGGTTCACGGCGCTCGGCGGCTGACGGGCCGGCCCTCCAGGAGAGCCGCCACGAGCCGGAGGGGGGAGGGGGAGAGACCTACGAGGGGGAGACCGGCGGCGAACCCTCGGCGGACTCCCGGACGACGCGGAAGGGGCGCCCCCCACCAGGGAGGACGCCCCTTGACCGCTGGACCGACGACCTAGCGGCCGGCGGCCGCGTCCGCCGTCTGGGCCTTCAGGGCGCGCTCGACACCCGCACGGCACTCGGTCACCAGACGGCGCAGCGCCGGGGCCGGGGCGTTGGCGGTGAGCCAGGTGTCCGTCGCGTCCAGGGTCTCCTGGGAGACCTGGAGCGCCGGGTAGAGGCCGACCACGATCTGCTGGATCATCTCGTGGCTGCGGGTCTCCGCGACGTGCTTGATCGAGGCGAAGTACTTCTCCGTGTACGGGGCGAGCAGCTCGCGCTGGTCGGCCTGGACGAAGCCGCCGATGACGGCCTCCTGCACGGCGTTGGCCAGCTTGTCGTCCTCGACGACCGAGGACCAGGCCTCCGCCTTCGCCGCCTCGGAGGGGCGGGCCGCACGGGCGGTCGCCGCGTGCCGCTCGCCCGCCGCCGTGCGGTCGCGCTCCAGCTCGCCGGCGATCTCCGTCTCGTCGTAGACCCCGGTCGCGGCGAGGCGCTGCACGAACGCCCAGCGCAGCTCGGTGTCGACGGCCAGGCCCTCGATCGTCTCGCGGCCTTCGAGGAGGGCGTCGAGCAGATCGAGCTGCTGCGGGGTGCGGGCGGTCGCCGCGAAGGCGCGCGCCCAGGCCAGCTGGTGGTCGGAGGCGGGCTCGGCGGCGCGCAGGTGCGCCAGGGTCGCCTCGGTCCAGCGGGTCAGCCCCGCCTCGCGCCACTCCGGCGCCGCGTACAGGTCGAGGGCGGCCTTGGCCTGGCCCTGGAGCGACTGGACGACGCCGATGTCGGTCTCCTTGCCGACGCCGGAGAGGACCAGCTCCAGGTAGTCGCGGGCGGCCAGCTCGCCGTCGCGGGTCATGTCCCAGGCGGAGGCCCAGCACAGGGCGCGCGGCAGGGACTCGGCGAAGTCGCCGAGGTGCTCGGTGACGTTGGCCAGGGAGACCGCGTCGAGCCGGACCTTGGCGTACGACAGGTCGTCGTCGTTGAGCAGGACGACGGCCGGACGGTTCTTGCCGAGGAGCTGCGGCACGGCGGTCAGCTCGGCGGCGGCGATGTCGAGTTCGAGGCGCTCGGTGCGGACCAGCTTGCCCGCCTCGTCCAGGTCGTAGAAGCCGATCGCGATCCGGTGCGGGCGCAGCACGGCCTCGCCCTTGGCCCCGGCGGGGAGCGCGGGGGCTTCCTGGCGGACGGCGAAGGCGGTGATCGAGCCGTTCCCGTCGGTCTCGATCTCCGGGCGGAGGATGTTGATGCCGGCCGTCTCCAGCCACGCCTTGGACCAGGTCTTCAGGTCACGCCCCGAGGTCTCCTCCAGGGCGCCGAGGAGGTCGGAGAGACGCGTGTTGCCGTAGGCGTGGGCCTTGAAGTAGGCCTGGACGCCCTGGAAGAACTCGTCCTCGCCGACGTAGGCGACGAGCTGCTTGAGGACCGAGGCGCCCTTGGCGTACGTGATCCCGTCGAAGTTGACGAGCACGTCCTCCAGGTCGTTGATCTCGGCCATGATCGGGTGCGTGGAGGGCAGCTGGTCCTGGCGGTAGGCCCAGGTCTTCTCCGCGTTGGCGAAGGTCGTCCAGGCGTTCGGCCAGCGGGTGCCGGGCACCGACGCCTGGCAGGCGACGGAGGTGAAGGTGGCGAACGACTCGTTCAGCCAGAGGTCGTTCCACCACTCCATGGTCACGAGGTCGCCGAACCACATGTGGGCCAGCTCGTGCAGGATGGTCTCGGCGCGCCGCTCGTAGGCCGCGTCCGTCACCTTGGAACGGAAGACGTACTGGTCGCGGATGGTGACCGCGCCCGCGTTCTCCATCGCGCCCGCGTTGAACTCGGGCACGAACAGCTGGTCGTACTTGGCGAACGGGTAGTCGTACGCGAACTTCTCCTGGAACCAGTCGAAGCCCTGCCGGGTGACGTCGAAGATGTGCTCGTCGTCCAGGAACTCGGCGAGCGAGGGACGGCAGTAGATGCCGAGCGGGACGGTCTGCCCGTCCTTCTCGTACGTCGAGTGCACCGAGTGGTACGGGCCGACGATCAGCGCGGTGATGTACGTGGAGATGCGCGGGGTCGGCTCGAAGACCCAGACGTCGTCCTTGGGCTCCGGGGTGGGGGAGTTGGAGACGACCGACCAGCCGCTCGGCGCCTTCACGGTGAACTGGAAGGTCGCCTTGAGGTCGGGCTGCTCGAAGGAGGCGAACACCCGGCGCGCGTCCGGCACCTCGAACTGGGTGTACAGATAGGCCTGGTCGTCGACCGGGTCGACGAAGCGGTGCAGGCCCTCACCGGTGTTGGTGTACGCGCAGTCGGCGACGACCTTCAGCTCGTTGCGGCCCTCGACGAGACGGTCGAGCGCGATCCGCGAGTCGCGGAAGACGGCGGCGACGTCCAGCGCGTGCCCGTTCAGGACGACCTCGTGCACGGCGGGCGCGACGAGGTCGATGAAGGTCGAGGCACCGGCCTCGGCGGAATCGAAGCGGACGGTGGTGACGGACCGGTAGGTGCCGCCCTCCTGCGCACCGGTGAGGTCGAGGTCGACCTCGTACGCGTCCACGGTCAGCAGCGCGGCGCGCAGCTGGGCCTCTTCGCGGGTCAGGTTTGTGCCAGGCACCCGGTCAACTCCTAGGTTTCGTGACGTTTGGCTCATCCTTCCACGGCCCGCCACGGCGACGCACTGCACATTTCGGCGTCCGCTGTCCGCTGGGCGGACGCCGGAGGGGCGGCCACCCGGTCACGGGTGGCCGCCCCTCCGGGACGTACGGGGTCAGCCCTGGAGCTCGGCGGCGACCAGCTCCGCGATCTGCACGGCGTTGAGCGCCGCGCCCTTGCGCAGGTTGTCGTTGGAGAGGAAGAGCGCGAGGCCGTTCTCCGCGGTCTCGTCGGCCCGGATGCGGCCGACGTACGAGGCGTCCTTGCCGGCCGCCTGGAGCGGGGTCGGGATCTCGGACAGCTCGACGCCCTCGGCGTCCCGGAGCAGCTCGTAGGCGCGCTCGACGCTGATCGGGCGCTCGAAGCGGACGTTCACCTGGAGCGAGTGGCCGGAGAAGACCGGGACGCGGACACAGGTGCCGGAGACCTTGAGCCCGGGGATCTCCAGGATCTTGCGGGACTCGTGGCGGAGCTTCTGCTCCTCGTCGGTCTCGAAGGAGCCGTCGTCGACGATCGAACCGGCCAGCGGCAGCACGTTGAAGGCGATCGGACGCTTGTAGACGCCGGGCTCGGGGAAGTCGACGGCCCCGCCGTCGTGGGTGAGCGCGGCGGCGCCCTCGGCGACGGCCTTGACCTGTCCGTCCAGCTCGGCGACACCGGCCACGCCCGAGCCGGACACGGCCTGGTAGGTGGTGGCGATCAGGGCGGTCAGACCGGCTTCCCGGTGCAGCGGCTTGAGGACCGGCATGGCGGCCATCGTGGTGCAGTTCGGGTTGGCGATGATGCCCTTGGGGCGGTCCTTGATCGCGTGCGGGTTGACCTCGGAGACCACCAGGGGGACCTCGGGGTCGCGGCGCCAGGCGGAGGAGTTGTCGATCACGACGGCGCCCTGGGATGCGACCTTCTCGGCGAGGGCCTTGGAGGTGGCGCCGCCGGCGGAGAACAGGACGATGTCCAGACCGGTGTAGTCGGCGGTGGAGGCGTCCTCCACCGTGACGCCGTCCACGACCGTCCCGGCGGAGCGCGCGGAGGCGAAGAGCCGCAGCTCGTCGAGGGGGAACTTCCGCTCGGCCAGGATGCTCCGCATGACTGTGCCGACCTGACCGGTGGCTCCGACGATTCCGACCTTCACGGGGACTCCTCCGTACGTGTGTGCAGGGTGCTGCCGGTCCATGATGCGTATGTCCCGGTGCGCCTTGTCCAATCCATTGTCCAAGGGCCGGGACGGTGGCCGTGCCCCCGGGTCCGGACGGCGGCCGGTCAGGCCCTCTTGCCGCGGGCGTAGTGGCGGGAGGCCTTCGCCCGGTTGCCGCAGAGCGCCATCGAGCACCAGCGGCGGGTGCCGTTGCGCGAGGTGTCGAAGAAGCGCAGGACGCAGCTCTCGTGCGCGCAGACCCGGATGCGGTCGGGGGCGGCGCGGAGCAGCCCGAGGTAGTCGTGGGCGGCGGTCCAGCCGGGACCCCAGGCGGGGTCGGCGAACTCGGACCGCTCGCCGGGGCCCTCGGCGGTGAGGGTGGCGCGGATGCGGCCGTGGCCGAGGACCTCGTCGACCCGGGCGGTGGCGCGGGGCTCGCCGGGGTCGTCGACGAGCGCGGCGAGGGCGTCCCGGGCGGCGCGGGTGCGCCGCAGGGTGTCCTCGTCGGCGGTGAACCGGTCCTGGAGACCGTTGGAGGCGAGCCAGACGGCGAGGCCGTCCACTCCTTCGAGGAGGTCCTGCCGGACACCGCTGAGGTTCCAGCGGGTGTTGAGGAGATCGAGGGAGACCGGCTCGCCGACGAGCAGGCGCGGGTCGGCGGCGGACGGGGCGGGCGCGGTGGCCGTGGCGGGCGGGGTGGTCGGTACGGACGTGGCGGTCGGTACGGACATGGCGGCACCCTCCTCCGATGGACTAACCCCTCAAAGGCTACCTGAGTGGTTGAGGTTCCGATGGGGTGCGATTCTTCGGTGCAACCATTGAAATCGAGTTGAAGGGTTAGGGACTGTTCGCCCTCACGTCCACCCCCGCCCCCACATCCACCCTCGCTCCCGAGGCCGCCCTCGGCACCCTGCTCCGTCAGCCCCTGCTCATCCCGCCCTCGCGGTGATGCCGACGGCCCGCACCCCGCCCCCCGCACTCGCCCGCCGCCACCGCCGTGACCGTCGCCCTCCAGGCGCCGCCCTTTCGGACGTTCACCGGCCTCCTCGCCCTGGCCTCCGTCCTCCTCGTCGCCGTCGGCCTCGGCTCCGCCCGGCTCACGGGCCGCTCCCATCCCGCGTACTGGTTCTAATCTCGTCCCATGAAGCAGGAGTTGAGGGTGGCGGCCTACGCCGTGTGCGTCCGTGACGACCAGGTGCTGCTGGCCCGCTGGGTGGCCCGCGACGGTACCCGGCGGTGGACCCTGCCGGGCGGCGGCATGGAGCACGCCGAGGACCCCGTGCGGACCATGGTCAGGGAGGTCGAGGAGGAGACCGGCTACCTCGCCGAACCCACCCTCCTCCTCGGCGTCGACTCCGACCGCCAGACCTGGCCGCGCCGCAGCGCCGCCCCCGTCGACGGGCACGCCCTGCGGATCGTCTACGAGGCCCGGATCACCGGCGGCGAGCTGCGCAACGAGACCGGCGGCTCCACCGATCTCGCCGCCTGGCACCCCCTCGGCGCCGTCCCCGCACTGCCCCGGATACCCCTCGTCGACATCGGCCTCGACCTCTGGCGGGAGCGGCCCCCGGTCGGCCGCTCCCGCCTCACCGCCGGGTCCGGCGGAGGGCCCGCCGACCCCGCCTCGCCGCCCCGTACGCCGAACGGCTGAAAGAGGCTCAACCGCCGCACCCCCGCTCAACCCTCCCGGCGGCCCCGAAGTCCTCCCCGCCGACCGCAGTACACATGGCAGAGCCTCAGGGGAGCCCGCATGTCAGCCGTACGCACCACCCGTACCGTCCTCGCCGCCGCACTGGCCGCCGGGATCACCGCCACCGTCCTCGCCGCCCCCGCACTCGCCGCCACGCCCGTGCGGGCGGACCACACCGCCACCCAGCGGGCGCTCCAGGCGGAGGTCGACGCGGGGGTGCCGGGCGTCGTCGCCCAGACCCGCGACGGGGCCGACCGCTGGACCGGCACGGCGGGGCAGCGCGGCGGGAACGACCACTTCCGGGTCGGCTCCATCACCAAGACCTTCGCCGCCACCGTCCTCCTCCAGCTCCAGGCGGAGGGCCGGATCGACCTCGACGACACCGTCGACACCTGGCTCCCCGGCGTCGTCCGGGGCAACGGCCACGACGGACGCCGGATCACGGTCCGCCAGCTGCTCAACCACACCAGCGGCATCTACAGCTACACCAGCGACCCCGCCTTCCAGCAGCGTGTCTTCGGACCCGAGTTCCTCCAGCACCGCTACGACTCCTGGGCCCCGCGGCAGCTCGTCGACATCGCCATGGCCCACCAGCCGGACTTCACCCCCGGCACCTCCTGGACCTACTCCAACACCAACTACGTCCTCGCCGGCATGGTGATCGAGAAGGTCACCGGCCGCCCGTACGGCAAGGCGGTCGAGAACCGCATCATCAAGCCCCTCAAGCTCCGCGCCACCAGCGTCCCCGGCAACCGCCCCGGGATGCCGAGCCCCAGCAGCCCCGCGTACGCCAAGCTCTCCCCGGCTCCCGGAGAGCCCGCCGTCGACGTCTCCCGGCTCAACCCGTCCATCGCCTACTCGGCGGGCGAGATCATCTCCGACGCCGCCGACCTCCAGACCTTCTACCGGGCCCTGATCACCGGACGGCTGCTCCCGAAGGCCGAACAGCGCGAGCTGACCACCACGGTCGCGATCCCGGGACACACGGACGAGGGGTACGGCCTCGGGATCATGAAGCGGAAGCTGAGCTGCGGCACCGAGCTGTGGGGACACAGCGGCGGCATCCACGGCTCCACCTCGGAAGCCGTGGTCACCAAGGACGGGAAGCACTCGCTGGCCATGAACCTCAACGCCGGCTGGACGGGCAGCAGCCAGGGCGCTCTGGAGGCCGAGTTCTGCCCTCCGAAGGCCTGATCGCTCCCGGGCTCCGGCCCGTTTCCCGGCCCTGACCGACGGAAACCTCACCGCCCGCGCCCGACGGTCACCGGGGCGCGGGCGGTCACCTGGGCAGGGCGACGACGTACGCGGCGGGGTGCCGGTCGGGCGCGGCCATCAGGGCCGTACGCACCACGGTGGCCTGCTGGTCCATCGCCTCGCGCAGTTTGCGCGGGGTCAGATGGACGACCGTGATCCCCAGCCGTTCGAGCCGCTCCCGCTTGCGGCTGTACGCGGACCACAGCGCCTCGTCGTCCTGCCGGGGCAGCCGGGTGTCCAGCTCGACCACGACCGCCTGGTCCGGCCAGTAGGCGTCCACCCCGCCCAGCAGGGGCCCGCCCGGCAGCCGCAGCTCCACGTCCCACACCGGGTCCGGCAGCCCGAACTCCCGCACCATCGTGTACAGCCGCTCCTCGGACTGCGAGCGCCCCTCGGCGAGCAGCGCCTCCACCGCGTCCGCCACGTACGGCCGGGACAACAGCCGGGCCCTGCTCAACTCGCGGGCGAGCACACCCGGTTCGCAGTGCCCGTCCCGCACGGCCTCGGCCAGCAGCCGCCGCACGTCCTCCGGGTCCGCGAGGCCCGGCACCGCGTCGGCGACGGCGCGGGCGGCCGGGGCGACGGGGACCCCGGCCAGCTCAAGGGGCTCGGGGGAGTCGGCGGTCCGTACGATCCGCACCCAGCCGCTCGACCGCAGCCGCCGCGAGCGCGACACCAGGACGTCGATCCGTTCGAGCGCGGTCAGCGGGGGCGCGGAGGCGAAGCCGTGCAGGACGAGCGCGGCGGACCCGGTGATCATCGCGCCGGTCTCCCGTGACGGCGAGGCGGTCCCGCTCCCCTCGGCGTAGAGCAGGGCCGCGCGCAGCCGGTCCTCGCCGGTGGGAGGGCCGGGGCGGAGCAGGAAGACCCCGGGCAGGAGCTGCTGCCAGCCGCTGGGGCGGCGGCAGCGGGCGGCGACCTCGCCGGCCGGAATGCCCAGCTCCCTCAACTGGTCGGCGGAGGCGACCCGTTGGATTTCCCCGGCCAGAGGGGAGAGAAAGAGGGGGAAGGGGTGGGGGGTGAGGGGGGAGTTGTGGTTCATGACGGGGGTCTTCCGCTTCCGCGGGTCCCCCTAACCCCTGTTACACGCTCGTCGAAGACCGAGGACAAGTCCGGTCCATATCAAGCTCGTTAGAGCCCTCGGGGTCGTACGGAAGGGGCGTGCGCGCCCGGTCGAGGGGCGTCTGTTCGGACGCCGGGGGGCGTGCGCGCCCGGCCGGAGGGCGCCCGCCGACACGCCGGAGGGGGCGCGCACCCGCGTGCGCGCCCCCTCCGGTCGTCGGCTCAGGCCGTCCCCCCGGCCGGCTCAGGCGGCCTTGGCGTCGCAGGCCTGGGCGCGCAGGGCCCGCGCCAGGTCGTCGCGCGATTCGAGGACCAGCCGGCGCAGGGCCGGGGCGGCCGTCTCGTGCGCCGACAGCCAGGCGTCCGTCGCGGCGAGCGTCGCCGGGTCGTCCTGGAGCCCCGGGAACAGGCCCCGGACCACGTCCATGCCGATCTGGATCGACCGCTCGGCCCACAGCCGCTCGATCACCGCGAAGTACTTCTCCGCGTAGGGGGCGATCAGCTCCCGCTGGGAGGGCTGGACGAAGCCCGCGATGGTCGCCTCGACCAGCGCGTTCGACAGGGTGTCGGACTCGACGACCTGTGCCCAGGCCTGCGCCTTGACGGCGGCCGAGGGGCGCGAGGCGAGCAGCCGGACCTCGTGGCGCTTGCCGCTCGCCGTGTCGTCCCGGGCCAGCTCCGCGCCGATCCGCTCCTCGTCCGCCCGGCCGTGCGTGGCGAGCGGGGAGAGCAGCGCCCAGCGCAGCTCCTGGTCGACGTCGAGCCCGTCGATCTTCGCGGTGCCGTCGAGCAGCCCTTCGAGGAGCTGGAAGTCGGCCTCGGTGGAGGCGGTGGCGGCGAAGAAGCGGGCCCAGGTCAGCTGGTGCTCGCTGGCCGGCTCGGCGAGCCGCAGTTCGCGCAGACCGCCCTCGGCGAGCCGTCGGCCGCCCTCCTCGCGCCAGGCGGGGGTCGCGTAGAGGGTGACGGCCGACTTCGTCCAGGCGTGCACCATCTGGAGGACGCCGATGTCGGTCTCGCGGCCCGCGAAGGCGAGCGCGACGGCGACGAAGTCGCGGGCGGGCATCAGGCCGTCGCGGGTCAGGTTCCACAGCGCGGACCAGCACAGGGCGCGGGCCAGCGGGTCGGTGATGTCGCCGAGGTGCGCGCGCAGGGTGGCCAGCGAGTGCTCGTCGAAGCGGATCTTGCAGTAGGTGAGGTCGTCGTCGTTGACGAGGACCAGATCGGGCTTCTCCTCGCCCGCGAGGTCG
Organism: Streptomyces sp. CBMA291; assembly: GCF_014596525.1. Lineage (GTDB taxonomy): Bacteria > Actinomycetota > Actinomycetes > Streptomycetales > Streptomycetaceae > Streptomyces. The sequence goes on from NZ_MSJP01000058.1 coordinate 29,085, forward strand.
GCGACGGCGGTCCGGGCGCCGGTGATGTCGGCCTCGGCCCGCGCGTACCGGACCAGTTCCCCGTCGGTGAGGCGGTAGAGGCCGACGGCGGCGCGGTGCGGGCGGAGTTCGCCGCCTTCCTGGACGACGGCAAGCTCGGTGATCCGGCCTTCGGCGTCGAGGGTGAGGGCCGGGGCCAGGGTGTTGACGCCGGAGGTCTGGAGCCAGGACTTGGCCCAGGTCTTCATGTCGCGCCCGGAGGTCTCCTCCAGGATGGACAGGAGGTCGGCGAGCCGGGTGTTGCCGTAGGCGTGGCGCTTGAAGTAGCGGCGGGCGCCCTCCAGGAAGGCGTCCCGTCCCGCGTAGGCGACGAGCTGCTTGAGGACCGAGGCGCCCTTGGCGTAGGTGATGCCGTCGAAGTTGAGCTTGGCGTCCTCCAGGTCACGGATGTCGGCCGTGATCGGGTGGGTGGACGGCAGCTGGTCGGCGCGGTAGGCCCAGGCCTTGCGGTTGTTGGCGAAGGTCACCCAGCTGTTGGTGAAGCGGGTGGCCTCGGCGTTGACGAAGGAGCCCATGAAGTCGGCGAAGGACTCCTTCAGCCACAGGTCGTCCCACCACACCATGGTGACGAGGTCGCCGAACCACATGTGCGCCATCTCGTGCAGGATGACGTTGGCGCGGCTCTCGTAGGCGGCCTGGGTGACCTTGCCCCGGAAGATGTACTCCTCGCGGAAGGTGACCATGCCCGGGTTCTCCATCGCGCCGAGGTTGTACTCGGGGACGAAGGCCTGGTCGTACTTCCCGAAGGGGTACGGGTAGTCGAAGTTGTCGTGGAAGAAGTCGAAGCCCTGCTTGGTGATCAGGAAGACGTCGTCCGCGTCGAAGTGCTTGGCCAGCGACTTGCGGCACATCGCGCCGAGCGGGATCTCCAGCTCGCCGCGGGTGTAGTGGTCCGTCACGTAGTGGTAGGGACCGGCCACGACACAGGTGATGTACGTGGAGATCGGCGCGGTCTCGGCGAACCGCCAGACGCCCTCGGCGTCCCGCTCGCCCGCCCCGTTCGACCAGACCCGCCACTCCTCGGGCGCGGTCACCGAGAAGCGGTAGGGGGCCTTGAGGTCGGGCTGCTCGAAGTTGGCGTAGACCCGGCGGGCGTCGGCCGGCTCGTACTGGGTGTAGAGGTAGACCTCGCCGTCCTCCGGGTCGACGAAGCGGTGCATGCCCTCGCCGGTACGGCTGTAGGCGCACCGGGCGTCGACCACCAGGACGTTCTCGTCGGCCAGGCCGTCGAGGGAGATCCGGGCGCCGTCGAAGACGACCGCCGGGTCGAGGGCGCGCCCGTTGAGGGTGACCGAGGTCACCGAGGGGGCGATCAGGTCCACGAAGGTGCTCGTGGCCTCGCCGGTACGGCGGAAGCGGATCGTCGTCTCGGACCGGAAGGTGCGCACCTCCTCGTCCGTGTCGCCGACCGCCGACCGGAGATCGAGGACGACTTCGTACCCGTCGACGGACAGCAGTGCCGCCCGCTCGTGGGCCTCGTCGCGGGACAGATTCTCACCGGGCACGGGACACTCCTTCGTGGCGCGTTCGAAACAGGACCGATCCTCCCATGTGCGGCTGTCGCGCCGGACACGGGAATGCCCTCGCCCGGTCATGGGTTCCCTCCTTTCGGCGCACCACTCTTTCCGAGACCCTTTCGACGGCCGTACCGAGGAGCGACATGTCCGAGAGCAGGATCACCGCCGATTTCTACTTCGACCCGCTGTGTCCGTGGGCCTGGATGACCTCCCGGTGGATGCTGGAAGTGGAGAAGGTGCGTCCGGTCGACGTGCGCTGGAAGGTCATGAGCCTCGCGGTCCTGAACGAGAACCGGCTCGACGAGGTGCCGGAGGAGTACCGCGAACTGCTGGAGACGAAGGCCTGGGGTCCGGTGCGGGTGGTCATAGCGGCGCGGCAGCTGCACGGCGACGAGGTCGTCGGCAAGCTCTACACGGCGCTCGGCACCCGTTTCCACAACAACGGCGAGGAGCCCGGCCGGGAGGCGATCGTGGCCGCCCTGAAGGAGGCCGGTCTGCCCGGGGAGCTGGCGGACTACGCCGACAAGGCCACCTACGACGCCGAGCTGCGCGCCTCCCACCAGGAGGGCATCGACAAGGTCGGCCAGGACGTCGGCACCCCGGTGGTGTCGGTGCCGGGCACGGACGGCGAGGAGGTCGCCTTCTTCGGCCCCGTGGTCACCCCGACCCCGCGCGGCGAGGCGGCGGCCCGGCTGTGGGACGGCACGCTGCTCGTGGCGTCGACGCCGGGCTTCTACGAGATCAAGCGCACCCGGACGGCGGCGCCCAGCTTCGAGTGAGCCCGGCCTCCCTCCGGAACGGCCTCGGCCCGCCCGGCCTCCCTCCGGAACGGAAGAACCCCCGCGACTCACGTCGTCGCGGGGGTTCTTCTTTCATCCGCCTGCCCGGTGAAGGTGGAGAAGACGATCACGAGCAGGAGTCGGGGCCGGAAGGGCCGTCAGAAGGAGATCAGCGGTACGGAGGCCTTGGCCGCCTGGTAGCGGCGGTGCACGTCCTGCCAGTCGACGACCTGCCACATGGCCTCGATGAAGTCGACCTTCTGGTTCTTGTACTGGAGGTAGAAGGCGTGCTCCCAGGCGTCGAAGACCAGGATCGGGACGGAGCCCTGGCCGACGTTGCCCTGGTGGTCGTAGACCTGCTCGACGATGAGCCGGCCGCTGACCGGCTCGTAGGCGAGGACGCCCCAGCCGGAGCCCTGGGTGGTCGCGGACGCCTTGGTCAGCTGGGCCTTGAACTTCGCGAAGGAGCCGAAGGACTCCGTGATCGCGTCGGCGAGCACGCCGACGCCGTCGGCGGCCAGCGGCTCGCCGCCGCCCCCGTCCTTCGGACCGGCCATGTTGTTCCAGTAGATGGAGTGGAGGATGTGGCCGGAGAGGTGGAAGGCCAGGTTCTTCTCCAGGCCGTTGACCGCCCCCCACTGGTCCTTGTCGCGCGCCTCCTCCAACTGCTCCAGGGTGTCGTTCGCGCCCTTGACGTACGCGGCGTGGTGCTTGTCGTGGTGCAGCTCGATGATCTGAGGATTGATCACCGGCTCCAGCGCCGCGTAGTCGTACGGCAGCTCGGGAAGTGTGTAGATCGCCATGTGCCCGGCCCCTTCGACTGCTCCTGCTTATTGCAACCTATATGCAAGTGCAGGCTAACAGCAGGTGGGGTGAAAGGTGATCAGTCCTTCGTCCTAGGTCCCGTGTCGCGTCCCCACTCCCACCCCGGAGACGACGAGACCCCCGGACCTGGCTCGGTCCGGGGGTCGCGTACGAGGGGCGCGTACGAGGGGCGCGTACGGGGCTCAGGAGGCGCGGCCCGCCGCCGCCCGCTGGCGTGCGAAGCCGACGGCGGCGAGCAGCAGGGTCAGTCCGCCGGTCGAGTACAGCTGCACCCGGGTGCCCTCCTCGCGGGCCATCAGGACGAAGACCGTCGCCATGCCCGCGAGCGCCACCCAGGTCAGCACCGGGAAGGCCCACATCCGCACCACCAGGGTCTCCGGCGCCTCGCGCTCGGTGCGGCGGCGCAGGACCAGCTGGGACGCGGCGATGAAGAACCAGACGACCAGGATGATCGCGCCGATCGTGTTCAGGAGCCAGGCGAAGACGTCGTCCGGGCGCCAGTAGCTCAGCAGCACGCAGCCGAAGCCGAAGACGGAGGAGACCAGGACCGCCGGGCGCGGCACCCCGCCGGAGACGCGCCCCAGCGCCTTCGGCCCCTGACCGCGCGCGACCAGCGAGCCGGCCATCCGGGAAGCCCCGTAGATGTTGGCGTTCATCGCCGAGAGCAGCGCGACCAGGACCACCACGTTCATGATCTGGCCCGTCGCCGGGATGCCCAGCCGGTCGAGGGTCGCCACGTACGGGCCCTTCTCGACCACCGCCGGGTCGCCCCACGGGACCAGGGTGACGATGACCGCCATCGAGCCGATGTAGAAGAGCGCGATGCGCCACATCGCCGTACGGACCGCCTTGGCCACGCCCCGCACCGGCTGCTCCGACTCCGCCGCCGCGATGGTGACCGTCTCCAGACCGCCGTACGCGAAGACCGAGGCGAGCAGACCCACGATCAGGCCCTCGGAGCCCTGCGGGAAGAAACCGCCCTCGCCGGTCAGATGGGCGGTGCCGGGCGCCTCGGTGCCGGGCAGCGCCCCGAGGATGGCGAGGACGCCGATGACCAGGAACAGGGCGATCGCGGCGACCTTCAGGGCGGCGAACCAGAACTCGAACTCGCCGAAGTTCTTCACCGCCGTCAGATTGGCGGCGGTGAGCAGCAGCATGAAGAGGGCCACCCAGGCCCACTCGGGGCTGCCCGGGAACCAGCCCGTCATGATCTTCGCCGCGCCGATCCCCTCAAGGCCCACGGCCACGCAGAGCAGGAACCAGAACGCCCAGCCCGCGGTGAAGCCCGCCCAGGGCCCGAAGGCCCGTTCGGCGTGCACGGAGAAGGAGCCGGAAGCCGGGTTCGCGGCGGACATCTCGCCGAGCATCCGCATCACCAGCATCACCAGGACGCCCGAGAGGGCGTAGGCGATCACGATCGAGGGACCGGCGGCGGCGATGCCCGCGCCCGAGCCGACGAAGAGACCGGCGCCGATCACCCCGCCGAGGGCGATCATCGACAGATGGCGCTGCTTGAGTCCGTGCGTGAGGCCCCCGGCGGAGGCGGTCGCACCGTCCTCGCGGTCGGCCGGCGCGGGCGCGGTAGTCCGAGACATGGGCGAACCCTGTTCACTAGCTGAGACGGAGACGGGTCCACAGTCTGGGCACGCACACCGCTCACAGGGAACAGGGGTCCGCTATACGGGCACCAGCCTCACACAAGGTGAAGAATTACTTCCGATTCGTACGCAATTCCCGCATCCAGGCGACCAGCAGCACGAGGGCCGTCGCCCCCGAGGACCACAGCACCTGCGGCCGGGCCGCGTCGTCCGTCAGCATCAGGACGAGCACCACCGCCATCGCGGCCAGCGCCACCCAGGTCAGCCACGGGAAACCCCACATCCGCAGGGTCAGCGTCTCGGGCGCCTCCTGCTCGATCCTGCGCCGCAGCCGCAGCTGCGAGACCGCGATCAGCGCCCAGACGAAGAGCAGCACCGCGCCGACCGCGTTGAGCATGTAGAGGAAGACGGAGTCCGGCCACTCCAGATTGAGCAGGACGGAGACGAAGCCGAAGGCCACCGAGGCGAGCACCGCCCGGCGCGGCACGCCCCCGGGCGAGAGCCGCAGCAGCCCCTTCGGCGCCTCCCCGCGCTCCGCCAGCGAGAACACCATCCGCGAGGAGCCGTACAGGTTCGCGTTGAGCGCCGAGAGCAGCGCCACGAACACCACCACGTTCATGATCTGCCCGGCCGCGGGCACCCCGATCTCGTCCAGCACCGCCACGTACGGCGACTCGCCGGGACGCATCGAGGTCCACGGCAGCAGCGTCACGATGACCAGCATCGAACCCACGTAGAAGAGGAGGATCCGCCAGACCGCGCTGCGCACCGCCCGCGCCACGTTCCGCGCCGGGTCGTCCGACTCCGCCGCCGCGATGGTGACGACCTCGAGCCCGCCGAAGGCGAAGACCACCGCGAGGACGCCGGAGATCACCCCGGACCAGCCGTGCGGCAGGAAACCGCCCTGCCCGGTCAGATTCGCGAGCCCCACCGGGTCGGTGTCCGGCAGCCAGCCCACGATCGCCAGTACGCCGAGCACCAGGAAGAGCAGGATCGCGCCGACCTTGAGCGCCGCGAACCAGAACTCGAACTCGCCGAAGTTCTTCACCGCCGCCAGGTTGGCCAGGGTGAACACGACCATGAAGGCCAGCACCCAGCCCCACTGCGGGACCCCGGGCACCCAGCCGTGCGCGATCCGCGCCGCGCCCGTCGCCTCCACCGCGAGGACCACCACGAGCAGGAACCAGTACAGCCAGCCCACCGAGAAACCGGCCCAGCGGCCGAGCGCCCGCTCGGCGTGGACGGAGAAGGCGCCCGAGGCGGGCATCGCCGCCGACATCTCGCCGAGCATCCGCATGATCAGCATGGCGAGCGCGCCCGCGATCAGATACGAGATCACGATGCCGGGTCCTGCGACCACGATGCCCGCGCCCGAGCCGACGAAGAGACCGGCGCCGATGACGCCGCCGAGCCCCAGCATGGTCAGATGACGTTGCTTCAGGCCGTGGGAGAGGGGCTCCGGTTCGAGGACCGGAGAAGACGACGGTGCGTCGCGCATGGTGGGGGACTCGCGCTCTCGGGGAGATGACACTTTATGGAGACTCCACAGTCTCTCCGCTGACCTCCCTTTGGCGCAAAAGGGGTGACTTCCGGCGAGTTGCCAGTGATGAGGGTCACGTGGCGCGAGGCATGAAAACCGTCCTTTGTCGAAACCTGATGAAGTGGCCGGGCGGTGCTTTGTGGGCGGCTGACGGTGATCGGGCGTTCACCCCTGGCATACCGTCAACCTGTCCCCCGTACCCTCACCCCCGCGGAGTACCGATGAGCACCGCCGCCACCCCCGCCCGTACCCTCCGTGCGGGCACCGTCCTCGCCGATCTGATCCCCGCGAGCCGCGTCCGCGACGTCGCGCTCGTCGTCGGCGGCGCCGCCCTCACCGGTCTCGCCGCGCAGCTCGTCGTCCCGGTCCCCGGCTCCCCGGTCCCGGTCTCCGGCCAGACCTTCGCCGCCCTGCTCGTCGGCACCGCCCTCGGCGCCCGCCGCGGCTTCCTCTCCCTCGCCCTCTACATGCTGGTCGGCATGGCGGGCGTGCCGTGGTTCGCGGAGGCCTCCTCCGGCTACGCCATGCCCACCTTCGGCTACCTCCTCGGCATGCTGCTCGCCGCGACCGTCGTCGGCGCCCTCGCCCGTCGCGGCGCCGACCGCTCGGTCCTGCGCACCGCCGGTGCCATGGTCCTCGGCTCCGCGCTCGTCTACGCGGTCGGCGTGCCCTACCTGGCCCTGGCCACCGGCATGAGCCTCGGCGAGGCCGTCGCCGCCGGTCTCGTCCCCTTCCTGGTGGGCGACGCCCTCAAGGCGGCCCTCGCGATGGGCGCCCTGCCCACCGCCTGGAAGCTGCTCGGCCGCAAGGGCTGAGCACCCCGCGACACGCCGAAGGGCCCGCCGCTCCGACCGGGAGCGGCGGGCCCTTCCGTATGCCCTTCCGTCTGTCCTGCCTCGTGCCCTGCGGGTGTCCGCGTGCGGCCGTCTAGGACCGCGCGGAGGCCTTCGCGAGGCGCTGGCGGACCAGGGCCACCGCGATCACGAGCGCGGCCACCAGAAGCGAGAGCACGACCTGCTCGCGGGCGCTGCCCCCGTCGTACAGCATGTAGCCGAGGACGAAGACGATCATGCCGATGGTCGCCCAGGTCAGGTACGGGAAGAGCCACATCCGTACGACCAGCTTCTCCGGCGTCTCGCGCAGGATGATCCCGCGCATCTTCAGCTGGGTCACGCAGATGACCAGCCAGACGAAGAGCGCCACCGCGCCGGAGGAGTTCAGGAGGAAGGCGAAGACGGTGTCCGGCCACTTGTAGTTGAAGAAGACCGCGACGAAGCCGAAGACGACCGAGCCGAGGATCGCCGCCGTCGGCACGCCCCGCTTGTTGACCTTGGCGAAGCCCTTCGGCGCGTCGCCGCGACGGCCGAGCGAGAAGGCCATCCGGGAGGCGGTGTAGAGGCCCGAGTTCAGACAGGACAGGACGGCCGTGAGGACGATCACGTTCATGATCTGTCCGGCGTGGGCGATGCCGATGGAGTCGAGGGCGGCGACGTATGAGCCCTTCTCCAGGATCGACGTGTCGTTCCACGGCAGCAGCGTCAGGACGACGAAGATCGAGCCCAGGTAGAAGACCGCGATCCGCCAGATCACGCTGTTGGTGGCCTGCCGTACCGCCTTCTGCGGGTTCTCGGACTCGCCGGCGGCCAGGGTGACGATCTCGCTGCCCATGAAGGAGAAGACGACCATCAGGACACCGGTGAGGATCGAGCCCGCGCCCATCGGGAGGAAGCCCCCGGAATCGGTGAGGTGCGCGAACCCGGCGCCCGGGTTGTCCGAGCCGGGGAGCACGCCGAAGACGGCGAGCATCCCGATCACGACGAAGGCGGCGATGGCGACGACCTTGATCCCGGCGAACCAGAACTCGAACTCGCCGTACGAGGCGACGGAGCCCAGGTTGGTCGCGGTCAGGAGCACCATCACGATGAGGGCCCAGCCCCACTGCGGCACGGCCGGTATCCAGCTCTCCAGGATCTTCGCGCCCGCGGTCGCCTCGACGGCGAGCACGACGACCCAGAAGAACCAGTAGAGCCAGCCGATGCTGAAACCGGCCCAGCGGCCGAGTGCCTGGTCGGCGTAGGCGGAGAAGGAACCGGAGGAAGGCCGCGCGGCGGCCATCTCGCCGAGCATCCGCATCACGAAGACGACGAGGATGCCGACGAGCGCGTACGAGAGCAGGATCGCGGGCCCGGCGGCGGCGATGCCGGAGCCGGAGCCGACGAAGAGTCCGGCGCCGATGACACCGCCGATGGCGATCATCGACAGATGACGGTTCTTGAGTCCGGCCTTGAGGCCGTCGGGGGAGTGCGGAGCGCCGGTGGTTCCGGTCTCCGTGGCGTCCTGCGTGAGGGTCGGTTGCGTGTTCATCGACGCTTCCTCGTGTGTGGGGGGTGCTCGGGTCGCGAGCCCGAGCATTGAACCCCGGAGACGGGTGTGATCGGAAGGGTTCATTCCGGATCGTTGTACGAGCCACCTCGCGAGAGTCGAAGGTCCGTACCAAGTCGGGGGAAGGTCCCCACCCCGCTGCCTGTTCCCTGGCCTCAGGCGTGCCACACTCGGCATCATGCGCGTCTATATCGGTTCCGACCACGCCGGATTTGAACTAAAGAACCACCTCGTCGAGTGGCTCACGGCACACGGCCACGAGCCCGTCGACTGTGGCCCCCACATCTACGACGCCCTCGACGACTACCCGCCGTTCTGCCTGCGTGCCGCCGAGAAGACGGCCGCCGACCCGGACAGCCTGGGCATCGTCATCGGCGGCTCCGGCAACGGCGAGCAGATCGCCGCGAACAAGGTCAAGGGGGTCCGCGCCGCCCTCGCCTGGAGCGAGCAGACCGCCGCCCTCGGCCGCGAGCACAACAACGCCAACGTCGTCTCCGTCGGCGGCCGGATGCACACGCGGGAGGAGGCGACCAAGTTCGTCGAGATCTTCCTCGCCACCCCGTACTCCGGTGACGAGCGTCACACCCGCCGGATCGACATGCTCACCGCCTACGAGACCACCGGCGAGCTGCCCCCCATCCCGGCCCACCACCCGCAGGAGCCGACCGCCTGATGCCCGAAGGGCACACCATCCACCGACTGGCCGCCGACCACCGGGAACGGTTCGGCGGCCGGTCCGTGCGCGTCTCCAGCCCCCAGGGAAAGTTCTCCGACTCCGCCGCCCTCCTCGACGGCGCCGTCCTGGAGACCGCAGAGGCACACGGGAAGCACCTCTTCCTGAGCTTCCCCGGCACCGGCTGGGTCCACATCCACCTCGGCCTCTTCGGCAAGGTGAACTTCGGCGGCACCCCCGCCCCGCCCCCCGCCGACACCGTCCGGCTCCGCCTGGCGAACCCCGAGGGCCACGTCGACCTGCGCGGGCCCACCACGTGTGCCCTGATCACGGACGCCGAGAAGCAGGCGATACACGACCGCCTCGGCCCCGACCCGCTCCGCGCCGCCGACGACCCCGACCGCGCCTGGCGACGGATCTCCCGCTCCCGCACCACCATCGCCGCCCTGCTCCTGGACCAGAAGGTCATCGCGGGCGTCGGCAACGTCTACCGCGCCGAGGTCCTCTTCCGGCACGGCATCGACCCCTACCGCGCGGGCCGGGACCTCACCGCCGACGAGTGGGCCGCGATCTGGACCGACCTCGCCGCCCTCATGCGCGAAGGCGTCCGCCTCAACCGCATCGACACCGTCCGCCCCGAGCACACCCCCGAGGCCATGGGCCGCCCCCCGCGCGTCGACGACCACGGCGGCGAGGTCTACGTCTACCGCCGCGCCCGGCAGCCCTGCCACCTCTGCGGCACCCCCGTCCGCACCGCCGACCTCGCCGCCCGCAACCTCTTCTGGTGCCCGAGCTGCCAGCAGGGGTGACCAGGGCCCTGAGGGCCCTTCAGGGGCGCGTACGGAACCCGGGGCCTCCGGGGTGGGTGCGTACGGAGCCTCCGGGTGGGTGCGTACGGGGCCTCCGGGTGGCGCGTACGGACATCCCGCCCGCGCCCCCGAGAGCCCCCAGGGGCGCGCAAGGCCCCAGGCCTCCGCGCCCCCGAGACGAACCCCCCGCGCCCCCCGAAACGGGCCTCCCGCGCCCCTCAGAACCCGTGCGGCAGCCACGGCGCCACCGGCGAACCGAAGGCCACCGACGCCTCCGTGAGCGCGCCCTCCCGCAGCTCCCGCACCCGGCCCGCCCGCGCGAGCGCCGCCAGCGACACCCCGCCCAGATAGGCCGCCCCCAACTCCCGTACGGACAAGGCCAGATCGGGCGCTTCCCCGGTCCGCTCGCACCGTGCGCCCTTCGCGTCCCCGGTCAGCCGCCAACGCCCCGCGTTCCACGGGCAGAACGCGTCCTCCACCTCGAACACCACGTCCACCGGAGCCTGGTACGTCCGCGCCCCAAGCGCCGCGCCCACCTCCACCAGCCGCACGAACAGCGCCTCCCGCGACGTCGGCTCACAGCGCTGCGGATCCGACACCAGGTACTGCCAGACGTCGTCCACCGGCCGCGCGAACAGCCGCACCCGCGCCGTCAGGTCCACCGAGCAGAGGAACCGCCACAGCGCCCCCTCCGCCGCCGGATCGAGCCCCATCACCTGACGCACCAGCACCGAACCGTCCGGACCCGCCGTCGTCCACTGCGGCCGCACCGCGTAATGGGCGAAGCCCACCACCCGGCCCGCCCGCTCCGCGAGCACGCACAACCGGGGCGAGGCACCCTCCCGGCCACCCGGCGGATCGAGCAGCGGCAGCCGCTCCCAGCCGGGCCGCCGCGCCAGCATCCCCGGCCGCGACGGCACCAGACGCGCGTACACCTCCTCGCACGCCGCCGCCGACTCCGCCGGGGAAGCCGCCCGCAGCGTCACCCCGTCCGCGCCCTCCGGCACCGCGAGCCGCACCCGCGCCGTGTCGATGGTCGCCTGCGCGGAGAACGTCGCCCCGCCGTACCCGAACCGCCCGTAGATCCCCGGCTCCGAAGCCGTGAGCACCGCGAGCGGCTCACCCCCCGCGCGCACGTCGTCCAGCTGGCGCCGCATCATCGAGGTCAGGATCCCGCGCCTGCGGTGCGTCCCCGCCACCGACACCATCGTCACCCCGGCCGCCGGGACCGAGGCGCCGCCAGGAACCGTCAACCGGAACGAGAAGGCGCCCGCCGTCCCCACGCACAGATCCCCGTCCCACGCCCCGAGGGACCGCTCGGGCTCGGTCAGTTCCCGCCAGAGCGCCCGCTCCTCCGGCTCCTCCGCCACCCCTCCGAACGCCAGCTCCAGCACTCCGTACCAGCGGTCCCAGTCATCCGGATCGAGAACCCTCAGTTCCATCGTCATATGCCATCGATATCAGCGCCCCGTGCCCGAGGCGACCCGATTTCGCGCACCTTGTCACCGGGGTACCCCTGCACGGAACCCGGCGGGATCGATAGGGTCCAGGCCAATGGGACACCGCGCCGGAAGGAACACATACGCGGCCCGGCTGGGCAGACGCGTCCGCCGGGTCCGCAACGCGCTGCGCAAAACAGGAGTCGACTACTTCCGCGGCGACGGCTCCGACCGGCTCGCCTTCGCCGGACTGTTCCTGGCGATCCCGGCCATCGCCTGCGCCACCCTCTACAACTCCGTCTGGTGCGCCCCCACCGCGCTCGTCCTGCCCATCGTGGCCGGGGGACTGCTGCTGCGCCCCGCCAGCCTGCTCGGTCTGTACGCGACCGCCGCCGGCGCCCTCATCGTCGAGTCCGTCGTCCTCGGCCCGTACACCCAGGGCCCCGCCCGGGTCACCCCCGGCACCGTCCTCGTCGTCGCCGCCTGCGGTCTCTTCGGACTGCTCATCGCCCAGTTCAGAGCCCGCGTCGGAGTGCCCTGGCGGCGCGGCGGCACCATGCTCTTCGACCTGCGCGAACGCATCCGGGTCCAGAGCGCACTGCCCCGCCTGCCCAAGGGCTGGCACCGCGAGATGGCCCTGCGCCCGGCCGGCGGACAGTCCTTCTCCGGCGACTTCGTCGTCGCCGCCCGCACCCACGCCGGACGCATCCTCGAAGTCGTCCTCACCGACGTCTCCGGCAAGGGCATGGACGCCGCCTCCCGCTCCCTGCTGCTCTCCGGCGCCTTCGGCGGACTCCTCGGCTCCCTCCCGCCGCACGGCTTCCTGACCGCGGCCAACGGCTATCTCCTCCGCCAGGACTGGGACGAGGGCTTCGCCACCTCGATCCACCTCGTCCTCGACCTGGACTCCGGCGACTACGAGCTGTACTCGGCCGGACATCTGCCCGCCCTCCAGCTCCACGCGGGCAGCGGACGCTGGGAGGAGAAGTCCGGTGACGGCCCCCTCCTCGGCGTCTACGACGGCGCCGAGTTCCACCCCGTCAAGGGCTCGCTGAACACCGGCGACGTCCTCATGCTCTTCACCGACGGCCTGGTCGAGGCCGCCGACCGGGACATCGCCGAGGGCATCGACCGCCTCACCGGAGAGGCCGACCGCTGCGTCGCCGAGGGCTTCGAGGGCGTCGCCTGGCACCTGATCGAAGCCGTGGCCAAGGACGTCAACGACGACCGCGCCCTGCTGCTCATCTCCCGCCCCGTGACGTGATCTTCCGCACGACGGTCCGTCACCCGGCAGCGCCCCCGAGGGGGTTGGTGGCACGATGGAAGGAGTGGGGGCGCTCGGAGAGCCGGGGTCCCAGGCGGACTGAGCGGGACCGAGCGAGGGTGTGATCCGACGTGGCCATTTCACTGTCTGTGGTGTTGCTGCTGGCAATCGTCATGGTGGTACTGATCCGGGGCGGCAGCCTCAAGGCGGGCCCCGCCGTCATCGCGGTCCTCTTCGGCTTCTTCCTCGCCTCCACCGGCATGGCCGACGACATCCAGCGTTTTCTCGACTCGATAACGCAGACCGTCGCGTCCATCAAGTTCTGACCGGGAAACGCCCGAGGGCCGGTCCGGAGAGAAATCTCCGGACCGGCCCTCGGTACGTGGAGCGGGTGACGGGAATCGAACCCGCGTAGCTAGTTTGGAAGACTAGTGCTCTACCATTGAGCTACACCCGCGCAGCGTCGCGCCGCAGGTCGCGAGGACCTCGGCACGAGGAGCATGTTAGCGGTTCCCGGGGCCTTCGCGCACACCCGGAAAAACAAGAGGCGCCGCACAGTCTCCGTCCATGTACCCTACGTGTCGCACCGACGGGGTGTGGCGCAGCTTGGTAGCGCGTCCGCTTTGGGAGCGGAAGGCCGTGGGTTCAAATCCCGCCACCCCGACCATGACGATCACGCGCACGGCTCGCGCGCTCTTGATCACGTTGTGGGCGTCATCCCGCTTGCGGTTACTATGCAAGCTGCGTGCCCGTGTGTCTTTCTGACCGGGCCGACCCGCCGGGACCGTCACACACGGGACCGGCGGATTTCCAGGAATCAGCCACAAGGAGACCGAACCGTGAAGAGCGCCGTGGAGACCCTGAACCCGACTCGGGTTCGGCTCACTGTCGAGGTGCCCTTCGAGGAGCTCAAGGACAGCCTCGACGCGGCGTACAAGAAGATCAACCAGCAGGTCACGGTCAAGGGCTTCCGTAAGGGCAAGATCCCTGCTCGCGTGATCGACCAGCGGTTCGGCCGCGGCGCCGTGCTGGAAGAGGCCGTCAACGACGCGCTCCCGAAGTTCTACACCGAGGCCGTGAACGAGGCCGAGGTCAACCCGCTCGGCCAGCCCGAGGTCGACATCACCGAGCTGAAGGACGGCGAGCTGCTGGCCTTCACCGCCGAGGTCGACATCCGCCCGACGATCGAGATCCCGGACTACTCCGGCATCGAGGTCACCGTCGACGCGGTCGAGGTCACCGACGAGGACGTCGAGAAGTCCGTGGAACAGCTCCGCGAGCGCTTCGCCTCGACCTCCCCGGTCGAGCGCGCCGCCCAGGACGGCGACGTCGTGACCGTGGACCTGCAGGCCAAGGTCGACGGCGAGGTCCTGCCCGACGGCGTCGCCGACGGCGTCTCGTACACGATCGGCTCGGGCGAGCTGCTCGACGGCATCGACGAGGCCGTCAAGGGCCTGGAGGCCGGTGGCGAGGCCACCTTCACCTCCCAGCTGAAGGGCGGCTCCGCCGAGGGCAAGGACGCGGAGGTCACCGTCAAGGTCACCGCCGTCGCCGCCCGTGAGCTTCCCGAGCTGGACGACGAGTTCGCGCAGCTCGCCTCGGAGTTCGACACCCTCGACGAGCTGAAGGCCGACAGCCGCAAGCGACTTGAGAACATGAAGCAGTTCGACCAGGCCACCCAGGCCCAGGAGCGCGTCCTCGACGAGCTGCTCAAGCTGGTCGAGGTCCCGATGCCCGAGAAGCTTCTCGAGGACGAGATCAACACCCGCAAGCACAACCTGGAGCACCACCAGCTCGGCCAGATGGGCCTCGACCTCGCCAAGTACCTGGAGCTCCAGGGCAAGACCGAGGAAGAGTTCCTGGCCGAGACCAAGGAGCAGGCCGAGAAGGGCATCAAGACCCAGTTCATCCTCGACGAGCTGGTCAACCGGGAGAAGCTGGACGTCTCCCGCGAGGAGCTCACCGAGCACCTGTTCCGCCGTGCCGCCTCCTCCGGCATGAGCCCCGACCAGTTCGCCCAGGCCGTGGCCGAGGGCGGCCAGGTTCCGATGCTCGTCGGCGAGGTCGCCCGCGGCAAGGCCCTCGCGGTCGTCGTCGAGGCCGCCAAGGTCGTCGACGGCAACGGCGAGGTCGTCGACCTCTCGGACGACGAGGACGAGACCGAGAACGCCGCCGAGGCCGTCACCGGCGAGACCGAGGTCTCCGAGGACAAGTAAGGGCCCGCACCCGCGGACCCTGCCCCATGGGCCCGTGCGCACTCCTGTGCGCACGGGCCCATGGCCGTCCCCGGGGCCCCTTACACCCGCCCAACTACCTTGCGCTCCCAGCGAACAGTTCGGGAACCGGGATGGCGTTGTCCTACCTGCGCGTTAGGGTCCATGAATACGAGGGCGGTGCCCTCGGAACGACACGCGGAGACGGCTCTGGCCGTCGGAGACGAGCAGGTGGATACGTGACGAATCTGAAGCCTTACGCCGCGGGTGAGCCGTCCATCGGTGGCGGCCTCGGCGACCATGTCTACAACCGGCTGCTCGGCGAGCGCATCATCTTCCTCGGCCAGCAGGTCGACGACGATATCGCCAACAAGATCACCGCTCAGATGCTCCTCCTGGCCGCCGACCCGGGGAAGGACATCTTCCTCTACATCAACAGCCCCGGCGGCTCGGTGACGGCCGGCATGGCGGTCTACGACACCATGCAGTACATCCCGAACGACGTCGTCACCATCGGCATGGGCATGGCGGCCTCCATGGGCCAGTTCCTGCTCACCGGCGGCACCCCCGGCAAGCGCTTCGCCCTGCCGAACACGGACATCCTGATGCACCAGGGCTCCGCCGGCATCGGCGGCACGGCCTCGGACATCAAGATCCAGGCCGAGTACCTGCTCCGCACGAAGAAGCGCATGGCCGAGATCACCGCGCACCACTCCGGCCAGACCGTCGAGGCGATCATCCGCGACGGCGACCGCGACCGCTGGTACACCGCGGAGGAGGCCAAGGAATACGGCCTCATCGACGACATCATCACGCATGCCGCGGGTGTTCCGGGCGGCGGCGGCACGGGCGCCTGAGCGCCGCCCCGCCGAAGAGCCCCAGCCCCCCGCCGAACGCCACCAGGACGGTGAACACCCAGATGCAGAACAACCTCTCCCCGAGCGGCCTCTACACCGGCGCGCCGATGGACAACCGCTACATCGTGCCCCGCTTCGTCGAGCGCACCTCGCAGGGCGTGCGCGAGTACGACCCGTACGCGAAGCTCTTCGAGGAGCGCGTGATCTTCCTCGGCGTGCAGATCGACGACGCCTCGGCCAACGACGTCATGGCGCAGCT
This sequence comes from Streptomyces sp. CBMA291, assembly GCF_014596525.1. Lineage (GTDB taxonomy): Bacteria > Actinomycetota > Actinomycetes > Streptomycetales > Streptomycetaceae > Streptomyces. The sequence goes on from NZ_MSJP01000058.1 coordinate 45,279, forward strand.
GCTGTGCCTGGAGTCGATGGACCCCGACCGTGACATCTCGATCTACATCAACAGCCCCGGTGGTTCCTTCACCGCGCTGACGGCGATCTACGACACCATGCAGTTCGTGAAGCCGGACATCCAGACGGTCTGCATGGGCCAGGCGGCCTCCGCCGCGGCCGTGCTGCTCGCCGCCGGCACCCCCGGCAAGCGGATGGCCCTGCCGAACGCGCGCGTGCTGATCCACCAGCCCTCCGGCGGCACCGGCCGTGAGCAGCTCTCCGACCTGGAGATCGCGGCCAACGAGATCCTGCGCATGCGCAGCCAGCTGGAGGAGATGCTGGCCAAGCACTCCTCGACGCCGATCGAGAAGATCCGCGACGACATCGAGCGCGACAAGATCCTGACGGCCGAGGACGCCCTGGCGTACGGTCTGGTGGACCAGATCGTCTCGACGCGCAAGAGCACCGCCGGGGCACACTGACGCCCGACCTTCCCCTGGCACGGTCTTGTGGCCGAATCGCGACCATGTGAACCGTGCCAAGGGGGGCCCGAACGAGGGGCCCGGCAAGGTACCGTCGAATATGAGGCACCAGGAGTCGCTGAACCAGGCGCTCCCAGGCGAAGGGGAAGCACCTCGTGGCACGCATCGGTGATGGCGGCGATCTGCTCAAGTGCTCGTTCTGCGGAAAGAGCCAGAAGCAGGTGAAGAAGCTCATCGCGGGACCCGGTGTGTACATCTGCGACGAGTGCATCGACCTCTGCAACGAGATCATCGAGGAGGAACTCGCGGAGACGAGCGAGGTGCGCTGGGAGGAACTTCCCAAGCCTCGTGAGATCTACGAGTTCCTTGAGGGGTACGTCGTCGGGCAGGAGCCCGCGAAGAAGGCCCTCTCGGTCGCGGTGTACAACCACTACAAGCGCGTCCAGGCCGGGGAGAACGGCGGCGCGCAGGGCCGGGACGACGCCATCGAGCTGGCCAAGTCCAACATTCTGCTGCTCGGCCCCACGGGCTCGGGCAAGACGCTCCTCGCGCAGACCCTGGCCCGGATGCTCAACGTCCCGTTCGCCATCGCCGACGCGACGGCGCTGACGGAGGCCGGCTATGTCGGCGAGGACGTCGAGAACATCCTGCTGAAGCTGATCCAGGCGGCCGACTACGACGTCAAGAAGGCCGAGACCGGGATCATCTACATCGACGAGATCGACAAGGTCGCCCGCAAGAGCGAGAACCCGTCGATCACGCGCGACGTCTCGGGCGAGGGCGTGCAGCAGGCCCTGCTGAAGATCCTGGAGGGCACCACCGCCTCCGTGCCGCCGCAGGGCGGACGGAAGCACCCGCACCAGGAGTTCATCCAGATCGACACGACGAACGTGCTCTTCATCGTGGGCGGCGCCTTCGCCGGCCTTGAGAAGATCATCGAGTCGCGGGCGGGCGCCAAGGGCATCGGTTTCGGGGCGACCATCCGCTCCAAGCGCGAGATCGAGGCGAGCAACCAGTTCCAGGAGGTCATGCCGGAGGACCTGGTGAAGTTCGGGATGATCCCCGAGTTCATCGGCCGCCTCCCCGTGATCACCTCGGTCCACAACCTGGACCGCGAGGCGCTCCTCCAGATCCTCGTCGAGCCGCGCAACGCGCTGGTGAAGCAGTACCAACGCCTCTTCGAACTCGACGGTGTGGAGCTGGACTTCGACCGCCCGGCCCTGGAGGCCATCGCCGACCAGGCGATCCTGCGCGGCACCGGCGCGCGTGGCCTGCGCGCCATCATGGAGGAGGTCCTCCAGTCGGTGATGTACGAGGTCCCGTCCCGCAAGGACGTGGCCCGGGTCGTCATCACGGCGGACGTCGTCCGTGACAACGTCAACCCGACGCTGGTCCCGCGGATCGTGAAGAACGACGGCAGGCACGAGAAGTCGGCCTGAGCCGCACGGCCGTCCGGCCCGTACGCACGTACACGAGAGGGGGCGCCCCGCCGACCGGCGGAGCGCCCCCTTCGTCATGCGCGGGGCCGCAGGCGCGGGGCCGTCAGATCTTGACGCGGACTTCCTTGCGGAGCTTCGCGGCGAGCGCGGCCGCCTCCTCCGGCGGGGTGGCCTTGCCCGCGAGCAGCGAGGCGGTGTCGATCGGGACGACCAGGGCGACCGTGCTGTGGTCGGCCCACACGCACATCGTCATGGTCGTCGCGGGCATGCCCGCCGAGGTGTCGGCCTTCGTCTTGAGCTGCTGGCACTTCAGGACGGCGCCGTCGAGCCCCTCGGGCTTGTACGCCTGCGGGCTGCCGATCAGTTCGCCCGAATCGGGGTCGCTCTTCTGCTTCTCGGCCTCGGCCTTGGAGGAGGCGAAGAGGGCGTCCACGACCTTCTCCGGGTCGTCGATCTCGCCGTAGAGGCCGTTGAACTGGATCATCTTGCTCGCCAGCGGGTTCTCCGCGTTCCCCGTCTGGTAGGTGCCGGAGACCTCCTTGGCGTTCTTGACGCCGTTCTTCTCGGCCTCCTTCAGGGACTCCTTCTCGGTGGACTTCTCGGTGCCGGGCGCCTTCTTGTACTCGCCGAGGACCGTCTCCGGGGTGATCAGCTTGTGCGGGCCGTCGTCCGCGACCGAGGAGCCGCCGCCCCCGCCCAGCACGAAGTACGCCCCCACGCCGAGCGCGGCGACGATCGCGATCCCGCCGATGATCCAGCCTGCCTTGGACTTCTTCGGGGCAGGCGGCGGCGGGAAGCCGCCAGGGCCGCCCTGCGGGGCGCCGTACGGGGGCTGCTGAGCGTAGGGGCCGGGCTGCTGCGGCGGCTGCCCGTACGGGCCGGGCTGCTGGCCGTACGGCCCAGGCTGCTGCTGGGGCGGGTAGCCGTAGCCGGGCTGCTGCGGCGGGACGCCCTGGGGGGCCTGCTGGGGGTACCCGTATCCCGGCTGGGGGGCCTGCGGCTGACCCCCGTAGGGGCCGGGCTGCGGCTGGCCGTACGGGCCCGGCTGGCCGTAGGGGCCGGGCTGCTGGTGCGGCTGGCCGCCGTACGGGCCCGGCTGGTTGTTGCTCATCGACAGGTTCCCCTCACAGGATGTTTATGCCTGTCGAACATCCTGGCGGAATCCAGTCCCTCGCGTCGCGGCGGGGCGCCACACCGTTACCGAACAATCGAGTTTCAGGTCCGTGCGGTGACACCTCTAAACTGGGCCCGTGACCGAGAACACTCAGCAGCAGACAGCGCCCACCACCGAACTGCCGACCCAGTACGCGCCGGCCGAGGTAGAGGGGCCGTTGTACGAGCGCTGGGTGGAGCGCGGGTACTTCGAGGTGGACGCGAAGAGCGAGAAGCCCGCGTACACCATCGTGATCCCGCCGCCGAACGTCACCGGCTCCCTCCACCTGGGCCACGCCTTCGAGCACACGCTGATCGACGCCCTCACCCGCCGCAAGCGCATGCAGGGCTTCGAGACGCTCTGGCAGCCGGGCATGGACCACGCCGGTATCGCCACCCAGAACGTCGTCGAGCGTGAACTCGCCAAGGAGGGCAAGTCCCGGCACGACCTGGGCCGCGAGGCCTTCGTCGAGCGCGTCTGGGAGTGGAAGGCCGAGTCCGGCGGTCAGATCGCCGGCCAGATGCGGCGCCTCGGCGAGGGCCTGGCCTGGAGCCGGGACCGCTTCACCATGGACGAGGGCCTGTCCCGTGCCGTCCAGACCGTCTTCAAGAAGATGTTCGACGACGGCCTGATCTACCGCGCCGAGCGCATCATCAACTGGTGCCCGCGCTGTCTGACGGCCATCTCCGACATCGAGGTCGACTACCAGGACGACGACGGCGAGCTCGTCTCCATGCAGTACGGCGAGGGCGACGAGACCATCGTCGTCGCCACGACCCGCGCCGAGACGATGCTGGGCGACACGGCCGTCGCCGTCCACCCCGACGACGAGCGCTACGCCCACCTGGTCGGCAAGCGGATCAAGCTGCCGCTGACCGACCGTACGATCCCGGTCGTCGCCGACACGCACGTCGACCCGGAGTTCGGCACCGGCGCCGTCAAGGTGACCCCGGCGCACGACCCGAACGACTTCGCCATCGGCCAGCGCCACGACCTGGAGACCATCGAGGTCCTCGACGAGCGCGGTGTGATCACCGTCCACGGCCCCTTCCAGGGCCTGGACCGCTTCGAGGCGCGCTCCGCGATCGTCGCCGCCCTGCGCGCCGAGGGCCGGATCGTCGCCGAGAAGCGCCCGTACGTCCACTCCGTCGGCCACTGCTCCCGCTGCAAGACGACGCTGGAGCCCCGTCTGTCGATGCAGTGGTGGGTCAAGGTCGAGACCCTCGCCAAGGCCGCCGGTGACGCCGTCCGCGACGGCCGGGTCGACATCCACCCGGCCGACATGTCGCAGCGCTACTTCGACTGGGTCGACAACCTCAACGACTGGTGCATCTCGCGCCAGCTGTGGTGGGGCCACCGCATCCCCGTCTGGCACGGCCCGAACGGCGAGCTGGTCTGCGTCGGCCCGGACGAGCAGCCGCCCGCGGGCGAGGGCTGGACGCAGGACACCGACGTCCTCGACACCTGGTTCTCGTCCGGCCTGTGGCCGTTCTCGACGATGGGCTGGCCCGAGCGGACGCCGGAGCTGGAGAAGTTCTACCCGAACTCCGTCGTGGTCACCGGTTACGACCTCATGTTCTTCTGGGTCGCCCGGATGATGATGTTCGGTCTGTACGCGATGGACGGCCAGCCGCCGTTCCGCACCATCGCGTTCCACGGCATGGTCCGCGACGAGTTCGGCAAGAAGATGTCGAAGTCGTTCGGGAACACGGTCAACCCGCTGGACTGGATGGACAAGTACGGCTCCGACGCCCTGCGCTTCACCCTGGCCAAGGGCGCCAACCCGGGCGTCGACGTCCCGATCGGCGAGGACTGGGTCCAGGCGTCCCGGAACTTCGCCAACAAGATCTGGAACGCGACCCGCTTCGCGATGATGAACGGCGCCACGATCGAGGGCCCGCTGCCGGACGCCTCCGAGCTGTCGGCGACGGACCGCTGGATCCTGTCCCGGCTGAACGAGACGGTCGCGCAGGTCGACGCGTACTACGAGGACTACCAGTTCGCGAAGTTGAGCGAGGCGCTCTACCACTTCGCGTGGGACGAGGTCTTCGCCTGGTACGTCGAGCTGTCGAAGACCACGTTCTTCGCGGGCGGCGAGGGCGCCAAGGTCTCCGGCCGGGTCCTCGGCGAGGTCCTGGACGTCATGCTGCGGCTGCTGCACCCGATCGTCCCGTTCGTCACCGACACCCTGTGGACCACCCTCACCGGCGGCGAGTCGCTGGTGATCGCCGACTGGCCGAAGGACTCGGGCTTCCGCGACGAGGCCGCCGAGCGCGAGATCGAGCTGGTCCAGCGGGTCGTCACCGAGGTCCGCCGGTTCCGCAAGGACCAGGGGCTCAACGACGGCCAGAAGGTCCCGGCCCGCCTCGACCTGAGCGGTACGGAGCTGGCCCCGCACGAGGCCGCCATCCGGCAGATCCTGCGGCTCCAGCCGGAGGGCGAGGGCTTCGCCGCCACCGCCTCCCTGCCGGTCGCGGGCTGCACGGTCGCGCTCGACCTGTCGGGCACCATCGACGTGGCCGCCGAGCGCAAGCGTCTGGCGAAGGACCTCGCGGCGGCCGAGAAGGAGAAGGCCCAGGCCGAGGCCAAGCTCGGCAACGAGGCCTTCCTCGCGAAGGCCCCCGACAACGTCGTGGACAAGATCAAGGGCCGCCTCGCCAAGGCGGACGAGGACATCACCCGCATCCGGACCCAGCTGGACCGGCTTCCGCAGGCCTGACGCGGACGGGCCCGGGGCGCAGCCGCCAGGGCATAGGGGAAGGGCCCGGAACCACCGTTACGGTTCCGGGCCCTTCGCCGTACCCCTGCCGGGGCAGGTCGTCTCAGGACTCCGTGGCGACCGGGCCCACGCCCGCCGTCTCGGCGTTGCGGCGGGTCTTCGCCCAGCCGGTCCTGCCCCGGACCAGGCGCACGAAGCCCCGGGCCGAGACGATGAACAGGTGGTACGCGTACAGCCAGAGTGCGAAGCCCCACAGCAGCCCCTTGACCCGGGAGCGGTCGGGGGCGAACTCGCGCCGGTAGACCGGCCCCCACAGCAGGAACGGCACGACCGACGCAAGACCGAGCGCGAGCGCCAGCGGCCAGGCGGAGAGCAGCACTTCGGCAGCGCCGCCGCCGAGGACGAGCGCGAGCAGCATGAACAGCGTCAGGAGCAGGGTCGCGAGGTGGGCGATCGGCTGGAAGAAGGTGTACAGCGACTCCAGGACGCCCCCGGCCCGGTAGTGCCGGGAGCCGACGATCCGCCCCGCGTACCGCACGCACTGGATGTTCCCCTGCGCCCAGCGGGTGCGCTGGGTGAGGAAGCGGCGGGTGTACGGCAGCGCCTCCTGGGTGACCCAGGTGTCCGCCACATGGGTGAGGCGGTATCCGGCCAGGCGCATATGCAGGCCCAGCTCGTAGTCCTCCAGGAGGGCGTCCTGCTGCCAGGGGCGGCGCTCGGCGGCGGCGATCCGGTCGAGTGCGGTCAGCCGGGTGAACTGCCCGTTCCCGCCGAGACCGACCGAGCCGGTACGGCGGCGCAGCAGCTGCATGCCGGTGTTGGAGACGGCGAACTCGGCGTCCTGCATACGGATGAGCAGCCGCGCGTACGCGTTGGCGATCCGGCCGCCGTGATCGAGCGGGCGCTCGTCCTCGACGTTCCGCATCCGGACCCCGATCTGCACCCCGCCCGTCTCCGGGTCGCCGAAGGCCTCGGGCCCGCTGACCCGGGCGAGGGCGCCGGGGGAGAGCTGCCCGTCGGCGTCGACGACGCAGACGATCACCCGGGACCGGTCCGCCGCCGGGTCCAGGTGCCCGTTCAGGGCCGCGTAGGCCGCGTTGAGCGCGGCGCCCTTGCCGATCCGGGCGTCGGGGCGGCGGCGCGAGACGAGATGGACCAGCGGGTCGCGCTCGGCGAGCGCGCGGACGATCGGCGCGGTGAGGTCGTCGCTCGCGTCGTCGATGACCCAGACGTGCCCCTCGGGGAAGCCGCCGCGCAGCCGGGTGACGGTCGTCGCGATGACGGCCTCCTCGTCCCGGCAGGGAACGAGGAAATGCCAGTCGAACACGGCCGGGTCGCCGGGCTCCGAGGGACGGCGCCGCGCGTACGCGTGCCGGGACCCGGCCCAGTAGACGAGGAATCCGGCGAGGAGGAGGAAGGGGAAGACGTACAGGAAGAGGGAGAGGCTCATCGTGGGGTTTTCGCGGGTGCTCGTGAAGTTCGACGGGGGTGCACGGGGTTCTGTGAGGCTTTACGCGTGGGGTGTCGGGAGGGGCCTCGGTCAGGCCGCGGTGGCGTGGCCGGGGGCCGGGAGCGTCGCCTGCTCCGCGCCCCGCTCGGTGACGAGGTCACGGAGCAGGCCGGCGATCCGGTGCGAGGCGGTGCCGTCGCCGTAGGGGCTGGGGAGGGTGCCCAGACGGCGCAGTCCCGGCCTGCCCTCGGCGAGCCGGCGGCGGGCCGCCGTGCCGATGCCGGGGCCGGGCGGCACCAGATCGGCGAAGTCGGCGAGCGACTCGGGGCGCTCGGTGGAGCGGCGGACCACGACCAGCGGGCGGCCGAGGACGGTCGTCTCCTCCTGGATGCCGCCGGAGTCGGAGACGATGAGGGCCGCGTGCCGGGCCAGGGCGAGGAAGGTGCCGTAACCGGCCGGGGGCAGCACGGTCAGCCCGTCGAGGAGGTGCGCGAGACCGGCGCTCTCCGCGCGGGCGCGGGTGCGGGGGTGGAGGGGGAGGACGACCGGCAGTTCGCGGGCGAGCCCGGCCAGCTCCTCCAGCACGGCGGCGAGGGCGGCCGGGTCGTCGGTGTTCTCGGGGCGGTGGACGGTCGCCAGGACGTAGCCGTCGGGGACCAGACCGCTGACGGCGAGCAGCCGGGCGCGCTCCTCCGGCGGCGGAAGGTGGTCCTGGACGGCTTCGACGACGGTGTTGCCGGTGACGGCGATCCGCTCGTCCGCGATGCCCTCGGCGAGGAGCAGGGCGCGGTTGTCGGGGGTCGCCGCGCACAGGACGTCGGCGAGCCGGTCGATGAGGACCCGGTTGTGCTCCTCGGGCATCGCCCGGTCGTGGCTGCGGAGCCCCGCTTCGACGTGGACGAGCGGCAGGGCGCGGGCGTTGGCGGCGAGCGCGCCCGCGAGAGCCGCGTTGGTGTCGCCCTGGACGACGACGGCGAGCGGCGGTTCGGCGGCGAACAGCTCGTCGAGCCCGGCGAGGGCGGCGGCCACCTGTACGGCGCGCGGCCGGCCGCCGACCCCCGTCAGATACTCGGGCTCGGGCAGTCCCAGCTCGGCCAGGAAGGCACCGGAGAGCGCCTCGTCGTAGTGCTGGCCGGTGTGCACGACCCGGGCGGCCGGACCGAGGGCCCGGATCAGCTCGGCGAGCTTCACCAGCTCGGGACGGGTGCCGAGGACGACGGCGACGCTACGGGCGGGAAGGGTCTTCATGCCCTTGACGCTGCCGGGCGTCGGTCGCGCACTGCGGTGGCGCACGGTTGCGGGACGGTTGCCTTCGGCGCGAGGGGCTGTCGTCTTCGCCACGGGGCGGGGGCGGGGGCGGGCGCGGGGCGGGCGCGTGGCGTGAGCGGGGCGCCCGGGGGGAAGGGGGGCGGGGCTGCGGCGGGGGGCCTTCCGTACCGGTGGCCTGGGACTTTAGGCCCGGCCCGGCCCGGGGCGGGCGGGGAGAGCGGGGGCGGGGACGGCGGAGAGCGGGGGCGGGGACGGCGGGGCGCGGCCGGAGAGGGCGGTTACGGGGAGTCGGCCTGTCCTGCCGACGGTCGGGCCGTGCTCTCGTAGCGGTAGCCGAGGCCCCGGACCGACTCCAGGGGGTCGCGGGAGCCGGGGCCCCCGGCCGTGCGCAGCTTGCGGCGGAGGCGGAGCACCGCGAACTTCACCCGGTCCCGGCCGATCGCGGTGGTGTCGTCCCAGACCTGGTCGAGAAGCTGCTCCGTGGTGACCACCCGGCCCCGGTTGCGCACCAGGAGCCGGAGCAGCCGGTACTCGATGTCGCTCAGCCGGATCTCGCTGCCCTGCCAGAGCGCCGCCCGCCGCTCCGGGACGAGCCGCAGATCCTCCTCCACCGTCTCACCCGCCCACTGCCGGGGCCCCGACCTGCGCAGCAGCGCCTCGATCCGGGCCAGCAGCTCCGCGTGGTCGAAGGGCTTGACCAGATAGTCGTCGGCGCCCGAGCGCAGTGCCCGCACCCGGTCGTCGACCCCGCCGAGGCCCGAGAGGACCAGGACCGGCAGATCGCTCATGTCCCGGGTGCGGTCGAGCACCTCCCAGCCGTCCAGGGCGGGCAGCAGCAGATCGAGCAGCATCAGGGCGGGCCGCAGGGCGAAGAGCAGCCGCAGCGCCTCGCGTCCGTCGCCCGCGACGGAGACCTCGTAGCCGCGCCGGGTGAGCAGGACCCGCAGCGCGAGGGCCAGATCGGGGTCGTCCTCGACGACCAGGATTCCGGTCATGGGCGTCCGGTGACGGGCAGCCGTACGGTGAAGACCGCGCCCGGCCCGCCCTCGCGGTCGCGGACGGTGATCGTCCCGCCGTGCAGCCGTACGGTGTCGAGGGCGCCCGCCAGACCGAGACCGGTGCCGGGATAGCCGCCCCGGCGCGCGTTGGGGGCCCGGACGAACGCCGTGAAGATCTCCTCGTGGTATTCGAGCGGCACCCCGATCCCGTCGTCGCCGACCTCGATCGTCCAGTGGTCGGCGGCGGGTCTGCCGATCACCTCCACGAGCCCCTCGTCCGGGGTGAAGCGGAGCGCGTTGCCGAGCAGCTCCTCCAGGGCGCCGGTGAGCAGGCCCCCGTCGGCGAGGAGCGGCGGGCCGGTGGGCGGGCACTCGGCGACGACGCACGGCCCGCCGCCCCCGGCCCGCTGGAGCGCTTCGAGGACCACCCGTTCGATCAGCTCGTGGACGAGGACCGGGCCGATCCTGGGCTCCGTGACGGGGCCTCCGGCGGCGGTCCCCGGCAGCTGCTCGGCCACCGCCCGCATCCGCAGGGCACTGCGCCGGATGGCCTCGACGTACGAGGTCTGCTCCCGGCCGAGCGGGCCCCCGGCGGGGTCGAGGAGCAGTTCGGCGAAGCTCAGGACGGTGGCGAGCGGGGTCCGCAGCTCGTGCAGGGCCCGCCCGGCGAACGCGGCCCGCTCGTCGGCGAGCGCCGCCAGCTTGCGCACCTGCTCGTACAGGCCCTCCTCCGCCTCGGTCTCCCGGGTCACGTCCTCGACCAGCCACAGATGCCCGTACGAGCCGTCGCCGACGGGAGCGCGGCGGCGGCGCAGCGTCCGCCCGTCGCGCAGGTGGTAGTCGGTGGTACGGGTGACCGGGCCGTGGGTCTCGCTCTCCTCCAGGAGCCTGCGGCGCTCCTCCGGGCGGTCGAGCAGCCCCGCGAGATGGCCGACGACCCGGTCCCGGGGGGTGCCGGGGGAGAGGTCGACGCCCGGGGGCAGCCGCAGCAGGGCGGCGAAGCGGCGGTTGACCCTGACCACCCGGAGGTCCCGGTCGAGGAGGAGCGCAGCCTGGGGGAGGGCGTCGAGGAGCGCGGCGGTGAGGGACGGTCGCTCCGCTGATGTGTGGCGCACGTCTCCGAGTGAAACAAAAAAGGTGACGAAGTGCCCTATCTCACAGCAGACAGGACTTCAGCCTCACGGTGTCGGGACGAAAGGCCCTGGATGATGGGGGGATGTTCCGCTTCCCCACCGTCCCCGCGCTCCGCCGTTGCGTGGACCGGTGGACGCTCACCCCCCGGACGCTCGACACGATCGCCGCGTTCAGCGCCTTCGGCCTGATGGGGCTCGACGTGCCGGGGCTCGCCCGCGCCGACAACTCCCTCACCGGGGTCACCGCCAGCCTGGTCCTGGCGGCCGGCGCGGCGACGCTGATGCTCCGGCGGCGACTGCCCTGGATATCCTTCGGCGTGGCGCTCGGCCTGATGGCCTGGCTGCACGAACTGACGATGATCCAGTTCACCCTCTACGCCCTCGGCCGCTACCGGGGCCGCCGCGCCGCCGTCGCCGCGACCCTGCTCTACGTCGCCGTCGCCTATGCCCTCTTCCAGACGCCCGGCTGGTCCCTCCGGCACGGCGACAGCCTCAGCGGCTTCCTGAGCCTGGTCGTCCCGATCGGGGTCCTCGCCTCGGGCGTCGGCGTCGCCGCGTACCGCCAGGACCTCGTCCGCGCCCTGGAGGTGCAGCGCCGCGAGGCCGCCGCCCGGCAGGCCGTCCAGGAGGAGCGGATCTCCGTCGGCCGGGACGTCCACGACCTGGTCGGCCGCGAACTGACCGTGCTCGCCGTCCGCGCCGAGGTCCTCGCCGTACGGGCCAGGGGGGAGGCGCACCAGCAGGACTTCGAGGAACTCGCGGACACCGCCCGGCGCGCGCACCTCATGCTCAACGAGACGATCGTGCGCCGCGCCGACCGGGACGCGGCCACCCCCGGGCTCGACGGGCTCACCGGACTCGCCGAGGAGAGCGAGCGGATGGGCAGCCCCGTGGACCTGGTCATCGCCCCCGGGGCCAAGGCCCTCTCGCCGCTACGGCAGGCGGCCGTGCACCGGGTCGTCCAGGAGTGCCTGACGAACGCGGCCAAGCACGCCCCCGGCCTGCCGGTCGCGGTCACCATCACCGTCGACGGCCGCCATCTGCGCACCGAGGTCCGCAACCCCCTGCCGAAGACCCCGCCGGACCGGGCGCCCGTCTCCACCGGCACGGGCCTGTTCTCCATGGAGGAACGGGTCACGAGCATGGGCGGCACACTCCACGCCCGCCGCGAGGGCGACACGTACGCGGTGACGGCCCTGCTGCCGACGGGACTGCCGCACTGAGAGACGACACGGGGGCCGACGGGGAGCCCGCCCCCCCCCCGCACTGCGAGACCCGTACGCGTAGTCCGGCGCTGGGAGGCCCGTACGCGCAGTCCCGCACTGGGAGTGCCCGTACGCGTGGTCCCGGGCCGGGAGTCCCGTACCGGCTCAGTCCCGCGCCGCGAGCCCCGTACCGGCGTAGTCCCCCACCGGGAGCCCCGCAGCCCGAAGCCCCCGCCGGGAGCCCCGTACCCGAAGCCCCCGCCGGGAGGCCCCCCTCAGCGCACCGTCTCCGCCTTCCCCAGCACCCGCTGGAGCGAGTCGAAGTCCTCCACGCAGCGGCCCGAGCCGAGGGCCACGCAGTCCAGGGGGTCGTCCGCGACGAAGACCGGGATGCCGGTCGCCGAGGCCAGGCGCAGATCGAGGCCCGGCAGCAGCGCGCCGCCGCCGGTCAGCACGATGCCGTGCTCCATGACGTCGCCGGACAGCTCGGGCGGGCACTCCTCAAGGGTCACCCGGACGGCCGCGATGATCGCCTCGATCGGCTCGTCGAGCGCCGCCCGGATCTCCGGCACCGTCAGCTCCACCGTGCGCGGCAGCCCGCTGACCTTCTCCCGGCCCCGCACGGTGAACGTGCGCAGCTCCGCCTCCTCGCCGCCGGGCACCGGCCACGCCGTACCGATCGCCACCTTCACGTCCTCGGCGGTCCGCTCGCCGATGTACAGGGAGTGCGTCTTGCGCACGTAGTCGGTGATCGCCGCGTCGAGCCGGTCGCCGCCCACCCGCAGGGACTGGGCCGTGACGATCCCGCCGAGCGAGATCACCGCCACCTCGGTCGTACCGCCGCCGATGTCGACGACCATCGAGCCGCGCGGGTCGGAGACGGGCAGTCCCGCGCCGATCGCCGCCGCCATCGGCTCCTCGATCAGATGGACCGCGCGGGCACCCGCCGAGAGCGAGGCGTGCACGATGGCCCGCCGCTCGACCTGCGTCACCCCGCTGGGCACGCACACCACCATCCGGGTGCGGGGCCTGCGCCGCCCGGGGACGGCCTTGCGCACGAAGTGCCGGATCATCTCCTCAGCCGCCTCGTAGTCGCTGATCACGCCGTCCCGCAGCGGCCGGACGGCGGTGATCGAGCCGGGCGTGCGCCCGATGGTCTCCTTCGCCTCCGTGCCGACCGCGAGCGCCTGCCGGGAGCCCTCCTGTACCGCCACCACGGACGGCTCGTTGAGCACGATGCCCCGCCCGCGCGCGTAGAGGAGCGTATTGGCCGTGCCGAGGTCGATCCCTATGTCCATGATCGCCAATTTTGCCCCCTCGCGGCGGCCGACGGCCGCCCGAAGGTCCCGAAACGGACGGGACCATGGTCCTGTCGCTCGTGTCACGGGGTCGCTCCGTAGACTGGGCCCGTGAGTGAGCCCCGCGACCCGTCCGACACGCCCGACGCGTTCGACGACATCGTCGACGCCGAAACCCATCGCGATCCCGACCTGGCGGTGATCGAGGCCGGCAGCCGCACCCTGCGCACCCAGGCCGGACCGCCGGCGGGCGACCCCGTGCCGAGCCGTCCCGAGGACCCCGAGCTGGACCGGGCGCTCCGCGAGGTCGAGACCGAACTGTCCACCCGCTGGGGCGAGACCAAGCTGGAGCCCTCGGTCACCCGGATCGCCGCCCTGATGGACGTCCTCGGCGAGCCGCAGCGCGCGTACCCCTCGATCCACATCACCGGCACCAACGGCAAGACGTCCACGGCCCGCATGATCGAGGCGCTGCTCGGCGCCTTCGAGCTGCGCACCGGCCGGTACACCTCGCCGCACGTGCAGACCATCACCGAGCGGATCAGCCTCGACGGCGCCCCGATCTCCGCCGAGCGCTTCATCGAGACGTACCAGGACATCAAGCCGTACGTGGAGCTGGTCGACGCCCGGGAGGAGTACCGCCTCTCCTTCTTCGAGGTCATCACCGCGATGGCGTACGCGGCCTTCGCCGACGCCCCGGTCGACGTGGCCGTCGTCGAGGTCGGCATGGGCGGCACCTGGGACGCGACCAACGTCATCGACGGGACCGTCGCCGTCGTCACCCCGATCGACCTCGACCACACCGACCGGCTCGGGAACACGACCGGCGAGATCGCCGGCGAGAAGGCCGGGATCATCAAGCAGGACGCGACCGTCATCCTGGCCCAGCAGCCGGTGGACGCGGCGCAGGTGCTGCTCAAGAAGGCCGTCGGGGCGGACGCCACCGTGGCCCGCGAGGGCATGGAGTTCGGCATCGTCTCCCGGGAGGTCGCCGTCGGCGGGCAGCTGCTCACCCTGCGCGGGCTCGGCGGCGAGTACGACAACCTCTTCCTGCCGCTGCACGGCGCCTACCAGGCGCACAACGCGGCCGTGGCGCTCGCCGCCGTCGAGGCCTTCTTCGGGATCGGCGCCCAGCACGTCAGGACCCTGGACGTGGACACCGTCCGGCAGGCCTTCGCCCGGGTCGCCTCGCCCGGCCGCCTGGAGATCGTCCGTTCCTCCCCGACCGTGATCCTGGATGCCGCGCACAACCCGCACGGCGCACGGGCCACCGCCGAGGGCATCGGCGAGGCCTTCGGCTTCTCCCGGCTCATCGGCGTGGTGTCGACCAGCGGCGACAAGGACGCCCGGGGCCTGCTCGAAGCCTTCGAGCCGATCTTCGCGGAGGTCGTGATCACCGCGAACTCCACCCCGAGGGCCACCGACGTGGACGCGCTCGCCGCGATCGCGGTCGAGGTCTTCGGCGAGGACCGGGTCGTCGTCGAGCCGAGGCTGCCCGACGCCATCGAGGCCGCCATCACCCTTGCCGAGGAGGACGCCGAGTACGGCGGCGCGGGCGTCCTTGTGACCGGTTCGATCTTCACGGTCGGCGATGCCCGGCTGCTGCTGCGAAGGGGCTGAACCCGATGCGTACGCTCTGTTCCTCGACGCTCATCGGCGAGTTCTTCGTCATCGGCTTCGCCGGTCTGGTGGCGATGAAGGACGACGGCATGTCCGGCTCCACCGTCTGGTGGGTCTGCGGCGTGGCCATGGTCCTCTCGGTGCTGCTGTGCGGGATGCTCGGCCGGCCGGGCGGGGTGCAGCTCGGCTGGGCCCTTCAGATCGGCCTGATCCTCAGTGGCTTCTTCGTCCCGACGATGTTCTTCCTCGGCGCGGTCTTCGCCGGTCTGTGGTGGGCCTCGGTGCACTACGGGCGCCGGATCGACGACATCAAGGCCCGCTGGGCCGAGTCGCACGCCGCCGGGGCCTCGGCAGGGCCTGACGCTGCGTAATCGAGGGACCTCCGGGGCCTGTAGCCTCGGAGGTCCCGCACATCGCTTTTCCGAAGGAGTTCCCCCGTGAGCCAGCGCACGCTCGTCCTGCTCAAGCCCGACGCCGTCCGCCGTGGCCTGGTCGGCGAGATCATCGGCCGTATCGAGCGCAAGGCCGGCTGGAGCCTGGCGGCCCTGGAGCTGCGCGAGCTGGACCAGGACACCCTGGAACTGCACTACGGCGAGCACAAGGGAAAGCCCTTCTACGAGCCGCTGATGGGCTTCATGGCCTCGGGCCCGATCGTCGCGCTCGTCGTCGAGGGCGAGCGGGTCATCGAGGGCGTCCGTCAGCTGGCGGGCCCGACGGACCCGATCGCCGCCGCGCCGGGCTCGATCCGGGGCGACTACGGGACCATCGTCCGGGAGAACCTGATCCACGCCTCCGACTCCGAGGAGTCGGCCCTCCGCGAGCTGAAGATCTTCTTCCCCGGTCTCGTCTGACCGCTGCTGACCGGGCGTCAGCCGAACGCAGGACCCTGGTGGGGCGACCGAAGGAATTTCGGTCGCCCCCCGGCATATGAAACGCGATCCCGGGAACGGATCGCCGCGTCCTTCCGTCCCCTGTACAGGGGACGGACCACCGCGCGGCAGCGTCGCGGGCGGCACTACGATGGAAAACTCCACGCCGCACCACTCTCAGCCATGGGAAACAAGGGGAACTCAATGTCGTTCATCGGCCGTGACATGGCTGTCGACCTCGGGACCGCCAACACGCTGGTGTACGTCAGAGGCCGGGGCATCGTTCTGAACGAGCCGTCCGTCGTCGCGATCAACACCAACACCGGTGGCATCCTCGCGGTCGGTGCCGAGGCGAAGAAGATGATCGGCCGGACCCCCGGCAACATCGTCGCGGTGCGTCCCCTGAAGGACGGCGTGATCGCCGACTTCGAGATCACCGAGCGGATGCTCCGCTACTTCATCCTCAAGATCCACAAGCGGCGTTACCTGGCCCGTCCCCGGGTCGTCGTCTGCGTGCCCTCCGGCATCACGGGCGTGGAGCGCCGTGCCGTCATCGAGGCCTCGACCCAGGCGGGCGCCCGTCAGGTGCACATCATCGAGGAGCCCATGGCGGCGGCCATCGGTGCGGGCCTCCCGGTCCACGAGGCCACCGGCAACATGGTCGTGGACATCGGCGGCGGCACCACCGAGGTCGCCGTGATCTCCCTCGGCGGAATCGTCACGGCACAGTCGATCCGGGTCGCGGGCGACGAGCTGGACAACGCGATCATCCAGCACATCAAGAAGGAGTACTCGCTCCTCCTCGGCGAGCGCACCGCCGAACAGATCAAGATCACCATCGGTTCGGCGTACGACCTCGAACAGGACGAGCACACCGAGATCCGGGGCCGCGACCTCGTCTCCGGGCTCCCCAAGACCGTCGTCATCTCCGCCGCCGAGGTCCGCAAGGCCATCGAGGAGCCGGTCAACGCGATCGTCGACGCGGTGAAGACCACCCTCGACAAGTGCCCGCCGGAGCTTTCCGGTGACGTCATGGACCGGGGCATCGTTCTCACCGGTGGCGGCGCCCTGCTCCGGGGTCTCGACGAGCGCCTCCGCCGCGAGACCGGGATGCCCATCCACATCGCCGAGGACCCGCTGGACTCGGTGGCCCTCGGCTCCGGCAAGTGCGTGGAGGAGTTCGAGGCCCTCCAGCAGGTGCTGGACGCCCAGCCGCGCCGCTGACGGACCCCGCCGGGCAGGACAACCGAACCACGAGGAAAGGCACGGCCGCCGCACGTGAGGGACACACGAGAGAGCCGTCTGCTCCTGGTGCTGCTGATCGTCATCGCGTTCGCACTGATCACGGTGGACATCCGGGGCGGCAAGGAGTCACCCGTCGACGGTGCCCGGCAGGCCGCGGCGGCGGTCTTCGGGCCCGTCGAGAACGGAGTGGCCGCCGCCGTCGACCCCATCGGCAACGCCATAGGAGCCGTACGGGACTCCGGCGAGCGGCACACCCGCATCGCCGCCCTGGAGAAGGAGAACGCCGAACTCAAGGCCCGGCTCGGCAGCGACGACCGCAACCGCAACCGGATCCGCGAGCTGGACGCCATGCTCAAGACGGCAGGCGCCGGACAGTACGGCATCAAGGGCGCGCAGGTCATCGCCATAGGAGCGGCCCAGGGCTTCTCCTGGACCGTCACCATCGACGTCGGCGCCCGGGACGGCATCGCCCGGGACATGACCGTGCTCAACGGCTCCGGGCTCGTCGGCCGGGTCACCACGGTCGGCCCCTCCACCTCCACGGTCCTCCTGGCCAACGACCCCGACTTCACCGTCGGCACCCGGATGGAGAAGTCCGACGAACTCGGCTTCGCCACCGGGCAGGGCGACCGGCCGCTGCTCGTCCAACTGCTCAACGGCAAGGCCAAGGTGAAGGCGGGCGACCGGCTCGTCACCTTCGGCTCGCGCGCCGACAAGCCGTTCGTGCCCGGCGTCCCGGTCGGCGAGGTCGTCCGCGTCGACCCCGCCGGAGGCGGTCTGACCCGCAACATCTACGTACGCCCGTACGTCGGCTTCACCAAGCTCGACATCGTCGGCGTGGTCGTCCAGGCGCCCCGCTCCGACCCGCGCGACATGGTCCTGCCGCAGAAGCCGAAGCCCGCGCCGACGGTGACGGTCACGGTGACGGCGACCCCGCCGGGGAACGCGCAGCCGCAGACCGCAGGGGAGCAGCCCCTCGGCCAGGACGGCGACCCGCAGGCCAAGCCGGACCTGCAGGCCCCGAAGCCGGATCCGCGGGCCCCGAAGCCGGACCCGCGGAACCAGAAGCCACCGCAGCCCCAGCCGAACCAGCAGCCACCGGGGAATCAGCAGGCCCCGCAGGACCAGCAGCCCCCGCAGGACCAGGAGGACGCGACACCGTGAAGTTCAACCGCATCCTCCTCTCCGGCACCCTGATCGTCGTCGCCATGGTCGTCCAGGTCTCCGTCCTGGCCCGGCTCCAGCTCCCCGGCGCCGTCCCCGACCTGGTCCTGCTGACCGTCGTCGGCCTCGCCCTGGTCTACGGACACGTCAGCGGCGCCCTCGTCGGCTTCGCCGCGGGCCTCCTCGCCGACCTCGCCCCGCCCGCCGACCACGCCGCCGGACGGTACGCCCTCGTGCTCTGCCTCGTCGGCTACCTCGTCGGCCTCGCCAGGCCCGAGAACGGCCGGCTGACCTCCGCGACCGGCCCGATGACCGTCGTCGTCGCCGCGGCCATCGGCTCCACCCTGCTGTACGCGGGTGTCGGCGCCCTCGTCGGCGACACCGCAGCCCGCCATGTCGGCCTGGGCTTCCTGCTGTTCACCGCGGCCCTCTACGACCTGCTCCTCGCGCCCTTCACGGTGCCGCTCATCATGGCGCTGGCCCGCCGCGCGGAGAACGATCCGCTCGCCGACGCGGGCGGCGGCAACGGCGCCGACGTCGCCTCCGGCTGGCTCTCCTCCGGCACCGGTCTGAGGATCGGCGGCCAGCGCGGCGGACTGCGCGTGAAGGCCGCCAAGGGCCGCGCCTCACGCGCCGGGCGCATCAAGGGAGTCAAGCGACTGTGACCGAGGGGGCACCGGCGGTATGAGCAACATCCCCGAGACAGGGCGGACCCCCCGGGTCCAGATCCGGCTCGTCATCATCCAGATCCTCGTCTTCTCGCTGCTGCTCACCCTGGGCGGACGGCTCTGGTACCTCCAGATCCGCAACGGCAAGGAGTACACGGACGAGGCGAAGAACAACCACGTCCAGCAGGTCGTCCAGCCCGCCGTGCGCGGCTCCCTCCTCGACGCGCGGGGCGTCCCGCTCGCCGACAACGAGACCCGGCTCGTGGTCTCCGCCTCCCGCACCGAGCTGATGAAGATGAAGGACCGGGGCAAGGGCGTCCTCACCCGCCTCGCAGGCGTCCTCGACATGCGGCCCGACGACGTCGTCAACAAGATCCGGCTCTGCGACGCCAAGACGCCCAAGCCCTGCTGGAACGGTTCGCCCTACCAGCCCATCCCGGTCACCGACGAGGCCACCACCCAGCAGGCCCTCCAGATCCGGGAGCGCGCCGAGGACTTCCCCGGCATCACCGCCGAGCCCACCGCCGTACGCCGCTACCCGGCCCCCGGCAAGGCCCGCACCTCCCAGGTGCTCGGCTACCTCTCGCCCGTCACGGACGAGGAGATCGCACGGGCCAAGAACAGCGAGTCGCCGTACCTCCGCTCCGACCAGGTCGGCCGCTCCGGGCTCGAACGCACCTACGACAAGCAGCTGCGCGGCAAGGCGGGCGTCACCCGCTACGAGGTCGACAACCTCGGCCGGGTCATCGGCCAGGCCAAGAGCGACCCCGCCGTGCCCGGCTCCAACGTCGTCACCTCCATCGACGCCCGCGTCCAGGCGGTCGCCGAGTGGGAGCTGAACAACGCCATGGTCGAGGCCCGCAAGACGTACGACAAGAACACCAGCGAGAACTACAAGGCCGACGCGGGCGCCGTCGTCGTCATGGAGACGAAGACCGGCCGGATCGTCGCCATGGCCTCACTGCCCGACTACGACCCCAACGCCTGGGTCGGCGGCATCTCCGCCAAGGACTACGCGACCCTCACCGGCAAGGACTCCAACCTCCCGCTCCTCAACCGGGCCATCCAGGGGCAGGCGGCCCCCGGCTCCATCTTCAAGGTCGTCCCGACCACCGCCGCCGTCAACGCCGGGTACGACTTCAACGGGCGCTACCCCTGCCCGTCCTCGTACTCCATCGGCAACCAGGTCTTCAAGAACTTCGAGTCCCAGGGCCACGGCAGCATCACCCTCGGCCAGGCCCTCGAAGTCTCCTGCGACACCGTCTACTACGCCCTCTCCCACCAGCAGTGGCAGAAGGACGGCGGCATGAAGCCGAAGAAGGACGCCAAGGACTGGTTCTACAAGACGGCCCATCAGTTCGGCCTCGGCGCCGAGACCGGCATCGACCTGCCCAACGAGGTCACCGGACGCGTCCCCGACCGCAAGTGGAAGCAGGACTTCTGGGCGGCCAACAAGGACTACTGGTGCCGCACCGGCAAGCGCGGCGGGACCTACGTCGAGCAGCTCTCGTACGAGAACTGCCTCGAAGGCAACCTGATGCGCGCCGGTGACTCCGTCAACTACTCCATCGGCCAGGGCGACACTCTCGTCACCCCCATCCAGATGGCCACCATCTACGCCGCCATCGCCAACGGCGGCACCCTGTGGAACCCGACCGTCGGCAAGGCGGTTGTCAGCCCCGACGGCAAGCAGGTCACCGAGATCGCGCCCAAGTCCCACGGCAAGCTCCCCATGGACGCCCGGACGCAGGTCCTGATAGAGGAGGCCCTCGCGGGAGTCGCGACCCGGGGCACCGCCGCCTGGCGATTCGGCGGCTGGCCGCAGGAGAAGATCCCGATGCACGCCAAGACGGGCACCGCCGAGGTCTACGGCAAGCAGACGACCTCGTGGTTCGCCACGTACACCAAGGACTACTCGATCGTCATGACGATCTCCCAGGGCGGCACCGGCTCCGGCGCCTCGGGACCCGCCGTGCGCAATATCTACGACGCGCTCTACGGACTCGACGACGCGGGCCACCAGGACCTCAAGAAGGCCCTGCTGCCCCAGCCGCAGCGCAGCCTGCCCCGGATCGAGACGGACGGCTCCATCGACGCCCCCGGGATCAAGCCCTACGACCCCGAGGCCCAGAAGGTCGACCCGGACGCGCCCCCGAAGGCCCCCGACGACACCCCGAAGGCCGACCCCACCAAGCCCGGCGGGCAGGAACTCGCGGGCCCGCCCGCCGCCTGGCGGAGGGACTGAACCATGACCACGCCCCACGGCTTCTCCGTCTCCCGGTACGCCCCCGAGCGCGGCACGCTCGCCAAGCTGGCCGCCCGCGACTCGGTGGTCCGCCGCCTCGACTGGCCGATACTGCTCTCCGCGCTCGCCCTCTCCGGCATCGGCGCCCTGCTCATCTGGTCCGCCACCCGGGGCCGTACCGAACTCAACAACGGCGACCCGTACTACTTCCTCTTCCGGCACCTGCTCAACACCGGCATCGGCGTCGCCCTGATGATCGCCACGGTCTGGCTCGGCCACCGCACCCTGCGCGGGGCCGTCCCCGTGCTCTACGGCCTCTCGATCGTGCTGATCCTCGCCGTCCTCACCCCGCTCGGCGCCACCATCAACGGCGCCCACGCGTGGATCGTCGTCGGCGGCGGCTTCTCCCTCCAGCCCAGCGAATTCGTCAAGATCACGATCATCCTGGGCATGGCGATGCTGCTCGCCTCCAAGGTCGACGCGGGCGACCAGCTCCACCCCGACCACCTCACCGTCGCCAAGGCCCTCGGCCTCGCCGCCCTCCCCATGGGCATCGTCATGCTGATGCCCGACCTCGGCTCGGTCATGGTCATGGCCGTCATCGTGCTCGGCGTCCTGCTCGCCTCCGGCGCCTCCCACCGCTGGGTCCTCGGACTCATCGGAGCGGCCGTCGCCGGAGCCGTCCTCGTCACCGCCCTCGGCATGCTCGACGAGTACCAGATCAACCGGTTCGCCGCCTTCGCCAACCCCGACCTCGACCCCTCCGGCGTCGGCTACAACACCAACCAGGCCCGCATCGCGATCGGCTCCGGCGGCCTCCTCGGCGCCGGACTCTTCAAGGGCTCCCAGACCACCGGCCAGTTCGTCCCCGAGCAGCAGACCGACTTCGTCTTCACCGTCGCGGGCGAGGAACTCGGCTTCGTCGGCGCCGGACTCATCCTCGTCCTCCTCGGCGTCGTCCTCTGGCGCGCCTGCCGCATCGCCCGCGAGACCACCGAGCTGTACGGCACCGTCGTCGCCGCGGGCATCATCGCCTGGTTCGCCTTCCAGGCCTTCGAGAACATCGGCATGACCCTCGGCATCATGCCGGTCGCGGGCCTGCCCCTGCCGTTCGTCTCCTACGGCGGCTCGTCGATGTTCGCCGTCTGGGTCGCGATCGGACTCCTCCAGTCGATCCGCGTCCAGCGCCCCATGACGGCCTGAAATCGCCCCCCTCGGGCACCGCGCCGCCCGGCTCCACCCGGCGCGGTGCCCCCGGCAGGCCTAGATTCGAAGCATGGCCGAGACCACACGCGAGATCGAGCGTAAGTACGAAGCCACTCCGGGGACCCCCCTGCCCGACCTCACCCGGATCAAGGGAGTCGCCGAGGTCGTCCACCGGGGCACCAGGACACTCGACGCCGTCTACCACGACACCCCCGGACTGCGCCTCGCCGCCGAAGGACTCACCCTCCGCCGCCGCACCGGCGGCCCCGACGCCGGCTGGCACCTCAAGTTCCCCGTCGCCCCCGGCGTCCGCGACGAACTCGGGGCCCCGCTCGCCGACACCCTCCCCGAGGAGTTCGCCGCCCTCCTGCGCTCCCGGCTCCGCGGCGCCCCCACCGTCCCCGTCGTCCGGCTCCGCACCACCCGGGACGTCCGCCTGCTCCACGCCGCCGACGGCACCCGGCTCGCCGAACTCTCCGTCGACACCGTCCACGCCGAACGCCTGCCCGAAGGACCGGCCGCCCACTGGACCGAGATCGAGGTCGAACTCGCCGAAGGCACCGACCCCGCCCTCCTCGACGCCCTCGGCACCCGGCTCCGCAAGGCGGGCATCCGCCCCTCCGCCGCCCCCTCCAAACTCGCCAGGGCCCTCGCCGAGACCGGACGGCCCCCCGCCGCCCCCGCCCCGGCCCCCGGCCCGCCCGGCACCGCGGGAGCCGTCGTCCTCGCGTACGTCCGCGAACAGACCGACGCGATCGTCGCCCTCGACCCCGCCGTCCGCCGCGACCTGCCCGACGCCGTCCACCGCATGCGGGTCGCCTGCCGACGCCTGCGCGGCACCTTCCGCACCTACCGCCGGGTCCTCGACCGGGACGTCACCGACCACCTCGCCGGGGAACTGAGATGGCTCGCCCGCGAACTCGGCGCCGCCCGCGACCGGGAAGTCCTCGACGCCCGCCTGCGCGCCCGCGTCACCGCCCTGCCCCGCCCCCTCGTCCGGGGCCCCGTCAAGGCCCGGCTGCGCCACCACGCCGCCACCGGCCGCCAGGACGCCCGCCGCCGCGTCCTCGCCGCCCTCGACTCCGCCCGCCACCTCGCCCTCCTCGACTCCCTCGCCGCCCTCCACACCCACCCGCCACTGCGGAAGGCCGCCCACCGGAAAGCCCCGAAGGTCCTCGCCCGCGCCCTCGCCGAAGACCACGCCCGCCTCGCCGAGCGGGTCGGCCACGCCCTCGCCCTCGACCCCGGCAAGGAACGCGACCTCGCCCTCCACGAGGCCCGCAAGGCCGCCAAACGCACCCGCTACGCCGCCGAAGCCGCCCGCCCCGCCCTCGGAAAACCCGCGAAACGGATGGCGAAACGAGTCAAGGCCGTCCAGTCCCTCCTCGGCGAACACCAGGACGCCGTCGTCGCCCGCCGGGCCCTGCGCGGCCTCGGCGCCGAGGCCGACGCCGCCGGGGAACCCTCCTTCACCTGGGGACTTCTCCACGGACACGAGGAGAGCGCCGCCGACCGCGCCGAGCGGGAGCTGCCCCGGGTCTGGTCCCGCGCCGGGGCCACCGGGATCGAGGCGGCTTTCAGGCCCTGAGCACCGGGTTACGCTTGATAGTCGCCCCCTGCCAGCTCACGAAGGTCGCGAGATGCCTGCCGAGTCCGTCTTTCCTCAGCTTGAGGCCTTGCTCCCGCACGTACAGAAACCGATCCAGTACGTCGGCGGCGAGCTCAACTCGACCGTCAAGGACTGGGACGAGTGTGACGTCCGCTGGGCGCTGATGTACCCGGACGCGTACGAGGTCGGCCTGCCCAACCAGGGCGTCATGATCCTGTACGAGGTACTCAACGAGCGCGCGGGCGTGCTCGCCGAGCGCACCTACAGCGTCTGGCCCGACCTCGAAGAACTGATGCGCGAGCACAAGGTGCCGCAGTTCACCGTCGACAGCCACCGCCCGGTCTCCGCCTTCGACGTGTTCGGTCTGTCCTTCTCCACCGAGCTGGGCTACACCAACATGCTCACCGCCCTCGACCTCGCGGGCATCCCGCTGGAGGCCAAGGACCGGACGGTCGACCACCCCATCGTGCTCGCGGGCGGCCACGCGGCCTTCAACCCCGAGCCGATCGCGGCCTTCATCGACGCGGCGATCATCGGCGACGGCGAGCAGGCCGTGCTCGACATGACCGAGATCATCCGCACCTGGAAGGCGGAGGGCAGGCCCGGCGGCCGCGAGGAGGTCCTCTTCCGCCTCGCGAAGACCGGCAACGTCTACATCCCGCGCTTCTACGACGTCGAGTACCTGCCCGACGGGCGCATCGGGCGCGTCGTACCCAACAAGTCCGGTGTGCCGTGGCGCGTCTCCAAGCACACCGTCATGGACCTCGACGAGTGGCCCTACCCCAAGCAGCCCCTCGTCCCGCTCGCGGAGACCGTCCACGAGCGCATGTCCGTCGAGATCTTCCGCGGCTGCACCCGCGGCTGCCGTTTCTGCCAGGCCGGCATGATCACGCGCCCCGTGCGGGAGCGAAGCATCACCGGCATCGGCGAGATGGTCGACCGCGGTCTCAAGGCGACCGGCTTCGAGGAGGTCGGCCTCCTCTCGCTCTCCTCGGCGGACCACACCGAGATCGGCGAGATCGCCAAGGGCCTCGCCGACCGCTACACCGAGGACAAGGTCGGCCTCTCGCTGCCCTCCACCCGCGTCGACGCCTTCAACGTCGACCTGGCCAACGAGCTGACCAGGAACGGACGCCGCTCCGGCCTCACCTTCGCCCCCGAAGGCGGCTCCGAGCGCATGCGCAAGGTCATCAACAAGATGGTCTCGGAGGAGGACCTCATCCGGACCGTCTCCACCGCGTACGGCAACGGCTGGCGCCAGGTGAAGCTGTACTTCATGTGCGGCCTGCCGACGGAGACCGACGAGGACGTCCTCCAGATCGCCGACATGGCGATGAACGTGATCGCCGAGGGCCGCAAGGTCTCCGGCCAGAACGACATCCGCTGCACCGTCTCCATCGGCGGCTTCGTCCCCAAGCCGCACACCCCCTTCCAGTGGGCGCCGCAGCTCTCCGCCGAGGAGACCGACGAGCGGCTGCGCAAGCTCCGCGACAAGATCCGCGGCGACAAGAAGTACGGCCGCTCCATCGGCTTCCGCTACCACGACGGCAAGCCCGGCATCGTCGAGGGCCTGCTCTCCCGGGGCGACCGCCGCATCGGCGCCGTGATCCGCGCGGTCTACGAGGACGGCGGCCGCTTCGACGGCTGGCGCGAGCACTTCTCGTACGACCGCTGGATGGCCTGCGCCGAGAAGACCCTGCCCGAGTACGGCGTGGACGTCGCCTGGTACACCACCCGCGAGCGCACCTACGAGGAGGTCCTGCCCTGGGACCACCTCGACTCCGGTCTCGACAAGGACTGGCTCTGGGAGGACTGGCAGGACGCCCTCGACGAGACCGAGGTCGAGGACTGCCGCTGGACCCCGTGCTTCGACTGCGGTGTCTGCCCGCAGATGGACACCCACATCCAGGTCGGCCCCACCGGCAAGAAGCTGCTGCCGCTGACCGTGGTCAAGTAGCCGGACGGCGCGCCGACGACGGCCCGGCGCGGGGGAGACCCCGCGCCGGGCCGTCGCGTGTTCCCGGCCGCGCCACCCCTGGCGAGCGCTCCGCACCCGGCCCGGGGAACCATGGGTGGTCCGGGCGCGTACTCTGGGTAGTACAACGAGGCCCCGGAGCGGCGCCCCGCCCCCGAGATCTCCCCGCGCGAGCGGGGGTGAACCGGGCGGGCCCCCAGGGGCACCCGCACATCTCGTGGACGGCGTCACCCACGCCGCCCCGCACCGAGGAGAAGAACCACTGGGCAAGCGACAGCCCGAAGGCCCGCCGCCCGCACCGGCGGTGCAGCGCATCCGACTGCGCTACACCAAGCGCGGCCGCCTCCGGTTCACCAGCCACCGTGACTTCCAACGCGCCTTCGAGCGCGCCCTGCGCCGTGCCGAGGTGCCCATGGCGTACTCGGCCGGCTTCACCCCGCACCCCAAGGTGTCGTACGCCAACGCGGCCCCCACGGGTACCGGCTCCGAGGCCGAGTACCTGGAGATCGCGCTCACCGAGGCACGGGACCCGGAGACCCTGCGGGCCCTGCTCGACGAGTCGCTCCCGGCGGGCCTCGACATCACCGACGCCGTCGAGGCCCGCACCTCGGGCCTCGCCGACCGGCTCACCGCCTCCGTGTGGGAGCTGCGCCTCGAAGGCGTCACCGTCGAGGACGCCGAGCGGGCCGTCGGCACGTTCCTCGCGGCCGAGACCGTGGAAGTACAGCGCAAGACGAAGAACGGCATCCGTACCTTCGACACGCGTTCCGCGGTCACCGAGCTGACGGCAGCGCGTCCCCAGGGCGATTCCCCGGGTGATGGGCCGCTGGACAGCGCCTGTGCGATACTGCGGCTGGTTGTTCGGCACGTGACACCTGCCGTGCGACCCGACGACGTCCTGTCCGGTCTCCGAGCTGTGGCCGACCTGGCGCCGCCGGTCCCCGCTGCGGTGACCAGGCTGGCGCAGGGGCTCTTCGACGAGGAGTCCGGCACGGTGACCGACCCGCTCGCGCCCGACCGCGAGGCAGTCACAGCGACGGCCGACAAGGCCGCCACGACCGCCTCAGCGACGGCGCAGGGTGCGGGGACCGCGTAAGGAGCGGTCGTCGTAGCGCAGCCCTGGTACTCGGGAGCCACCTGGGTCGGGCCGCGCACTGACCAGGAGACTTTCGCCAGGCCGTCCGCACAGGGCGTACGGAACCGGCGAGCCAGACATCAAGCTCCCGTGCGGCGCCCGCGCCCCGGACGGCGGCACCGCGCCCCAGGCGCGACCGTGCCGCCGGACCGGAACCAGACGCGGCGCCCGGGAGCGTGACGGGAGAACCGCCCGCATGCTCGAGTCCAACGAAGACACCAATGCCACCGCAGGTGACAAGCTGCCGCCGCGCCGCAGGCGCCGCGCCGCTTCCCGCCCCGCCGGTCCGCCGGTGACGGGCACCACCGCCGAATCCACCGAGTCCGCCGAGACCCCGGCCGCCGAAGCCGCTCCGGCCGCTCCGGCCGTCGAGGAGACCGCCGCGCCCGCGCCGCGTACCCGTCGGCGCGCCACCCGTAAGGCCGCCACGCCCGAGCCGGTCGCCGAGACCGCGCCCGTCGCCGAGGCCGCCCCGGAGCAGGCCGCCGAGCCCGAGGCCCCGGCCGCCGAGCCCGCCGCCCCCCGCGGCCGCGGCCGCCGCCGTGCGACCTCCCCGCAGTTCACCTCCGAGCCCGCCCCGGCCCGCGAGTCGCGCCGTGCCGCGCGTCCCTCCGTCGCCGTGTTCCAGGCCCCGGTCTTCACCGAGCCGATGTTCCAGACCCTGGAGAGCGCCGCGGCGGCCGCCGCTGCCCACGTCGCCGACCCGGAGACGGAGGAACTCGACGACGACACCGAGGTGGTCGAGGCCGTCGAGGTCACCGAGGTCACCGAGGTCGTCGAGGCCCCGGAGCCCGCCGAGCGCGCCGAGAGCGGCTCCCGTCGCCGTCGCCGCCGCCGTGGCGAGTCCGTCGCCGTCGAGCCCGTCCCGGCCACCGTCGCCGACGAGCCCGAGGTCGAGGCCGTCGCCGACGACCTCGACGAGGCCGACGAGACCGGTGAGGCCGACGAGACGGACGAGTACGGGGACCGTCCCTCCCGCCGTCGCCGTCGGGGCGGCCGTCGCCGTCGCCGCGGCGAGCTGTCCGAGGCCGAGGAGCACGAGGACGGCGAGGAGCCCGGCTCCCACGAGGCCGACGCCGAGAGCGACGAGCACGACGAGGAGCACGAGGAGGCCGAGGCCTACGCCGGCGGCTCCAGCAGCTCCCGTCGCCGTCGTCGCCGCCGTCGTCGCAGCGACGCCGCCGCCGAGGTCGAGGGCACCGAGGACGAAGGCGTCCGCACGGTCGTCAAGGTCCGCGAGCCCCGCCCGGCCCGTGAGAAGCCCGAGCCCGGAACCGGCGCCGACGAGGTCCAGTCCATCAAGGGCTCGACCCGTCTGGAGGCCAAGAAGCAGCGCCGCCGCGAGGGCCGCGAGCAGGGCCGCCGCCGCGTCCCGATCATCACCGAGGCCGAGTTCCTGGCCCGCCGCGAGGCCGTCGAGCGCGTCATGGTCGTCCGCCAGAGCGGCGAGCGCACCCAGATCGGCGTCCTTGAGGACAACGTGCTCGTCGAGCACTACGTCAACAAGGAGCAGGCCACCTCGTACGTCGGCAACGTCTACCTGGGCAAGGTCCAGAACGTCCTGCCGTCGATGGAGGCCGCCTTCGTCGACATCGGCAAGGGCCGCAACGCCGTCCTGTACGCGGGCGAGGTCAACTTCGAGGCGCTCGGCATGGGCAACGGCCCGCGCCGCATCGAGGCCGCCCTCAAGTCCGGCCAGTCGGTCCTCGTGCAGGTCACCAAGGACCCGATCGGCCACAAGGGCGCCCGTCTGACCAGCCAGGTCTCCCTGCCCGGCCGCTACCTGGTCTACGTGCCCGAGGGCTCGATGACCGGCATCAGCCGCAAGCTCCCGGACACCGAGCGCGCCCGCCTCAAGACCATCCTCAAGAAGATCGTCCCCGAGGACGCGGGCGTCATCGTGCGCACCGCCGCCGAAGGCGCGAGCGAGGACGAGCTGCGCCGTGACGTCGAGCGCCTCCAGGCGCAGTGGGCCGACATCCAGAAGAAGGCCCAGCAGATCTCGACGTCCTCGCCGTCGCTGCTGTACGGCGAGCCGGACATGACCGTCCGGGTCGTCCGCGACATCTTCAACGAGGACTTCTCCAAGGTCATCGTCAGCGGCGACGAGGCCTGGGAGACCATCCACGGCTACGTCTCGCACGTCGCGCCCGACCTGGCCGACCGTCTCTCGCGGTGGACCAGCGAGGTCGACGTCTTCGCCACGTACCGGATCGACGAGCAGCTGGCGAAGGCCCTGGACCGCAAGGTCTGGCTGCCGTCCGGCGGCTCGCTGGTGATCGACAAGACCGAGGCGATGATCGTCGTCGACGTCAACACCGGCAAGTTCACCGGCCAGGGCGGCAACCTCGAAGAGACCGTGACCAGGAACAACCTGGAGGCGGCCGAGGAGATCGTGCGCCAGCTGCGGCTGCGCGACCTGGGCGGCATCGTCGTCATCGACTTCATCGACATGGTCCTGGAGTCCAACCGCGACCTGGTGCTGCGCCGCCTCCTGGAGTGCCTGGGCCGGGACCGCACCAAGCACCAGGTGGCCGAGGTCACCTCGCTCGGCCTGGTCCAGATGACCCGCAAGCGGGTGGGCCAGGGCCTTCTGGAGTCCTTCTCCGAGACCTGTGTCCACTGCAACGGGCGCGGTGTCATCGTGCACATGGAGCAGCCGACCACCGCCGGTGGCGGGGGCGGCGGCAAGCGGGCGAAGAAGCGCGGCCGAGGCGGCGCCGAGCACGCCCACGACACCCACGAGCACGAGACGGCCCACGAGCACGAGACCGGCGTCGAGCACGAGACCGGCATCGAGGCTCCGGCCGAGACCGAGGCCGAGACCGAGGCCGAGATCGCGGCCGAGCTGGCCGCTCCGATCGCGCTGCCCGAGCCGATCGCCCCGGACGAGGAGCTGTACGGCTCCGTCGCCGAGGCGGAGGCCGCCGCCACGCGTGGCCGGGGCCGTCGTCGCGCCACCCGCCGGGTGACCGCGCCGGCCGCCGCGCGTCCGACGGTCGTGGAGACCGACGCCGTGGTGTTCGAGGCGAAGGAGCCGGCCGCCCCGGCCGCTCCCGAGCCGGTCGCTCCCGCCCAGGCCGCTCCCGAGGCCGTCGCCGAGCCGGTGGCCGCCCCGGTCGCGGAGCCCGTGGCCGAGGAGGCTCCGGCCCCCCGGACCCGTCGTCGGGCCACCCGCCGCGCGACCTCCCCGGTCGTCTCGACC
>NZ_MSJP01000059.1 GCF_014596525.1 Streptomyces sp. CBMA291
ACCTCGACCATCCGAAGATGGACGGGGTATCAACTAATCTGGCGTTGATTTTTGGCACGCTGTTGAGTTCTCAAGGTGCGGACGCTTCCTTCGTTCCTGTTTCCAGGCCCTCCGGGCGCTTCCTTCGGTATTTCGTGTTTCCAGCTTAGCAGACCCGATTTCCGTTTCCGCCACCCGCTGGAGCGGGCTGCCAGGGCTGGAATTCGCTTTCGCTTTTCCGTTCCCGGCGGGGTTGAACATTACCAGGCTTTTTCGTTCCCCCTGACCAATCCCTCTGCGAGCATGCAGAGGTGTAGACCACTGGGGTTAGGATCAAGCTTGATGGTGCTGCCGACCAGCGACATGAAGCCGCGGTGGGGTCAGGCAGGAGTACGACAGTACATCCCACCGCCAGTACAGGCAAATCGTTCCGGTGGTCCCTAGCTCCGCATAACTCGTACGTCTCATGCGGAACCGGGACTTCTTATGACATACGCTTCAGAACAGTACGCCGTCCAGGACAGGTAGTGACGGCGTAACACGATCTCCGCCCCTGGGAGGCTTCCCATGACAACCGTGACGTCGCCGCTTGCTGGACGCGCCATCGGTCTCGCCGCAGTTCCCGACCCGGTCTTCTCCGGCGCGATGGTCGGTCCCGGTACCGCCATCGATCCCGTACGTGAGCCCTCGGAGGCCGTCTCCCCCGTCGACGGGGTCATCGTCTCCATGCACCCGCACGCCTTCGTCGTCGTCGACAACGACGGTCACGGCGTACTGACGCACCTCGGCATCGACACCGTTCAGCTGAACGGGCAGGGTTTCGAGCTGCTCGTGAACAAGGGTGACCGCGTGACGCGCGGACAGCCCGTCGTGCGCTGGAACCCCGCCGACGTCGAAGCGGCCGGCAAGTCCCCCATCTGTCCCATCGTGGCCCTTGAGGCCACGGCCGACTCGCTCTCCGACGTCGTGGAGGACCGCGACGTGAAGGCCGGCGACGCGCTCTTCGGCTGGAACTGATCCACGGCGTCCCCGTGACGACCGCGCGTTCCACATTCATCGCGGCGGCCGGAGCCGCCGCACTATCGGAGACAGGTGAGATGGAGACAACGCTGCGAGGTGTCGGCGTCAGCCACGGTGTGGCGATCGGCGAGGTCCGGCACATGGGCACGGCGGTCCTCGAACCGCCGGCCAAGCAGATTCCGGCGGACGAGGCGGAGCGCGAACAGGGGCGCGCCCGTCAGGCCGTGGAAGCTGTCGCCGCTGACCTGATTGCACGCGGCAATCTGGCCGGTGGCGAGGCGCAGCACGTGCTGGAGGCCCAGGCGATGATCGCCCAGGACCCGGAGCTCATCGCCGATGTCGACCGCCGCATCGCCGTGGGCAGCACGGCCGAGCGCGGTATCTACGACGCCTTCTCGCACTATCGCGAGCTGCTCGCCGGGGCCGGCGAGTACATGGCGGGACGGGTCGCCGACCTGGACGACGTGCGGAACCGGATCGTCGCGCGCCTGCTCGGCGTGCCGATGCCCGGCGTGCCGGACAGCGACGAGCCGTACGTGCTGATCGCGCGTGACCTCGCCCCCGCCGACACGGCGCTGCTCGACCCGGCGCTCGTCCTCGGGTTCGTGACCGAGGAGGGCGGGCCGACCAGCCACAGCGCCATTCTGGCGCGGGCCCTGGGCGTGCCGGCGATCGTCGCGCTTCCGGGCGCGGGCGAGCTGGCCGAGGGCACGCTCATCGCGGTCGACGGTTCGACCGGCGAGATCTTCGTGAACCCGAGCGAGGAGAAGAAGGCGGAGCTGACGCGCGCCGCGGCGGCACGGAAGGCCGCGCTGTCCACGTCCAGCGGCCCCGGCGCCACCTCGGACGGGCACAAGGTCCCGCTGCTCGCCAACGTGGGCGGTCCCTCGGACGTCCCGGCGGCGGTGGAGGCGGGCGCCGAGGGCGTCGGCCTGTTCCGGACCGAGTTCCTCTTCCTGGACGACAGTTCCAAGGCGCCGTCCGAGGAGAAGCAGGTCGAGGCCTACCGGAAGGTCCTGGAGGCGTTCCCCGAGGGCCGGGTGGTCGTGCGGGTGCTCGACGCCGGAGCGGACAAGCCGCTGGACTTCCTGACCCCCGCCGACGAGCCGAACCCGGCTCTCGGCGTGCGGGGGCTCCGGTCGCTCCTGGACCACCCCGAGGTGCTGCGGACGCAGCTCACGGCGCTGGCGAAGGCGTCCGAGGGCCTGCCCGTGTACCTGGAGGTCATGGCGCCGATGGTGGCCGACCGTACGGACGCGAAGGCCTTCGCCGACGCGTGCCGTGAGGCGGGGCTGCGGGCGAAGTTCGGTGCGATGGTCGAGATTCCCTCGGCCGCGCTGCGGGCGCGCTCGATCCTCCAGGAGGTCGAGTTCCTGTCCCTCGGCACCAACGACCTGGCTCAGTACACCTTCGCGGCCGACCGTCAGGTCGGTGCGGTGTCCCGGCTCCAGGACCCGTGGCAGCCCGCGCTGCTCGACCTGGTGGCGCTGTCCGCCGAGGCGGCCAAGGCCGAGGGCAAGAGCTGTGGCGTCTGCGGCGAGGCCGCGTCGGACCCGCTGCTCGCGTGTGTCCTGACGGGTCTGGGCGTCACCTCGCTCTCCATGGGTGCGGCGTCGATTCCGTACGTCCGGGCGACGCTGGCCAAGTACACGCTGGCGCAGTGCGAGCGGGCCGCCGCCGCCGCGCGGGCGGCCGACACCGCGCACGAGGCGCGGGTGGCCGCGCAGGCGGTGCTGTCCGGGGAGTGATCCTTCCCGTACCGCTCTTCGAAGGGGCTTTCCGTCACGGTGGTGGCGGAGAGCCCCTTCGGCGTTCACGGGGTCAGTGGTGGGCGGGCCAGTCGTCGTCGGGGTCGGTGGGGAGGGGGAAGCCCGCGCGGTGCTCGACGCCGGGCTCCGGAGGGAGGGGCTCCCCGGTGCGGTTGTCCGTGCAGTAGGCGGCGAAGACCTCGGCCTCGGTGAGGGGGACGAGGGAGCCGTCGGTGAGGCGCCAGCCGTGGAGCCGGTCGGGGGCGCCGGGGGTCAGGGTGCGCAGGACGAGTCCGCCGCGGGCGCCGAGGGCGATGCCCGCGGCGAGTACGGCGGTGAATTCGGTGGCCGGTTCCTCCGCCACCGAGGCGGGCCGGGTGGAGCCGTCGGCCTGGAGGGCGGCGAGGAGCTGGTCGTCGGCGGCGGGGACGCTACAGACGAGGTGGTGGGTGCCTGGCCCCGCCGCGTCGAGGAGTCGGGTGAGGAGGGTGGTGGCCCGCTCGAAGGCGGCCTTGCCGATGTCCTTGCCGCAGGTGGCGCAGTCGCCCGTGGTGGCGAGGACGGTGGTGGCGTACTCCCAGGTGGCGTGGCGGACGGCGGTGTCGACGAGGTCGGTCAGCAGGTCGGCGAAGGGCTGGCCCGTATAGGCGATGCGGGCCCCGGTCACGGCGAGGTGGGCGGTGAATCGGCTGCGGCTGGCGGGGTGGTCGGGGTCGATGGCGGTCTCGGCGCAGTAGGCCGCGTACTCCTCGGGGTCGAAGAGGGTGACGGTGGTGTGTCCGCCCTGGCGGGCGAGGGTCTTGAGCAGGGCCTCGACCTGCCGGACGTAGGTGGGGTGGTCGTCGAAGACGAAGGTCCGGTACTGGCGCATCGTGGTGAAGTCGTGCTCGTCGGCGAGGAGGCCGACGGTGCTGGGGACTTCCCGGCGCAGGGCGCGTCGGAGGCTTGCCTGGGTGGTGCCGGTCCGTGTCATGTCTCCCCCTGGTGACAGTCCGATCAGTGCTCACTCACCGTAACCTTGGGCACTGACAGTGACGGTGTGGGGAGGTGGCGGCGGACGAGTCGGCTCTGGGCGGTGGTGGCGGCGACGAGGACCGTGCCGAGCGCCGGCCAGGCGAGGGGGCCCGCCGCGACGAGGCCGGTCATGAGGAGGGGGCCGACGCATCGCTGGGTGGACTGGGCGAGGCCGTGGACTCCGAGGTAGGCGCCTTGGGCGTCGTCGGGGGCGAGGGAGACGGAGATCTCCCAGGAGGCGATGGTGTGGATCATCTCGGCGAAGGTGAGGGCGACAGCCGCGATGACGAGTGCGGTGACGGCGAGGGTGGGGCCGCCGAAGGCCGAGGCGGCGAGGGCGAGGGTGCCGAGGACGAAGAGAGCCGCGAGGGGGCGGAGCAGGCGGCGGGCGGCCTCGGCTGTGGTGCCGAAGCGGGAGAGCGGGACCTGGAAGAGCACGACGAGGACGCTGTTGACGACCATCAGGAGGGGTGCGATGCCTACGGGGGCGTCGGTGGCGTGGACGACCCAGAGGGGCAGGGCGACCTGGAGGATCGAGTCGTGGAGGAAGAAGACCGCGTCTCCCGCCGTGAAGGCGAGGAAGCCCCGGTCACGCCAGGGGTTGGAGGGCTTGGCCGCGGGGGCGGGGTCTGCGGATGAGGCGACGACGCGGGTGGCGGGGGCCGGGGGTTCGGCGCAGCGGAGGGTGAGGGCCGCCATCACCAGGTAGGAGAGGGCGTCTCCGACGAGCAGCAGGTGGAAGGCGGTGGTGGTGCCGACGGCGAGCGCGGCGGCGGCGCCGAGTCCGCCGAGGGTCCAGCCGATGTTGGAGACGGTGCGGTTGACGGCCTGGTAGCGGACGCGTTCGGGGCCCGCGACCCGGGCGGCGTAGAGCTTGGTGAGGACGTTGGTGGCGCGGTCGGGGAGGGCGCCCGCCGCGGAGACGAGGACGAGCAGTGGGTAGTCGTCGGTGACCAGCAGGGCGAGGAGCGCGGCCGAGCGGAGCAGTTGGGTGGCGATGAGGACGCGGACGAGGGGGAAGCGGTCGGCGAGGCGTCCCCCGAGGGGGGCGCCCGCTATGCCGACGGCGCCGGAGACGCCGACGAGGAGGCCGATCTGTCCGAGCCCGAGGCCGGTGACATAGGTGAAGTAGAGGGCCATGGCCGTGGACCAGAGTCCGGTGCCGCACTTGTCGATGAAGTTGACGAGGAGCATGCGGCGGCCGTCGGGTCCGCCCGGGACGCGGTCCTTCCCTGCCGGTCGGGTGGAGCGGGTGGCGCGGCTCATGAGTCCCCCTTGCGAACTGCTTTGTATCAATACATACTTGACTACGTGACAGCACAATATGCGATCGACGGTACGACGGCCAAGGGGATCGCCGCCTCGGTGGAGCGCGGGGTGGCCGAGGGCGGACTCTCCCCCGGCGACGCGCTGCCCCCCGTACGGCGGCTCGCGGACCTCCTGAAGGTCAGCCCGGGAACGGTCGCGACGGCCTACAAGGAGCTGCGGCGGCGGGGGGTCGTCGTCACGCGGGGGCGGGGCGGGACCGTCGTGGCGGAGGTGCCTTCGGTGGCCTCCCGGCGCCCCCCGCGCGTGCCGGACGGTCTCGTGGACCTGGCCGGCGGCCATCCGGACCCGGCCTTCCTGCCCGTACTGCGCCCCCCGTCGACGGTCGGCCCGGTGTACGGGTCCCATCGCGCCGCGCCCCGGCTCGCGGCCCTGGAAGGGCTGACGCGGGAGTGGTTCGAGCGGGACGGGGTGCCCGCCGAGCACGTCACGTTCGCCCATGGGGCGCTCGACTGCATCGCGCGCCTGCTCGCGACGGAGCTGCGGCCCGGCGACGCGGTGGCCGTGGAGGACCCCGGCTTCCACCATCTGCTCGATCTGGTGCCCGCGCTCGGCCTGCGGATGGTTCCCGTGACGGTCGACGGCGAGGGGCTCGTACCGGAGTCGCTGCGGGCGGCGCTGCGCGGCGGGGCGCGGGCGGTGGTGTGCAGCCCCCGGGGGCAGTGCCCGACCGGGGCGTTCTTCACCCGGTCACGACGGGACGAACTGGTGGCGGTGATACGGGAGTTTCCCGAGGTGCTCGTCGTCGAGGACGACCACGCCGCGGACATCGGCGGAGGGGCGGCGCATACGCTCGCGGCGGCGGGGCTCGACCGGTGGGCCCAGGTGCGGACCGCTTCGAAGCACCTCGGGATCGATCTGCGGTGGGCCGGGGTCGCCTGCGATCCGGTGACGCTTGCGCGCCATGACGGACGGATGCTGATGACCTCGGGCTGGGTCAGTCATCTGCTCCAGGAGACGGTGGCCGGTCTGCTCGGCGATCCCTCGGTACGCGCGCGCGTGGCGGCGGGCGAGGAGGCGTACGCGGAACGGCGCGCGGGGCTGATCGGCGCGCTGCGGACACGGGGAATCCGGGCCGTCGGGGCGAGCGGCCTCAATGTGTGGGTGCCGGTGCGCGACGAGTCCGCGGTGGTCAACGGGCTGCGGACGCAGGGCTGGTGGGTCGCGGCGGGGGCCCGCTTCCGGATCGCCACCCCGCCCGCCGTACGGATCACCGTGGCGGCACTGGACGTACGGGAGGCGGACCGTCTGGCGGCGGACTTCGCCGGGGTACTGGGGGACGCTCAGGCCACCTACGGGGGGTGAGGGCTCGTCGCGACGTGTGCGCCGGGGCGCCTGAACGTGCCCCGCGCGCCGTGGCGGCCGCTCTCCGGGGCGTGGGAGAGGGGGTGCGGGAACAGGGCGTGGGAAAGGGAGTGTGGTCCAGGTCACGGGAACCCCGGTGAGCCAGGGCCCAGTGCAAGATGTGGAATCACCTATGAGAGATCGTTTCCGCGCCGGAGACCCCTCGGCGCTCGGGGAGGCGTACGACGAGCACGCACGCGTGCTGTACCACTACGCCTACCGGGTCTGCGGGGACCGCGCGACCGCGGAGGACGTCGTGTCCGCCGCGTTCCTGGAAGCCTGGCGCTGCCGGGGGAAGGTGCACGCCGACGGCGGCAGTCTGCGCCCCTGGCTGCTCGGCATCGCGACCAACATCATGCGGGGCGCCGCGCGGGAGACCCGGCGGCGCGACGCGGCCCTGGCCCGGATGCCCGAGCGCGGGGTGCTGCCGGACTTCGCCGACGAGGTCCTGGCCCGGATGACCGACGGGGAGCAGGTACGGGCCGCCCGTGCCGCGCTCGGAAAGCTGCGGCGGCGCGAGCGGGAGGTCTTCACCCTCGTGGTGTGGGCCGGACTCGACTACGCCGCCGCCGGGGAGGCCCTGGGGGTCCCGGTGGGAACGGTACGGTCCCGCCTTTCCCGGGCCCGTGAACGGCTTCGCAAGCTCGCCGATGCGGAGTTGCGCGCGGTGCGCCGGAAGGACCGGGCGGCGGGCGGCGCCGTCCGCTCCCCCGGAGGGCCCGCCGCCGCAAACGACGGCCGCACGCCCGCGCGTACTCCTGCCGAAGCCGGTCCCCGGACCGGGTGCGTGGACGGACCGGAGGCCGGTCTCCGAGCCGGGTTCGAAGCCGGGCCGGAAGCCGGTCCCGGTGCCGGTCCCGTAGTCGGACCGGAAACCCGTTCCCAAGCCGGGTCCGGAGGCGTGGCCGGTCGGTCCGTCGTCCGTTCCGCCGCCCGTCCCCCCGCCCTCGTGCCCCGATCGATCCCGGAGAACCAGGCATGAACGCCTTCGCCCCCCGCCCGCCGCACGCCCAGGGTCACGCGCGCGTGGATGCCGATGCGCTGCTGCGCGCCGAACTCGCCGAGCTGCTGCCGCCGCCCCGGGTGCCCGAGCTGACGCCGGAGCGGAATCTCGACCTGCGGCACGCCGTGCTGCGCACCGCCCTCGCCGAGGAGAGCGGGGACCGGCTGTCGGCCCCCGCTCGCCGGACCCGTCCCGGGTTCCGGTTCGGCCGGATCGTCCTGCCCGTCGCCGCCTGCGCGGTGGCCGCCGGGGTCACCGTGTTCGCGCTCCAGGACGCGCCCGCCGGGGCTCCCGGGCCCGACCGGGTGGGCCTGCGGGCCTCTGACGGGGCCGGGCGGCTGCTGAACCGGGCCGCGCTCGCCGCCGCAGCCGCCCCCGCGCCGGACGTGCGGGCCGACGGGTACGTGTACGTGCGGAGCCTGGTCGCCCACGCCGGCCGCTCGGCGTCCGGCGGAGCCGCCTCGCTGCCCGCCGCCCGTCAGCGGGAGGTGTGGCTCTCGGCCGACGGCAGCCGCACCGGGCTGCTGCGCGAACCGGGCGCCGCCGATGTGGAACTCGGCACCCGGCTGCCGGTGTACGAGCTGGACGGCCCGGGTGCCACGCCCCGGAAGACCACGCTCGACGCGGCGCCCCCGTCCGTCACCCATCCGACGCACGCGTACGTGGCGGCGCTTCCGACGGATCCGGGCGCGCTGCTGGGGCTGATCCGTGAGGAGACCCGTCGGCCCGAGGGGGACGCCGATCAGCGCGCGTTCACCGCGATCGGGACGCTGCTCGCCGAGACCTGGGCGCCGCCGAAGGTCACCGCCGCGCTGTACGAGGCCGCCGCGCGCATCCCCGGGGTGACGGTGCTGCCGTCCGCGAAGGACGCGGCGGGCCGGGAGGGCGTCGCCGTGGCGCGTACCTCCGGGGGCGAGCAGACCCAATGGATCTTCGACCGTTCGACGTCGGCGTTCCTCGGGGAGCGCACGGTCCTGTCCGAGGCGACCTCGGCCGGTCCGGCCGGTACCGTCCTCGGGGTCTCGGCGGTGCTGGCCAAGGCGGCGGCCGCCGCCCCCGGCGAGCTGCCCGGGGCGGCGCGGGCGTGACCGGCTCGCTCGGGGCCGGGCGGGGGTGACCGGGTCCGCTCAGCCCTTGCGGGAGGCCGCCAGGTCCTCGTAGAAGCGCAACAGGCCGAGGTCGTCGACGGAACCTGCGTTGACGGCCTTGGCCAGCGGCGTGCCCTGGAGCAGCCGCTTGACCGGGACCTCGATGCGCTTGCCTGTGAGGGTGTGCGGGACTCCGGGGACCTCGATGATCTCGTCGGGGACGTGCCGCGGGGAGAGTTCCGAGCGGATCGTGGCCTTGATGCGGGCGATCAGCTCGTCGTCCAGGGCGGCGCCCTCCGCGAGGTGGACGAAGAGCGGCATCCAGTAGCCGCCGTCGGGCTCCTCCAGGCCGATCACGAGGGACTCGCGGATCTCCGGGAGGCGCTCGACGGCCTCATAGATATCGGCGCTTCCCATACGGACGCCCTGGCGGTTGAGCGTGGAGTCGGAGCGGCCGTGGATGACGACCGAACCGTGGTCGGTGATCGTGATCCAGTCGCCGTGGCGCCAGACGCCCGGGAACATCTCGAAGTAGCTCTCGCGGTAGCGGCTGCCGTCGGGGTCGTTCCAGAAGTGGATCGGCATGGACGGCATGGGGTTGGTGACGACCAGCTCGCCGACCTCGCCGATGACCGGCTTGCCGGAGGGGTCCCAGGCCTGGAGGTCGGTGCCGAGGCCGGCCGCCTGGAGTTCGCCGATGTGGACCGGGAGGGTGGGGACGGCCCCGGCGAAGCAGGAGCAGACATCGGTGCCGCCGCTGACGGAGGCGATCCAGAGGTCCTCGCGGACCTCGTCGTGGAGCCAGCGGAAGCCGTCGGGCGGCAGCGGGGAGCCGGTGGTGGCGACGCACCCCACGGCCGAGAGGTCGAAGTCCCGGCCCGGATGGACGTCGGCCTTGGCGCAGGCCATGACGTACGCGGCGGAGGTGCCGTAGAGGGTGGCGCGGGTGCGTTCGGCGACGCGCCACTGGGCGGCGATGTCCGGGTAGCCGGGGCTTCCGTCGTACAGGACGACGGTCGTACCGGTGAGGAGGCCGGAGACGAGGAAGTTCCACATCATCCAGCCGGTGGAGGTGTACCAGAAGAACACGTCCTCGGGGCCGAGGTCGCAGTGCAGCCCCAGCTGCTTGACGTGCTCGACCAGGATGCCGCCCTGGGACTGGACGATCGCCTTCGGCAGGCCGGTGGTGCCGGAGGAGTACAGGACCCACAGCGGGTGCGCGAACGGGACGTGCTCGTAGACGGGCTCGGTGTCGGAGGCGACCAGGGCGGCCCAGTCGAGGGCGCCTTCGGGCGCCGGGGTGCCGAGGATGGGGATGTGGACGACCGCGCGCAGGGTGGGCAGTTCGGCGCGGAGTTCGGCCACGGTGTCGCGGCGGTCGTGCTCCTTGCCCCCGTAGCGGTAACCGTCCACGGTGAACAGGACGACCGGCTCGACCTGCTGGAAGCGGTCGAGGACGCTGCGGGCGCCGAAGTCGGGGGCGCAGGAGGTCCACACGCCGCCGACGGCGGCGGTGGCGAGCAGGGCCACGACGGCTTGCGGGACGTTGGGCAGATAGCCGCTGACGCGGTCGCCGGGGCGTACGCCGAGGGCGCGGAGTTCGGCGGCGAGGGAGCCGACCTGGCGGCGCAGTTCGGCCCAGGTGATCGGGGTGGGCTCGTGTGTCTCGTCCACATGGAGCAGGGCCGTGTCGTGGGGGCGCTCGTCGGCGGCGCGCAGGGCGTGCTCGGCGTAGTTGAGGGTGGCGCCGGGGAACCACTCGGCACCGGGCATGGAGCGGTCCCCGAGGACCCGCTCGTGCGGGGTGGCGAAGCGGAGGTCGAACCACTCGACGACGGCCTGCCAGAAGGCTTCGAGCTCGTCGACGGACCAGCGGTGGAGCGCCGGGTATCCGCCCTCCGCCGGAGCGCCGTGGTGCTCGGCGGCCCAGGACTGGAAGCGGGTGACAGCGGACGAGGCGATGCGCTCCTCGTCGGGCTGCCAGAGCGGCTCGGTCTGCGCTGATGTCATGGAGGGGGCTCCCTGGCTGTACACGGGGTCGGCGTGTGTCCCGCGCACGTGCTGGGGTGTGCGCGTGACGCGGCTGACAGGACGATGTCATGTGATCGTCTTTCGCACCAGGGGCGGCCGCCCATGGTCGGGCAGTTGAACATGTGCTCCCACCATGGGTGAACGGAGACTGAACGGAGCCTGTTCCGTCCCTGGTGGGTGGCAGGGTGAGCCGCATGTACGGTCGTGAACTGGTGCGTTCGATGAAGGTGTTCGGCTCGGTGCGGGGGTTGCGGACGGTGCGGGCGGCGTGGCGGCAGCGCCGTACGGACGCGCGGCAGCTGCCGCCGAGGGGCCCGGAGCGGGCCCGGGTGCCGGGGCTCGCGGTGGTGGCGGAGGCCTCTCCCGGCGGGGGGACCATCCGGTTCGCGCGGTCCGTCCTGCGGGTCTGCGTGTCGGCGGGCGGCACCGTCTTCTGGGCCTGGGACGGGGCCGGTCCGCTCCCTTCGTACGCGCTGGCCGGGGAGGCTCCCGATCCGGATCCCCGGGCCGTTCTGGAGCCGGACACGGACGGCGGCTGGCGGATCGTCTCGGAGCGGGTGACGGTGGCGGTCTCCCGGCGCGGCGCGGTGGAGATCCGCACCCCGGGCGGAGTGATGCTGCGCAGGGACCTGCCGCCCCGGTGGTGGGATCCGGTGTCCGGGCCCGAGGACGCGGTGGAGGGCCCGGCGGCCGGGGCCGGGCAGGCGCCCGCCGGTGCCGCGCGCTGGGTGCAGCGCAGCGAGCTGCCGGCCGACGCCCGGTTCTTCGGGCTCGGCGGACGGGCGGCGGGGCCGCGCCTGAGGGACGGCTCCTATCGGCTGTGGAACACCGACCCCAAGGGCGGTTTCCGGCCCGGGGACGACCCTCTGTACATCACC
Organism: Streptomyces sp. CBMA291; assembly: GCF_014596525.1. Classification (GTDB taxonomy): domain Bacteria; phylum Actinomycetota; class Actinomycetes; order Streptomycetales; family Streptomycetaceae; genus Streptomyces. The sequence continues at coordinate 11,432 of NZ_MSJP01000059.1, forward strand.
ATGCCCGTGCAGTTCGTCGTCTCGGACGCCGGAACCCATCTGGTCTTCCACGACAACTCCTGGGACGGCCGGGTCACCCTCGCCGAGGGCGAGGAGGGGGCGGGTTCCGGGCACGACCGGCCGGCGACGAGCGAGGTCCGCATGGACGGCGGGCCCCTGCGCTGCTGGGTGGTGGTCGGCACCCCCGCACGCGTGCTGCACCACTGGGCGGCGCTCACCGGCGCGCCCGCGCTGCCGCCCGCCTGGGCGCTCGGGCCGCAGCACGCGCGCTGGGGCTTCGGCAGCGCCGGGGAGGTACGGCGGGTGGTCGCCGGGTACCGGGAGCGGGGTCTCGCCCTGTCCGCCGTACACCTGGACATCGATCACTACGACGGGCACCGGGTGTTCACCGTCGACCGGGAGCGTTTTCCCGATCTGCCGGGGCTGGCGGCCGAGCTGCGGGAGCAGGGCGTGCGGCTCGTGTCGATCGTGGACCCGGCGGTGAAGGCCGAGCCGGGGAACGCGGTGTACGACTCCGGGCGGGCGGCCGGGGCGTTCGTCAGGGGCGCGCGGGGCGAGGAGGTGCGCGGGGTGGTGTGGCCGGGGGCGTGCGCCTATCCGGACTTCACGGATCCGGCGGTACGGGAGTGGTGGGGAGGGCTGTACGAGGAGCGGCTGCGGCAGGGGTTCTCGGGGGTGTGGCACGACATGAACGAGCCCGTCTCCTTCGTGCCCTTCGGTGATCCGACCCTGCCCCGCTCGGCCCGGCACGCGCTCGACGGCCGGGGCGGCGACCATCGCGAGGCGCACAACGTGTACGGCCTCGCGATGGCGCGGGCCGGATACGAGGGGCTGCGTCGGCTGCGGCCCGACGAACGGCCCTTCCTGTTCTCCCGCTCGGGCTGGGCCGGTATGCAGCGGTACGGGGGCACCTGGTCGGGCGATGTGTCCACGGGCTGGCCGGGGCTGCGGGCCTCGCTCGCCCTGGTGCTCGGGCTCGGGCTGTGCGGGGTGCCGTACTCGGGGCCGGACGTGGGCGGCTTCGACGGCACTCCGTCACCGGAACTGTTTCTGCGCTGGTACCAACTGGGGGCGTGGCTGCCGCTGTTCCGTACGCATGCGGCGATCGACGCGGGGCGGCGCGAGCCCTGGGAGTTCGGCTCGGAAATCCTGGAGTACGCGCGCGTGGCCCTGGCCGAGCGGGAGCGGCTGCGGCCGTACTTCACGACCCTGGCCCGGCTCGCCCGGATGACGGGCGCGCCCTATGTCCGGCCGCTGTGGTGGGGAGCGCCCGAGGACCGGGCGCTGCGGGAGTGCGAGGACGCGTTCCTGCTCGGTGACGCGCTGCTCGTGGCGCCCGTCTTCGCCGAGGGCGCGGAGCGGCGGTCGGTCGGGCTGCCGCGCGGCCGCTGGTACGACACGTCGACGGGGCGGGCGTACGAGGGGCCCGGCCGGGTGGTGCTGGACGCGCCGCTCTCCCGGATACCGGTCCTCGCGCGGGCCGGGGCGGTGCTGCCGGTGCTCGGCGACGACGGACGGCCGGCCCTGGAGGTGTGGGCGCCCGCGCCGGGGCGGACCGGTGGCGGTCTCGTCGTACGGGACACGGGGGACGGCTGGGAACCGGCCGAGATCGAGCGGTACCAGTCACGGCTGGTGGACGGCCGGGTGGTCGTGGAACGGGTGACGGACGCGGGCGTGGAGCGGCCGGAACTGCCGGTGCGGGTCCGGGGGCTGGAGGGCGGGGAGTCGGCTTCCGAGGGGTGAGGCCGGTGGTCCCGCAGGACCCCTGCTCCCCTCCGTGGCGGGCCCTCAGCCGTACTCCCCCGCGAACCACTTCCGTACGGCCTCGGTGTGGAGCGGGAAGGCCAGTTCCCGGGGGGTGTGGAGCAGGTGGTGGCCGGTCGTCTCGTCCGTGGCGGCGGAGGGCGGGAGGGTGTGTGCAGGGCGGGGCGGGAGGAGGCCGAAGAGGAGGAGGTGTCCGGCCGGGGAACTCATCGCGTCGGCGAGCCGGACGTCCTCGGCCGGGGCCCTGATGCCGGTCTCCTCGCGCAGTTCGCGGGTGACGGCGGCGCGCCAGTCCTCGGCGTGGTCGATGAAGCCGCCCGGCAGGGCCACGCCGCCCCGTGCGGGCTCGATGGTCCGGGTGACGACGACCAGACCCGTACGGGCGCCGTCGACGGCCGGGACGAGGGCGACGGCGACAGGCAGCGGGTTGCGGTAGGCGGTGGCGCCGCAGACCGGGCAGGTGCGGGGCCAGCCAGCGTCGGCCGGGTAGCGGGCGCCGCAGGACGAGCAGTGCGCGTCACGGGTGTCCTTCACGGGACCGACCGTACGCGATCGCCCTTCCCCGGCGCCGCCGTACCTGGTAGACGGTGCGCATGACTGGACTCGTCCGCACACTCCGCACCCTTGCCGTCACGGCCTCGGCCGGGCTGCTCGCCGTCGCGGGTGTCCTCGCGACCCCCGCTCCCCCCGTCTCGGCCGCGCCGGAGCCCAAGGCGCCAAGGGAGTTCACGGCGCTCTCCTCGGTCGATCCGACGATCCTCCAGGAGATGCGCTACGCGACCCGGCACAACTTCACGGGTGTGCCGGTGGACGGCTACCGGCAGCCGCTGTGCGTCCTGACCCGGTCCGCCGCCGAGGCGCTGCACCGGGCGCAGGCGCGGCTGCTGGCCCGGGGCTACACGCTGAAGGTGTACGACTGCTATCGGCCGCAGCGGGCCGTCGACCACTTCGTGCGCTGGGCTGAGGATCCGGCGGACGAGCGGATGAAGAGGGAGTTCTATCCGCTGGTCGACAAGTCGAGGCTGTTCGCGGACGGTTACATCGCGGAGAAGTCCGGGCACAGCCGGGGCTCGACGGTGGACCTGACGGTGGTACGGCTTCCGGCCGTGCCCACGCGCGCGTACGTGCCGGGCGAGCCTCTGGCGGCGTGCTACGCGCCCCGGGCGGAGCGGTTCCCGGACAACTCGGTGGACATGGGGACCGGGTACGACTGCTTCGACACCCGCTCGCACACGGACGATCCGAGGGTCACGGGCGAACAGCGTGCCAACCGGCAGCTGCTCAAGGGGGCGCTGGCGGAGCAGGGGTTCGTGAACCTGCCGGAGGAGTGGTGGCACTACACGTTCAAGCCGGAGCCGTTCCCTGAGACCTTCTTCGACTTTCCGGTGGCCCGGAGGTCGGTGGCCGGTCACTGACGGTTTGCTGCGGTGCCGGGGGGGCGGGTACTCGGTGGCGGGTGCTTGGTGACGGGTGCTCGGTGGCCCGCGCCTCCTCTCGGCCGGAGTCTTCGGTCGACCGGCGGCTTCCGTACACCCGTGTCTTCCGTCGGCCGGGCTCCCGTGTCACACTCCTGACGGTTCGTCAGCTCAGTGATGACCGGCGGCACGGGAGGCCCCCGATGACACGGACGCGCAGACCGGTGGTGGCCGGCTGGTTCACCGACGACGCGGTGCCGGGGGGCCGGTTCCGGCTGCTCGGCACCCGCTGCACGGCCTGTGCGTCGGTGTTCTTCCCGCGCGAGGACCACGCCTGCCGCAACCCGTTCTGCGGGGGCGGCGAACTCGCCGAGGTCCCGCTCTCCCCGCGTGGCCGGGTCTGGTCGTACACCGACGGTCGGTACCGCCCGCCCGCCCCCTACGTGTCCGACCCGGACGCGCCCTGGGAGCCGTACACCCTCGTCGCCGTCGAGCTGGCGGAGGAGGCGATGGTGGTCCTCGGGCAGGCCGCCCCCGGGGTCACGACGGCCCATCTCGCCGTCGGCATGGAGGTCGAGGTGGTGCCCGGCGTCCTCCACGAGGACGAGCGGTACGTCTGGACCACCTGGAACTGGCGGCCCGTGGCCGGGCGGCGGGAGGAGCGGCCGTGAACGACATCGCCGTGCTCGGGGCCGGGATGCACCCCTGGGGGAAGTGGGGGCGGAGCTTCGTCACCTACGGGACGGCCGCCGCCCGTGCCGCGCTCGCCGACGCCGGTCTCGACTGGGCCGACGTCGGGTCGGTCGTCGGAGCCGACACCGTGCGCTGCGGCTATCCCGGTTATGTGGCGGGGGCGACGTTCGCACAGGCCCTCGGCTGGCAGGGCGCGCGGGTCACCAGCGTCTACGCGGCCTGCGCCTCGGGAGCCCAGGCCATCGGGACGGCGCGGGCGCAGATCCTGGCCGGGCTCGCGGACGTGGTCCTGGTGGTGGGCGCGGACTCGACGCCCAAGGGCTTCCTCGCTCCTGCCGGGGGCGAGCGGCCCGACGACCCCGACTGGCTGCGGTTCCGGGTGCTCGGGGCCACCAACCCCGCGTATTTCGGCCTGTACGCGCGCCGTCGGATGGACCTGTACGGCGACACCCCCGAGGACTTCGCCCGGGTCAAGGTGAAGAACGCGGCGGCCGGGGCGCTCAACCCGCTGGCCCGCTATCGGGCCCGGGTGACCGCCGAGGAGGTCGCCGCCTCCGCCGTGGTCGCCGATCCGCTGCGGCTGCTGGACATCTGCGCCACCTCCGACGGCGGAGCCGCGCTGGTCCTGTCCGGCATGGACTTCGCGCGACGGCACGGACATTCCGATCCGGTGCGGATCCGGGCCGTGTCGACGGTCTCCCCCACCTACCCCAAGGCGGTGCTCGATCTGCCGGACATCGCGACGGACTCGGCGGTGGCCGTCGCCCCCGCCGCGCACACCTTCCGTGCCTCCATCGCGCGCGCCGCGTACGAGGAGGCCGGGATCGGTCCCGAGGACCTGTCGCTCGCGGAGGTGTACGACCTGTCCACCGCGCTGGAGCTGGAGTGGTACGAGGACATCGGGCTCTGTCCGCCGGGCGAGGGCGCCAAGCTGCTCGGGGAGGGTGCGACGGCGCTCGGGGGGCGGCTACCCGTCAACACCAGCGGAGGGCTCGCGTCGTTCGGGGAGGCCGTGCCCGCGCAGGCGATCGCCCAGGTCTGCGAGCTGACCTGGCAGCTGCGGGGCACTGCGGGCGCCCGTCAGGTGCCGGGGGCGCGGGTCGGCGTCTGTGCGAACCAAGGCTTGTTCGGGCATGGGTCGGCGGTGGTGGCGGTGCGCTGAGGACACCCTCGCCAAGTGGTCGGAACCCCGCTCCGCGAAGGCTCTTCCCCGGGGTTCAGACCGTCTTGTCAGACCGTCTCGTCAGGCCGTCTTGTCGAGAGGGCCGATCAGCCAGTTGCCCGGTGCCTTGTCGTCGGTGCTCAGATAGAACTCCCTGATGGCCGTACGGAACTCCTCGTGGCTGATCGCCCCGTCGCCGTCCCGGTCGAGCCGTCGGAACGCCTCGCCCGAGTGCTCGGGCGGGATTCCCAGGGCGCTGTACATGCGTACGTACTCGTCCTTGCTCAGGACTCCGTCACCGTTGGTGTCCAGTGCTCTCATCAGGGCGTCCGCGATCGCGAGCACCGCCTTCTCGAAGTTCCGCGGATCCGTGACGTTGGCCTCCATCACGTCGAGGAACTCCTTGCGGGTGATCCGCCCGTCCCCGTCGGCGTCCCCATGGGTGAGCAGCACCCGCCACCACTCCTCGAACGCCTCCCGCATCGCCGAGGCGTTCTCCTGGTCGTCCTCGGCGGCGAGGGCGGTGAAGAGATCGCCCATCGCCTGGAAGTCGTCGTGCGTGAGCACACCGTCGCCGCCCTGGTCGAACCAGTCGAAGAGCATGCTGAACTTCTGACTCTTCACCCTGACCGGCATGCTTCCGTCCTCTCGCGTGCTCCCGGACCTGGCGGCGGGACATCGCCCCGTCGATGCCCCGCCCCGACTCCGCCAGTGCTTTCGACGCACGTTAGAGCGATCAAGAGAAGCCGGGCAATGACCGGAAGGGAGGTTCACACTTTCGAAGCACAAACGTCCGATGATCGCACGATCGAGGGGAGCGGCACCTCCGCAAGGAGGGCCCCGAGGTCAGCGGGCGGCCGTCGCGTGTCCCCGGCCTGCGAGGACGAGGGCGTGTTCGACGACGGCCACGAGCACGTTCTTCACGGACTCCCGGTCCCGCGCGTCGCACATCAGCAGCTCCACCTCGGGGTCGAGGTCGAGCGCGCCGCGCACGCTCTCGGCGGGGAACCGCCGGGCGCCCTCGAAGCAGTTGACGGCCACCGTGAAGGGGATCCCGCGCCGCTCGAAGTAGTCGATGGCCGCGAAGCTGTCCTCAAGACGGCGGGTGTCCGCGAGGACCACCGCGCCGAGCGCGCCCTGCGCCAGCTCGTCCCACAGGAACCAGAAACGGTCCTGGCCCGGAGTGCCGAACAGGTACAGGACGAGGTCCTCGCGGAGGGTGATCCGGCCGAAGTCCATGGCGACCGTCGTGGTCGTCTTGGACTCCACCCCGTGCAGGTCGTCGACGGGTCGCCCCACCTCGCTGAGGACCTCCTCGGTCCGCAGCGGTCTGATCTCGCTGACCGCACCCACCAAAGTCGTCTTGCCGACCCCGAACCCGCCCGCGACGAGGATCTTCAGGGTCATCGGCTCGATGACGGAGTGCTTGCGGCTAGAGCGCCCGAAGGCCATTGATCACCTCGCGGAGAATGCTCACGTCCGGCAGTTCGGCCGGCGGAACGGGGCGGGTCACATGGACGAGTTCGTCCTCGACGAGATCGCCGACGAGGACCCTGACCACCCCTACGGGGAGGTCGAGCCCGGCGGCCAGCTCGGCGATCGACTGGGGCTGCTCGAAACAGCGTTCGACGATCTCCACGTGTTCCGGGGAAAGCGACTGGTCCCGGCCGGGATCGTCGGCGGCGGGTTCCGGAACGACGATGGCGATGAGGTCGAGCCGGTGACGGCTGGCCGCGCTCGTCCGGCCGCGGGTCATCGCGTACGGACGGACCACCGGTCCGGCCTCGTCGTCGAACCAGTGAGGGTGGCCGGGGGCAGGGCCCTGGTTCTGCTGGTTCCGCTCGGCTGCGTCAGTCATACCGTCCCGCTCACCCTCCCGAGGGCAGACCGGATCGGGGGGCCGTCGTGAGGTGGACCCCGACCCTCTTGACCATCAGCGTCATCTCGTAGGCGACCTGGCCGACATCGGAGTCGACGTCCGCCAGCACCGCGAGGCAGCTGCCGTCGCCCGCGGCCGTCACGAACAGGAAGGCGTCCTCCAGCTCGACGACCGTCTGGCGCACCTTGCCCGCCTCGAAGTGGCGGCCGACACCCTTGGCGAGGCTGTGGAAGCCGGAGGCCACGGCGGCCAGGTGCTCGCCGTCCTCACGGGTCAGCTCCTGAGACGCACCGGTCGGAAGGCCGTCGCTGGAGAGCACGAGGGCCTTCCGGATCGAGCCGACCCGCTGGACGAGTTCGTCCAGGAGCCAGTTCAGTTCGCCGTTCCCGCGCGTGGCGCCGGAAAGAGTGGGTGCTGTGGCGTTCGGTGCGGTCATCGACCGTCCCCCTCGGGTGTCGTTCCTGGTGCTGTCGGTTCGTCCGGATCGGCGTTGTGCCGACGTCCGCGCGTCCAGCCGCGCTGCATGGCGGCCATGCGCGCGCGTACCTCCTCGGCGTCCCGCTCGAAGGAACCGGGCTCCTCGGACGCGCTGCCCGTACGGGCCTGAGCACGCGCGCCCGTACCGGTGTCGGCCGGGCCGTCGGTCCCGCGCAGCTGCGGCGCGAGACTGGCCTGGCGGATCCGGCGGGGCAGTCCGCCGAAGGGCTCGGGGCCGTCCGCCCGGACGGGTCCCTCGCCCGGTACCGGGACGAGCGTGGGGCCGGAGCCCCACGAGGGCGCCTGCGGCCCGTCCCCGTCGGCGCCGTGGTCCTGACGCCGACCGGGAACGCCGGGTCCGACGGTCCCGGGAAGGTCCGGTGCGGTCTCGGAGGAGCGCCCGGGTGCCGGGTGCGCCCGGCCGGTGAGCGGCTGGTCCCGGTCGGGAAGCGGATGGTCCCGCCCGGGGAGGCCGTGCGGACGGTCCGGGGAAGGGTCCGTGCGGTCCGAGAGGCCGTGGCCTCGGTCCGGCGAAGGCCCCGCACGGTCCGGAAGGCCGTGGCCCCGGTCCTGGGCGGCGGCGCTGATGCGGTCCGGTTCGTCGACGCGGCGCCCGTGGTCCACGACGAGGGTGGGTGTCGGGCGGCGGCGCGGCAGCGGCACCGGGCCGTCGTCGGCACCGCCCTCGTCGTCCCGGCCGTCCTGGCCGTCCGTCCGGTCCTGGCCGCCCTGCGGCTGGGGCCCGTCGGCCGGGGCCAGGCCCGCGCGGCGACCGCGACGGGGCCGGAAGAGACCACCGCGCTCGCTGTCGCTGTCGAGCAGATCCGCCGAACGGTCGAGCAGGACGTCGAAGTCCTCCGCGCCGAGCGGCCCTTCGAGTTCGACGGGTCCGTCCAGCGGGCCCGGCATCCCGGTGACGTCCGGGACGCGCGCGAGCGCGGGACGGCGGCTCGGCAGCGCACCGGGACCGGCCGTCTCGTCGGCCTGGGTGGTGTGCTCCGGAACCTTGCGGTCCAGCCGGAATCCGGCTCCCTGGGTCTCGGGCGCGTCGGTGAGCAGGGTGGCCGGGATGAAGACGACCGCCGTGGTGCCCCCGTACGGGGAAGTCTGGAGCGAGACACGGACGTTCTGGCGCTGGGCGAGGCGGCTGACCACGAAGAGGCCGAGCCGGTCGGTGTCCGACAGCTCGAACTCGGGGGTCTCGGCGAGCCGCAGGTTGGCGTCGAGCAGGGCGTCGGCGTTCATGCCGAGGCCCCGGTCGTGGATCTCCAGGGTGAAGCCGTTGGCGACCCGCTCGCCGAGGACCTGCACGGCGGTGTGCGGGGGCGAGAACACCGTGGCGTTCTCCAGGAGTTCGGCGATGAGGTGGGTGAGGTCCGCGACGGCGGGCCCGCCCACGCCGAGGCGCGGGAGCCGGCGCACCTCGATGCGCTCGTAGTCCTCGACCTCCGCGACGGCGGCGCGGACCACGTCCATGAGCTGGACCGGCTTGCGCCACTGGCGGGAGGGGGCGGCGCCGGAGAGGATGACCAGACCCTCGGCGTGCCGTCGCATACGGGTGGTGAGGTGGTCGAGCCGGAAGAGGTCCGCCAGTTCGTCGGTGTCCTCGGTGCGCCGCTCCATGGTGTCGAGCAGGGTCAGCTGGCGGTGCAGCAGGACCTGGTTGCGACGGGCGAGGTTGACGAACACCTCGGAGACGCCCCGGCGCAGTTCGGACTGCTTGACGGCGGCTTCGACGGCGGCGCGCTGGAGGGTGTTGAGGGCCTGGCCGACCCGGCCGACCTCGTCTTCTCCGTACCCCAGATGGGGGACCTCGGTGGCGACGTCGACCTGTTCGCCCGCCGCGAGTCTGCGCATCACGCTGGGCAGCCGGACGCCGGAGACCTCCTGGGCCTCCTTCTGGAGCCTGCGCAGGTCGCGGACGAGGGCGCGGCCGATGCGGATGGAGACGACGATCGAGGCGAGCAGGGCGAGGAAGCCGAGGACGCCGGCGATGCCGACCTTGAGGAGGACGCTGCGGGCGGCGGGCGCGACCCGTTCCTGGTAGCGGTCGCCCGCGGCGGTGTTCTCCCGTGCGAGGTCGTCGAGGAGGGGGCCGACCTGGTCCTGCCAGGAGGCGGGGGTGATGGTGCGCGGTGCGTTCGTGGGGCCCGCTTCGACGATCGCGTTCTCGGCGGCGCGCAGCGGCCGGGTGCCGGGGCTGTTCCAGTACTTCTCGAAGTGGTCGCGCTCGGCGGGCGGCAGGAGTTCGAGGTTGACGTCGTAGAGCTGGGTGCGGTTGGCGATCAGGTCGGAGACGGCGCGGATCTCCTCGCGGGTGAAGCGGCCCGCGAGGAGCGCGGAGAGGACGAGGGCGTCCTCCCGGGAGAGCAGTTCACGCGCGCGCGTGATGCCGACGAGGGCGCGGCCCTGCTTGTCCATCTCCACGTTCTCCAGTGCGTGGAGAGTGAGGAGGAAGCCGTAGCAGGGGTCGACGAGCCGGTTGTAGAACTCCAGGGCCTGGATGCGGCCGATGTCCCGGTGTTCGACGGAGTGGCGCAGCGAGTCGAGGCCGTCGAGCGCGTCGAGGAGGGAGGTGAGCCGTTGGGCGGTGGCGGGCCGCATCTCCTCGCGGACGCCCGGATCGGCGGCGTTGGCGCGGATGCGGGTGATCTGCCGGTCGGTGGCCTCGCGGGTCTCGCGCAGGGAGTCGAGGGCTTCGGAGCCCCGGGGGTCGGCGAGGTAGATCAGCGACTGGCGGCGTTCGACCTGGATGACCCGTGCGGTGTCCTCCAGGGGGTAGCCGACCTTGTCGACGATGTAGCCGACGTCGAGGAGTTGGTCGGCTTCCCGTCCGGTGAGGACGGTGGCGAACCCCCAGAGGCCGGTGAGGGAGACGAGCGGTACGAGCAGCAACGCCACGATCTTCCTGCGGATGGACTTCCCGCGAAAGCGCATGGCCTCCCCCAGCTCGGCCTCCGTGCGCCACGGAGGTCCTTCACGTTCGTGACGTCCGGTGTCAACACCCGGCGTCAACCTTGAATTTCAACAAACGGCGGCGTGAGCCTACTACTGCATCAAGACCATCTCGAAGGCATGTCCGGCCTGTTTTCAGCCTGTCGGGTGAGTGCCGATCGTGAGATGTCCCGCTATTCAGGTAGTTGAGATCGGCCACTGTGGCGGAGGACACCGGATGCCATGCCCTTTCCGCTGTGTGGGGAGATGGCTGGAACTTTCTGTTCCGGCCGTCCGTATCGGGCGTTTCCGGGGGGTCGGGCGAAACCTTCGCTCCCTCTCGTGCGTCAATAAGCACGGGGAGGTCGCTGTCCGCGTAAAGGTGCTCAAGCCGGGCAGTCACCCCTTGAGTCGTTCAGCGGTGGGGAGTGACAGGACCATGGGATACGAGGCGCGGCCGGCGGGGCAGTTGTGGGTGGAGGAAGAGCGGGGCACCCAGCGGATGCCCGATCCGGTGCGCGACGCCGCGGTGCGCGCGGTGATGATCACGTCGGTGACGCTGATCCAGGCGGTGGTGGCGTTCCTCTGTAGTGTGGCGGGCTCCTGGCTGGCGTTCCCGGTCACCCTGACCGCGGTCGCCTCGACCGTGGTGGCCACCTGGAGCGTCCTCGACGTGTGGGTCACCCGTCAGGTGTGGCGTCAGCGGGGCGGTGTGGTGTCGGAGCCGAGCAGTACGGCCCGTCCGTCGATGCGCGACAGGCGCGGGGCGGAGCGGGCGGAGACCACGTCGCTGTCGGAAGCGGCTTGAGACCGCCGGTGTGAGAGCGCGGGAAGGCCCGGTCCCCTGGTGGGGGCCGGGCCTTCCCGCGTACGACGGTCCTGCGGCCCTGTTACGGGGCGTCCACCAGGGCCGGTTCGTCGGACTGATGACGGCGGAACATGCGGGTCGCCGTGATCTCCCCGTGGATCGCCTCGCCCTCGGAGGCGGGCTGCGGAAGGCCGGGGCGCAGATGCTCCTCGACGCTGATGTACTTCAGGCCCGCCCGCAGGTCGGCGTCGTTGCGGAGGCGGATCACCAGCGGGAACTCGGCGAGCGCCGTCGTGTCGAACAGGCCCGTCGTGTAGAGGAGCTGGACGCCCAGCGCGTCCGACACGGCCCGCTGGAGCTCCAGGAGGTACGTGGCGTTGGCGCGGCCGATCGGGTTGTCGAGGAAGAGCGTGCCCGCGTGCCGGTGCTTGTCCCGTCCCCGGTCGTTGGAGCGGAGCGCCGCCATCGTGCAGTACAGGGCGATGGCCGCGGTGAGCAGCTGGCCGCCGGAGAAGACGTCGCCCATCTGTCCGACGGGCACCCGCTCGGCCCGCAGCACCGCGTCGGGCTTGAGGATCTCGACGGAGACGCCCTTGGGTTCGAGCGCCGCCTGCACCCCGCGCAGCAGCAGGGACATGCCGTCGCGGCGCAGGTCCGAGTTCTTCCTGACGGCGGCGCGGGTGGCCTCGTCGACGACCTCGCCGAGCCGCTCCGCGAGGGTGGCCTGGTCGGGTTCCTCGAAGCGGATGCGCAGGAACTCCTGGCCCGACCACTCGCCGAGCCCCTCCGGGAGCCGGGAGAGCCGCTGTGCGGAGCGGAGCGTGGCGAGGGAGGACTCCACGAGCCCGCGCAGCCGGTCCACGATGGAGTCGCGGTTGCGCTCCAGCTGTTCCAGCTCGTCGGTGAGGACCCGCAGGCGGGGCGCGAAGGCCTCGGCCCACTTGGCGGCGTGCTCGGGCAGCGCGGACGCGGGCAGTTCGCGGATCTGCTGGCGGGCCGGGGTGCGGACCTGCTCGTAGCGGGTGGAGTTGGCGTGCCGTACGAGGATGTCGCCGGCCTCGCGGACGGCGGCGTCGGCCGAGGACAGCTCGGCGGTGCAGCCGCGCAGCGCCCGGCGGGTCTCGGCGGCCGTCGTACGGGCCTCCTCCAGGGTGCCCCGGTAGGGCTCGGCCTCCTCCCGTTCCTCGTCCGGGTGGTCGCGGAGCAGGTCCCCGAGGAGGGCGGCCGTCTCGTCGAAGCCGCCCGCCGCGTCCTCGGCGGCCCGGTGGTCCCTCAGCAGCCCGGCGTGGGCGGCGCGGGCGGCCTCCAGGGCGTCGGTGCGGGTGGCGAGTTCCGTGGTGGCGGTGCGGAGCAGGGCCTGTGCGCGCTCGGCGTCGGCGGGCACCTGCTCCTCCGGCAGTTCGGTGTGCGCCCCGCCGTCCTCGGGGGCGAGGCGCTCGGCCTCGCCCCTGAGGCGTCCGAGCTTCTCGCTCGCCTCCGAGGCGCGGCTCTCCAGCATCTGCACCAGGGCCTCGGCGCGGGCGGCGGCGGCCTGCCGGGACGGGCCGTCGGCGCCGTCGGTGGACTCCAGGAGCTGCTCGGCGCGGGTGCGGACCTTGTTGGTGAGGCGGTCCAGCTCGGCGAGGGCGGCGGATTCGTCGCTCTCGGCGCGGGCCTGCTCGGCGCGCAGGTCGGCGCCGACGCCGACCTTCTCGTAGAGCTGGGAGGCGGCCCGGTAGGCCTCGCGCAGGGTGGGGAGCGCGACGCGCGGGGCGTCGGCGTCCACCTCGGGGAGGGTGTCGGGGGCGCCCGCGATCTCGGCGCGCTCGGCGCGCAGGGCGCGGGCGGTGCGGTGGGCGTCGTCGGCGGAGCGCTGGGTGGCGCGGCGGTCCTCGTCGGCGGCGCGGGCGCGTTCCAGACAGGTCTGGGCGCGGGCCTCGGACTCGGTGGCATCGTCGGCGAGTTCACGGAGCTTGGCCTGCCAGGCGGAGCGTTCGCGCAGTCGGTACGCGAGGCCTGCCAGGGCGTCGGCGACCCTGCGGGCGCGCTGGGCGGCCTCCTGGCGCTCGTCTCGGGTCCTGGCGGCCTCGGCGGCGATCTCCTCGGCCTCGGCGCGGGTCGTGCGGGCCTCGTCGAGGGCGGCGGCGGCCGCCTCGGCCGTCTCGCGGGCGGTGGCGGCGACGGCGGCGAGTTCGGCGAGCATGCCGGGCGGGCAGTCGGCGCGCCAGGCGCCGATGCGGGAGGCGAGGGCGCGGTCGCCCGCGAGCCGGCCGGCGAGGGTGCGGATCTCCTCGTCGCGGGCCGTGGCGCGGGCGCGCAGGGCGTGTCGTTCCTCGTCGGCCGCGTGCTCGTCGTGCATGGCCGGGTTCGGCGGGACGAGGAAGACGCCGGTGTCGTCGGCGGTGTCCCGGTCCGGTACGGGGGCGAGGAGGGCGGCTGCGGTGCCGACGGCGACGGCGGAGCGGGGCAGCAGGGCGGCCGATGCCAGGGCGTCGCGGGCGCGTCCGTAGGAGACGGGGTCGGTGATCACGACGCCGTCGACGAGTTCGGGGCGGGCGGCGAGGACCCGGGCGTGGTCGGCGGGGTCGACGGACTGGGCGAGGTAGCGCCAGCCGGGGAGGGCCGGGATACCGTGCTCGCCGAGGTATTCGACGGTGGCGAGGACGTCGGGGCCAGGCGGCAGGAGTCCGCCGTCGCCGAGCGCGCCGAGGATGCGGGAGTCGTCGGCGGCGGCGGTGCGCAGGTCGAAGAGCTGACGTTCGGCGGAGGTGACGGCCTGGTCGAGCATGCCGCGCAGTTCGTCGGCGTACCGGTCGAACTCGGTGACGGTGAGGGGGCCCTGGGGCGCGGTCCCACCGGTCCCGGACGTACCGGAGGCGGGCCTGGGCGTACTGGAGGCAGGCCTGGCCGTACCGGACGCCTGGTCGCCGTCGTCGGTGCGGTGTCCGGGATCGCCGGTGCGCTGTCCGGGAAGCGAGCCGACGGCCGGGCGGGACGAGTCGGTCGCGGGGATCGGCGAACCGGTCGCGGGGAGGGACGGGCCGGTCGCGGGGAGGGACGGGCCGGTCGCGGGGAGGCTGAGGAGTTCGGCGAGGCGCTCCTCTCCGGCGAGGAGTTCGGCGGCGCGGCGCTCGGCGTCGTAGGCGTTCCCCGCGGCTTCGGCCGCGTCCGCCGCGCGGGCGGCGGCGAGTTCGGCGCGGGATTCGGCGGCGGCGGTCTCGC